>JAINDK010000097.1 GCA_019931185.1 Bryobacter sp. CoA8 C33
TCCGGAACGTGTTCTTCGGGTTGTGCTTGGACAACACCTTCGTGATCGCTGCCGTCAGCGTCGTCTTTCCGTGGTCGATGTGCCCGATCGTTCCTACGTTGACGTGCGGCTTACTACGGTCAAATTTCTCTTTCGCCATTTCCGTGCTCCTGTTTAACGCTGATTGCCTTTGGATTTCGCGATGATTTCGTCCGCGAGATTCTTCGGCAGGTCTTCATATTTGCCGAAGTGCATCGTGAACGCTCCGCGGCCCTGCGTCTTCGAACGCAGATCGGTCGCATAGCCAAACATTTCCGACAGCGGCACCATTGCATTGATGATCGTTGTCGTACCTTGCTTTTCGGTGCCCTGTAGCTGGCCGCGGCGGCTGATAAGATCGCCATTTACCGGGCCCATGTAGTCGTCCGGCACCACCACTTCCACCTTCATTACCGGCTCCATCAAAACAGGCCGGGCCTTCTTGACGGCGTCCTGCAGAGCGAGCGAGCCGGCGATCTTAAACGCCATTTCGCTTGAGTCGACTTCGTGATAGCTGCCGTCATAGACAATTACTTTGATGTCTGACATCGGGAAGCCAGCGATGATACCCATCTCGAGACGCTCGACGACGCCTTTTTGGATGGCCGGAATGTATTCTTTCGGAATCGAACCACCGACGATTTCGCTGACGAACTGGAAGCCGGTTCCGGTTTCGAGCGGCTCGATCTTCAGCTTGCAGTGGCCGTACTGGCCGCGCCCACCGGTCTGCTTCGAGTACTTTTCTTCACCTTGTGCGGCCTGACGGATCGATTCGCGATAGGCGACTTGGGGCTTACCGACGTTCGCTTCCACACCAAATTCACGCTTCATGCGGTCGACAATGATTTCCAAATGCAATTCGCCCATGCCGGCCAGGATCGTCTGGTTTGTCTCCGGGTCGGTATTGACGCGCAGCGTGGGGTCTTCGGCGACGAGCTTGGCAATCGCCATGCCCATTTTTTCCTGGTCGGTCTTCGTCTTCGGCTCGATGGCGAGCTGAATAACGGGCTCGGGAAAGTCGATCGATTCGAGGATAACGGGCTTGCCCGGGTCGCAAATCGTGTCGCCGGTGATGACCGTCTTCAAGCCCACGGCGGCGCAGATGTCGCCAGCCAGGATTTCCTGAATTTCTTCGCGCTTGTTGGCGTGCATCTTCACCAGGCGGCCGATGCGCTCAGTCTTGTTCTTGGAAACGTTCAATACGGAGTCGCCCGAGAGTAGCTTGCCGGAATAAACGCGGAGGAAGCTCAACTGGCCGACAAACGGGTCAGTCATGATCTTAAAGATCAGCGCCGAAAAGGGCTCGGCATCGTCGGCCTTGCGAATCACTTCGACGTCGCGGTGGTCAAAGTCCACGCCCTTGACCGGGGGGATGTCGAGCGGAGACGGGAGAAACTCCACCACCGAGTCGAGCATATTCTGCACGCCCTTGTTCTTGAACGCCGAGCCACAAATCACAGGGAAGAACTGCTGGGCAATGGTGCCCTTGCGAATGGCCGCGCGGATTTCGGATTCCGACGGCGTTTCGCCGTTCAGGTATTTTTCCATCAGCGCGTCGTCGGCCTCGGAGATCACCTCGAGCATCTTGTCGCGATATTCGCTTGCAAGCTCAACCAAGTCGGCCGGGATTTCCACGTCGTCGTACTTGGCGCCGAGGGTTTCTTCCTTCCACAATCGCGCCTTCATCGTAATCAGGTCGACGATGCCCTTGAACTGATCTTCAGCCCCAACCGGAATCTGGATCGCGACCGGACGGCAACCCAGACGATCGATCATCGTCTGGACAGACTTATAAAAGTCCGCACCGATGCGGTCCATCTTGTTGACGAAGCAGATGCGCGGCACTTGGTATTTATCAGCCTGACGCCAGACGGTTTCCGTCTGCGGCTGCACGCCGGCGACGGAATCAAACACGGCAACCGCTCCATCGAGCACGCGGAGGCTGCGCTCGACCTCAGCGGTGAAGTCGACGTGGCCCGGGGTATCGATGATATTGATCTGAATCCCGTTCCAAGCGCAGGTGGTAGCCGCCGAGGTAATCGTGATCCCGCGCTCCTGCTCCTGAGCCATCCAGTCCATCGTGGCCGTCCCTTCGTGGACTTCCCCGATCTTGTAAGACCGGCCGGTGTAGTAAAGAATGCGTTCCGTAGTCGTCGTTTTACCAGCATCGATGTGGGCCATGATGCCGATATTGCGCATTTTCTCTAGCGGTACGGTACGAGGCATAAAGCTTGTTTTTCGATTCCCCTTAATTTCTACCAACGATAGTGGGCGAAGGCTTTGTTGGCTTCGGCCATGCGGTGGACGTCGTCTTTTTTCTTAATTGCGCCACCGCGGAGGTTGGCCGCGTCGTTCAACTCATTGGCCAGCTTTTCGATCATGCCTTTTTCGGCCCGGCCACGGGCATTGGACAGGATCCAGCGGATGGCCAGCGACGTGCGGCGGTTCTGCGGAACCTCGATCGGCACCTGATAGTTGGCGCCACCGACGCGGCGCGTCTTGACCTCGAGCAGCGGCTTGCAATTTTCGACCGCTTTCTTAAACACCTTGAGCGCATCATCCTGGGCGCGTTCGGACAACAGGGTGAGCGAGGAATAGAAAATCCGTTGCGCGGTGTTCTTCTTGCCGTCCCACATCATGCTGTTGATGAACTTGGTCGCCAGGGTCGAGTTGTAGACCGGATCGGCCCCTACTTCGCGAACTTCAGCTCTACGACGTCTTGCCATAAAAAATCCTCGATCGTCCTTACTCTTACGACTTCGGCCGCTTCGCGCCGTACTTCGAGCGGCTCTGTTTGCGGTTCTGTACGCCACCGGTATCGAGCGTGCCGCGGACCACGTGATAGCGCACACCGGGGAGGTCTTTCACACGACCGCCGCGAATCAGCACAATCGAGTGCTCCTGCAGGTTGTGGCCTTCACCAGGGATATACGTAGTCACTTCGATCCCGTTGGTCAGCCGGACACGAGCCACTTTGCGCAGCGCCGAGTTCGGTTTTTTCGGCGTTGTCGTGTAGACACGGGTGCAGACGCCACGCCGTTGCGGGCACGCCTGCAAGGCCGGGCTGGCGGTCTTGTAGTTAATCGGCGTGCGGCCTTTGCGCACAAGTTGATTGAACGTTGGCACGAAAAATTACCCTCTCAACGTTTTTGCGCTCAAGCACGCGGGCGCGCTCAAACGCTTCAAGAAATTCTTAGACTGATACCACACGAATGGGCGTTGCAAGTAATGAGAAATCAACAACTTGCGATATGAAGGTTCTGGACTAGCCCTTGCCGGATCACCGTCGCGCAGTTTGATGGGAACCAAACCGGTACGGCCCGGTAGCGGGGCCGGCCCCTGGCCGGCAACCCCCTTCGTGCTTCTTCTCAAGGGCAGATTCAGCAGGGGTCGGGTAGCACAGGAGCAGAAGCACTACTCGCCAAACTTATCCAAGATAGCGAAATTTCCCCCGGCTTGTCAAATTCGAGTCCGCAAATCATTCTTCGGAGAGGATGTTCCGGAGAGAAATTGTGCCACTTGGCTGCGCTCGGTGGCAAAACCGTAGTCGGGCAGGGAATCGAAAAAGATCTGCCCGTAGCGGGCTTTGGTTACACGGACATCGAGCAGGCAGAGGACGCCGCGGTCGGTTTTCGAGCGAATCAAGCGGCCGAAGCCCTGCTTGAGAGCAATGGCCGCCTGGGGAATCTGGTAATCGAAAAAGGCCTGGCCTCCCGTGCTTTCCACTTGGCGGGAGCGTGCCTCGACGACCGGGTCAGTCGGCACGGCAAAGGGCAGCCGGTCGATCACAACCAAGCTGAGCTGGTCGCCCTGTACATCGACACCCTGCCAGAAGGAACTGGTGGCGAACAGCACAGCCCCTGGAGTGGAGCGGAATTCTTCAAGCAAAGCGTTGCGCGGCTTGCTGCCCTGCAGCAGCAAGGGGAAATCGACGGCGTTACGCACACGCTCATGGACCGCTTTCATCTGTTGGTAGCTGGTGAACAGGCAAAAGGCCCGCCCCTTGCTGAGCTCGAGCAATTCGGCAATTTCCCGCGCGGCGAGGGCGGCAAAGCCCGGCTGGCGGGGGTCGGGCAGGTGTTGAGGTACGTAGAGCAGGGCCTGCCGGGGGAAGTCAAAAGGCGAGTCGACGATCAGGCTTCGCGCCGACTCAAGGCCCAGCCGCTGTTTGAGAAAGTCGAAATCCCCGGCGACGGCAAGGGTCGCCGAGGTCAGCACGACCGCCGGAACTTCGGCGAAGAGCTTCTCGCCTAGGATGCCAGAGACATCGATGGGCGTTGCCTGCAGATAGACGCCGCGGCCGCGGCGCTCCACCCAATAGACCAGCCGGGCATCGACATTTTCCAGATAGCCGCGCAGGCCCTCGGAGATTGCCGTCGTGCGGCGGTGCAGCGGAATTGTCTCCTCGACGGCGCCCTCCATCAGCTGTAACTGCGTCGCCAGCATCTCCAGACCCGTCAGCACACCGCGGTATTCACTGCCCCAGGTTTCAAGAAACCGGGAATGATCACGAAAGCTTTGCCGCCCTTCGCTTTCCCCGAATAAGGCGAAAAACCGTTCCGCCGCCCCCAGCACGCTGCGGACGATTTCCTCGAAGGAGACGGTTGCGAAGTCCTTGCGCCGGGCCAGATCGAGGATGTCCCGGGCCAGATCCTGCAATTGCAAATTCGACACGGAGGCGCCAAAGTATTGCCCGGCCACATCCTCGATCTCGTGCGCCTCGTCGAAGATCACGGCGTCGTAGCGCGGCAGGATGCCACCGAATTCTTCCTGCTTGACGGCCAGGTCGGCAAAGAAAAGGTGGTGGTTGACAATGATCAGGTCTGAGTCGGCCGCCCGCCGCATCATCGCCGTCACAAAGCAATTGTCGAAGTAGGCGCACTTCTGGCCCGTGCAGCGCTCCCGGCGGGCATCGAGCTTCGACCAGACGGCGCTTGGCTCGGCGAGGGTCTTCAGCTCACTGCGATCGCCCATCTCGGTGTGCGGCATCCAGTCGCGAATCAGGCGAAAGTCCGAGACCTCTTCCATCCCCTCGAGCCAGGCCGTCTCTGAGCGCGCCGCCTCATCCACTTTTGCCCGGCAGGCGTAGTTGGCCCGTCCTTTCATATACGTGACACGCAAGTCCCGGCCGAACACGCGTTCCACCAGCGGCACGTCCTTGAAGAAGAGCTGTTCCTGCAAATTCTTCGTGCCGGTGGAGACAATCACGCGTTTTCCGCTGAGGATCGCTGGAATCAAGTAGGCCATTGTCTTGCCCGTACCGGTGCCGGCTTCGACGATCAAATGCCGGTGCTGCTCGATTGCCTCGGCCACCGCCTCGGCCATCTCGAGTTGTCCCGCCCGGTATTCATATTTCGGGTGCACCTGCGACAGGATGCCCCCGGGAGCAAAAAAATTACGAACCTTCACCGACCACCCTATTCTCTCCCCGGTTGCGACCTGAGGCATTACCAGAAATTGCTTTAGGCCTCGCAACTTTCTATTTTTGCCGGGTTAGAGTAATCACAGGGTCCGATATGAAACACGTTAAACTGATCTGCTCTATGGGCACCGCTGGTCTCATCGCCCTTCTGCTGAGCGCCCAGCAACAAGATGCTATCGAATTCGAAAATCATTCGGAATGCAGTTTTTTTGGCGGTGAGCGGGAAGAATACGCCCGCGAAAGCCGGGACCGTTATTGGCGCTCGCGGCTGACGGAAGACGTAACACGGATGACCCCCACCTCTTTGACACCCGGTGGCTCGAGCACGCGGGACCTGCTGAATTTGGCTTCCGGCAACCCGATCGATGTGGAAATTTTCAGTGAGCTGCAGAAGCGTAACATCCCGCCGGCGGAGAAAAGTAATGATTTTGAGTTTGCCCGCCGGGTGACGCTCGATCTCACGGGCCGTATTCCCACCTATGAGGCTTTGATCCAGTTTACGGGCAGTCAAAACCCGAACAAACGGGCTGAGCTAATCAACCAGTTGCTGAACACGCCGGAGTGGGTCGACAAGTGGACGATGTACTTTGGCGACCTATACCGCAACTCGAGAAATTCGGATGTAACGCCGCGCTTCGATGCCGGCCGCAATGCGTTTTTTAGCTGGATCAAGGCCTCACTCGAAGCAAATAAGCCCTATAACCAGATGGCGACGGAACTGATCGCCTCACGTTCGCAGAATACATTCGAGGACGGCTCGGGCAACTGGTTGATCGGATCGGATACGAGGGGTGGGCCGACACAGGACGACTACGACCAGATGGCAGTGGACGTGGTCTCGACATTTCTCGGTATCAGCCATTTCAATTGCGTGATGTGCCACAACGGGCGGGGACATCTCGATGAATTGAGCCTGTGGGGGAAGAATGCGCGCCGGTCAGACGCCTGGGGCATGTCGAGCTTTTTCGCCCGTCTGGTGATGCAGCCCATCCGGCCAGACCCGCAAGCCGACCCGGTCCTGCGTTACTTCGCCCTGCACGATAACGGTCGCACCGACTACATGCTGAATACGACGACGGGCAACCGTCCGGCGCGGACACCGGTCGACGGTCTAGGCACGAGCGTGCGGCCACGCTATATGTTCGGCGGCGCCACTCCGGCTAACGGAGAGAACAGCCGCGACGCTCTGGCACGCGCGGTAACCAGTGATTTTCAGTTCGCGCGGGCGACGGTGAACTACGTTTGGGGCGCCTTGATGGGCCGCGGCCTGGTTGAGCCGCTCGATCAGTTTGATCCGGACCGGCTCGACCCCGACAACCCGCCCGCCTCGGGGGAATGGACGCTGCAGCCTTCCAACGCCACGCTGCTGAACAACTTAGCGGACCAGTTGCGGCGGAACAATTTCGATCTGAAATGGCTGATGCGCACAATTGCCACCAGTGAGACTTACCAGTTGAGTTCGCGCTACGCGGGCAGTTGGAATCCTTTGAATGAAGCGCTTTTTGCCCGGAAATTGGTTCGCCGCCTGATGGCCGAGGAAATCCACGATGCGATTGCGACCTCCTCCGGCATCCTGCCCGCCTACGCTTATGCCGAGCCAATTGCGCCCTTGTACGCGCCGCGCACTTCGCGTCCGGTACGCTTCGCCATGCAACTGCCGGAGACCGGCACGCTGCCGGACAACGGCGTGGTTGCGGCGTTTTTGAACAGCTTTGGCCGCGGCAACCGTCTGGACACCGAGCGCAGGGCAGACGGCTCGATCCTGCAGGCGCTCAATCTGATGAACGACGCCTTCGTAATGACGCGCATCCGCTCATCGAATACGGGCGGACAGCAGAGCCTGCTCAACCGCCACTTGAACATGGCGGACAACCAATTGGTGAACCAGCTCTATCTGACCGTTCTTTCCCGCTATCCGACCGAGCAGGAGACGGCCGTCGCGGTCGACACACTACGCGGCACAACGGGCACGACGCGGCTGCAACGCGGGGAAGACCTGCTGTGGTCGCTATACAACAAGGTTGATTTTATTTACAACTACTAGGGGAGGGGTCATGTCGCAGAACGAGAAATTCCTTCAGTTGATCAAGAAGTTTCCCAACCGGCGCAATTTCCTGCAGATCGCGGCGGCGGGGCTGGGCCACGCCTGGCTGGCCAGGCGGGCACAGGCGCAGTCACAGGTGCGGATCGACAAGCTGAACGTGCCGCTGCTCAACAAAGCAAAGAACTGCATCTTTATTCTGCTCAGCGGCGCCCCATCGCACGTCGATACCTTCGATCTGAAGATCGTGCCGGAGGTAACGCCCACTGCGCTCTTCAAGCCAGAGACGGTCAACGGCATGATTCTGCCCACGGGCATCATGCCTCGGCTGTCCGGCATGACCAGTGATTTCCGTGTGATTCGCTCGATGCGCTCCTGGGCGCTGGTGCACAATCTGGCCCAGATCTGGGCGCAGATCGGCCGTAATCCCGCGGCTGCTCTGGGCGATATTGCCCCGAACATCGGCTCGATTGTCGCAGTGGAAAAAGAGGCGGAGCGCAAACCCAGCGATGTGCTGCCGACCTTTCTCGCGCTCAACTCGAACCAGGCCGTCGGGTCCGGCTATCTGGCCTCGACCTACGCTCCGTTCAGGACGGCGCCGGCGACCAGCGGATTGCGCAACACCACGAACCCTGATGGGCAGACACGCTTCGAGAACCGCTACAACCTGCTCATGCAACTGGATGCCACCAATCGCCTCAATTCCCCCTATGGGCGGCAGATGCAAGACATGGCTGCTTTCTACCAGGCCGCCCGCGACATGACCTACAACCCGTTGGTGGAACAGGCCTTTCAGTACACGGCGGCCGAACGCGCTCCTTACGGGAACTCGGCCATCGGCGATTGCTGCCTAACGGCACTGAAGGTGTTGCGGGCCAACGCCGGCACGCGATTCATACAGATTACGTCCGGCGGGTGGGATGATCACGCAAACATCTACCAGGAAAATGCTCTACCCAACCGGGTACGGACACTCGACAGCGCCTTGGCGCAGTTGCTCACGGACCTGAAGTCGAACGGACTCTTCAACGATACCCTGATTGTAATGGCCGGGGAATTCGGCCGCACCGTCGGGCCCTTGTCGGCGGCCCAGGGCCGGGATCACTATGTTCAGCAGTTCTGCTTCCTTGCCGGCGCCGGCATCCGCGGCGGAAAGCCCCTTGGAACCACGAACGCCACCGGCAGCGCCTCGACGGAATTCGGCTGGCTTCGTGATCGCGATGTGCGCCCCGAGGATATCGAAGCGACAATCTATTCCGCGCTGGGAATCAACTACACTAGCATTCGCTATGACGACCCCTTTGGCCGCGGCTTTGAATATACTCCCTACGCCCACGAGGACGTCTACGGCCCCGTCACCGAACTATGGGCTTGAGTGAGCCCATCAACCGGTGCAGGCAAAGTAGCCCGGTGAGGTGAAAGCCGCCCATTATAAAGAACATCGGCCCGTAGCCGAAGTAGGTGACTATGTAGCCGGGCAGGAGAGTGGAAAAAATCACTCCACCCAGGCCACCGACGCTCGCGCCGATTCCGGTCGCCGATGCCACGGCGCTCTTGGGAAATACGTCCGATACGGTTGTATACAAGTTCGCCGACCAGCCCTGGTGGGCCGCCGTGGCCAAGCTAATCAGGCCGATGGCGACAAATGGATTTTCAAACAACACGCTGGTGGCCGCCACCGGCATGCAACCGGCGAAGATCCCCATCGACACCTTGCGCGCCCGCGCCACGGTCCAGCCCTGGCGGAGGAAATAGCCGGAGATCCAGCCTCCCGCCACGCTGCCGATGTCGGCCATCAAATAGATGAAGGGAAAGGCCCAGGAGACCTGCTTCATGTCAAAGTGCCGCACGTCATAGAAGTAAGGCGGTAACCAGAATAGGTAGAACCACCAGACGGGATCGGAGAAGAACTTCGCCAAGGCGAAACCCCAGGTTTCCCGGTAGCGGGCCACTTGCCCCCAACTCAGTTTTTCACCGCCCGGGCCGTCGTCGTCCTGCGGCGGCGGTGTCTGGCGGGTGAAAAACCAGAGCACGAGCACCAGGAATCCGCTGGCGGCAGTGATCAGAAAACAGGTCCGCCAGCCGTAGAGCGAAGTCATCCACCAGAATATCCCCGGGCCGATCATGGTCGCGACGTTCGTGCCGGCATTGAAAATACCGGTGGCCAAAGCCCGGTCTTTTTTCGGAAACCACTCGCTGACGCTCTTGATGGCCGCCGGAAAATTACCGGCTTCGCCGACCCCGAGCAGAGCCCGGCAGACGGCAAAGGTAAAGGGGTTGCGAATGAAGCTGTGGGCTGTCGCCGCGAGACTCCACCATAGAATTGCCCCCGCGTAGCCCAGCCGCGTGCCGACCATATCGATGAACTTGCCGGCCAGCAGAAATCCGATCGTGTAGGACAACTGAAAGGCGCTCGAGATTTGCCCGTAAAGCACATCGCTCAAAGGAATCTCCTTGCGGATCTCCGGCAGCAGAATGCCGAGAATGATCCGGTCGAGGTAATTCACCGTGGTGCCCAAAAACAGCAGCGTCAGCACCCACCAGCGGAGCGGAGAAGGCATCCCGTTAGTATACGTTCGCCTCGCGAGGAGGCAAACTGGAAGGAGCGATGTTGATCCTAACGGCCCTTGAGGTGCTCCGCCTGATCGTTGGCGCCGAGGAGGCGATGAACAAGGTCCGTGAACAATACACGCACCGGGAGAACGTTGCCTACAACAACGGCAGGACCGAGGAGTATGAAGTGGTGCGGGTGAACGGCAAGGCGTTTCGCCGCTTGGTGGCGCGACAAGGCAAGCCGCTGCCGGACAAGGAGCGCGCCGTCGTGTTGCGGGCGATGCGCCGCTTCGCCCGCGGCCTCACCGTCCCGACGAGGATCTACACGATGCGCTTCGGCGAGATCCGTAAGCTCGAGTCGACACATGATCTGTCGATTGAGGACAATAAGCTGCTGGCGCGGCCACGGGAGGGCAATCCGTATTTGCACCGGCTTCATTTCGATCCCGACACGCACCGGCTACACATTCACGCCGTCGAGGTGACCGGCCCGGGAAGTGAATTGAGCCCGGGCACGGTGGCACGGCTTTATTACAATTCCGAGGGCTTTCTCGAAAAGCTCATCATCGATTTTCAAATTGGGAAGAGACGGGGGCGGCAGATGCACATCCATTCCGGCTACCGCAAGTTCGACGCTGCCTCGACCATTACCTTCGAGGACATTCCATGAAAAAAGCCGTTATCCTGGCCGCGGGCCGCGGTACGCGCATGGGGGAGTTGACACGCTCGACGCCCAAGCCGCTGCTCGATTTGAACGGCCGCCCGATGCTGCATCACATTCTCGATCGCATTGCGGCGGCGGGAGTAAGCGAGGCGCTGATCGTCACCGGCTATCTGGCGGAACAAATGGAGGCGGCAGCGCGGAGCCATGGGCTCCCGGTGAGCTTCCGCCGCCAGACGGAAGTCAACGGTACGGCCAAGGCCGCGCTGCTGGCCGAGGATTGGGCCGGAGACGACCCCTTCTTTCTCACCTTCGGCGACATCCTGGCCGAACCGCACCACTATGCCGGCATGCGCGATGCCTTTGCCGGCAGCGATGGCGTGCTCGCCGCCCGCCATGTCGAGGACCCCTGGCAGGGTGCGGCGATCTACGTGAATGAAGCGGGCCGCGTGCTCCGCATCATCGAAAAACCGCCCCGGGGCACATCCACGACGCCCTGGAATTCGGCCGGCATCTACCTCTTCACGCCCGCTATTTTCGCCGAACTGCGCGCGGCGCCGCTGAGCGCGCGCGGCGAGTATGAGTTGACTTCAGCGATTGCGCAATCGATCGAGCACGGGAGGCACTTCCGGCTGTTTGCCCTCGATGGGGACTGGATGGACGTGGGGCGGCCCGAGGACCTGTCCCGGGCCCAAAGCATTCTCGCCTCCCGCGCCTAGCGCAGCGTCAGTTTTTCGACGCTCTGGTTGTCGAACTCATCGGTGAGGCGCACGGCGATGGTGACTTCACCCGGGGCGGGCCGGTCGAGCAGAAGTTGAAATTCCAGTTCTTTCGAGTCGGCCAGACGCACGGTGGGCTCTACCAGCCGCCAGTCGCCGCCATTGAGGGCCACTTCGGCCTTCGTCACCACGCTCCATTTATCAATGGCGCGGAAGCGCAGGCTGAAGCGATTGCCGGACGGGGATGCAGCCAGTTCACTGATGACCGGGGCCGTGTTGTCGATCAGGAACGGGGTGCTGACGGCCTCGGCCTTGAGGCCCTGATTGAGCGGATTGGCGGGGGCATCCGTCGCCGTCACTTTCAGCTGATAGCGCCCGTCGGCAAATCCCGTCATGTCCCAGGAATAGTAGCGCTCCCGCAGCTTGTCCTTGAGCGGCTTCCAGGTCTGCTCGCCGGCGCCGCGTATCTCGAGAGAAAACTCGAGCGTGTCCTGGTTGTCATCGAGAGCGAGCCAGCGGGCCCCGATCATGCCCCGGGCGTAAGTGAGTGAGGGGGAATTGGCGCCGTCATTTTGCGCCGCGGCGGCCGGGGCCATGGACGGCTTGCCGATGGGCGGCAAGGTCATGGTTTGCACGGCGGGGAGGATCGTGGCGCCTGTCGTGGGAAAGCGGTAGTTCGCCGGGGTCGCCTCGACCGCCTCGACGCGGGGCGCGACATTGCGCGGCAGATAGGCGATATCGACCTGAGTGAGCTCCGGCCCCTCGCCCTGACCGCCGGACAGCGTGGCGCGCCATTGCAGAAAACGAGCCGGCGGCGAGACCACACGGCCTTCCTTCAGTTCTGTCCAGGGGCTCCACATCTGCGTCGGCCGGTCGAGATTGCCGCTCCGGGTCTCGATGCGAATCGTGCCGCCGTTCCGGCTCTCCTTGGTATGAACACGGCCCCACTGGGTAAAGCCGGCACCGTCAAACACTTCACTCTCATAGCTGCCGGAGGCCTCAAGGCCCGATCCGAGTTCGTGAAACTTGCCGATATTGCCCGTGACGGCCACCAAACGGTCACCGGCGCGGACCAGTGCGGTTACCTGCGTCGAGGCGAGGCTGCCGAGCAGCGTCGCGCGGGTAGCCCCCTCGATGCGGTAAAGATTGCCTTTGTTGCCGCTGCCCACCACCAGGCGATCCTGACTGTCGAGCGCGAGAGCATAAACGAGATCCCGCTCATGCATCCAAATGCGCCGGGGGGCGCCGTCGCTGTCGATCTGTACGATTTCACTGCCGCCCGGCACAGCCGGGGCCGACGCCGGAGGAGGCATCGCCGGCACGCTGGCCGGCCGGTTGGCGCCCGCGGCGCCCTGCGCCGGCGGAGGCGGGGCGACGACCGGCGGACTCATCAGCGGCGCCATCGATACCCCTCCCACCAACTTCTGGCCGATCACGGCCGCGTAGATCGAGCCATCCCGGCCCGCCGCGAGCGCCGTCACTTCTTTCTTCGCCGCCTGATGCACAACAAAGGGGTTGCCCTGCCCGTCCACCTTGACGATCAGGCCATTCGGATCCGTTCCGATATAGACCGTGCCCTTGGCGTCGACCAGCAGCGAGCGAACATGATCTTCCTCAAGCTTGAGCCAAAGCTTACCCATCCCGGCCGCATTGACGCGATGCAACTCGCCCTTGTCGCCCGTAGCCACCAGCAGATCGCCGCCGGCCAGAAAGGCCATGGCCCAGATGTATTTGGCCTTGGGGTCATAAAACTCCTCGGCCTTGCCGCCCGGCGCGAGACGGTAAATCTTGCCGTCCGGGGAGGATCCGGCGTAAACTCGCCCCTGCCGGTCGGTGGCAAGCGCAAAGACATTCATCCCAGGCACTTCGCCCAGCTTCTTCAAGGCGCCGTCCCGGCCCAGCTCAAATACCGGGCTCAGGGCGCCGGACGGCCCACCGGCGGCATAGATCGAGCCGTTGGGGCCCGCCACGGCCGCGAACAGATAGGGCAGGGAGGCATCGCCCAACTCGCGCATCGCCGGGGAAAGCGTCAGCCGGCCGTCGTTGCGCAGCGCCACCTTCCGGACCGTACCCTTCTCAAAATCGGCCTGCCCTTCCTGCGACCAATAGCGCGTATCCACGGCCCAGGCGCTTAGAGCAAGCCCGGCAAGGGCCAAAACATTCTTATTCATTCTTGTTGGTTTCCTTAGCGCACCGTAAAGCGCAGAGAGTAGTTGCCGCTGACGGCATAGTCGAACGGGATGGCGGCGGCCTCCGTATACGACTCAAGCAGTGTCAGCATCGGCTTGGTAGCCGCGCGGCCCGATTGCAGGACATTCATCACCGAGCCGGGAATGCTGGTCAGGCTCTTGTCGTCGAGATACACGGTCGGCTTAACGCTCGTAATCACGGCATAAAGTTGCGTGTTCAGCCGCTCGGCATTGATCAGGTTCACCGTCTGTTGCAGTTCGATAAAGCGGTTGGCGCTGCCGGCGACCAAGGGCGCCCGGTTGAGCGTGTCGGCATCGGTCAGCACGACCCGGTGCTCGCCCCGGGTCAGATTTTGTGGAATGCGGATCTTCAGGCTGCGGGTAATGCGCTCCCCTCGATAAGGCTGGACAAACACTTTCAGATTCACCTCTTCTCCAGGCTCGAGGTCGGTCTTCTCCATCCAGGCGCTTTCGACGGTCGCCGCCCGCCGCTCGGGGATCAGATCCACGGTCACGTTGACGCTCTTTAGCTTCGGGTTCTCGAGCGTGTTGCCATACAGGCGGTTAAACTTGTCGCCCCACCAGGTGGCCAGGGCAATCGCCGGGGGCAGCGGGGCGTCGTTCACCGTGGCCATGCCGCCCAACTCGATCGGCGGCAGCCCGTCGAGCTCTACGCGGCCGTTGAGCTTGTAGGTCGTCTCGTCGGAGAATTCATTGGCGCCCGAGATTGCGTTAAACAGCGTCATCGACATCAGAAATGGCGTCCACTTCTGGTTCACAAAGACATTGAAGCGATAGTCTTTCGTGCGCGCGGCGCCGCCCGTGGCGGCCAGATTGTTCACCTTGACCGTAACGGGGATGGTGGCGGCCTGTTCGCCCAGCAGCCCCTGGATGCCGGAGTGCCGGTCCTGCCGCAGCGCACCTACGATTTCGGTGGCGTTGCCCACCTTGTTCGGCTGAAAACTGGAGCTGAGCACGGTCAGAATCTCGCCTTTGGCCATCGGCATGTCCACCGGCCCCATGTTGAAGAAGGGATGGCCGAAGCCGAGCACCTTCTGGCCGTCGTTATAAGTCACGGTGCCGAGGCCGGAAATATTCATATCGCCGGAGACAAGCACTCCGACGATCGGCTGGCCCGGTTGCAGCGAGTTCTTCCAATCCCCCGCCGGCTTGGTTTCATAATTGGCGCCGGCCGCTCCACCGAGCACCGGCTGCAAGCCCATCTGCCGCAGTGCGCCGCCGAACTCGCGCAACACGTTTTCGTGAAAACCGGAAAAAGTCAACGGCGTTTCAATCGGCTGCACCAGCGCCCCGGAGAGCACGTTTTCCGGCACGGAAAGGCGGGCCCGGGCCGCCACGGTCCGCGGCGTCTTGGCATCGGCCGGCTTGGAAGAATCGAATTCATTGATCTCAAGCATCAGCCCCGCCGGGGTGATGCCGCAAATCGCATCGGGAGAAAAAACGCTGATGCGCAGGCTGACCGCCCCCAGCAGCTTGCCGTCGAGATAAACCGGCGAGCCCGACATGCCACCCGCCACACCGGTGCGCAGCGCCTTGCCAAACATCTTGGCCAGGATGATGTCCTGCTTTGGCCCCCAGGCATTTTTCCAGACGCCGATCACCTCGACCGGCACGGGCTCCACTTCCTGGCCCTCGAAAACCGTCCAGGCCGTCGCTTTCATTCCCGGCTTGACTTGCTCGAGGGGGAATAAATCCACCTTGCCCGTCTTCGGCGCTTGTGCCAGCGCGGTCAGCGCCAATGCAAAACAAAGGATGATTCTCATGTACTTCCTGACTGATGTCATTATAGATTTGGATGCTTCACGAGCTCATTAAGGTGTGGTTTGAGTGGTCCCGGCAGATGGGTTATTGGGGAATTTTTTTCATGATGGCGCTTGAGTCGACCATCGTACCCGTACCGTCGGAGATCGTCATGCCGCCGGCTGGCTATTGGGCCGAGCAGGGGCAGATGAATATCTGGCTGGTGATTCTGGCCGGTGGCCTCGGCTCGACCTTCGGGTCCGCTCTTTGCTATCTCTTCTCTTATACGGTGGGGCGGGCGTTTTTGTTGCGCTATGGAAAATGGCTGCTTTTGCCGCCGGAAAGACTGGATTTGGCGGAACGCTGGCTCGCGCAATTCGCCCTCGGCGGCATCTTTCTGTCACGGCTCTTGCCCGTCGTGCGGCATCTGATCGGCTTTCCTGCCGGCCTGATCCGCGTGGCCTTTCTGAAGTTTCTTGTGATTACCTTTGCCGGCTCCACGCTCTGGTGCGGCATTCTCGCCTGGTTCGGCGCCCGTACGATCGGCCAGCAGCCGGGCCTGCTCGATGATCCGGATCTGTTGATCCGCGCCGTCAAGTCAAACCTGCTCTGGTTTGTATTGCTGGTTGCCGGCCTGGGCGCCGGCTGGATCTTCGTACAGTGGTTCGGCAAGCGCGGCAAGGTGGCCGCGGCCTAGCAAGCACTGGAGCGAAGCTCACTCTCTGCGCTAAACTGTGAGTTTGGCTTTAGAAAAGACTAGACAGGAGTAGATCAACCTCTGTGGCTGATGCATTGAATCGTATTTTCACGTCGGAGTCGGTGACCGAAGGTCACCCCGACAAGATGGCCGACCAGATTTCCGACGCGGTTCTCGATGCCGTGCTCACCGACGACCCGATGGGCCGTGTTGCTTGCGAGGTGCTCGTGACGACCGGGCTTTGCATGATCGCCGGCGAGATCACGACCAAGACCTACATTGACGTTCCGGATCTGGCCCGCTCGGTGATCAAGGATATCGGCTTCGACGACGCCGCTTATGGCTATGACGGCAACACCTGCGGCGTCATCAACGTCATTCAGCGCCAGAGCCCCCACATCGCCATGGGCGTGGATACGGGCGGCGCCGGCGACCAAGGCCTGATGTTCGGCTACGCCTGCGACGAGACCCCGGAGTTGATGCCGCTTCCCATTCAGATGGCGCATGAGCTCACCCGCAAGCTGAGTGACGTTCGCCGCGCCAAGGGCCTTACCTATCTGCGGCCGGACGGCAAGAGCCAGGTCAGCGTGCAGTACGAAGGCAGCAAGCCGGTGCGCATCGACGCGGTGGTGATCTCCACGCAGCACGGCGATGACGTCTCAACTGAACAGTTGCGCGAAGAAGTTAAGAAACACATCATCGACCCCGTCATTCCAGCCAACATGGTCGATGCGAACACGAAGTATCACATCAACCCGACGGGCCGCTTCGTCATCGGTGGGCCCAACGGGGACACCGGCCTGACCGGCCGCAAGATCATCGTCGACACCTACGGTGGCATGGGACGTCATGGCGGCGGCGCCTTCTCCGGCAAGGACCCGACAAAGGTCGACCGCTCGGCTTGCTACATGGCCCGCTACATCGCCAAGAATATTGTGGCCGCCGGCTTGGCTTCGCGTTGCGAAGTGCAGCTCGCCTACGCCATCGGCGTAGCCGAGCCAGTCAGCGTCCTCGTCGATTCCTTCGGCACCAGCCAGGTTTCCCCCGAAAAGCTGACCGAGATCGTACGCGCTCACTTCAAACTGACCCCCAAGGGCATCATCGAGACACTCGATCTGCGCCGCCCGATTTACCGGGCCACCGCCGCATTCGGCCACTTCGGCCGCACTGAGACTTCGTTCACCTGGGAGCGTACCGACAAGGCCGAAGCGCTCAAGGCCGCCGCGGCTTAAGCGCTCTCATTCGTTTATCGAGGGCGATGCAGCTCGTGGCTGGCATCGCCCTCTTGCTTTGAGTGCCACGTGAAAGGCAAGACTGTTTATGGCATTGATTGAAGGCTGCCGGCACGAGCTGGAAGTTACCGTTGGAGTTCTCGAACTCGCCGAGGCCACCGAGCGTGTCCTCACTCGCATCCAGGCAAAGGCTTCCCTGCCTGGCTTTCGCCCCGGCAAGGCGCCGCTGAGCGTCATCCGCGGCCGCTTCCAGAATGAGATCCAGCAGGATGTCATGGAAGAGGTGATCCCCGGCGCGCTCAACCAGCGTTTCGAGAAGGAAAATCTGCGTGTCGTCGGCCAGCCCTCCATCGTTGACATCAGGATGGAGCCGGGCCAGCCCATGTGGTTCAAGGCTCAGTTTGAAGTGCATCCGGAATTCGAACTCAGCGCCTACAAGGGCCTGGAAGTCGAATACGAAGACCCCACTGTCACCGACGAGGACGTCACCGAACGCATCGAGCAGCTCCGTGAATCAAAGGCCGAATACGTCAACATCGACCCCCGGCCCGCCGCCGACGGCGACTATGTCGTCATCGGCATTGAGAGCGGCGACGGACTGGATGGCGAGCCGATGAAAAATCCGGAAATGATGCTCAAGATCGGCGACCCCGACACGCTGCCCGCCTTCTCGGAAGGCATTCTCGGCATGAGCCCCGGCGAGACCAAGGACATCACCGTCACTTATCCGGAAGACTACGGCCAGGAGCGGCTGGCCGGCAAGACGGTTAGCTTCGATATCGAAGTCAAGCATATTCGCCGTAAGGAGATGCCGGAACTCGACGATGAATTTGCCCAGTCGATGGGCGACTTCCGCACCATCGACGAATTCCGTGATCAGGTGCGCGCCAGCATCCTCGCCGAGCGTCAGTACCGAGCGCAGGAAGAAGCCAAGAGCAAACTGGTCGAATTTCTCGGCGAATCGCACATCTTCCCCGTGCCGGAGACCTACATCGAGCGCCAGCTCCAGATCACGCTCGAAAATTATGCGCGCACCCTGCAGATGCAGGGCATCGACCCGCGCGCGCTGAACTTCGACATGAACAAGTTCCGCGAGAGCCAGCGCGACCGCGCGATGCGCGACGTGCGCGCCACCTTATTGCTGGACCGCATCTCCGAGGTCGAGTCGATTCCGGTCACCACCGAGGAGATCGACCGCGAAGTGCAGCGCCTGGCGCGTTCGCAGCGGGAACCCGTCGCCGCCGTCCGCGTCAAACTCGAGAAGGAAGGTGGGATCGACCGCATCGCCAGCCGTATCCGCACCGACAAAACCATAAACTTGTTGTTTGAGCAGGCCCGCAAAGTCGTCCCCGCTCCCAAACCCGAAGGCGAATAGATCACAGGAGAACTTATGCCGGAAGATTTTTCCCGTCGCAAACTTATCCAGCAGTCGGCCGTGGCGGCCGCCACGCTGCTGCCATCCGCTGCGCAAAACAACCGTCTTCGTGTCGGCTGGATTGCCACGGGCATGCGGGGCAGCCACGTCATGAACCAGATGTACCTTTCCTCGAAGGACCTTGTTGAAGTTGTGCATGTTTGCGACACCTACAAGGGCAACCTCGCCAAGGGCAAGGACATCGTTCAAACCAACGGCAAGAACACCCCCAAGACCTCGGTTGACTACCGCGACGTCATCAATGACCCCAATGTCGATGTCGTCTTCATCTGCTCGCCCGAACACCTTCACTACCCGATGGCCATGGCCGCCCTGAAGGCCAAGAAGCACATCTATCTAGAAAAGCCGATCGCTCACACCATCGAGGAAGGGGCCGAGATCGTCAGCCTTGCCGAAAAGACGGGTACCGTCGTGCAGGTCGGAACGCAAAACCGCTCGAATAAGCTCTACATCCAGGCCAAGAAGATGGTCGAGGACGGCTACATCGGCGAAGTGCACTACACGCGCGCTTTCTGGTACCGCAACTTCGATCAGACCGTCGACCCGGCCAAGGGTGTTCCCGCCGCCTGGCGCTACATCGTGCCCGGGGACGCCTCGGCCGAGACCGCTGATTGGAAGCGCTTTCTCGAAGGCGCCGAGCACAAGAACATCCCCTTCAGCAAGGGCCGCTACTTCCAGTGGCGCAATTACTGGGATTACTCCGGCGGCATCTCAACGGACCTGCTCGTGCACCAGACCGACATCACGAATTTCGTCGTCGGCAGCCTGGTTCAGGCCGAGCTTCCGCTGTCCTGCATGGCCTCGGGCGGTATCTATCAGTGGGGCGCGCCCGATGACCGCGAGGTGCCCGATACGCTTAGCGCTCTCTATGAATACCCGAACAAGTTCCACCTCAACTACTCCTGCTTCTTCGGCAACGACCAGTGGGGCTACGGCGAGGAATTCATGGGCAAGAAAGGCACCATTGAGGTCAAAGACCGTCAGAACCTCGTGTTCACCCCTCAGCCGAAGTTCATCCGCAACATCAAGCCTTTCTCCGACAAGGCGCCCGTGGTGCTCAACTACCTGAAGGACTTCAATCAGCCCGATTCGACAGCCGACCACGTACGCAACTTCCTCGACGCCGTGCTCGGCAAAGCCAAGGCGATCGCCCCGGCCAAGGCCGGCCAGGTCGCGGCTATCCCAGGTCACATGGCCACGCAGAGCTACCGCTCGAAGAAGCCCGTGTTCTGGGATACGCGCCTGAACAAGTTGCGCATCGGCTAGACCGTTCCGCTCCCACGGACTACAAAAAGGGCCGTACCTAGGGGTACGGCCCTTTTTCTGTGATAGTCTGGCTTGGTTTATGGAACTGAACATGCTCGTCATTGCCGCCGTGGCGGCAATCTTTGTCTATGGAATGATCGCTTCGATGCTGGGCAGCATTCTGCCCGACCTGAGCAAGCGATTCAGCCTCTCGCCGGCCCAGAACGGCGCCATCGCCATGACACAGGCCATCGGCCTCGTCATCGGCTCGCTCCTGCAAGGCCCACTGATCGACCTGCAGGGCAAGAAGGTCGGCCTTGTACTCGGCCTGGGGTTGATCGCGCTCGCCCTGCTGCTGTTGCCCCGCTCGAAGGGCTTCGGCAGCATTCGTTTGTACATGCTGATTCTCGGCACGGGCGGCGGCATCATCGTCGCCGGGGCCAATGCTCTCGTCAATGACGTCAAGACCGACAACCCGGCCGCGCTGTTCAATGGCTTCAACACCTTCTTCGGCCTCGGCGGCATCGCCACGCCATTCATCGCCGCCAATCTGCTCGGTGGCAACAGCTTTAAGCTCTGTAATCTCACGGCGGCGCTCACCATCGCCACCCTCGGCCTGCACACGGCAACCGACATGCCGCTGCCCACTGGCGTTGTGCAGTTTCAGTTCTCCGACGTGCCCGCACTGCTGGCCAACCCCAACCTCTTCTTGCCCGCGATGCTGCTCTTCCTTTACGTAGCCGCCGAAGTTGGCGTCTGGAACTGGCTCGTCAAATACCTCATCAGCCAGGGCATCGACGAAAAGAAGGCGCTCAATATCCTCTCGTTCGGCTTCGCCCTCGGCCTGCTCGCCGGCCGGCTGCTCGTCGCCTTCGTGCCCGCGCTCAAGGAACTGTCCCCCACCACGCTGCTGATGGGCTCGGCGGTCCTGATCGCGGCCACCACCTTCGCGATGCTGCAATTCAAGGACGCCAACCTCGCCTGGGGCGCCGTCTTCCTTGCCGGCATGGCCATGGCGCCGGTCTTCCCCACCGCGCTCAGCGTCGTCGGCGCCAAGTTCAGCACGGGCACGGCAACGGCCATCGGCATCGCCGTCACCTGCGGCTGGCTCGGCCTCGTCACCAGTTCGCCGATTATTGGCAGTGTCGCGAACTCATCAAGCAGCGGCGGCCTGAAGAAGGCCCTGCTGCTGCTGCCCGCCACCGGTGTGCTGATGTTCTTCGTAACGCTCGCGCTCTAAACGCGTCACACTGAGGGAGTGAAGTTTTTTGCCGCCTGCGGCTTGCTCTGCCTGACCGCGCTTGCCCAGCAACGTCCCACGATCGGGATCATCGACACCTTCGGCAACCGCTCCCTTACGCCGGAACGGCTGAAGAAAGAACTCAAGGTGATCGAGGGCGACCCGCTGCCGCCCTCCAAGGCCGATCTCGAAGATCTTCTCATTGCCCTGAAAGGAGTGACCCGCGCCAACGTGGAGGCGATTTGCTGCGAAGCGGGTAAGGCCGTTTTCTACATCGGCGTCGAGGAGCGCGGACGCGCTCACCTGGAAATCCGCGAAGAGCCGAAGATCGAGGGCTTGGCCCTTCCCGAGGACGTAGCCAAGGTCTATGACGAGCTCATTGCCGCCACCGGCGAGGCCACGCGCCGCGGCGCCACGGCGGAAGACTGGTCACAGGGCTTTGCGCTTCTCGAGGACGCCGATGCCCGCGCCATCCAAGTTCGTCTGCCGGCACTGGCCGAAGACCATCAAGCCGTCCTGCGCAAGATTCTCAAGGATAGCGCCGACCCTGACGGACGCCGCATCGCCGCTGCCCTGCTCGGCTACGGACCCAAGGCGCAATCAATCATCGACGATCTGCAATTGGCTCTGCGCGACCCCGACGGGGAAGTCCGCGCCGCGGCCCTGCGCAGCCTCGGGCCGCTCGCGCAATATGCCGCCGCTCACCCCGAGGCTGAAGTCCGCGTGCTCACCGCCTGGTTTGTCGAGATGCTGAATTCCTTCGCCTGGAAGGACCGCATGAACGCCATGAATCTCCTCGTTACGCTCACTCGCGACCGCGACGAAAAGCTCATCCGTCACATGCGGGAACGCGCCGTGCCCGCTCTGGCCGAGATGGCCCTCTGGAAGCATCTGCCCCATGCTCTGCCCGCCTATTTGCTGCTCGGCCGCGTTGCCGGCTTGAGCGAAGCCGAGATTGAAGCAAGCTGGAGCGCCAATCAGCGCGAAGAGATGATCCGGAAGATGAGGAAAAAACTGAAGGCTTGAGCTAGAGTGGTAGGCCAAGACATATGCCTACCGGATCCCGCCACGAAGTAGTTGCCCTGAGCGTCAAGCTCGAAGTGCTGACGCAAGACAAGCTAAAGAAATTCATCTTCGGCCTCACCAAGAGCAAGGAAGAAGACATCGTCAAGTGGGCGATGGATTTCGCGATGCTCGACCGCACCGGGCCCAGTACCGCCTTCGCCGAAGTGCTGAAGCTGGATGTGGCGCTCGATCTCAAGAAGATCCCGGTGGAGGCAGTCGAAGTCACGGCCACCAAGGGCCTGAACAAGAGTCAGGTGAATTATGCGCGCACGGTAATTGCCGCGGATGCCGACAAGCTGCGGGCCGGCCGCATCAAGGCCGAACGCATGCAGCGTACCGCGGCGGGCCTCATCAACGCCCGCAATGGCTAGCCTGCTGGTCCTGCTGCTGGTTGGCTTGGCGGCCCTCGCCGAGCCCTGCCTGATCCGGCGAATCGACTACCGCGGCCCCTTCCGCCTTCTGCCGCCGGGGGCAAAAGCCCGCGTTGAGCAGGCTGTCCCCATACGCCCCGGCTCACCCTGGCTGGAGACAGGGCGGGGAGCGCTGGCCGTCGCAATACGGGATGCCCTGGCGGGGATGGGCGAGGAACCAGCCCTTTCCGCGGTCAGCCTCGGTGCCACGCCTTGCGACAACGGGCAGACCGACCTGACCATTTACCTGTTCACCACGCGGCTGCTGGCCGGCTCACCTCGCTGGCGGATCGACCCGCGACTGCGCTTTGACCGGGGTGATGGTATGGTTGGCGGCGGCGCGCTCCAACTGCAGCCCTCTCCGTTTCTTGGTCTCCGAATCGAAGGCGCGGGCGGGGCCGGCTTTCTCGACCGTGCCATCGCCGCGGCCGGCAGCAGCATGGGCTTCGCTTACGCGGCGGGCTTGCGCCATCGCGATGAGCCGCTTGGGGACGAAAGACTGCGCAGTGGCTATGGCTATGGCTGGGTTTCGGGCCGCGCCGCCGGATTACGCTACGGGCTCCAATTCGAGCAGGGCTACCAACTCGCCGAGCGCTATCGCGCCGCCAAGGCCTTGCTCGGCTACTCGGCCGCGGGATTCACGGGCGCCCTCGGCGTCCAGTATGGCGACGCCACCGCGGGCGCCTACCGCAAGACCGTCTTCGATGCGAGCTATGCGAGGAACCTCCGGCTGGCCGACCACCGCTTTGTTTCACTCGACTGGCGCGTCAATGGCGGATGGCTGCCGGCAGCCGCGGCGCCGTCCGGCGAGCGCTTTTTCGGCGGCATGCGGGATCGCCGCTTCAGCGAGATTCCTGGCATCGAACTCCGCGCCGCGCCGCGGTTGCGGAGCTTCGGCAGCAACCGCTTTCAGCTTGCCGCCGCGGGTCACGAACGCTTTCTCGCAAGTAATCTGACGGTCGGCCTCACGGCCTGGCGTATGCCTCTGCTGCCCCGCGAAGTCAGCTCCGCGCCGGATTTCGCCGGGCAGATCGAGGCCGGTAAAGGCACGATCGCCGCTACGCTCGAGTCCTATCACGAGGGGAAAGACCCCGTGATGAAAAACATCGAGCCCCTCGCGCAAGAGTTGTCTCCGTTGCTTAAGCCTCTGCTCGATCATCCCGATGAGCTCTGCGCCGAATCCGCCGACCGGCTGGATGGCGCCCTTGCCAAGGCGATCGAGAATCGCATCTTCGGCTCCCTGCCCCGCACCGTTCCCGATTGCGGATCGCAGCCGCCGATCGAAGCCATCCTCGCGCAAATCCACCACCAACTCACCCGGGTCGACCGCAAAAGCATCGAGCAGCGCGCGCACCAGGATGCCCGCCTGGCGCTGCGGGCCATCGACATCCTCACGCGCGAGCTTAATCTCTTCGCAATCGAACCGATTTTCGTCTACGACCACGCCGCGGCCCACAACCGTCGTGGCAGCCTCAGCCGGGCCTCCGTCGGTGGCGGTCTGCGCTTCAGCATTGCCTCCACGCTGGGCTTTGAAATCGGCTATGCCTTCACTGCAAACAGTAACCCCGGCGAATCCGCCGGGGCTCTTTTTCTCGCCTTGAGAATTACCGATTTATTCCGTTAGCCGTCCTGCCTTACGCTCGCGGCTCCACCACCACCAGTTTCTCTGGTCGAGCGGCAGTTGCGGGTCTGCTGCCTGCGCTACGGCACAACGGAAGACATCGAGCACACACGGGTCCTGCCGCCTCGCCGTCAGCTTTTCAAGTCGCCGGTAGAGCTTGAGCCCATCCTGCTTTGCCAGTTGGTTCACGCTTCCGATTCCCAACATTTCGAAATCCCGCAGCATCGCCGGACCCACGCCCGCCAGATCTCGCAATTCCCTCACGGCTCACCCGGCCTACTTCAGCAGGAACGGAATCAGGTCGACAACGCGGTTCGAATAACCCCACTCGTTGTCATACCAGCTGACAACCTTCACCAGATTGCCGTCGAGCACCTTCGTCATCCCGGCATCGATAATCGAGGAGTTCGGGTTGCCTTGCATGTCGGTCGACACCACTTCGTCTTCCGTGTAGGCGAGAATGCCTTTCATCGGGCCTTCAGCGGCGGCCTTCAGCACCGCGTTTACTTCCACCGTCGAGGTGTTCTTCTCGGTGAGGCAGACAAAGTCCACCACGGAAACATTCGGCGTCGGCACGCGCATCGCATATCCGTCGAGCTTGCCCTTCAGGCTGGGCAACACCAGGCCGATGGCCTTCGCGGCGCCGGTCGAAGTGGGGATCATGTTGATCGCCGCGGCGCGGGCACGGCGCAGATCGCTGTGCGGAAAGTCAAGAATCACCTGATCGTTGGTGTAGCTATGAATCGTCGTCATGCTGCCCTTGAGGATGCCGAAGTTGTCGTTCAACACCTTGGCCAGCGGCGCCAGACAGTTCGTCGTGCAGGACGCATTCGATACCACATGGTGGTTGGCGGCATCGTACATCTCGTTGTTCACACCGAGGACGATCGTCAGGTCTTCGTTCTTGCCCGGGGCGGAAATAATGACCTTCTTGACGCTGCCCCGCAGGTGCTTGGCGGCATTTTCCCGGTCGGTGAAGCGGCCCGTCGACTCCACAACAACTTCGGCTCCCACGCTCGACCAGTCGATCGCGGCCGGATCCTTCGTCTCGAACACTGTGATGCGCTTGCCGCCAACCGTGATGCTCTGGTCGTCGTAGCTGACATCCTGACCGATGCCGCCCATCGTCGAATCGTACTTCAACAGGTGGGCCAAAGTCTTATTGTTCGTCAGGTCGTTGGTGGCGACGATCTCGATGGCGGGATTGCCGAGAGCCGCGCGAAACACATTGCGTCCAATCCGGCCGAAGCCGTTGATCGCTACTTTAATTGCCACTGGGAAAAAGTCTCCTTTGAGAATCGAGGGGATTTCTCCCAGGATAACCGATCCTTAAGGAACAACCGGTTTCGGGCCGCTCACCGTCTGCCCGCCAAGCCCGGCAAAGCTCTCGCGTATCTTCACGACCTTGTTCGATTGAAAGGTCAGAAACGTAATTTTGCCGGGGGCCTGACCATAAACCCAGTCCTCCTGGTCGATGCCATCCTTCGTCTCACGGCTCTTCAGCCGCGGTTTGCCGATGGCCAAGATCACCTGATCCTTGTCCATGCCCTCGAGGACCCGGTTTTCCTTGACGGCCTTCTGAATCTCCGGCGGCAGCGTATCGACATAAGCCTCCGTCGCCGAGCGTACCTCGAAGCTGAAAAGCGGCTTGAGCATTTTCTTCATCTCAGCGGCATCGACGGCCGGCACCCCTTTAGGAAACTTTACGACCACCGCCGTGCCCAGCGTGGGCGTCCCGGAAGGATTCGAAATCGGCACCCCGCGGGTGCCCGTACCCACGCTGACGTTGTCGTACCACTTGCGGCCGGATTTCAAACCGCCGTTAATCTCAAAAGTGATCTTGTCGTCGTCGATTTCCACTTTTGTGATCTGGATCAGATCACCGGGGCGCGCCGCCGGGCCACGTTCCTTAGCCGCTTCGTCCCATTTGTCCTTCTCCGTCTTGCCCCCCAAATCGTACTCGAGCGCCTTCTTGGATCGGGGCAGCATGATCTTAACGGTCGCATATTCCGACGACAGACCGCGCACCAGCTCGATGCGTTGCTCCGGTGTGAGTTTTTCATTGGCCGCCGGTAGCAGCGCGGGCAGAAGCAAAAAGGCAAAATAGCGCATGGGTGTACTACTCCTCGACGGTGTCGAACAGATCCGGCCGGCTGGTCGCAACCGGCGCCTTGACCAGGGCCCAGACGAGTAACGGCAACACCAGCGTGGTCAGCACACTGGCCTCGGGGCCGTATTCGCCGCCGCTCCACAATTCGCCAGCGCGCCAGTCCATCAACAGGCCCGTGGTCACCATCTTAAATCCGGAGACGTTCGCCCCGAGCAGAGGTAACGACCAGTTCCACCCCAAATGTACGCCAAACGGCAGCCACAAGTCACCCGAGCGCAAGAAACAAAAACCGAGAAAGCCGCCCCAAAGAAACGTATTGAAAAAACTCAGCGGACTGGCGCTTAGATTATTCGCATGCGCGGCGGCGAACAGCACGCCGACCGGCAAGAGTGTCTGAAACGCCCCTAGTTTGCGCAGAAGTAATTGAAACGCATAGCCGTGGAACAGTAACTCCTCCCCCATGGCGCCGAACACCATCACGAGCAGGACAAACAGGAGGCTGGCCGGCTGAAAGCTTGTCTCCGGGTCCTGCCGCACGCTCGCCATCCCGACGGCTACGGGCAGGGCCGTAACCGCCATGCCGCTCAAGAACCCCCCCCCAGCCCCAGCAGCACATTGCGCCAGGAACCGGGCCGCCAGCCAAGGCCAATCGAATCGAGCCCGCCGCGTTCGAAAATACGCAGCGCGAGCGTATTGGCCACCGCCGCGGCGGCAAATACGGCCATCGCCGCCTGGATCAGCAATCCGGCCCAGCCAAGCAGCACTGAACACAATTGCAGAACCACGATCGCCACCAACATAAAGATGCCGGTGCGCACCGCCAATCCGAATTTTGTCAATTCAGGCACTCTTTTTGACGGCGACTCCCGAGGGCGCCACGGCAAACGGCAGCACTTCGGCGCCAAGAGAGCGGATCGTCTCCTCGACTCGCGCCTTGGCCCCCGGCTTGACCAGCAAGAACACGCAGCCGCCGCCCCCGGCGCCACACACCTTCATCCCCATCGCCCCGGCCTTGCGCGACTTCTCCGCAATCGCGTCGATCAACTCCGTCGAAATCGTCGGCGCGTTCCTGCGACGGAAGCTCCATTCCTCGCGCAACAGCCGCCCAGCTTCATCGAAGTCCGCTGTCTCGAGCGCCGCCCGCATCGCATTGGCGATCGCACTGATCTTGTCGAAATTGCGCCGCACCGTCTTGTCACCGTCGATATAGGCCTTGGTCACTTCCCAGTTGTTGATGCCAGAATTTCGTGGCTTACCGGTGTACACCAGTACGCCACGGGCGGCGATTTCTTCATGGGAAACCGGGATCTCCTTGCGGGCGATCCCTTCGCAGGACAACTCGACGGCCGACACCCGCCCATACATCGCCGGATAGTAATCCTGGCAACCGGTGGGCACCTGAATGATCTGCGCTTCGATATTCTGTGCCACCTCCCGCACTTTTTCGAGCGGATACCGCCTCCCGGTCAGCTGATTCAGCGCCGCCCCCAGCGTAATCAGCAGGCTCGAGGAACCGGAAATCCCCGCCCCCGCCGGGGCCTCGGAGTGTGTTGTCAAATTCAAACCCATCGCTGGCCGGTACCAGCGCAGCGCATAGGCCAGCAGCGGCAAGCGGTAGCGCCGCGCCGCCAGCAATTCCGCGAGCGAGCCAAACTCCTCCCGCGCCTGCTGGTCCGTGCTCTCGAGTACAATCCGGCCGTCCTCGCGCGTCGCGACCGTCGCATGGGTGTACAGATTAACGGCGAAGTTCACCGTCACTGCTCCCGGATGATTCAAGTACAGCGGCCAGATATCGAGCGTGCCGCCGGCGAGGTCCACGCGGCAGGGAGATTTTGCGATCAGCTTCATTGTGTCATTCGCCATATTCCCACAAAGAGCAGCGAGACGAGCAGGCAGAACAGTCTCAAATCGCTCGATGTCGTGTGCGCGGCGAGCCACGTCTTGATTTCGAGCGGCAGCGCTCCGTTGAAGTAGAAGGCGACGGCCACTCCGCCAAAGGCCGCCGATAAACGAAATGCCGCTTCCTCGGCCGTGCAACCTCGCCGCTCCATCCAGCGCCGTAGCCCCACGGCGGCCAGTGTCGAGTTGAAGGCCAGCAGCATCACAGCCCCAAGCATCCCCGCTGCCGGCAACACTAATTCCGGCCAGCCACCCGTGATGTTCACAACCGCAAGCCCCAGCACCAGCGTCCCCGCCGTGACGGCAAAGCCCGCCCGAACTCTTTCCAGACGCCCTCCTACCAGGAAGCCCAGCAACCCGTAGCCAGTGAGCAATACGGGGTTGAGAAAGGCAAGCCCCATCGAATAGGGCAGGTACACCGACATCACGGCAAACCAGCAAAGCGTTAGCGGGAGAGTAGGCATGAGTATGATTCCAGTATGGCGATTCGCCGCATCATCGAATTGGGTGACCCTCTCTTGCGCGCCACCTCACGGGAACTTTTACAACCCTCCGAAGCCGACCCCGTTTTTTGCGACTTGCGCGACACTCTGCATGAGTTCCAGCGCAGCCATGGCTTCGGCCGCGGTATCGCCGCCATCCAGATCGGAGTGCCCCTGCGCATCATCTACATCGAAATTCGCGGTGAATGCCACGAGTTGATCAATCCGCGTCTCGAGTGGGCAAGCAAGGAAAAATTCCGCCTCTGGGACGATTGCTTCAGCTTTCCCAACCTCATGGTTGAACTGGACCGCCACCAGCGTATTCGCGTCCGCTACCAGGATCGCGCCGGCCAGGAGCGGCAAATCAACGCCGAGGGAGACTTTTCCGAACTTCTGCAACATGAATTGGATCACCTCGACGGTATCCTCAGCGTCGACCGCGTCGTCGATGCCAGAACCGGCTTCGCTACGCGTACTGAGTATTTGCGGTCTTTAGGAGCCTGTTGAAAAAATCCCCTCTTGCCGATTTCAACCCTTTCACGGGGGTCAGCAAACCATTGCCAGCCCGCTGCCGATCGATTCTGGGCCGTTTGTGGGCCAAGAATTTTCAACTCGTGAGGCCGCTTTTCGAAA
>JAINDK010000119.1 GCA_019931185.1 Bryobacter sp. CoA8 C33
CACGTCTTGTAGTTTCATCATCCGCTCCGTTTCTCGGGCGGGCAACATCTGGATCGTTTCCACTACGCCAGCGTCGCCCTCCCGGTTGGGACCGGACAACTAGCGTGTTAACTCCACCGGACAACTAGCGTGCTAACGACACTGTCGAGCCTTGACACTGGCACTCGACCGCAAACAGCGATAGAATTTGGACAAACTTTATTTTGGAGAAGTCTGTCCATGTTCCGTTTCGATGCTGATAAACCCGCTGAGTTTTGTGATGGGACTCGCCGCCGTGACTTCCTCCACGTAGGCAGTCTGGCCACCCTTGGTCTGGGCGTCACCCAGATGACCGCCCTCAAGGCCATGGGCGCTACCGACGCCAATCAACCCGACGTCAACTGCATCTTTCTTATGCTGGTCGGCGCACCCAGCCAACTCGACACCTGGGATATGAAGCCCAATGCTCCGGCCGAAATCCGCGGCCCCTTCAAGCCCATCAAGACCAATGTACCCGGCATCGAGATCAGCGAAAACTTCCCCCGCATGGCCAAGCATGCCGACAAGTACTCCATCGTCCGCGGCATGTATCATACCGCCGCCGCCGTTCACGATACTGGCCATCAGATGATGCAGACCGGCCGCCTCTTCCAGGGCGGCGTCGAACATCCCCACATCGGCTGCGTGCTCAATAAGTACCGCGGCCCCAAAGGCGACGTCCCGGCTCACGTGCTGCTGCCCCGCCCCATCGGCAACACCGGCGGCAATATGCCCCACGGCCAGAGCGCCGGCTTCCTTGGCAAAACCTTCGATCCCTTCGTTCTCAATGCCGACCCGAGCGACCCCAACTTCCGCGTCCCCGACATGCTCCCGCCCGACTACCTCTCGGCCCTGCGCGTCGACCGCCGCCGCAACTGGCGCGAAGCCGTCGACAAGGCCGTCAACCGCTTTGAAACCTCTCAGGATGCCCGCCTCATGGACAATACCTTCCATCAGGCCTACACCCTCATGTCCAGCGCCAAGGCCCGCGCCGCCTTCGAACTCCACCGCGAACCCGAAGCCGTCCGCGAAAAATACGGTCTCAATCGCTTCGGCCAAAGCTGCCTGCTCGCCCGCAGAATGGTCGAGGCCGGTGTGCGCTTCGTCACCGTCAATATGTTCGAAACCGTCTTCGACGAGATCACCTGGGACATCCACGGATCCAAGCCCTTCTCCCCCATCAGTTGCTACAAGGATCTGGTCGGCCCCATGTTCGACCATGCCTATGCCTCCCTGCTCGAAGACCTCCACGACCGCGGCCTGCTCAAGAACACCATGGTCGTCGCCTGCGGCGAATTCGGCCGTACCCCCAAGATCAACCCCGCCGGCGGCCGTGACCACTGGCCCCAGTGCTGGAGCATCCTCATGGGCGGTGGCCCCTTGAAAGGCGGCGCCATCGTCGGCGCCTCCGACGAAATCGGCGCCTACCCCAAAGACCGCCCCACCACCCCCGCCGAAGTCGCCGCCACCCTCTACAAGGGCCTCGGCATCGACCTCCACACCGAATTACCCGGCGCTCAGGGCCGCCCCATCCCCATCGTCGAACGCGACGTGAAGCCCATCGACGAACTCTTCGCCTAAGTCAAGAAAAGGATCGACCCCCATGCGAATCGCAATTCTGTTCGCTCTCGCCGGCGCCCTCGCCGCTGCCCCCGCTCAGCTCAAGATCTACCCCGAATCCGTCACGCTCAACTCCCGCGAAAGCCGCCAGCAACTCCTCGCCCAGGCCCTCAGCGAAGGCCGCGGCGAAGACTGGACCCGCACCGCCTCCTGGACCAGTTCGAATCCCGCCATCCTCACCGTCAGTCCCGCCGGCATGCTCAGCCCCAAGGGCGACGGCGAAGCCACCATCACCGCCACTCGCGACGGCGTCAGCGCCTCGCTCAAAGTCAAGGTCGACGGCTACGCCAAACCCTTCGCCTGGGCCTTCCGCGAACATGTCATCCCCATTCTTAGCAAGCGCGGCTGCAACCAGGGCGCCTGCCACGGCGCTCTCGCCGGCAAGAACGGCTTCAAGCTCACCCTCCGCGGCTACGACCCGGAAGTCGACTACGACGTCCTCACCCGCCAGGCCCAGGGCCGCCGCATCCTCCTCGCCGAACCCGAAAAAAGCCTTCTCCTGCAGAAGGCCAGCTTCGCCATCCCCCACGGCGGCGGCCGCCTCCTCAAAAAGGATTCCTTCGAATACCGCGTCGTCCGCGAGTGGATCGAAAACGGCGCCCCTGCCCCCGCCGCCAGTGATATCGAAGTCGTCGACCTCGAAGTCTTCCCCAAGACCGCCGTCCTCCGCAAAGGCGCCGAACAACAACTCGTCGTGCGCGCCCGCTACGGCGATGGCCGCTATGAAGATGTCACCCACTGGGCCAAATTCACCTCCAATGACGAAGGCGTCGCTCAGGTCGATGATGCGACCGGCCGCGTCAAAATGCTCGGCCACGGCGAGGCCGCCATCACCGTCTGGTATTCCTCGAAGGTCCTCTATACCCGCCTCGCTGTCCCCTATGAAACCGAAGTCGCCCCGGAGAAATACTCCCGCTTCACCCGCTCCAACTTCATCGATGACCATGTCGTCGCCAAGCTCCGCGGCCTCAACATCGAACCCTCCCCCCTCGCCGGCGATGAAATGTTCATCCGCCGCGCCTTCCTCGATGCCTCCGGCACTCTGCCCACCCCCGAGGAAGTCGAAAACTTTCTCGCCGACAAATCCCCCAACAAACGCGCCCGCCTCATCGAGACCATCCTCGCCAAGCCCGAATTCACCGACTACTGGGCCTACAAATGGAGCGACCTCATGCTCGTCAGCTCCCGCAAGCTCGGCCCCGTCGGCATGCAGAGCTTCTATAACTGGATCCGCGACAGCGTCGAGCAAAACAAGGGCTGGGACCGCTTCGCCCGCGAAATTCTGACCTCGAGCGGCAGCACCCGCCAGAACGGTGCTCTCAATTACTTTGTCCTCCACAAGGACCCCATCGACCTCACCGAAAACGTCACACAGGCCTTCCTCGGCCAGCGCCTCACCTGCGCCCGCTGCCACAATCACCCCCTCGAGAAATGGACCCAGAAGCAGTACTACCAGATGGCCAATCTCTTTGCCCGCGTCGGTCTCAAAAACGGGAACACCATGGGCGAAACCATCGTCTTCCCCCGTCCCGCCGGCGATGTCAATCATCCCCGCCTCCTCCGCCCCATGAACCCCACTCCCCTCGACGGGGACGAAATGAGCCTTGACAGCTCCGCCGACCGCCGCGCCCACTTCGCCGCCTGGCTCACTTCTCCCAAAAATCAGTTCTTCGCCCGCAACCTCGTCAATCGCGTCTGGGGCAACTTCATGGGCCGTGGCCTCACTGACCCCATCGACGACGTCCGCGCCACCAACCCCGCCTCCAACGCCGAACTCTTCGATGCCCTCGTCGCCGACTTCACCCGCGATTTCGACGTCAAGCGCCTCATCCGCACAATCATGAACTCGACCGCCTACCAGCTCTCAAGCGAACCGAACGGCTCCAACCAGTCCGACAACAAATACTACTCCCACTACATCCTCAAGCGCCTGCCCGCCGAAGTGCTGCTCGATTCGATGAGCCAGGTCACTGGCGTGCCCACCGCCTTCGATGGCTACCCCAGCGGCACACGCGCCCTCCAGTTGCCCGACGTCCAGATCAAGAGCGACTTTCTCAATGTCTTCGGCCGCCCCAAACGCGTCATCTGCGATGCCGGTGAGCGCTCAAGCGACCCAAGCATCGCCCAGGCCCTCCACGTCATCAATGGCGAGACGCTCAATCGCAAACTGATGAACCCCAACAGCGTCGCCAGCCTCTTTCTCAAGCTCGGCGTCAGCGACGCCCGCATGGTCGAGCAGATCTATCTCAGCGCCTTCTCCCGCTTTCCCTCCGCCGACGAACGCCAACGCGCCGTCGAGCTGCTCAAAGGCTCACGCCTCCCCAAAGGCACACCCGAGTCCCTGCTCGAAGCCCGCCGCCAAGGCGTCGAAGACCTCCTGTGGGCGCTTCTCACCAGCAAGGAGTTCCTGTTCAACCAATGAGACTGCTTTCGGCCAGCCTGTTGCTTGCCCGCGCGCTCAAAGCCGGCCCGGAATATGAGCGCGACATCCGCCCCATCTTTGAACGCCACTGCGTCGGCTGCCACTCCGCCACCGCCACCATGGGCTCGCTCAATCTCGAATCCATCGAGGGCCTGCTGCGCGGCGGCAACAACGGCCCCGTCCTCGTCCGCGGCAAAGCCGCCGAAAGCACGCTCTATCTCAGCGTCGTCGGCAAAGCCCCCGACATCGGCCGCATGCCCTTCTCCAATGACATCCTGCCGGAATCCGACGCCAACCTCATCCGCGAATGGATCGATACCGGCGCTCCCGCCGATGCCCCCGCACCCGCACCCGCCCCGCGCAGCACCCAGATCTACTCCATCGCCTGGCGCCCCGACGGCAAAGCCATCGCCGCCGGCGCCTATGGGGAAGTCCGTCTTCTCTCCCCCGACGGCAAGCAGGAACTCAGCCGCCTCTCCGGTCACGCCGACGCCGTGCGCGGCCTTGCCTGGAGCAAAGACGGCGCCCGCCTCGCCGCCGCCGGTGGCATTCCCGGCCGCCAGGGTGAAGTCAAGGTCTGGAATTCCGACGGCTCCCTGCTGTCCACCATCACCGGCCACTCCGATTGCATCTACGGCGTAGCTCTGTCTCCCGACGGCCAGACCCTCGCCACCGCCAGCTACGACAAGCTCATCAAGCTCTGGGACGCCACAACCGGCAAGGAAATCCGCACCCTCAAGGATCACATCGACGCCATCTACGCCCTTGAGTTCACCCCCGATGGCCAGCGCCTCGTCAGTGGCGCCGCCGACCGCTCCATCAAGGTCTGGAACCCCGCCACCGGCGAACGTCTCTACACCTTGAGCGAGCCCACCGACGGCGTTAATTCCATCGCCGTCTCCCCTGATGGCCGCCGCCTCGCCGCCGCCGGACAGGATAAAACCGTCCGCGTCTGGAAACTCGAAGACAAATCCGCCTCGCTCGAAACCGCCATGATCGCCCACGAAGACGCCATTCTCAAAGTCATCTGGAGCCGCGACGGCAAACTGCTCCTCACCAGTTCGGCCGACCGCACCCTCAAGCTCTTCCGCTCAAGCGATCTCACCGAACTCAAAATGATTCCCCGCCAGCCCGACTGGGCCTTTGGCATGGAATACTCGCCCGACGGCGCCCGCCTCGCCCTCGGCCGTATGGATGGATCGATCGAAGTCTTGGAGGTGAAACCGTGAAACGCATCCTGCTCTCCGTTGCCCTGTTCGCTGCCGCCGCTCTGGCCCAGCAGTCCACAGCCCTGCGCACCACTCCCCCCACCATTGCCCGCGTTGCCCCCCAAGGCATCGCCCGTGGCATGACGGTCGAGCTCGAAGTCGAAGGCTTCAACCTCGCCCGCGCCAGCGCCATCTATTTCTCCGAAAAAGGCATCACCGGCAAAATCCTCCGCGTCAAGGAATTGCCCGACCTGCCCGAAGTCCGCCTCGGCGCCAACGGCGGCGTCTCCAGTATCGAACTCGGCCCCCTGCCCCCCCGCAACGTCGTCACCGTCGAGATCGAAGTCGCCCCCGAAGCCCGCGTCGGCCCCGTCAATTTCCGCCTCCTCACTCCCCTCGGCACCACCCCATCAGGCACTTTCCTCATCGAACCCTTCTATGGCGAGGTCAGTGACTCCGAGCCCAACGACTCCGTCGAGGCCGCCCCCGAGGTCTACCTCCCCGCCATCTTCGCCGGCACAATCAGCCGCAACGGCGATACCGACACCTACAAGATCCGCGTCCGCGCCGGCCAGCGTATCGTCTTTGAAAACGGCGCCCTCGCCCTCGGCAGCACCCTCCAGCCCCTCGTGCGCATCCTTCGTGAAGACCAGAGTCTCGCCGCCGAATTCGGCGCCGACGGCCCCGAAAGCGTCAAAGCCTTCGCCCATACCTTCGATCTGGCCGGCACTTACTATCTGCGCATCTCCGACTTCCAGCAAAGCGGCCGCCCCACTCATGTCTACCGCTTCAAGGCCGGTGACTTCGCCTATGTCTCGAGCGCCTATCCCCTCGGCGTCGAAAAAGGCAAATCCGCCCTCATCTCCCTCGATGGCTGGAATCTCCCCTCCACTCCCCTCACCGTCAACGGCACAGCCGATCCCCTCGATCCCTTCTCGGTCGTCCTCCGCCCCGAGCGCTCCTTCCAGGACCTCCGTCTCGACCTCGGCTCCTATCCCGAAGCCGATGCCCAAAGCGGCGCTCCTCTGAGCTTCCCCTCTACCCTCAACGGCCGCCTCCAGAACAGCGAACGTTTCCGCTTCCGCGCCCGCAAAGGCGAAGAACTCGTCTTTGAAGTCCTCGCCCGCCGCGCCGGCAGCGATCTCGATAGCGAACTCGAAGTCCTCGACGCCGCCGGCAAACCCATCGAGCGCGCCGTCGTTCGCCCCGTCTGGGAAACCACGACCACCCTCCGCGACCACGACAGCGCCACCCGCGGCATCCGCATCAACTCCTGGAACGCCATGAAGGTCGGCGATTACGTCCTCATCGGCAACGAGGTCCTCAAGATCAGCGCCATCCCCAAAACCCCTGACGATGACATGATCTTTGAAAACTTCAATGCCCAGCGCCTCACCTACTTCGACACCACCGCCGAAGCCCACGCCATCGACAAAAGCATCTATAAGGCCATCGTCCACCCCGCTGGCTCCCAGTTCACCCCCAACGGCCTCCCCCTCGTTCGCCTCTACTTCCGCAATGATGATGGCGGACCCGGCTACGGCAAAGACTCCCTGCTCCACTTCACCGCCCCGGCCGACGGCGACTACCAGCTCGTGCTCCGCGACGTCCGCGGCCCCGTCGCCAAGCCCCAACCCTACCGCTTGACCGCCCGCCGCCCCGAGCCCGACTTCCGCCTCTCCATGACCCCCCGTAACCCCACCGTCCCCCTCGGCGGCGCCATCCCCATCACCATCCAGGCCTTCCGCATCGACGGCTTCGATGGCCCCATCAGCCTCTCCGTCACTGGCCTCCCCCCCGGCATCACCGCCACCCCCGCCCTCGTTCCCCCCGGCCAGGTCTTCGCCACCATCCTGCTTAAGAGCGATGGCCGGCCTCTCACCAAAGCTCTCCCCATCGAGGTCGCCGGCCGCGCTGTCACCCCAGGCGGCCGCCAACTCCTCCGACTCGCCAACCAGGAAGACAACCTCAAGCTCTTGAGCGTCATGCCCAAGGCCGACATCACCGTCACCGCCCAATCCCGCGTCGTCGAACTCGAAGCCGGTTCCACCGCCGAAGTCAGCTTGAGCATCACCCGCAACAACGGCTTCAGCGGCCGCGTCCCGGTCAACGTCATGAATCTCCCCCCCAGCGTCCGCGTCCTCGACGTCGGCCTCAACGGCGTCCTCATCAATGAGGATGAAACCCAACGCAGTTTCACCCTCGCCGCCCTCCCCGGCAGCGAAAGCCTCGAACAGGTCATTTACGTCGGCGGTAACGTCGAAACCCGCAGCCCCCAACAAACCGTCTACGCCGCCCCCGAAGCCATCCTCCTCCGCGTCAAGGGCCTCCCCCGCCAGTCAAAGGACAATCTCTTCAAGGTTACCGGCAGTCTCGAGCCCGGAGGCGCGCCCCGCCAATGAAGCTCGGCGTCAATACCCTCATCTGGACCGCGCGCTTCGAGCAAAGCCATCTCTCCCTGTTTCCTGAAATTCGCTCCCACGGCTTTGACGGGGTCGAAATCGCCCGCTTTGACTTCGACGTCTTCCCCGCCTCCGCCATCCGCTCGGCCGCCAACGGCGAAGGCCTCGAGCTCATCCTCTGCTCAGCCTTCACCGGTCAGCTTTCTCTTGCCGGCGATGATGCCCCTCTGGCCTGCGACTTTCTCCGCCGCGCCTGCGATGCCGCCGCCGCCATCGGCGCCTCCTCTCTCGTCGGCCCCTTCTGTACCCCGGTCGGCTACCTCCCCGGCCGCCGCCGTACCCCCGAGGAATGGAGTCGCGTCGTCGACGGCCTCCAGACCGTCGCCCCCCATTTCGCCGCCGCTGGCGTCCGCCTCGCCATCGAACCCCTCAACCGCTTCGAAACCTATTTCCTCAATACCGCCTCCGATGCCGCCCAACTCACCGCCGCCGTCGGCTCCCCCCACATCGGCATCCTCTTCGACTCCTTCCACGCCAACATCGAGGAAAAACAAATCGGCCCCGCCGCCGCCAGCCTCGGCTCCGCCCTCTTCCACGTGCATACTTGCGAGAACGACCGCGGCGCCCCCGGCACCGGCCACGTCGACTGGCCCGCCCTCTTCACTGCCCTCAACACCCTCCATTACGACGGCTGGTGCGTCATCGAAAGCTTCGGCTTCAATATTCGCGAAATTGCCGCCGCTGCCTGCATCTGGCGCGACCTCGCCCCCCACCCCGCCGAAATCGCCTGGCAGGGCGCCCGTTTTCTCCGCCCCCTCCTCGGCTAATCCCCCACCCCCAAAAAATTCGGGCCTCCCCGCGGCTGCTCTTCCGCGCGGAGGCCCTTCGTCAATGGAAGCATTCCGGATTAAGTCGAGGAGGGACCCTTAACCGAGTAAGCCTCCATGTCCAAGACAGGCGATCTCCCAGCCGGACAAACGGTACTTCGCCAACGCCGGGGGGATCAATAAGTCCAAAACATTCGCTTTCGCCGACCGGTGGCACCCGGGCGCGGAAATGATCGGTATCTCGTTCTTGTAAGCCAAAAGAAGTAGATTCCCCGGCTCCACTGGCGCCAGAAACCTTTCGATGTGACATCCTAGCCGCGCGATCGCCCGCCCGACTACATCCTCCGGCCCCGCCGGCGCCGTGGTCGACGCCACCAGAATTGCCGTCGGCTTTGTCCGCACCAGATGATGCAAACCCCGCGTCACTTCTTCTTCTTCCTCGAGCGAGGCCAGCGCATACGTCGCCGAGGCGTGATACCTCTCCAGACGCTGCCTCACGATCCCCTCAAACAGCATCCGCGCCCGGTCCCCGTTAATCGGATCCGTGTATAACACCCCCACCGTCGGCCGCCCAATCGGACGCGCCTGCAGAATCGCTCCCCGCTCGCGCAAGATCCCCGTGATCGCCTCCAATTGCGATTGCGCCACCGCGAATGGCGTACTCTTCACGGTCGCAATCCTTTGTCCCGCTGTCGCGAAACTCAAATTCGGCATCGTCGCGATCACTACGCTCGCCGTGCAGTTGATCTGCTTCAACAGCTCATCATCCACCAGGACACAACAGTCCTCCGTCGCCATCAGGTTCACACGCCCGCCCGGCGCCGGCCTGACCTCCAAACTCCCACACCCGATCTCCCGCCCCACCGCCACCACTGCATCGTCTTCGGAGACTTCGCCCTCCTCGAGCTCTGTTACCCATACCTGACTCATGCCTTCGGTCGCCAGAAGACGGACATCCTCCTCGCTCAAAATATGGCCCTTGGAAAGCAATTTCTTTCCACACGGCCGGAAAATCGTACAACAAAGTATACGTCCAGAGGACTCCTGAACATCAACGGTTTGTGCCCGCATAACAACGCGCTCCTGTTTAAGGGCTGGTGGCCTCGTACAATCAGCCAATAATCAACCCAATTATACTCGTTCTAGTACTATCAACAAGTATAAAATCTCATACTTTTTTTTCAGAGAACAGGCTTTTTTTGCTTAATACCCCGTCGGATGCGGTATTACATATGGCTGAATAGCTAGCCCGGGAGTCGTGTCCCCAGGCAGTATGCGAAGCGCTTCTCGCTGCTGCACAGCTTCACTTTGCGGCTTTAATTTTCTTAAAACTGCAATTTCGTCACAAGCCTGGAACTTCGGGCACCGCAGGCAATCCTTCCATGCCTTCAGCGGCAACTCGTTTCGGTCCACCAGCTCATACCCCATTTTGGCAAAGAAATCAGGCACATACGTGAATGCAAATACCGATTGTAGGTCAAATTCGCGTGCCTCTGCCTCGATTGCTTCCACCAACTGCCGCCCCGCTCCCGTACTTCTAGCCTCCCGCGACACCGCCAGCGACCGCAACTCCGCCACCATCGGGCTATAGAAGTGCAGCGCCGCGCATCCCAGCAGCGAATTCCCATCATATATAACCGTAAAATCGCGAATACATTCCGACAATTCAAATTCAGTTCGCGGCAACATCACTCCCTCGGCCGCATATCCGTTAATCAGGCTCAACATGGCCGGAATATCCGTCATCTTCGCCTTCCGCGTGATTCTAGAGTACGAATGCGGTTCCAAGCGCCTCTCCTGACTGCACGCGCCCCACCACATCCGGCGTCGCGCCATGAACGATTCGCACTTCCTTCACCCCCTGCGACAGCGCGAAACTCGCTGCCCGCAGCTTCGCCAGCATCCCCCCGGTCGCCACCCCCGCCGCGATCAGCTCCCCGGCCTCCGCCTGCCGCAGCACCGCGATGCGCCCCCCATCGGCCCCACGCACTCCGTCCACATCTGTCAGAAACAGCAGCCGCTCCGCCTGCCAAGCCGCCGCCAGGCTTGTCGCCATCTGGTCGGCGTTCACGTTATACACCCGCCCCTGCCGGTCCCCGCCCACGCACGCCACCACCGGCACAAAGTGGCCGGCCGTCAACGTCTCGAGAATCCGCGGATTTGCCCGCACCGGCCGCCCCACCTGCCCCAGCGCCGGGTTCACCAGTTCACACTCCGTCAGCGCGCAATCGATCCCCGTCAGCCCCACCGCGTCCATCCCGGCCGCCACCAGCGCCGCCACCAGCTCATGGTTCACCGTGCCCGCGAACACCTTCAGCACCGCATCGATCACCGCCGGGCTCGACACCCGCAGCCCCTCGACAAACTCCGAGGCCACCTGCCGCTCCTCGAGATACCGGGTCATCTGCTTGCCGCCCCCATGCACCACCACCAGCTTCGGGTTCACCCGCGCCAACCCCGCCATTTGCTTGGCCAGCCCGGCCCGGCTCCCCGCGTCATCGAGCAGCGTCCCGCCCAGCTTCACTAGCAGCTTCACAGCAATCCCTCCGTCTCCGGCAAGCCCAGCACCAAATTCATGTTTTGCACTGCCTGTCCCGCCGCCCCCTTCACCAGGTTGTCAATCGCCGCCACCACCACTGTCCGCCCATCGGCGTGCTGCCGGAAGCCAATATCGCAATAATTCGTCCGCCGCACCGCATGCAGATCCGGCACCTGACCCGGTTCGTAAATCCGAATAAACGGCTCCCCGGCGTACGCCTCCCGGTACAGATCATACAGCGCCCCGGCCGTAAACGCCGGCCCCGACCGCCGGAAGTAAATCGTCTCGAGAATCCCCCGGTCGATCGGAATCAGTTGCGCCGTGAAGCTAAACTGCTCTTCCTCCAGCTTCGAGTTCATCAACACCTCTGGCACATGCCGGTGATCCAGTAGCGAATAAGCCGAAAAGTTCTCCGCCACCTCACAAAAACTCGTCTTCAGGCTCGGCTTCCGCCCCGCCCCCGACACCCCGCTCTTGGCATCACACACGATCCCCGCCTCCAGATTCACCGCCTGCGCATACACGAGCGGCCGGATCGCCAGATTTGCCGCCGTCGGATAACACCCTGGATTCGACACCAGCCGCGCCTCCTTCGTCGTGTTCCGGTAAAACTCCGGCAGCCCATAGGCCGCCTCATCGAGCAATGGCCCCGCCGTGTGCTCTTCCTTGTACCACCGCCGGTAGTTCTCCACTGTCCGCAGCCGGAACGCCCCCGATAAATCCACCACCTTCGCCCCCGCCGCCAAAAACTCCGGCGTCAACTCCATCGACGCCTCCGGCGGCGTCGCCAGCAACACCACGTTCAGACCCTGCTCCCGCACTGTCTCGCCCGTCAACGGAGGCCCCACCGCCCCCTCCGGCCGGTGCTCCAGCGCCACCCCCTCCACGTACCGGTGCCGCCGCATTATCTGCAACAGTTCCTGACCCGAATACCCGCGAAATCCCACGATGCCCGCTCGGAGCGACTTGCTTGTTGACATGTTTATTTATTCAATCTCTGTGAATAATTATACCATCGCGCCGGTTTCCCGTTCTCGATCTGCGCCGCTCGGCCCGATGGCAAGGCCCCCTTTCTTGCGCTCGCGAAGGTGGACGAATGCTTCGGCCAACTTCAACTGTCCGCGTTCCCGCAAATCGTGCGCCAGAACACTCAGAGCTTCTTCCAGTTTTCCGGTTTTCACCCATTGCTGAAATCGCCGGCGACATGTCTGGTACGGCGGATATCTCTCTGGCGGCTCTCGCCATTGCGCGCCGCTTCCCAACACCCATAAAACTCCATTCAGCACCGCTCGCGTGTCATGCCACGGCCGCCCACGGTTATCCTCGCGCCGCTTTGGGCGGAGGATTGGCTCCCATGCTTCCCACTGTTTATCATTCAAATCCCATCTGCCGCGCATAGGAATTTGAGCAACCGCCAGAGCAATTTCAGATTCTCACAGTTTGCTCATCTCGCGCATTTATGAGACTGCTTCGTGCAGATAGTGCAACAACGTCACCTCGAGCGCTTTGTGCTCGAAGTGCACGCTCGTCTTGATCCATTCCAGGTACTGCTTGATCCAAGCTTTCATGCCATCCGGCTTGCGTCCATGCCGCAACAGAAATTTTCCCAGGCGGTGCCGCGCCTTGAGTTGATCTTTCTTGGCAGCCTCGCGCGCCCGCACCAGATCGCGCAACGCTTCCTGCTCCGGGCTCGGCACAGCCACCGCCGTGAGCTCGCCGGCTCGGTAACAACGCGCCAGCTTCTCGGCGTCGCGCCGGTCGGTCTTGACGCGCTCGCTCGCCTTGACCGGAATCAGACTGGGGGCGATCACCTCGCACTCCACTTCCAGTTGCGTCAACTGCCAGTAGAGGCAATAGCCAGCAGGGACCGCCTCGTAACAGGCGCGGATCTCGCCCTGTTCCCGCAGCTTCTTGACCAGCTTGCGGATCGCCTCGATCCGGTTGGCGATCGTGCCCACGCTGCGGACTTCGCCGCCACGGCCGCCTTCGGCCACCGCTTCCGCTATCGTCTCGGCATGGACATCCAGCCCAACGTACAGTATCTTTTTCATAGACCAACTCCTTTGCGGCTCTGCGCAGCTCTTGGTTTTCCTAACCCGTCAGCGTAACCCGCGTCTCAGGTCAGGGGTTGGTCGTTTCATATTGACCAGGGATGCTCATCAGAAAAAGTCTGCTCTATTGCTAAAATCAGGTAGGTTTGCACTGAGAGACGAACAGCGCGAAATGAATTCAGACAAAGAGCCGGTTACCGCGAAGCGGCCGGGTGTACGTTTGGTCACGGTGGCGGGCGACACGGGGAGCGGCTGGCTTAAGCTGGCGCGTTTCTTGGGTTTGGTTTTGCTCATGAGCGCTGTCACGGTGGCGTTGCAATGGAACAATGGGGTTTACTCTTCAGAGTTGAACGGCTACCCGGACGAAGCTGCTCATCTCATTACGGGCCTGATGGTTCGCGATTATCTGGTCAGCGGCATGAGCGAATCTCCGGTGCGATTTGCCGAGAATTATTATCTTCACTATCCGAAGGTGGGATTTGGTATCTGGCCACCTCTTTTTCACTTCTTCGAAGCGGCGTGGTTTCTGATTACTCCCCCGGGCAAGTTGTCCGCATTGGTCCTACAGGGGCTCATCACCGGCACGCTGGCGGCTTGTGTCGCGTGGATGTCGCTTCCCTTTGGCTGGTGGATTGCGCTTGCCGCGGGACTGGGGTTGATTGGGCTTCCCACCGTGCAGGCGTTCACTGGCATGGTGATGGCGGATAATCTGATGTGCCTGATTGCTTTTCTAGCCATGATGATGTTCCGCCGGTATGGGGAGACTGGCAGGAGCCGTGATCTTTATGGATTTGGTATTCTGAGTGGGCTAGCGTTGATGACCAAGAGTAACGCGGCGGGATTGGGTCTGTTGCCACTGATCAGTTTGGTGCTTTTGCGGCAGTGGCGGCAAATCGTTAGTTGGCCGATGGCAATAGCAGCAGGATTGGCGCTGACCGTGGCGCTGCCTTGGCAGTTGCTTGTGATGCGCTTCTGGACTCTGGCGACGAGCGCGAAGCGATACACGCTGGATTACGCACTGCTGATGCTGAAGGTTCACCTGTCGATGTACATGAACATGCCTGGCGGCGTGGTTTTGACACTAGCCGTCTACGGCATCGCGACAAGGGTCTTAGTACCCTACTGGCGGGGCAGAGTGGAATCCACGTGGGCCGTGCTGAGCGGACTCGTAGTGGGTATGTTCTTGTTTGGGCTGGCGCCACTGCCGCCCGAGCCCCGCTACCACGTTGGTTCGATGGCGGGGATGTTGGTATTTGCCGCTGTGGGTTTGTGGGACCTAGCCCAAAAGGCGCAGCGACGCCGGGGTTGGTGGGCTGGCTATGCGGCTGTGGGGTTAGTGGGATTTCTATATCTGGTAACCACGCCGCGGGTTATCCAGCGTCCGCCAGTTGGCTATGGTGAAGTGGCAAGACGGATTACGGCAGACCCCACCTTGCGTGATGCCGTGGTGCTGGTCTCGAGCGAAAACATGGGTGAGGGGATGATGATCAGTGAGATTGCGCCACTTGAGGCGCGTCCCGGACGGTATGTGTTGCGAGCGACCAAGATGCTGAGCCGCAGCCGTTGGAACCTGGACCGGTACGAGTTGCTATACAAGGATACGGACGAGATGGAGCGGTTTTTCGAATCGATTCCCGTGAAGTTGCTGGTGTACGACACGACCAAAGGGGTGATGGATATGCCGCATCATCGTCTGCTAGCCGAGTTGCTCGAGAAGCGTAAGGACCGCTGGCGACTAGTGGGCGTGTACCCGCAACAGACGGCGCCTGCGGGGGGGCAGTTGTTTCTCTACGAATTGCTCGGGGAGGATGGCAAGCCGCGGCAATCGATCAAGATTGATATGAAATATACACTGCAACGGGTGCTTGGGAACGAAGTGGGGCGGTGAGATAAAGAGGTGGTCGCGGGCTTTGCGGCCACGGGAGCAGGAAAGGATAGGAGTGGCTGTTTTCTAGTGCGTAGTGGTGGCGTCCCCGGAAGTCGAAGTTTGTGCGAAGGTTGCTGAATGCACGTCGCGCCGGGCTGGGGAAAGGTTGGGTTCGGGTAGAGAGGGATTGGCCAGCGAAAGCCAAGGTGCTGGAGATGCTGGTGGATTTTCAGCGATGTGGCGATGCCGGGGCGGTGCGGAGTGGATTGCCGCATGGGTCGAGATCGAGAGCGGGCCGGGTGTGGCAGGATGGCGAAGAGGCAACCGGGGCAATAAGATAGCTATTGATGAAGGCTGAATAGAAAAACATGTAAACAAGCAAGTCGGTCCGAGCGGGCGTCGTTGGATTTCGCGGGTATTCGAGTCAAGAACTGTTGCAGAGAATGCGGCGGCACCGGTATGTGGAGGGGGTGGCGCTGGAGCACCGCCCGGAGGGGGTAGCGGGGCCTCTGTTGACGGGCGAGACAGTGCGGGAGCAGGGTCTGAACGTGGTGTTGCTGGCGACGACGCCGGTGTTTTTGGCGGCGGGGGCGAAGGTGGTGGATTGATCGGGGGCGTTCCGGCTGCGGACGGTGGAGAACTACCGGCGATGGTACAAGGAAGAGCACACGGCGGGGCCATTGCTCGATGAGGCGGCCTATGGGCTGCCGGAGTTTTACCGGAACACGACGAAAGCGGGTAAGCGTCGCTTCAACCCCATCCTTGACGCCTACCCGTGTTTTCTGCTTTCCGCCCAGGCTTGCGGAGTCATTGCCGGCGCCGCGCTCACCTTCCGGCCCGCCATTCCGGGCAGCACTTCGAGCAAGTATTCCCGCACCGGCAGGCCAAGCCGTTTCGCACTTTCGATCACACTCTGGATCGCGGCCACCTTTGGCCCGGCCTCCGGACTCCCTACGTGGATCCAGTTCTTTCTCCCCAGCGCCACGCCGCGCATCGAGTTCTCCGCCAAGTTATTCGCGAAGGAGAATGAGTCGCGGCTAGGAACTTGTTGAAAAAATCCCCTCTTGCCGATTTCAACCCTTTCACGGGGGTCAGCAAACCATTGCCAGCCCGCTGCCGATCGATTCTGGGCCGTTTGTGGGCCAAGAATTTTCAACTCGTGAGGCCGCTTTTCGAAACAGGGAGTTTTTCAACAAGTTCCTAGAGGTGTTGTTTGCGTGTGGGCTGGGTGTAGCCATGGTGCCAGCCAGCCAACCCAAGGAAAGAGCCGGTGGATGCCAGCCAATGCAGTGAGAAAATTCGATTTGACATTGTGGGTTTTAAATATATCTGGCTGCAATTCCTTCGCCAACGCCCTTAACCTTCCTAACAGCGCGGGATCAAATGCATGATTTTCCATCAGAATCGAAAGGGGGAGTTTTTGATCCTGAACAGCCGTGCTGATTTAGCGAATCGGTGGATCCGTGAAACGGCGGATTGTGGCGACGTGCATTTTCACGGAGGGTTGGCTACGAGAGCCGAATTCGGCGTATTGAAGCAGGTTCTTGGCGGGCCCGGTGATGAAGGTGGCCTCCATGAGGGCAAGTACGCGAATGGATCTCATCGTATCCCCCGCAAAAACTTCCCAACGAGTGCGCCGAGCGGGCTGGCGGCAAGCAAAGAACGGTAAAACCATGGCAGATGAGCCGCCCGAGGAGAAAGAAAACGTTGCCTTAACTGCACAGCTTCTCGCCATTGCCCCCAATAGGAAAGCACACAAGCGGTTTTTAGGGCGCGTATGGTGAGAAAGTCCTCCAGTAGCGGTCGCAGCTGCTCTGGGCAGTGACGGCGGACATCTTCAGGATCAAGCAGGAATGGCTCGATGGGGCGTACCCCCCGGTAGTTGCCACTTAGGTTCGATGCGTCGCGCCGGAAGTTGGCGGCCTCACACAGATCAATCGAAAACGGATGGTTTAAGGCGATCTTGAGCCAGAGATGCACATCTTCGGCATAAAGGCAGCGTTGCTCGCGAAAGCCACCATAGTGGATCGCAAGATCGCGTCGCACCATGGTTGTACATGGCCAGAAAAGTGCCATCAACGCCACCAGGAAAACCGGTGAAGTAGACGCCGACAAGACATGTACTCCGTCTTCGATACCCAAGTCACGCATGGTGGGAATACAAGATTTTCCCCCGGGTTGATCAAACCATCCTTGTACATGAAGGGCAACGGATGAGTCGGATGATTCTAGCTTGGCCAACCCACGTTCAAGGTAATGCGGCAGCCAGTCATCATCGGAATCGAGAAGTGCAATCAGTGGGCTGCGCGCCTCAATTAACCCCCTATTTCGTGCAGCACCTGGCCCCTGATTGTCCTGCCTGATAAACCTGAATCGGGAATCTCCACAGTTTTCCAGAAATGCTTCCACTTGCTGAGCACTGGAGTCAGTGGAACCATCGTCCACGATAATGGCCTCCCAAGAGGATTCTGTCTGGGCCTGGATGGAGGCCAGGGAACGCTGGATGGTAGCGGCTTTGTTGTACAAAGGAACAACAATCGTGATCTTGACAGCCTTGGGCGAGTACACCACGTCAAGTATTCTCTCCTGGTCATGTTAGCGGCGTATAATCAAGGCTAGCACTGAGGCTGTTTGGATTGCCTAAAATCGGCGCGCCATAGCGGTTTTCATCTCAAACGGAAAGCGTAAGAGCAACCCCCTCTTGAGGTGACCCTGGCGGGTTTGCTGAAGTTGGGAGATGTCAAGAAGCAAGAGGCGGGGAGCGGATTCAGGAGTGGAGTTGGCATCGGGGGCGTGGATGAGGCGCTGGTGGAGGATGGAGTGGATGCGGTTTTTGATGCGGGTGCGGTCGTTGACGAGCATGGTGCGCTCGGTGGCGAGGCGGCGGAGGGCCTGGGTTTGGGCGTCGGGACACCAGACGGCGGGGAGATAGTTAAGACGGAGTAAGTTGGCGAGGATGAGGGCGTCGACTTTGTCGGTCTTGATCTTGGCCTCGGCGATGGCGCGGGTCTTCATCGGGTTGGAAACGGTGATGGAGAGCACGTAGGGGCGGAGGAGTTCGACGACGGGCCAGGTGTTGGTGGTGGCCTCGAGGGCGAGATGGGTGGTGGGAGTTAGTTGGCGTTTGGCGAAGTCGAGCAGGGCGTCGCGGGTGGTGGGGAAGCGCTCGCGGTGAGTTACTTCGCCGAGGCCGGAAAGGATGACGGCCTCCACTTCTTTTTTGTGGAGATCAAAGGCGGCAAATGGCGTACTGGATTCACTCCAAAAAGATGCGGGAGAGCAGGCCGGGTGGTCTCGGCGCAAAGACCAACGCGCTCCAGACTGGCTGGATTTCCTTGCGGGAACAAGGAAGAAGAAGCAAAGGGCAAAACGGCACCTACCTATCCGAGCTCTTGGCTCAACCGGGTGGACCGGAGGGGCGGTCAATTACGACGGCGGGCTCATGGCCCATAGCTGCACTCGAGCGGCCCCGAGATGTTCGGCCCTGCCCTCCTCGCATGGATTTCGGTTCTTCACACCTCGTCCCTAGCCCGGTGAGCATTAGTAGATCCCAAAGGACCGCGCCGTCGCAAGTTGCGGCCAACAAGCTGGCGGCGGGCGGCGGCGCCTCGGGGCTATGGTTTGATCATGCCCGATATGACTCGATCTACCGGTTGCTGAATGAGTCGATCACGGGGAATGCGAACTCGGCGCAGAATGGGGCGCTTGCCTATGGGCTGGACCCGGTGGGCAATCGGCTTTCGCTGACTTCGACGCTGGCGGGGATCGCGGCGCAGACGAATACGTTTGACGGAAATGA
>JAINDK010000135.1 GCA_019931185.1 Bryobacter sp. CoA8 C33
ACGTTATTTGCGGAGCAGTTAGCCAAAGACCAGCGATGGCCTGAAATGCTGCGCTGGATCTTTCGGGATTTTACGGCTCAGCGGGGGCGCGACAAGCTGATGCCAGAGGCGGGATGAGGTTCCAACTGCTTTTTTTAGGTTGATAAAGAAACTCAACCATAAGCCCCTCCCGAATTTCCTATTACTCAGGAAACATACTAAATCATTTACCACAATCGTCAATGCGACCTGAACCAGATCCCCCCTACCTCCCCCTCACATTGTCCGCCACCCATTGCCGGTCCAACTCCTCCCACCGCCGTGTCATCTCCCTCACCCTCCCAGGAAACTGCCCGGCCAGATTTTTACTCTCCCCACGATCCTCCCGCAGGTCATACAGCTCCCATGCCCCCTCTTCCCCCGCCCGCACCACCTTCCAATTCCCCTGCCGCAACGCCCGGTTCCCCTCATGCCGAAAGTAAATAAACTCTTTACTCACACTCCCATCCCGCTCAAACACCGCCGCCAAACTCTGCCCCGGAAACGGCGGCCGTGCCACCCCCTCCCGCTCTTCTCCCACCTCCACCCCCGCCAACTCAAGCAGCGTCGGCACGATATCCACAAAGTGCGCCGCATTGTGCCGCAACTCATTCCGTGCCCGGATCCCCTTCGGCCAATGCCAGATCGCCGGTGAGCTGATTCCCCCCTCATGGTTCCAATGCTTGTGCAGCCGCAACGGCGTATTGCACGCACTGCTGAACCCCGGCCCCAAACACAAATACGTCCCCGCCGACCCCAGCGCCGCCCGCCGGTCGTGCCGGTCCCCCCGGTTCATAATCTCCGCGCTCGCCCCGTTGTCGCTCAAAAAAATCACCAGCGTGTTTTCCCAATCCCCCGCTCGCTTCGCCTGCGCCAACACCCGCTCCAACTCCGCATCCATCCGCGCCACCATCGCCCCATGTATCTCCATCTTCCGCGCCTGAAACTCCTTCTCCACCCCCGTCAATTCCTCCCACGGCACCGCATGGCTTACCTCTCCCGCATCGATTTCCTCCTTCATTTGCGCCCGCGTCAGATTCCAACCCGGTACATACTCCCGGTCCAGCCCCGGCAAGGGCCACGTCGCAATCCCCATTCGCTTCATCCGCGCATACCGCTCCGCCCTCATCCAGTCCCACCCCCGGTCATACTTGCCCCGCTGCCGCGCAATGTCATCCGGCAACGCTTGCAGTGGAAAGTGTGGCGCCGTAAAACACAAATACAAGAAGTATGGCTGCCGCGCATGCTTCGCCTCATGCTCTTCGAGAAACTCCACCGCATAATCCGCAATCGTCCGCGTCGCATAGTATCCCGTCCCCACCCTCGCCTCCGGCAGCGCTTGGTCATCCCGCAAATGATCCGTCGCCTTGAAGAAACTATTCTGCCCCTGCTGATAGTAAGACCGGTCAAACTTCGCATCCCCCACCGGCATCTTCCCCGGCACATGCCACTTACCGGAGTGATACGCCCGGTAACCCCCTTCCTTCAAATACTCCGCCGTAAATCCCGCCCACTTCGGCCAAATCCCGTTCTGCGGGTCCCGCCCCACCTGCTGCGGATAATAGCCGCTCATCAAACAACTCCGCGACGGCCAGCACCGCGACGTCGAATACATTTGCGTAAATCGCAGCCCCCCCTCCGCCAACCGGTTCAACGTCGGCGTCCCAATTTCTCCCCCATAACAGTCCGCATCCGAAAATCCCATATCATCCGCCAAAACCAAAATGATATTCGGCTTCGCCCCACGCCTCCCCTTCCCTTGGCCCATCGCTGCCCCCATCGCAATCGTCTCCCGCCGTGTCAGTTGTTTCATTGCCCTTCGAGTCTATTCCCCCTCCCTCCCCCCGGCAAGCCCCCCTTCCCACAACTTTCAGATCTTTATTTCCCTTCTTTTCAATACCTTCCCGCCTCCCCCTCCCCACTCCCTTTCCCCCCTTGCCAAACTCCCATCATGCCAAAGCTCACAAACTACCGGGCGCTCCCGGCCCCCACGCCCTCCGGCAAAACCACCACCACCATCCCCGCGCCCGCCCTCTGGGCCGTCTCCTCCCTCAACTTCCACCCCGACCCCCTCCAGTCCCGCGTCCTCGACTCCGCCCACCGCCGCGTCCTCGTCAACTGTTGCCGCCAATGGGGCAAGTCCACCACCGCCGCCCTCCGCGCCCTCCACCACGCCTACCACCACCCCCACTCCGAAACCATCCTCATCGCCCCCACCCAGCGCCAGTCCGCCGAACTCCTCACCAAAGTCTATTCCCTCGCCCTCCGCCTCCCCTCCCTCACCCTCCGTGCCGACTCCACCCACCGCCATTCCCTCCGCTTCCCCAATCGCTCCCGCATCCTCGCCCTCCCCGGCAAACGCGACAACATCCGCGGCTTCTCCCGCGTCTCCCTCCTCATCATCGACGAAGCCGCCTGGGTCCCCGATCCCCTCTACTTCGCCGTCCGCCCCTTCCTCGCCGCCGCCCCCGATGCCTCCCTCCTCGTCCTCTCCACCCCCAATGGCGACTCCGGCTTCTTCCACCACGCCTGGCACAGCTCCCAATCCTGGCTCCGCATCTCCGTGCCCGCCACCGATTGCCCCCGCATCTCCCCCGCCTTCCTCAACGAAGAACGCGCCACCCTCACCCGCGCCGTCTTCGACCAGGAATATATGTGCTCCTTCCTCTCCCACCAGCGCGCCGTCTTCCCCACCGAACTCCTCGACGAATTCTTCTCCCGCCCCCACTTCCTCTCTTCCCCCTACGGTGACGCCAAATGACCCGCCTCCTCACCCACCACGCCGTCTACGGCCTCGACCTCGGACAAACCGGCGACCCCTCCGCCCTCACTCTCCTCACCGCCGTCGAATCCATCCATTCCCCCCACACCTGGTACGACCCCACTCACCCCCGCCACCGCCACTGGCTCCTCTCCGACGCCCGCATCTTCCCCCTCGGCATGGCCTACCGCCAGCTCGCCCAACAAATCCACGCCCATATGCTGGCTTTCCTCGCCTCCCACCCGCAAACCCCCATCACCCTCGTCGCCGACGCTACCGGCCTCGGCCGCCCCACCCTCGAAATCCTCCACGCCGAGCTCGCCCCCACCGCCCACCTCGCCGGCATCGTCTTCACCGGCGGCCAGTCCCATTCCCAATCCCAACACCCCACCCTCCCCGTCACCATCGAAGCCATCCCCAAACTCGACCTCATCCAGAACCTCATCCACTCCATCGAATCCCGTCAACTCCACCTCACTCCCGGCCTCCCCCTCCGCGACGAACTCCGTGAACAGTTCCGCAGCCTCCGCTACACCAACAACACCCACACCGGCCACACCGGCATCACCGTCGCCCCCGGCTCCTCCCACCCCCATCACGCCGACCTCGTCATGGCCCTCTCCCTCGCCACCTGGCGCCTCCGCCACCTCTTCCCCCAGGCCCCCAACCCCCTCCCCCAACGCCTCCCCGGCTTCTAATCCGCCCCTCTCGCTGCCCCCGGCAGATCCCACACCGGCTCACCCCCCGCCCCATCACGGAGCCGGATTCTGTATCCACAAATACCCGTCTCCCGGGCTAAAATCGCTTCCCACCCGGATCCGCAATTTCTGTTCCCCATTCCCCACGCTCGGGATCCTGAAGTTCACCTGGTAAAGGCCGACAATCCCCGGCGAAGCCCCCGCGTAAAGCACATTTCCCGCCTCCACTAAGTTCTCCCCCAGGTAAAGAAACACTCTCTCGCTGGTCGGCGCCGGGCCACTCACCGCCGCTCCCGATTCCGGATTCGGCGTCGTCGCCCCAAACCCCACCCCATACACCGTGATCACTTCCCCGCTGCGCGCCGCCCGAAAACTCGCTCCCGGTATCAGATTCGCTGGCCCCAGCAATGCCCCCGTCGCCGCCTCCACCGCCACTACCGGATTGTTTCCCGCCCCGCGATTCACCCAGTAGAGAAACTCCGGTGCGCTGCCTCGCACATTGGCGGCCACGCCCGCTCCCTCCAATTCCTCCGCCTCCCCGCAATTGGCCACCACGGTCACCCACGTCGTCCCCATCGGTGACAGATTCGGCACCTGCGCATTAATCTGGTTTGTCCCCACAAACGTCAGTGGCGCCAGTTCACCCTCCACTCTCACACAGGTCCCGGCCAGCTTGGTCGGCAATTTACCGCCCACCAGATCACCTCTTCCCACTCCCCGCGCCGTTCCCGCCGGCGCAAACTGGCTGCCATAAATGCTCACCAATCCGCCGCGCGCAATCGCCAAGTCCAGCGTTGCCAAACTTCCCCCAGCTCCTCTCACCGCCAATTCCCTTGGCTGCAAGGAATAAGGCGCTCCTTCCCGTACTAGCTCCAACTGCCTCACGCTCGTTCTTTCCGTATCGGAAACCAGCAGCCGCCCTTTCTCATCCAGCGTCATCCCCCCCACCCAAAGAATCGGCGACACACCACTCCCGCCTGTTTCTCCTCCCTGTTCCGTATTCGTTTGCCGTCCTTCGAGAAACCAGATCGTGCCGGTTGCATCACGCCGGCAAAGTCCCCTTGAGCTTCGAAACCAAATCGCACCATCCGCTTCCCTTACCATCGCGCTGTTCATCATCGGGTACGGACACCCTTGCCTTGCCGCCGCATTGCCATACCGGTCCAACGCACTCCGCGAAAGCTCGTTTTGCCGGTTTATTCTCCAGAACTCCCCAAACGCGATTGCGCCAATCTCTCCATTCCCGAGCGTCGTGATTTGAAACTCAGGCAAAAGCACAGTCGTCGATCCCACCAGTGTCAGCGCCTGCGCCTTTCCCGTTCCATCCACGGTCCAAAGCCTCGTCGCCCCGCTGGTCGACACCACCAATTCATCGTCGCGCAACGCCAAACCAGCTAAAGGCTCCAATACCCGCGCGAACAAGACCGGCTCCTCCCCATCCCGAAAACGGAAAATTTCGCTGCCTCTCCACGCCGAAAAGTAAATCGTTCCCTTGCTATCCCGAACAAGCAAGGAGGGACGGGTCGCCACCACCGTCTCCGCAACCAACTGCGCCGATTGCCCCTCCCTGATTCTACCTAGACTATGTAGCATAAAGGACGTTATGATACGTACTATGGATCGGTAGCTGAGTGCCGGAATTGTCCAGCAACCTGCTGGACAATTTTGCAAGGGCACTGACAAAACTTGGGAGGACCGCATGACGGGAAAGATGATCCTCAGAAAACAGCAAGAACTTGGCAGCCTGGGATTCGCCGGTCTGCCGGCGATCATCTCGGCTGCCGGTGAGCGAGCATCGTTTCGCTTCATTGAGTTTTTCACCGCGAACATCCGAAACCCGAACACGCGCGTTTCGTACGGCCGGGCCGTTCGGGAGTTCTGCCATTGGTGTGAGGATCGCGGACTCCAGCTTGAACAACTGAATCCCGTGATCGTCGCCGGGTATATTGAAATCCTTGGCAGTGAGCGCGGCTACTCGAAGCCTTCCGTGAAGCAACACCTGGCCGCGATCAGGATGCTCTTCGACTACCTAGTGACCGGCGGCGTGCTGCAGATGAACCCGGCAAGCTCCGTCCGTGGTCCGAAGTATTCCATCAAGCGTGGAAAAACGCCGGTCCTCACGGCTGAGGAGGCGCGAACGCTTCTTGATTCAATTATGCCGAGGGACAAGAATGGAGAACCTCTGGAGCCACGGCTTGTGGATTTGCGCGACCGGGCGTTGATCGCCGTTATGGTCTTCAGTTTTGCTCGGATCTCTGCTGCGGTCTCGATGAAAGTCGAAGACTACGTTCAAGCCGGGAAACGCTGGAAATTTCGCTTCATGGAAAAGGGCGGCAAGTATAACGAGGTCTTTGCGCACCATAGCGCCGAAGAATATCTTGATGCCTACATGGAGGCGGCGGGGATCTGGAACGAGAAGAAGTCTCCCCTCTTTCGTACGCTCGACCGAAAGCTCACGCTCTCTGAACGCCAGCTCCACCGGACAGACGCACTACGCATGGTGAAGCGCCGGGCCGTCGCTGCCGGGCTCTCGGCCTCGACATGCAACCACACCTTCCGGGCAACAGGGATCACGACATACTTAAAGAACGGCGGGAAGGTTGAGGTTGCACAGCAGATCGCTGGGCACGAGTCGGCCCGGACAACGGGCCTCTACGATCGGCGAGACGATGAGGTTTCGCTCGATGAAGTTGAGCGGATCGTAATCTAATGAAGGAGAGACTTTGTGAGACCTGCCTATGAACATGAGCACCTATCTTGACGAAATCGAATACGCCGCTAAGTCCGTAATCACGGTGATCTGGGCTGAGCAAGATGCACTGGTAGGCCTCCGCGCTCGGATTGGACATCTAACACGTGAGATGACGGCTAACTATGGAAAGGTCGAATCGCTGATCGCGGACCCAGACCTCGATGACGACAATATTTCTACTGGGCTCTATTGGGAAACATACTTCGGCGTTGACAAGGATCGCCACTACGCAATGAAGGACGAACAGGAACTGAATGGGGATTCCGGCCCAAAACGAACAGGATTCCTGGGTGAAGGCGAAAATCGTTCCTGGGTGAAGGCGAACACGATTCCTGGGCCAACGCGAACAAAGATTCCTGCGGGAACGCGAATGGTTTTCGTGCCGCCCCGGAATTG
>JAINDK010000061.1 GCA_019931185.1 Bryobacter sp. CoA8 C33
AATTGCTGGCTGGCGCTGTTTGAGCGCGAAGAGTCGCTCACCGTACCCGAGTTGACGCATCGGACTGTTGCCACGAATCGCTTGCGCCTGCTGTATCTGGCCGCCGGGATAACGCGTCACGGCGGGCAAAGCGAAATCCATTTTGGGGCCCAGTATCAGGAACGCAATCGCTTCGACCAACTGATGGTGCGATGGCGGGCCATTGAAAGAAGCCTCCCTGGCTTCGCGCCGGTGATCCACACGCCGCTGCGCGCATGGAAGTCTATGCACGGCGCGATGGCCCGGCGCCAAACGGGACCGAAAGGAGAGATATCGAAGACTAAGTTACTGGCACAATCACCGGATGCCGATGGCGGATGCGCTGTTGCGACAAAGCGTAGCGGTCAGGCTGCGCTTGCTGTGCATAATTTGGGTTCAATATTTCACCGCGGAAAAGCGGTCAGGGAAGCTGCTGGAGGGGACTGCGTGACGGGGGGCACAAAGCGTAGCGGTCAGGCTACGCTTGCTGTGCATAATTTGGATGGTATTCAAAGCCCGCAGAGTTCTACCAGTAAAGTTTGAGCGCCATTTGCATCTGGCGCTGAGTGTTGGTCTGGTCGACGACGACGCCGAAGTTATTGGCGTCGAGGTTGGTGGAGCCGTTGCCGAAGCGGGTACGGTTAAACAGGTTGAAGGCTTCCGCGCGGAAGTCGATGCGGAAGCGTTCCTTGAGTTGGAAGGTCTTGCCGAGGGAAATATTCTCGTTGAGGTTGGGGAACTCGCGTAGGCGGGGATTGAAGCGCGTAGCGTTGCCGAAGCCGATGGGTTGGGCGGGGAAGGCGGCGCGATCGAGGCGGCGGTCCACAGCGGGGTCGAAGCCGTCACCTTTCCAGGCGGGCTGCCAGCCGTCATAGGAGGAGATCGTGGGCCGGGTGGTGCCATTGAAGATAACAAGGGGATTATTGCGGGAGATGCCGATCGGAAAGCCGCGGACATAGCTCTGGATCATGCCGATGCGCCAGCCGCCGGCAAGGGCATTGACGACGGGGTTGGTGAGGGCGAAGCGGCGGCCTTTGCCGAAGGGGAGTTCATAGATGGTGTTGAGTTTGAGGGCGTGGGTTTGGTCATCGCGGCCGATGGATTTTTCGAGGCGGCGGTTGAAGTGGTCCTGGGAGGCGGAGCCTTCGACGCCGTAGGAATCGGAATCGGTAAGAAGTTTTGAAAGAGCGTAGGACCAGTTGAAAGTGAGACCGTTGCTGTACCTACGATCGACTTTGATGACCATGGCGTGGTAGGTGGAATGGCCGCTCTTGTCGCCTTCGCGCTGGCCGGTTTGGATATTAAGGTATTGGGGGAAGGGGCGGAGAGCCTGGCCGGCGGTGCGATTGAGCTGGACGGCAGGATTGGTGAAGTTGGCATAGGGGGCGCGGATGCCGGCTTCGTTGGGGAGTGCGGTGCCGATCTGGGCGCGGAGGATGTTGTTCGCCTGGACGGCGCCGAAGCGGTCGACGAGGCCGTTGTAGAGGGAAGTGGGGATCTGGTTGAAGTTCAGGAGAGCCGTGGGGAGGTGGGAGCCGAGGCTGGCGTTGTAGGCTACTTCGAGAACGGTGTTCTGGTTGAGTTGGCGCTGGAGGCTGGCGGTCCAGGTAATGTTTTCCGGGGCGCGAACCGCATCGAGGCCATTCCAATAATCGACGGTCTGGTTGTTTTGGAAGCTGGGATCGATGCGGGGGGGGAGGGTATAGGCGGGGAGACCTTCATCGACGCGGAAGGCGGGAGTGACGCCGTTGTTGGGGGAAGCAAAGGAGTACTGGCCGATGAAGCCGGCGAAGTGGCCGCTGGAGCCGACGACGGCGACGCGGGAGAAGCTGCGGCCGGCGCCGGCGCGGAATGTAGTTTTGTCGTTCAGGGAGTAAGCGATGCTGAGCCGGGGGCCCCAGCCGGCGTTCCAGGAGGGGACGAGGGAGCGGACGCCTTCGCGGCCCTGGCCGGTGCCGGCAAAGCGAAGGGCGCCGGGGAAGCCATTGACGGCGGGATTGGGGCGGTCTGGCGTGAAGTCGGAGTAGGCGTCGGTGGCGGAGATGGGGGGGCGGGTATTATCGTAGCGGAGGCCGAAGTTCAGGATGAGGCGGCGGTTGATACGGAAGTCATCCTGAAAGTAGAAGCCATGGTAGCGGTAGAACTGGGTGACTTTGCGGATAGTTTCGGTATTGCCGGAGTTCGCTTCGCCGAGCAGGAAGCTGGCGAAGGAGGATCCGGAGGTGAAGGTGGTGACGCCGGGGACACCGGTACCGAGGAAGCTGAAGCCGGCGGCGCCCATGATGTCCTGCTGGCCAAAGCCATTGGCGCGCTGGTCGTCGTAGGCGTAGCCGAATTTAAAGGTATGACGGCCGTTGATCCAGGTGGTGTCGTTCTTGATGGAGTACATCGGCTGTTCGGTGCCGTTGTAGCTGGCAGCGCCCCACGTGGAGAATTCACTGAAGGTGAGGCGGGGGAAGTTATCGTTGCAATCAACGGCATTCTTCATGCAGATCTTGTCTTTCCAACCCTTGCCGGAGGACGAAGAGAAGGAGTTCTTATAGAACTGGTTGATGCCGAAGGCGAAGTGGTTGAGCAAATTGGGGGTGGCCGTGTAGTCGTGGGTGACGCGGTAGGCTTCGGTATAGAACTGCGAGACTTGGCCGGACCAGAGGGGTTCAGGCAGCCCGGGCGTCGAATTGCTTAGAGTATTCTCGAAACGGGTGATGTTCATGAAGTAGCCGATGCGTTGTTTCGATCCGAGGTTTTGGTCGACCTTGATGGACCCCTTGTTGGTGGGAGTGGTGAGGCTGCCGCCCTGCGAGATGTAATTGTTGCGAATGTAATTGATGTTGCCGGGGGTGATGCCGGCGACGTTGGGCTTGACAGGGGAAGCGAAGGGGAGCACCTGGCGGGCGAAAGTGGAGAAGCGGCTTGGGGGGATCTGGTTATTGGGGAAGGGTTGGCGGGAGAAGGTAGTGCCGGTTTGCGTGGTCGTGGATGGATCGTAGATGAGCAGGCGGCGATTGGAGGCGTCGACAAGGTTGGAGAAGTCGCCGTTGAACATTTCCGGGGCGGGAACGGAGAAGAACGCATCGGTGGAGCCGACGCGGTTGCGGAAGCCTTCATAGGAGGCGAAGAAGAAGGTTTTGTTGCGGCCGTTATAGAGTTTTGGGATGATGACGGGGCCGCCGAAGGTGCCGCCGAAATCGTGTTGTTTATAGACTGCGCGGCGCGGGGCGAAGAAGCCGCGGGCGTCCATGGCGTCGTTGCGGAGGAACTCGAAGGCATTGCCATGGAAGTCATTGGTGCCGGATTTCGAGACGAAGGTCATGACTCCGCCGCCGGCTTGGCCGTATTCGGCCTTAAAGCCGTTGGTATCGACGGTGAACTCGGTGATAGCGTCGAGGGAGGGGGCAGTGTAGGCGATTTCGGTCGCGTCGGCAGCGCGATTGGTGGCGATGGAGAGGCCGTCGAGAGTGGCATTCCAGGCGCGGGCCTGCCCGCCGCCAAGGCTCAGGCGGGTCCCGCTGCCTTTGGCTTCGGGCGCGATGGCGACGAGCCCGAAGGGATTGCGCATTTCACCGCCTACGACGAGAGGGAGCTCGTCGACCATCTTGTTGGAGACGGCGGTGGACACGCGGGCATTTTCGGTTTGGACCTGGGCGACGGCGCTTGTGACTTCGATCGTTTCGCTGACTTGGCCGAGTTGGAGGGTGGCGTCAATTCGAACGGTGGCCGAGGCGTTGAGCGTGATGTTGTCCTGGAGGAATTTCTTAAAGCCGGGGGCGGTGACCTCGATGCGGTAATTGCCGGGAGGAAGGTTGGCGGCGGTGTAATCGCCGGTGGCCCCGGAGCCAACGGCCAGGGGCGTATTTGTGGCTTTATTGACGATACGGATCTGGGCGGCGGCGACGGCGGCGCCAGAGGCGTCGGAGATAACACCCGAAATCTGACCGCGTTCGGTTTGTGCATACGCCAGGGACGCGAGAAGCAACGTGAAAAAGATCTTCATGTGTGGGTGAATTTTTTCACTAAAGCCAGGGATCGTCAAGCATGTTGGCGAGATTGCTCCGAGGCGGGGAATTGGGTCGAATTTGGTGTTTGTGTTTGGAGTGCGCAGGGAGTTGCGTTTCGTCGATGGGGTCGGCGAAGGCGTCGGGGTGGTGAGGAGAATTGGCGGGGCGGAGGTGGAGCTAGCTTTTAGCAGTAATAGAGGCGTTCGGCGAGGGGGCATGAGCGAGGGCGAAGACGTCGGCGAGGCCGGTTTCGGAGTGAACGGGTTGGGTATGAAATCGGGATTGGGCAAGATTTTCTGGGGAGGGGGGAGCCTCGGGGATGGGTTCGAATCGGAGACCGGGATCTTGGGCGAGGAGGGCCTGGCGGGCCTTGGTTTCCTGGTTCCGCCGTGTCTGATGACCAATCCACGGACGGTCCAACTGTGTGTGGGCCGAACGAGTCAGCGGTAGGTCCCGGCGAACCCGCAGTTCGAGCATGGCCCGGAACACTCCCTTCACGCCAGCATCGGCGCTTCGTTTACTCTCACCGCCCAATTCACCACTCGATCTCGATAAGAAGTGCCATGCGCGACGTCTGCCGCAAGAGGCTAAACAACAATGCTGGAGGCCGGCTGGACTTTCGCATTTCATCTGATTCCGATCATTCTTTTCATTCAATTTGTTCCCTGATCGGTTTGGCGTGAAATCGCTGATCGGTTTCAATTGAAATTGTCCGGGCGCCTGACACGATTAATCTTGAAGCTTGGTGGGATCATCGCACTGTGCCGGAGCAGGGCTTTCGTTTTGGCGCAGCCGGCTCCTCGCCTCTTCTGACGGCTTCGAGCATCCTTGTCTGATGTTCCCGATCGGGTACACAGTTCGCTTCAAGAAGACTCGGGGCCAGCAACTCACGGTTGTAGGGCTCCATGGTCCAACCCTCTTGTTTGCTCTCGTCACGATTCACAAATTGCGTGCCGAAGACCTGGGGCTGTTTCTGCCGATGTAGGTATCGATCCAGCGTTGCAGCTGACAACCAACGCGCCTTTTGATTCCCCTTGCCCAGTGCCGTGATCGCAAGCACGTGTGCCAACAAGATATCCTCTGGCGTCTCTCCATGCTGGAATACATAGGCCGCGCGCTCATAATCCTTTCCTGTCCTCAGGGCTCCTTGGGCGATCATTTCCCGCACGCGCTTTCTACGAATTGCATCGCGAGGAGTAACGACAGTCCAATTTACTTTTTCGAGGGAGGATCCTCTATCTTTCTGGTCCGCTGTGTAAATACTCGCCATTTCGACGTTGTCGGGCGGGGTAGCCGCATCGCTGCCACAAATCAGCTGAAAGAACACAAGAATCGCCTTGGGAATCAAAAGGCGTGAGTATGGGGCCGGCATGATTTCAGGCTAAGCTTCCGGCGCGGGATGGATCAATATCCTCTCGAATCGTGCGTCTTGCCCCGGCACCACCTGCTCCAGGTGATTCCCCTCATCCACGCCATCTCCGGTCTGGTTCCGCCGCCGGAGCGGCCTTCTCTCGCTCGGACGGGCGGGCGCTCTCCGCGCCGTTGACCCGCACCCGCTGGCCATTCAGTTGCACCCCGCGGCGGTTGTCGAACGGCTCGGCCAGGGCCTCCACCACCACCACCGGCCGCGCTGTCAAATGTCCATACTGCTGATAGACATCCGCGAACAGGCTCACCTCGAGGAAGCCGGTCTGGTCCGCGAGAGTCAAAAACTTCATCGGTCCCCGGCCGGTGGGATGAATCCGGTCGGCCACGATCATCCCCGCCACCGTCACCCGCTTGCCAAAATACTTCTCCGGCTTCTCGCGCAAATCGCGCGCGCTCACGCAGCGTCCCCAGTCCATCCCGGGCGCCGCGTAATCGAGCGGATGCACGGTCACGGGAAAACCCAATAACTCCGCCTCCCACTTCACATTGGCCCCGCCCCCGAAGTCCGGCTCTTCGGCCGCGAACAGCGGGTCGGCCTGCCCTCCCCCCCGCAAGCTCATCCGCGACAGCCGCCAGAACAGCTTGCCGCGCGGCTCGCCCCAGCCATCGAGCGCCCCGGTTTTGAGCAAACTCAACCACTCGGCCTGCCCCGGCTGCACACGCCGGTAAAAATCCCCCACGTCGACGAAGGGCCGCCCGGCCGTGATCTTGTGGATCACCTCCTCGCCCAGGCCCTGGATCTGGTTGAGCGGCAGCCGGATCGTATCACCCTCGACCAGAAACTTCTCCGCATCGCTATGCCCGATACACGGGCCGAGAAAGCGCGCTCCCTGGCGCAAGGCCTCGAGCACATACACAATCGGGGCATAAAATCCCCGCCGGCAGGTCAGCACCGCCGCCAGGAACTCCACCGGATACCGCATCTTCAAAAATGCCCCCTCAAAGGCCTCCACGGCATATGCGGCGGAATGGGCCTTATTGAACATGTAGCCGGCAAACTCCCGCAGCATCCCCCACACCCGCTCAATGTCTCCCTCGCCATGGCCCCGTTGGCGCGCCGCGGCGCGAAACTCCTCCCCCATTGCCTCGATCCGCTCCGCATCCCGGTTCTTGACCAGCAGCCGCCGCAGCGTATCGGCCCGCCCCCAACTCATCCCCGCGAAGCCATTCGCCACCAGCAGAATGTGCTCCTCATACACCAGCAGACCGTAGGTATCCTGGAGCAACGGCTCGAGTGACGGATGCGCGTAGGTCACCTCCTCGAGCCCCTGATGCCGCCGCGCAAACATCGCCTTGCGCCCCTCATTGGCCGCCCCCGGCCGGATCACCGATTCAATCGCCGTCAGGCACCCGATATCCCGGCAATTCGACAGCACCAGCAGATTCACCATGTTCGGGCTTTCGATATGAAACACCCCGCGCGTCTCCCCCTGCGAGATCTTCTCCCAGGTGGTCTCGTCTTTCTCGTCTACCGGCTCGGCCTCCACCCCCCGGTTGAGGCGAATGTTGTCCCGCGCCTCGCGCAACACGCTCAAGCCCGCCTGCCCCAGCAGATCCATCTTCAATAACCCCAGATCCTCCACATCGTCCATCGCATAGTGGGTCGTCAACAGATTCTTCGCGCTCCGGAACAGCGGCATGCGGTCGGCAATGGCCTCGGCTCCGATCACCAGGCCGCAGGGGTGCATTGTACGGTGGCGCGGAATTCCATCCAAGCGCCCCGCCATGCCCAGTATCGTCCGGTAGGGCTCTTCCCGCACCGGCAAGTGCGCGCACTCCGGATTCATCTCCACGGCCCGCAGGGCGTCCCCAGAAAAGTATGGAATGCGCCCGGTAAAGCGCCTCACCTCCCGCTCCGGTATCCCATACACCTTGGCGATATCGGCGATCGCCGCCCGCCCTTGAAACGTGTTGTAAGCCCCAATCATCGCCACATGCTCTTCCCCATAACGGCTGAAGACGTAGCGCACCACTTCCTCCCGCCGGTCCCAGGGCAGGTCGAGATCGATGTCGGCCAACTTCTGGAACTGCATGCGTTCGCGATTCAAAAATCGTTCAAAACAAAGCCCAAACCGGAACGGGCAAATATTGCCGATGCCCAGTACATAACAGACCAGGCTACCGGCCGCTGAGCCGCGGGCCAGCGTCGCAATCCCCCGCCCATTCGCCCAGCGCACAATGTCGGCGAAGATCAAAAAATACTCCGCATACCCCACATCCGCAATGACGCTCAGCTCATGCTCCAATCGCTCCCGCGCCCCCTCTGGCAGCTGGTCGCCATAGCGCCACCCCAGCCCCGCCTCCGCCAGCGCCCGCAGTTCCTCCATCGCCGGCCGCGGGCTCTCATAGCGCGGGAAACACAAATCCCCAAGCGTGAAATCAAACTGACACCGTTCCGCTACAGCCCACGTGTTATCAATCGTTTGCCGCAATTCTTTCATCTCCCGCTCGATCTCCTCCCGCCGCGGTAAATGATATTGCCCTGGCGGCCGCTTCGCGGCATGTTCCTGCCCCATCAGCGTCAGCGTCCGCATACTCGCCAGCACCTCCCAGCGCAACGCCTCCCCCTCGTCACGCTGGCCGTGATGGACATCCTGCGCCAACACGGTTGGCACCCGCAACCGCCGCGCCCCATTCAACAAGATCCGCGAACGCCGCCGGTCCTCTTCGTTATGAAAGCTCAATGCAAAGGCGAGGTTTCGTCCGTAAATTTCTCGATACAAATCACAATTCGGATCTCCGTCGGTCCCCGTCAGGCAGATCAGCCCCCGCGCATGCCGTGCCAGATCTTCCACCCCAAGCGCCGCCTCATCCTGAAACCGCGTATGACGGCGCGCCCGCACGCTCAATAGCCGGCACAAATTCCGGTACCCCTCGGCATTCTCCACCAGCAGCGTCACCCGCCCCTGGTCCCCGGCCCGTACTTCCGCCCCAATCACGGCATGCAGCCTCGCCGCCCGCGCCGCCTTCCAGAACCGTACCGCCCCCCCCAGCGTCTCGCTGTCGGTCAGCGCCACCGCGCCATAGCCCAGCCTCACCGCCTCCGCCACCAGCTCTTCAGGCGACATCGTAGCGTCTAGCAACGAATAGTAAGAGTGATTCCGCAAACTCGCAAACCGCATGCCTCCCTTATATCATTTTCGCTTTTTGTTCGCTATATAAATTTGCTCGTGTCGATTTACGTGTGCCACTGAAGGTGAGAAATAAAGCTATATAAATGAATAGATTGCGATTGTAATATAAGGTAATGATTTAGGCAACGGCGCTTCGCTCGCAACGCACCGGCGCTAAAGAAGGCCGGGCATCTGGCCGATCTTCCCCCGTGAGCCGGCCCATCCTGATTGTCTTGTTCTGCTTGGCCCTGCTGCCGGCGGGCTGGCTGGCGTGGCTCGGGCGGGATCTGCCCCACTTGGGCAGCTTTCACGACGACGGTGTTTACCTGGAGGCGGCCCGCGGCTTGGCTGCCGGAGACGGCTACCGGATTGGCAGCCTCCCGTCGCGTCCAGCCCAGACGAAATATCCGCCCGGCTATCCGCTCTATCTTTCCCTCGCTTGGCGGATCGGTTCTGATCTCGATACCGTCCTACCCTGGGCCTTGTTGCTCACCTGGCTCTGGCTGCCGGTTTGGGCTTACGCGCTCTATCAACTCGGCCTCCGCCTGGGCTGGACTCCGGCGATATCGCTCGCCTGGGCCGCCGCCACGGTTCTCCATCCTGAATCGCAACTAGCCGCCACGCGGCTGATGAGCGACCTGCCTGGTGCAGCCCTGCTGACGCTCTCCCTGCTCACCTTTCCCGGGCCGGCCTCGCTGGCGACGGCGGTTCTGGCCTTCGTGTTCCGTACGGCTGCCTTGCCGCTGCTGGCCGCGCAGTGTGTCGAACAGACTCTATGCCGCCGCTGGCGCTCCCTGTTTACCATTCTCGTGACGGCGATCCTGGCCGCGGGCGCCTGGTTTGCCTGGACCGGTTCGGTGCGGGCTCCCGCGCCCAACCTGGCCGCGAAGTACTACTGCGATTACCTCGGCTATCAATTTGCGCTTGTACCCTGGGCCCAACTTCCCGCGCACATGGGCAGTCAAATCGCCCCGCTGCTCGATACCCTGGCGCGGCTCTTACTCGTCGATGGCATCTCTGGTGTGACGGGCGCCGCCGTCCGGCTGCTCGTCCTGGTCGCCGCCGCGAGCGGCATCCGCCGCCTGTTTTCCCCCGGTCCTCTCCGTCTCTATACGCTGTACTCGATCGCCGCCCTCGTGCTCGGCTTGTTCTGGTATTTCCCTCCCGATTCCCGTACGCTGCTGCCTGTGTTGCCGCTCGTGCTCGCCGGCCTGGGCCGGGAATGCGGCGCCCTGTTTCTGCTGCTGCGCGCCTCCTTCCGGAAAAGTCTGGCTGACCGTCTGGTTGCCGCCGCCATTTCCCTGCTACTACTGCTTCTTGCCCTCACGGTGCTGGGCCGCGGAGAGCAACTCTGGCGGACCAATGGCGCGGACGTGTTCGCCTTGGAGCGCGGCTTCCAGCCCGGCTTGCGGGACGCCTACGCCTTCATCCGGCACGAGTTGCCGCTCACCACCACCCTGTTTACGGTGAACGATCCCGCGACGTTTCTCCAGACCGGCCGCCCCACGTTGCGCTTCCCCCTAACCGGGCGCATTTATACGCGCGACGCCGCCGGTGTCTTCCACCCCTCGGCCGATACCCTGGCTACGATGCGCGACTTCGCCCTCGATTGCCTCTTTGTCAGCAAGCAGCACTTCGACCCCGATCCGCTCGCGCCTTACGCGCCGCTGCGCTTCTCCCTGGCCGGCACGGGCCTCGAGGAGCGCTACCGCTCCCGTACGGAACTCATCGCCTGCCGGCCCTGACTTTCCTCCCCAGATCAAGGCTCCGGCTTGAGCCGCCACCGCCCGCCGGCAAACTCCGCCTTTTCCTCCGTCCACGTCCCAAACTTCGCCGCCATCTGCCCGCCATCGACGAAGAGCGTCGCCCCGGTCACATAGCTGGCCCAGTCCGAGGCGAGAAAGGCGATCGCCCGCGCCACTTCTTCCGGTTGCCCGCCGCGCCCGAGTGGCAGGGCGGCAAAGTAGGGCTGGATCACTTCCGGCCGGTCAAAAGCCTCCCGCGTCAAGGGTGTCTCAATCAGTCCCGGACACACCGCATTCACCCGCACCCCATATGGGCCCAGTTCGTTCGCCGCCGTATGGACGATGCCGAGCAGGCCCGCCTTGCTCGCGTTATAAGCAATCAGACCCGCCTCCCCGTCAAAAGAATTCGTCGAAGCCGTGATCACGATGCTCCCCCCCCGCTGTTTCTTCATGACCCCCGCCAGCCGCTGCAAATGATGAAACACCGCGCTCAGGTTCACGGCGATCGTCTCATCCCAATTCGCCGCCGTCGTTTGCTCAAGTTCGGCCGGCCGGCAAATCCCCGCGTTCAACACCGCCACATCCACGCGTCCGGCCCGCGCGATCGCCTCCTCGAGCAACACGCCTCCACGGAGGTCGCCCGTCAGCACCTCCACGCCTTCCTGCTCGAGCCCCACCCGGTCGAGCGCCCACACCCGCGATCCCTGTCCGGCGAGCACTCCCACCGTCGCCCGTCCAATGCCGCCCGCCGCCCCGGTCACGAGTGCCGTCATTCCCTTGAAACTCAGTTCCATGTGTTCTCATGCTACCTTCTCAACTGAATGACCCGCCGCATGCTGCTCCAGGCTCTGCCCCTGCCCGTCCTCGCCCAGTCGTATCTGTCTTCGCCCCGCCGCGCGCTCACCGCCCCCGAACTCAAGGACGCCCCCGATGAATGGATCGAGCGCTCTTTCGCCTGGGTCGACGACATGCTTGCCCGCACCCCCAGCTGGCAGCTCGAGGCAACGCGTCTTACTCCGCCTGAAACCGCTCTCCACCGCGCCGCCCTGATCCGTCTCGACGATATACTGCACATCGATTCCGCCCCCGCCAAGCCCTTGGTGCAACAGTGGTACCGCCGCCGCATGGAACAGACCAGCCTCAATTGCGCGCGCCGCACCAGCCGCCGCCGCATTGTCAAACTCTATGACCATGGCTGGTTCATCGAGACCCCCTCGGCCCGCTTCGCCATCGATCTTGTTGGCGGCGCTCCGCGCAACGCCGGCTTTCAGATGAGTCCTGAGGCCCGCCTCCGCTTCGCCGATGCCGCCGATGCCCTATTCATCAGCCACTGGCACTCCGATCATGCCGACCCGGAAGTGGCCCGCCTCTTTCTGGCCCGCAACAAACCCGTTGTCGCCCCCGCCGACGTCTTCCGCGACATCCCCGAACTGCAGAAGCAACTCACCGTCCTGCCCCGCGGCAGCGCATCGGCTCAATCCCTGCTCAACCTCCGCGTCCACGTCCATCCCGGCCACCAGGGCCGCGATGTCATCAATAATTGCTACCGCATCGAATCCCCGGGTGGCTTCTCCGTGCTGCACACCGGCGTCCAGTCTAATGATGATGACTTCAACTGGATCGACACCCTCCACAGCCGCCACTCCGTCGACCTCTTTCTGCCCAATTGCTGGACGCCTCAGCCGCTGCGCTTTGTCTCCGGCGTCAAGCCCCGCCTCACGCTCCCCGGCCACGAAAACGAGATGGCCCACACCGTGCCGCACCGCGAAGACTGGACTCAGACCTTTACTCGCTTCGAAGGCTGCTCGAGCCTCGTGCTCCCCTTATGCTGGGGCGAGGAAGTGACGATCGCCTAAGCCGGGCGCGCTGGGTTGTAATAGAGCATTCGCAGGCACGACTCGCAGCAGTAAAGCTTCTCCGGATTCGACCGGATCATCTGCAGCAAGGCCGGCCGCACCGTCATCATGCAGGACGAGCAACTCCCGTCGGTGCACTCGGCCACCACCACTCCATCCTTATGCCGCTTGCGGATCTTCTCGTAATGCTCGAGCAGCTTCGGCGGCACTTCCTTGCCCAATTGCTGCCGCTCACGGTATAGGCGCACACCCTTCTTGCGGTCCTCTTCGGAGAGCGCTTGCGCCTCCTGTTTCCGCTTCTCGACGAGTTCTTTTTCCGCCGCCAGCGCCCGCGCCGCTTCCTTTACCGTCTCGGCCTGCGCTTCACTTTCCTCAAGCAGCCGGAACGCTTTCTCCTCATTGGCAGCAATTTGCTGTTCGCAAAAATCAATCTCGTGCTGGAAGGCGGTTAGCTGCTCCTGCGTCGTGGCCTGCATCAGTTGCTTTTTCAGCTTGCCGATTTTTTCCCGGTGGTCGCTGCTTTCGCGGCTGAGCCGCCGCTGCTCGGTCTGATTCGCCTCGAGTGATGCCTGGTCGGCTTCGAGGCGCCGCTCATGCGCCTCCAGCGCTTTCTCCAGCTCGGCAATCCTTTTTGGCAGCGCCCGGATCTCGGCTTCCAGTTGCGCCAACTGCCGGTCCATTCTCTGCAGTTGTTGTGCGAGTTCAATTTCCTGAGGCATCGAGTGTCTACACCTTACCACGCAAGAAAGGCAAGCGGCGCTGGAGCGGTCCTGCCATGGCCTCGGTCGCCATGGTGAGCTCCTCGACGCGCAGGGCCCGCGCCGCCAGATAAAATACCACCGCTCCCGCCGGGATCGCCACGGCCAACTGCAGTAAAAACGCCTGCCCCGCGAGCATTCTCATCAACAGCGCCACCACCACGCCCATCGCCGCCGTCGCCAGCATTGCCTTCGACAGGCTCGACCACAGAATCCTGCCATAAAGCCCGTTCATCCGCCGCCGCATCAGCAGAAACAGCGTCACCGAGCTGAACAGCGCGATGCCCGAGGTCGAGATCGCCAGCCCCGCATGACCCAGATGCAGCACATCCACCATCGTCCGCGCCAGCGCATAGTTCACCACCACGCTGCCGAGGGAAACCAGCATCGGCGTCCGCGAATCGCGCAATGCATAAAAGGCCGGGCTCAATACCTTCAGCGCCGAATAGCCCGACAGTCCGGCGGCAAAACACGACAAAGCGAGCGCCGTCTGTTGCGTGTCATAGGCATCAAACTTGCCTCCCTGATACACCGCCCCAATCATTGCTTGCCCCACCAGGATCAGCCCCGCCGAGCTGGGGATCGTTAATAGGAATACCAGCCCGAGCGAGCGCGACAAGGTCCGCCGGAATTCATCCCAGTTCTCCGCCGCCGCGCTGCGCGAAACCGCCGGCAGTGTCGCGCTCGCAATCGCCACCCCAAACAGGCCCAGCGGCAATTGCATGAAGCGGAACGCATAGTTCAACCAGCTGACGCTCCCGTTGGCCCCGCGCAAGGGGTCAACCAGTTCCGAGGCCAGATTCGAGTTGACCAGCACGTTAATCTGCGTCGCCGCGTTGCCGAGGATCGCCGGCCCCATCATCACCAGAATCCGCCGCAACCCGGGGTCGGAAAAATCTAGAATCGGCCGGAAGCGGAACCCCGCCCGCACCAGCGACGGCACCTGAAAGCCCAACTGCAAAGCCCCGCCCGCCAGTACCCCCCATGCCATCCCCTCGATGGCGGAAATCCCCAGCCCCGGCCCCAGCCACACCCCCACCAAGAGCCCCAGAACCACACTGCCGAGGTTGAAGCAGGTCGAACTCAGCGCCGGCACCGCGAACTGTTTCAGCGCGTTCAGAATTCCCATCGCCTGCGCCGCCAGCGCCACCAGCAGCAGAAACGGAAACATGATCCGTGTCAGTTGCCCGGCCAGTTCGGTCTTGCCGGGCGTTTGCCGGAAGCCCGGCGCCGCCAGGTCCACCAACTGCTCGCTGTAGATCGCCCCCAGCGCGCAAATCAAGCCCACCACCAGGATCAGCGCCGTCGCCACCAGATTCGCCAGCCGGGCCGCATCCTCCTTGCCCCGCTTCTGCAGCGCCTCTGTAAAAGCCGGCACAAACGCGCTCGAGAGCGCGCCTTCGGCAAACAGGTCCCGCGTTAGATTGGGGATCTGAAACCCGATGCGGAACGCATCAAACGGCATCGTCGAGCCGAACAAGCGGCTCATCACCATCTCTCGCACCAGCCCCGAGACCCGCGATAGAGCCACGGCGAAACTCATGATCGACGCCGAGCGCACTACCCCACGGGAGACCGTCGCCGATGATTCCGCCGCCGTTGCTGCAGGTTCCGGGTTCAGGCGCTCTCCGCTCCGTATTGCTCCAGGAACTCCGCCACGGTCCGGATGCCCAGATAGTAGTTTTCCAGTTTGTACTTCTCGTTGGGAGAATGCAGCCCATCGTCCGGCAGCCCGAATCCCATCAGGAGCGTCGGGATCCCAAGGTGCTCGTGGAACTCACCCACGATCGGGATCGATCCCCCCGAGCGGATCAGTACCGTTTCCCGGCCCATCGTCGTGGCAAAAGCCTTCCGCGCCACCTCCATCGCCTTATGCGCCGGATCCACCAGGAGCCCCGGCCCCTGGCTCAGCACCTTCACCTCGCACTCGATGCCCCGCGGCGTGTGTTCGCGGACGAATTGCCGCAGCGCCGCTACGATCTTCTCCGGGTCCTGCCGTGGCACCAGCCGCAGCGATACCTTCGCCGTTGCCGTTGCCGGAATCACCGTCTTCGCCCCCGCCCCCGTAAATCCGCCGGCAATGCCGTGCACCTCGAGCGTCGGCCGCGACCATACCCGCTCGAGCACTGTCCGGTCCGCCTCCCCGGTCAACTCGGCCGATCCCACTTCCTCGCTCCGCATCCGCTCTTCGCTGAACGGTAGCCGCCGCCAGGATTCCAACTCGGCCTCCGCCGGCTCGGCGACGTCCTCATAAATGCCAGGAATCTGAATTCTCCCCTCCGCATCCTTCATCTTCGCCAGCAACTCCACCAGCCCGAACACCGCGTTCGGCGCCGCCCCGCCATACAAGCCCGAATGCAGATCCCGCATCGGCCCCCGCGCCACGATTTCCAGATACACCAAGCCGCGCAAGCCCACGCACAAGGTAGGCAGCCCCTCCGCATAGAGTGCCGTATCACTCACCAGCGCCACATCAGCCGCCAGTTTTTCCCGGTGTGCCGGCACATACTTCGAGATCGACTTACCCCCGATTTCTTCCTCGCCCTCGATCAGCACCTTCAGGTTGACCGGTAACCGACCCTCCACCCGCATCAGCGCCTCCACCGCCTTCAGGTGCATATAGAATTGCCCTTTATCATCTACCGCCCCCCGCGCGTAGATGTTACTGTTGCGGATCTCCGGCTCAAACGGGGGCGACTCCCACAATTCCAGCGGATCGGCCGGCTGCACATCGTAATGCCCGTAGCTCAATACGGTTGGCTTACCCGCGGCATGCAGCCAGTCGGCGTACACCAGCGGATGCCCCTCCGTTTCGATTACCTCAACGTTCTCCATCCCCGCTTCCCGCAGCCGCTGCGCTGTGTATTCCGCAGCCCGCCTGACATCTCCGCTGTGTTCCGGCAACGTCGATATGCTCGGAATCCGGATGAGTTCAAACAACTCCGCCAGCAGACGCTCCCGCTGCGCTTCCACCCACTGATCAATCTTCTGGCTCATAGGGAAACCTTCAGTTTAACGCGATATCCCAGAATCCCTGCCCCATGGCGGCGGCAACCATCCCGCCACCCACAATCCTGGTCAAATTAGGACGAATTACTCTTGTTGGGATCAAACCCTTGTGTTAATCTCAGTCGAAATAATATGCGGTGATTGTTAATTACACTTTCATTGCTCACCTTTTCCCTCCAAGCGGCGCTTAACTGGAAGCCAATTACGCCGGCCGAACTCGAATTGAAAGCGCCCAAGCTCGATCCTAAGGCCGATGCCGAGGCGATCTTTTGGGAAGCCTGGGTGGAGGATGGCGTGCAGGGAGGCTACGCGCTCCACCGTACGGAGAATTACATTCGCATCAAGCTCTTTAACGCCAGAGCCGTCGAGAAATGGGGCAACGTCGAGGTTCGGTACTCCGCCGATTACGCCACAACGATCTCCGACTTTAGGGGCCGCGTGATCAAGCCCGACGGCTCGATCACCGAAGTGAAAGGCGACCAGGTAAAGGAAAGCAAATTGGCGAAGAGTGGCCGATTGAATCTCCGCCAAGCCAGCTTCGCCTTCCCCGGCCTCGCCCCGGGCGTCATCATCGAATACCAGTACACGGAAACAATCAGCGGAGTTTACCTCTCCCGCGTAAAGCTACCCATCCAACTGGACGTTCCTGCCTGGAACGTCAATTACTACGTCAAGCCGCTTGGTCAGCCGTATATCAGCGGCGAGATGCGCTCTTATCCCTTCAATTGCAATCCCAGCCCCTGGGCGCCGGTCAAGTCGCTGGCGAACCGTGGCATGTTTGTCTCGACTTCGGTTGTCAATGTGCCGGCCCACATAGAAGAGCCGAATATGCCGGCCGAGGACGATACCCGGGCCTGGATCCTGCTTTACTATTCCGAGGAGACCGAGCGGAAGCCCGAAAAGTATTGGAAGTCCCTTGGCAAGAAACTGAATGATGAGTACCGCAAGGACGTCAAGTCAAGCGGCGAAATCAAGGCGCTCGCCGCGGAACTCACCCAGGACAAGCCCAATCCCCAGGCCAAGGCCGATGCCCTCGCCGTTTTCTGTCAGACGAAGATTAAGAATACAGCCTATGCTGCTAACGGCATCACCGCCCAGGAACGGGAAAGCTTCTTTAAAAAGCTGAAAAATGACAACTACAACGCCGACGATACTCTCAAGAACAAAATCGGCGCGCCCTTCGACATTCTCGCCCTGTTCTTCTCCCTCGCCGAAGCCGCCGGCCTTGAGCCGGTCTTCGTCGCCGGCAGCAGCGCCGACGGCGCCCTCTTCCGCGCTGACCTGTTAAATCGTTATCTGTTGCGCAATCGCTTTGTCGCCATCAAGACCGGTACCGAATGGGCTTACTACAACCCCGGCATTCCCTATCTTCCTCCCGGTATGTTGGACGTCGATGAACAGGGCCAAGCCGCGCTGCTGTGTGATCCCAAGGATCCGAAGTTGATCATGCTCCCCTTCTCTCAGCCGCAGTACAGTGTCCTCGACCGTAAGGCCAAGCTCAAAATGGCCGAAGACGGCAGCATCGATGGCGTCATCGAAATCAGCCACTTTGGCCACTTCGCGGTTCAAGGCAAAAGAGATCTCGATAGCCTCAATCAGGCCGAACGCGAAGAGCGCACGAAAAAATCCCTGGAGGCCCGCTAACCCGGCGCTCAAATCACGGAATTGAAGGTCGAAAACGCCGACGTGCCAATGGGTGTCTTCCGCATTGCCTACAAGATCCACATGGATAACTTCGGCCAGCGCACTGGCAAACGTCTCTTCTTCCAACCTGCTTTTTTCAATTTCGGCGATAGCTCCTTGTTCTCGGCCTCCGGCCGCAAAAACCCGATCGCCTTTCCTCATGCCTACAGCGAAAGTGACAACATCACGATCGAATACCCGGAAAATTTGAAGCTCGAACAAGCCGAAATCCCCGGTACTCTGAAGCTCGGCGAACTGGGCGCAGCTTCCCTGTCCGCCAGTGTCGATAACAAGAAGCCCTTTCTTTATGTCACCCGTCGCCTGAACTGGGGCAACAAGGGCGGCATCTTCTTCGGCCCCGAAACCTACGGCGCCTTGAAGCAGGCCTGGGATGGAGTACACCAGATCAATAGCCACCAATTGACGCTTCGCGCCCAATAGAAGGACTCATCCATGCGCCGCCTTTTGCTTCTCGCTTCTTTCTGCCTCGCCTTACGCGCCGCCGATGTCCCTTCCTGGATGCGAGAGTTCGCCACCAGCGCCCACCCCTCCTACCCCGGCAAGACCAAAGCCGTCGTCCTGTTCAGCGAAGAGAAACTCGTCATGGACGAAACCGGTAAACAAACCACCCAATTGCGCAAGGTCATCAAGATCCTGAGCGGCGAAGGCCGCGCCGAGGCCTTCGGCTCCGTCACTTACGACCAGAAGGGATCGAAGGTCAGAGACGCCAAAGCTTATCTGATCTACAGTTCCGGCAAGACGAAAGAATACTCGAAGAAAGATTTCGTCGAAGGCGAGGCCAGCTCCGGCAGCACTCTCTATTCCACTCTCCGCTACCTCAGCATCAGTGCCAAGGCCGATGTCGATCCGGGTTCTGTTTTCGGCTTTGAGATTGCGCTCGAAGAGAAGCGCGTCTTCTCACAGTTTTTCTTCCATCCCCAGGATGATTTGCCTCATCTTCTCAGCCGCTTCCAGTTGACCGTACCCGCCGGTTGGACCGCCGAGAGCAAAGCCTACAACGACGCCCAGGCCAAGGCGGAAGTCAATGGCCAGACTTACACCTGGGAGGAGCGCAATCTCCCTCCCTTTGACCGTGAGCCCTCGGCTCCGGGCATGCGCGCGCAACTCCCGCGCTTGGCAATCTCCGTTTATCCTCCGGGTGCCGGCCCGCAAGCCGGTCCCGTGGCCTGCTTCCGCACCTGGAAGGATGTTTCCGTCTGGGAATCCGCGCTGGTTGATCCCCAGTCTGAATTGAGCCCCGCCATTGAAGCCAAGGCGAAGGAATTGACCGCCCACGCAACTACCCCCATGGCGAAAATCCAGGCGATCGCCGAGTTTACACAGAAAACTCGCTACGTGTTGGTCCTCACCAATCTGGCTCGCGGCGGCGGCTATGTGCCGAACAAAGCCGATGAGATCCTGCGCGCCGGCTATGGCGACTGCAAGGACAAAGCGAACCTCATGCGCTCCCTATTGAAGGCTATCGGAATTACTTCCTGGCCCGTGGGCATCTACTCCGGTGACCCCCGCTTCACCAAGGAAGACTTTCCCTCGCCCCATCAGTTCAATCACGCGATCCTGGCCATCTCGGTTGCCGCCGATACAAAACTTCCCGCCGTCACCCAGGATGCCGGCCTCGGTACGCTCCTTCTCTTCGACCCCACTGACCCCTATGTTCCCCTCGGCTACCTCCCCGGGCACGAACAGAATTCCTTTGCCCTCATTACCGCCGGCGAGCAGGGCAAGCTCCTCCGTACTCCCTCCACCGCGGCCTCCGGCAACCGTACCGAACGCAAGTGGACCATGCGCATCCAACCCGACGGCAGCCTCGAGGGCGAACTCGAGGAAAACGCCCTCGGCCAGAGTGCGTTCGACGACCGCGCCATGGCCGAGACTCTGTCCAAGGATGACTACCGCAAGACCATCGAACGTTGGGTGACCAACAGCATACCGGGCGCCGAAATCAGTCTGCTCGACTACGCCTACAATCCCGCTCAGGCCCGTTTTCAAACACGCATGAGCTTCAAGGCCGCCAACTATGCCAAGGTCATGCGCGGCAAGCTCTGGATGATCCGCAGCAGCCCCCTGGCCTTTTTCGGCATCCCCAATGTCAACTCCGCCAAGCGCGAGCAACCCCTCATCGTCCGCCCCCTCTTCCTCGAGGAAAAAGTCTCCTGGGCCTTCCCCGAAAACTTGAAGATCGACGAAGTCCCCGATAGCGATTCCTTGCAGATGCCCTACGGTAAGTTCTCCACCAGTTGGAAACCCGCGGGCAGCAGGATCGTTGTCGAGCGCAACCTCATGCTCGAAGATACGATTCTTCCCGTGGGGGAGTACGCCCGGGCTCGAACCTTCTTCTCGCGCTTCCGCGGCGCCGAGGCCGCCCCCATCGTCCTGCTCGCCCCTTAAAAGCCTCGATAAGAGTCGATCCGCCGCCGTTCTAAGATGGGGTCTATGCCTCTGTCCCGCCGAGCCTTCCTCGCCGCCCTGCCCGCCGCCGCCCTCGCTCAGCCCGGTGAGATTCTTCCCCCCTGGCAGCCCGGCCAACTCGACCTCCATCACATCTCGACCGGGCGCGGCAACGCCACCCTCTGCCTCTTGCCCGACGGCACCACGCTCATGATCGACGCCGGGGCACAGCGTCCCACCGCCGCCCAGCGCGTCTACTACGTTCCCGCTTACCCCGATGAATCGCGCCGGCCCGGGGAGTGGCTGGCCCGTTATGCGCAGCGTCACCTCGGCCGCGCCCAACTCGAGGGCCTCGATCACTTCCTTCTTACTCATTTCCACTCTGACCACATGGGTGAGTTTGAGGCCGGCCTCCCCAATTCCCGCCACGGCGCCTATAAGCTTGCCGGCATCGCCGACCTCGCCGAATCCCTTCCCATTCGCCACCTCGTCGACCGCGCCTGGCCCGATTACTCCTACCCCGCCCCCCTCACTGCTCCCTCCACGCGCAACTACCGTGAGTTCGTTCGCTCCGCCATGGCTCGTGGTCTCAAAGTGGAAGCCTTCGCCACCGGCTCCCTTTCTCAGTTCCCGCTGCGTCACGCCCCCACCCGCTACCCCCGCTTCGAGATCCGCAACATCGTCGCCAATGGCCGCCTTTGGTCCGGCGAGGGCACGACCGCCCGCGACCTCTTTCCTCCCTTATCTTCACTCACTCCCAAGGACTATCCCAGCGAAAACATGTGCTCGGCCGGCATTCGCCTCCGCTACGGCGCCTTCGACTACTATCATGCCGGCGACCTGTGCGACGGCAGCTCCTATGGCCAGCCGGCCTGGAAGGATATTGAAACCGCCGCCGCCAAAATCGTCGGCCCGGTGGACATTGCCTTGGCCAGCCATCACGGCTACATCGATTCCACCGGCCCCGAGGTCGTACGTGCCCTCAAGCCCCGTGCCTTCATCATCCACACCTGGGATTCCGCTCACCCCACCATGCCCGCGCTCCACAACATGTTGAGCAAGGAGTTGTATTCCGGCCCCCGCGACATCTTTGCCACCGCGCTCAAACCCGAAGCGCTCGTTACCATCCGCCGCATGAACCAACTCGCCAGCAGCCTCGGCCACGTTGTCGTCCGCGTCGCCGCGGGTGGGGAATCCTGGTCCGTCTTCATCACCAGCAACAGCGACGAGAGCGATCGCATCACCGCCCGCTTCGGCCCTTACCGCTCGAGCGAGGCCTGAGGCCGCCGCTCCTAGTTCAGCCGGATGACGACCATGCCGCGCATGCGCCGGTCCTCGCCGTAAGCGAAGGCTTCGACCGTTCCGGCCTTGGCATTGAGCCGCACGGGCTGTTGCCCCGGTTGCCCCGGTTGCCCCGGTTGCCCCGGTTGCCCCGGTTGCCCGGGGGGCTGCCCCGGCTGCCCCGGTTGTGGCGGCGGGCCGACCCAGGCGACACCCTCCGGGTTGGCCACGGCTTCCAAATCACCGTTGTCCAGGCTGAAAACCAATATCTGGGAGCCGCTGTTGCCGGTGCGCATTCCCCTAGCAACCAACTTTCGCGTCGCGGGCAGAACGCCAATCAATCCCATGCTGACAAAACCTTCCGGCGTCGGCAGCAAGCGCGACTCGGTTCGCTCGAGATCAAAAAGCACAATGCCCGCGTCGCCCGCCGCGCGGTTGTTCGCCAAAGCAATCGTCATGTTCAGCGCCGGGGCCCTCACGCCGCCGGAGAAATTGTTCACCCCCGCTGGCAGATCAAAGCGAATCACGGTCGAGTTGGCCCCGTCAAGAGCGTAAAAAGTGTCCGAGGTATTGCGGTTCGCCGGGTCGAAGTTCGCCCCGGTTAAGAAGTCATTGAGTTCATCGGCGCCGCCCGAGGCGTTCAACCGCCCCGAGCCCGGCAGCGCCACTGCCTCCAGCCGGCGCGTCGTCAGATCCATTAACAGAAATCCGTCGGCCGGACAGGGGTTGCGCAGGCTGCGGTCCTCGCTCGAGGCCCCAAGCAGTGCAATACCCCGTGTGAGCTCGAGGGCGAATACCGGAAGATTGGGCGCGCAACTGGCGAAGTACCAGTTGGCGGGCAAGTCGATCACTTGCGCTGCTCCTTCCGGCGGAAAGTGCGCCAGTGCATGCCGGCCCTCGCTGTGCCGCACCAGGACATAGAAGTTTCGTGTCGCCCCATCCCAGTAAGTGGCCGCGGGAATTCGCACCGCATTGGCCGGCAGTTGCGCCGGGGCGGGCGCCACCACCGGCAGCCAGCCTTCGGGGAATTGTCTCTGGCCCGTCACCTCACCTTGGGGCGTCGCTACGGCGACACGCGCCTTGCTGGGATTGGTGAGGCTATCGGCGGCGACAAACAGGATCTGGTTGTTGGCCACTACCGGCGCGCTCAATAGTCGGGTGATGCCATCGCCGAGATCGAGGTTCTGAAAGCGCTGCAGGAGTTGCTGCGGGTTCAAGCCCGGCAAGCCTGCCGCCGTGCCCCCCGGCGTAAACTCTTCCACCTCGCCGCTGCTGCCGTCCACGCGGTAGTTCTTACCCGCCCCGGTGGCGACGAATTGCCCCCCGGCCTGGCCCACGACGTTTGTTACGGCCTCCGGCAAGCTCACCCGCAACGGCTCGCGGCCCAGCGAGCGGAAAATGCGCAATTCCTTCCGGGCCGGTCCCTCGAGGGCAGCGAATTCCGGGCTCCCTGGGCTCTCGACAAAGGGTGTGGCCGCCTGCGCCTGCATGGCGGTCGGACAGCCGTCGATCCTTGCCAGCGTTCTCGCTCGGGCATTCAGTTGATAGGCCGGATAGCAGCCATCGCTGCCGCGCGCTCCCACTACCGTCAGGTTCATTCCATCCACGTCGCTCGAGCGCAAGGTGCGCATCTCGGGGCTCCCTTCGGCCAGCGGCACAAAGATCAACTCGCTGCGCGCCCGCGCAGCACCCATCACCACGCTGTTGCTTTCGGCGTTGTTGATCCCCAGCAGGATCAGATCACCACTTTCGGCCCCTTCCGGGACCTGGATGCTGACATCGAAGGTTCCCGGCAATTTCGCGGAAGCCGTGGTCTCTGCCTCAGCAGGAATGCCCCCCACGGTGACCCGCAAGGCGGCCCGCGCCGCCTCCGGCCCGAGTGAGGACGCGCTCAGAACCATCGTTCCGTCCGAGCCGGCATTCGCCGCTACTCCATAGCCGAGCCCGTTGGCCGCCGCGAGCGCCGGCGTGATCGGCTGCACCGCGATCCGGGCCGCCCGTGACTGCTGGTTTCCCCGCCTTACCACTACATTCACCAGTCCCCCTGGCGTCTCGGCTGGAACCACCGCCAATACGCGCGACGTGCTCGCCTCGAGCACTCCGGCCGGCCGGTTGTTCACCAATACCTGCCAGGCCGGGTCTTCGCCATATTGCAGAGGGAGCGGACGCGCCTCGGCTTTCCAGCCCGCAGCCGGTCCCAGATTCAAGCCCGTGATCTGGATCAGCCCGCCCGGCCCTACCGAGGAGGGCGCAGGCGTTACCGACAGCGCATTTACCACCCCGCGCGGCGTCACCACCGGGGTGGTCGGCGCCTGGGCCTGTAGGAGATTCGCTAGCAGTACCAACGGGGTAAGTCTCATCACTAAGGTTTTAACACTGTTGGTAGTCTGAAGTTGCGTGCTCCGCTTTACCTGCCAGCCCGGATGCAGTAAATGCTGCGAGGTTTCCGGCTTCGTCTATTTGACCGAGGCCGACCTGACCCGGATTGCCGCTTATCTTGGAGTGGACCAGCAGAAATTCGAGCGCCGCTACGTTTACCGTACCCGCCACCAACGCCGCCTGCGCAAACCGCGCGGCAAGAACCGCCAGTGCCCCTTCCTCCAGGACTCCCACTGCTCGATCCACCCCGTCAAGCCCGTCCAATGCCGCCTCTTTCCCTTCTGGCCGGAACTTGTCTCGGACCGCTCTGCCTGGCGCGAAACCGCCCGCTGGTGCCCGGGAATCGGCCAGGGGCCGCTGATCCAAATTGGAACGGCGCTCGAAATTGCCGACGAAATGCGGACGGCCTACCCCGAGGCATATGGCAATTAATTGCCATTTCTCTATCACCTAAGCCCGATTTCGTCGTTTGGCAAGCCTTTTGCATAGCTAACGGCGTATGCTCGATCCGCTCTCCGGACGCTTGTCCCATTACATGAACCTCCTGGCCGAACGCCAGAAGCTGGTTGCCGCCAACATCGCCAACATCGATACTCCCAACTACCGTACCAAGGACATCGACTTCAACTTCGAGTTTCAGTCCCTCGTCGACGGCCAGAAGCCGAACACAATTGAAGCCGAAGGCCTGAAAACCAAGAACGATGGTAACAACGTCAGCATGGACCGCGAGATGCGGCTGCTCAGCGAGACCGCGCTTCGTTTTAACTTCGTCAGCCAGGTGCTCAAGTCCGAGGCCCGCGACTTTCGCTTGGCGATCCGGGATGCGCGCGGATAATGAGTCTCTTTAACAGCCTCAGCGTCAGCGCTTCGGGCATGAGCGCCCAGCGTTTCAGAGCGGAACTGCTCGCCCAGAACATTGCCAATTCGGAAACAACCCGGACGGAAGAAGGTGGTCCGTACCGCCATCAGGATGCGATCTTTCAGGTCTCGGACGTCAAAGACCCGTTTTCCTCCGCGTTTCAATCCTCATTCGACGGTCCCCGGGCTGGTGTCAGCGTCCAAGAAATCCTCATTGACGATAAGGAGCCAATTCGCCGCTATCTGCCGGGACACCCGGATGCAGACGAGAAGGGATATGTCAGCTTTCCGAATTTCAGTCCAGTTGAAGAAATGGTTGATTTGATGAACGCAAACCGTTCCTTTAGCGCGAATGTCACGGCGATGAACGCCGTCAAGGACATGATTTCAAAGTCAATTGAGCTCGTGCGAGGTTAGCCATGGACCCGATGTTTACCAAGGCCATCAACATGGTCAAGCCGGTCGAGCCGCTGGTGCCGCTGGGCGGCGCCAAGGGGAGCGGCGTCGAGTTTTCGAACCTGCTGGCTGGCGCCGTCGACAGCCTCAAGACGCAAAAAGCCGACGCCGATAAGCAACTCAACGCTTGGATGAACGGAGAAGCGGTCGACCTGCACCAGGTCGCCACCTCGATTCAAAAAGCGGAGCTTAGCTTTGAGCTCGCCATTGAGGTTCGCAACAAGATGATGCAGGCGTATCAGGAAGTCATGCGGATGCAGATTTGATCGGCACGCGCTGAACCCCGATGAACGCTCTCACCCAACTGCGCGAACTTTTCAGCCGATTAACCCCACGTCAGAGCATCACGCTGGGCGTGGCTTTGGTCGCTTTGCTGGGCGGATTGTTCTGGATGATCCAGTCCCGCCGCAATGCCGACTACAAGCTTCTGTTTCGCGACATGGCGCCCGAGGAAGCGGGGCAGTTGACCGCGAGGCTGAAGGAAAAGAATGTCGATTTCCGCATTGGCGAAGACGGAGCGAGCATTTATGTGCGCTCGGCTCAGGTAAACGAACTGCGGCTCGATCTGGCTGCCGCCGGTTTGCCGCGCACGGGCCGGATCGGCTTTGAGATATTCGACAAGACGAACTTTGCTCTCTCGGAATTTGCCGAACAGGTTAACTACCAGCGGGCGCTCGAGGGCGAACTCGAGCGCACTCTTTCCGGGCTGAAGGAAGTGGAGCACGCCCGCATTCATCTCACTTTTGCCAAGGCTTCGATTTTCGCGGAGAGCCGCCAGCCGGCCAAGGCAAGTGTCGTTCTACGGCTGAAGCAGGGGGCGAAGCTGACGCCGGCCTCAGCCGGGGCCATCAGCTTTCTGCTGGCCAGTTCCGTCGAAAGTCTCGCCCCGGAAAACGTCTCGATCCTGGATCAGAATGGCAATCTGTTGAGCCGTCCGCGCAAGTCCCTGACGGCGGACGAGGAATTCCCTGAAATTTTGCTAGAGTACCGCCAGAAGCTCGAGCGCGATCTGTTGGCGAAGGTCAACACGACGCTGACTCCTTTGCTTGGCGAAGACCATTACCGGGCTGGCATTACCGTGGAATGCGATATGACCAGCGGGGAAGCAAGTGAGGAAGTTTACGACCCGGAAAAAGCTGTTGTCACCTCGGAGCAAAAGACCGAGGATACCAGCGGGATTCCCGTTTCGGCGGGCGTTCCCGGCACGCCAAGCAGCTTGCCGCGGCCGGTGACCAAGCCCGCTTCGCTGCAAACCAGCTCTCAGCGCAAGACAGAAAGCACGAACTACCAGGCGAGCCGTTCCATCCGGCGCACTAAGATCCCACAAGGGCAGATCAAGCGTATCTCGCTGTCCGTTCTGCTCGACCAGAACATGCGGTGGGAGGGTGTAGGGCAGAAGGCCCGCCGCGTCTTCGAGCCACCTTCTCCCGAGAAGATCAAGACAATCAAGGATGTGATCGCGGGGGCGGTCGGCCTGGTGGCTGACCGTGGGGACCAAGTGATTGTCGAGAGTCTTCCGTTTGACGCTACCCTGCGCATTCCCGCTCCGGAGGCGCCGATTCCGCCCGCGCCGGCCAAGCCGATCATTGAGATTCCCGAACCGATTCTGAAGAACTTACCACCGCAATTGCGTGATCCGAACATTCTGCTGGCGGTGTTGGCTGGCGCCGTACTGGGATTCCTGCTCCTGTTGTTGGCCGTGTTCTGGTTCCTGCGTAGGCGCAAGAAGGCAGCCAAGGCGAAAGCCGCTGCCGCCGCGAAGGCTGCCGAGGCGATCAAGGCGGGCGACCCGTTGGCCGCTGCCAAGGCGGAGATCAGCGAGGATGATGGCAAGTCCTTTGAGGAGCGGATGGCCGAACAGCAGAATATCCAGAAACGGCTGGAAGAAAAAGAACTTGCCAAGCTGCGATTCCCTGAACTGACAACTCAAAAGAGCAAACTCCTGATCCAGCACATCACCGAGGAAGCGGAAAAAGACCCGGTCATGATCGCCCAGATACTGCGCAGTTGGTTGCAGCAAGAGCATAAGGAGAAGCGATAATGCCGGCAAAGCCGACTGATCCCGATTCCAGGCCCAATGACTTTGAGGAAGATTCCGGAGACTCAATTGTCCGCGTCGATCTTCCCGGGGCGAAAAAATGCGCCATCTTGCTGATCATTCTGGGTCCGAAGCTCACGGCGGAAGTCCTCAAGCAGATGGATGAGTTCGAGGTGCAGAAAATCGGGCAGGAACTCGCCCGGGCCAGCTCGGTTACCGCCGAGCGCGCCGACGGAGTACTGGAAGAGTTCTACCAGATGTCGATCGCCCATCAGTACGTTCTCAAGGGGGGTATTGATTTTGCCCGCAAGGTGTTGGTCGACGCCTTCGGCCAGGATGAAGCCAAGAGAATTCTCGATCGCCTGCTGAAGACGCTGGGCGGGGAAAGCCTCAGCTTCGACATGTTGCAGAAGGCGGATCCGACGCAGTTGGCCAAGTTCATACACAACGAACACCCGCAGACGATCGCGCTGATCCTGTCGCATCTGCATCCGAAGCAGGCGGCGGGGCTGCTGGCCGCGCTCCCGGTCGAGATACGGGCCGACGTGGCGCATCGCATGGCGAGTCTTGAGCAGATTTCGCCCGATATCATCGGGAAGATCACGAACATCATCGGCCTGAAGCTGAAGGAGATCGGCGACTTCAGCCGCGAATCGACCGGTGGCGTGCAGGCCGTCGCGGAGATGCTGAACCGGCTCGATTCCAACACGAGCAAGGACCTGCTTGAATCCCTCGAGACCTTCAGCCCGCAACTGACCCAGAACATCCGGCAATTGATGTTTGTCTTCGAGGACATGCTAATGATCGATGAGGCCGGAATCAAGGAACTGCTTTCGCGCATTGACCGGAAGCTGTTGACGGTGGCGCTGAAGGGCACCTCGGAGAAACTGCGTGATCATTTCCTGAGCGCGATGTCGCAGCGCGGCTCGGAGATGTTGAAGGAGGACATGGAGGCGCTCGGTCCGGTTAAGCTGCGTGAGGTCGAAGCGGCGCAGCAGCAGATCATCACGGTCCTGCGGCAGTTGGAGAACGAAGGGGTGATCAACCTGAAGGGCGCCGTTGGAGAGCAGTATGTCAACTAATGACAACCGGGAGGGAGAGCGGCCACCGGCGCCGGCGGGGAATCTCTCGCGAATTTTTCCGGTCGAGGAAGCCCAGCGGTTTGGAGTGTATCTCTGGCAGATTGAAAATGTATCGACGCCGGTTGAGGTGACGCCTTCGATTCTGGTAAGCCCGCGGGATAGCGCGCCTGTGCCGGAAGTTGACTACGAAGCGAAGATAGCTGAGATGCGGGCCCAGCACCGGCTGGAGCTCGAAGAGGCGGTGCAGCGCGCGCGGATGGAGTGTGAAACGCGGGCGCAGTCGCTGCTTGGCAATGAGATTGAGCCTTGGTTGAAGCGGATGGCGCAATCGATTGAAGACATCGCGACGGTGAAGCAGCGCTATCTGGCCGAGAGCGAGGAACAACTGGTGCGGCTGGCCGTGGCAGTGGCGCGGCGGATCCTGTACCGGGAGATTCAGGTGGATGCCGAGGCGCTATTCGGGTTGATCCATGCGGCGACATCGCGGGCGGAGTTGCGCGAGTTGAACCGGATTCTTTTGAATCCGAAGGACCATCAGGCGCTATTGCCGCATCTCGAGCGGCTGCAGTTGCCGCCGCGCGTCGAGATTGTGGCGGATGCGGGGCTCGAGCGTGGGGCCTTGTTGCTTGAGAGCACGAGCGGCGTGCTCGATGCTTCGATCCAGGCGCAACTGGACGAGGTGGAGCGGGGCTTCATCGATCTATTGGGGAGGCGAGGATGACAGTGATGAGCGGACTGGATATCCGGAGGTTTGAAAAGTACCTGGCGGGGCGTCATTTCTTCCAGTTGCGAGGCCGGGTGTGCGATGTGGCGGGGATGTTGATCGAGAGCGAGGGGCCGGCGGCGGCGATTGGGGATTTCTGCGAGGTGGCCTTGCCGGGCGGGCGGCGGATCCGGGCGCAGGTGATTGGCTTTCGCAACGGGCGTGTGCTTTCGATGCCACTGGAGGACACGGGTGGGCTGGCGCAGGGGGCGAGTATTCTTGCCCGGCCCGAGGCCGGCAAGGTAGCGGTGGGCCGGCAGTTGTTGGGCCGAGTGCTCGACGGCTTTGGCCAGCCGATGGACGGCGGAGCGGCGATCGTACCGGAGGCGCACTACGATCTGTACGCCCCGCCGCCGGGGCCGCTTGAGCGGGAGAACATCAACGAACCGCTGGTAACGGGCATTCGGGTGATCGACAGCATGTTGACTTGCGGCAAGGGCCAGCGGATCGGGCTGTTCGGCGGCTCCGGGGTGGGCAAGAGCACGCTGCTGGGGGCGATGTGCCGGCACCATTTCGCCGATGTGGCGGTGGTAGCGCTGATCGGGGAGCGCAACCGGGAAGTGAAGGGTTTCCTTGAGCAGGAACTGGGCCCGGAGGGCCGCGAGCGGAGTGTCATGATCGCGGCGACGAGCGATCAGCCGGCCCCTTTACGGCTGCGGGCCTGCTTCGTGGCCTTGGCGGTGGCTGAGTTTTTCCGCGATCAGGGGCTGAACGTATTGTTGGTGATCGATTCGGTGACGCGGCTGGCAATGGCGCAACGGGAGATTGGTTTGGCAGCGGGTGAGCCGCCGGGTCAGAAGGGCTATCCGCCGAGCGCCTTTCAGTTGTTGCCGCGGATCTTCGAGCGAGCTGGCAAGTTCGCCAAGGGTTCGATTACGGGGTTCTTTACAGTGCTGGTGGAGGGAGACGACTTCAACGAGCCGGTATGCGACACGGTGCGGGCCATCCTGGACGGCCATATTGTATTGTCGCGGCAGTTGGGAGCGATGGGGCATTATCCGGCGATACAGGTCCTCGAAAGCGTGAGCCGGTTGCAGTCGAAGCTAGCGAGCGGGCATCACAAGGAGGCGGCGCGGGCCGTGCGCGAGGCGATGGCGAGTCTGGAGCGGAGTTCGGATCTGATTCAATTGGGGGCCTATGTGGAGGGGTCGAATCCGCTGCTCGACAATGCGCTGCGCAATAAGCCGCGGATTGACAGCTTCTTGCGTCAGGATGCCGAGGAGACCTCAAGCATGGAGGATACGCTGGGGCAACTGCAGAGTTTGGCTTCGATCCTGCAGCCGGGGAACTTGGTGCGGCAATGAAGCGATTCCAGTTTCCGCTGGAGCGGGTGTTGCGGTACCGGCGGTCGCAAGCGGATCTCGAGCAGGCGAAGCTGAGCCGGCTGGAGGGGGAGCTGGCGAAGTTGCGGCGGCAGCGGCAGGACCTGATTGAGGGGTTTCAGGCCGAGGTACGGCAGGCGGGGGCGAGCAGCTTACGGCGGCTCGAGCTAGGGCGCTACCGGATGGTGGTGGAGCGGCAGGCGCAACGGCTGGATCAGGCGATTGCGGAGAAGGCGCAGCAAGTGGCGGGGCAACGGGAAGTGTATCTGAAAGCGAATCAGGCGGCGGAGGTACTGCAGAAAGTAAAGGGCAAGCAGTATCTAAACTGGGAAAAGGAACTGGCCAAGGAGTTGGATGCGCTGGCGATGGACTCGTACTTATCGCGCTGGAAGCAGTGAGTTAGAATTCGCGGGCGAGGGCGGTGGCGGCGCGGATGCGATCGGAGTAAGCGGCGAGAGTATCGGTAAGGAGGCGCAGTTGCTGGGCGGCTTCCTCGATACGTTGGGTTTCGAGGGCTTCGCGGATGCCGGGGAGGGTTTTGGCGCCATAGCCGGTATATTTACCGGGGGCCGAGAGCAGGCCCTTGTACCAGTCCCGGCCGGGGAGGCCTTCGGGGCGGGTGAGGGAGCGTTCGGTGAGGTAGAGGGCTTCGTTGAGCTTTTGCAGTTTGGCCTTGTCGAGGGAAGGGAAGCGGGGGTAGAGGGGGCGGATGGCGGCGCCCCAGGCGCGGGCGGTGAGATCGAGCTTTTCGATTTCGCGTTCGAGCAGTTCCCAGGGCAGGGAGCGGGATTTGGGCAGTTTCTTGAGGTCTTCGACGTTCTCCTTGAGGAAGCGGGCGACGCGGCTGAAGTCGAAGGGGATGACGTAGGCATCGGCCATGCGGGCCAAGCCGGTGGCCATGAAGCCGGCAAAGGCGGTGGTGTAGACGTAGTCGGGATCGCCGAAGTATTGGAACCAGCGGAGGGAGTCGTAGACGGAGTGGTATACGCCGGCCATGTTGCCATCGAAGCCGGCGTTGAGGCTGGCGATGCCGAGGTGGTGGGCGAAGGCGGTGTAGTCGCTGCCGGAGCCGAGGGGAGCGGTGTGGAAGGACTTGCGGTTGGTGAGCTCGAGCAGGGAGCGGGGTCCGGCGGGTTCGGGGGTATCGCGGAGCCATTCCTCGATGAATTTTTCGAGCGAGGGGGTGGATTGGATGGACATGGGGCCGCGGAGGGTGGTGTCGGAATTGAAGTAAGCGACGGCTTCGCGCTGGAGGCGGTCGCGGTGTTGTTCGGCCCATTCGGTGGAGCCGACGAGGCCGTACTCTTCGGCATCCCAGAGGGCGAAGACGAGGGAGCGCTTGGGGCGCCAGCCTTGTTGAGCGGCCTTGGCGAGGATGCGGGCGGCCTCGAGGACGCTGGCGGCGCCGCTGATGGGGTCGGCGGCGCCATTGACCCAGGCGTCGTGGTGGTTGCCGTAAAGGACGATCTGATCGGGGAAAGTGGAGCCACGGAGGCGGGCGACGACATTGTGAATGGGGCGGATGGCGTTGTCGTGCTGGAGCTTGAGGTGGACTAGAGCGGGGCCGGGGCCGAGGTGGTAGGTGACGGGGACGGCGCCGCGCCATTCGAGGGGGGCGAGTTCGCCATCGAGGTTATCGAGCAGAGGGCGGGCGTCTTCCCAGGAGATGGGGAGGACGGGTATTTTGTGGACGGTACGGGCGTCATCGAGACGGAGGCGCTGGGCGTTGAGGGTGCTGGGCTTATTGGGGGTGAGGGGGTCTCCGGGGTGGAGGGGGAGATCCATGACGGAGCCGCGCTGGACTCCGGGGGCGGGGCGAAAGGGGCCTTTGGGGTAGATGTCGCCCTGGAAGTAGCCGTCGTCGCGGGGGTCGGAATAGATGAGGCAGGCGACGGCGCCGTTTTCAGCGGCGACTTTGGCTTTGATGCCGCGGAAGCTGCGGCCATAGCGGACGAGGACGATTTTGCCGCGGGGGTCGATGTTCTTCTGGCGGAGGAGGGCGTAGTCTTCCGGCAGGCCGTAGTTGGCGTAGAGGAGGGGGGCGGTGACCTCGCCGTTGCCAGAGTAGGCGTTGAAGGTCGGGAGTTGGTTCTGATCGCTCGAGTCGGGGTCATCCTTGACGACGGGTTCGCGGAGTTTGGCGGTATAGCGGACGGGGCTGAGGAGCTCGAGGGAGCGTTGAGTGGGGTAGGGGATGAGGGCGTGGAAGGTTTCGATGCGGGCATCGAGGCCGAATTCGCGGAAGCGGGCGAGGGCGTATTCGGCGACGGCTCGAGAGCCGGGGGAGCCGGCATGGTGGGGTTCGGCGGCCATGCGGAACATGAATTCGCGAATTTTATTGGCTTCGGCGGTGGCGCGGAGGCGTTGTTCAAAGGGTTGGCGGGAGCGGGCTTCCTCGTCGGGGAAGCCGCGAAGGGAGTCGGCGCCGGAGGCGGGGTGGAGCAGAAGGCAGATCAGAAGCGGAGTGAGGAGCTTCATGGACGATATGAGAATCAGGATAATCGGCGGCGTGTCTTGGCGGAAGAGGGGGGGCTAGATTTTCGCGAGGGCGCTGTTGAGGAAGGCCGCGAATTCAGCGGGGTCCTTGGTGAGGCCGGGGAAGCTGGCGAGGAGTTGTTTGCCGGGGTTGAAGACGGCGTAATAGGGGATGCCGACGGTCTGGAAGAGGGATTCCTGCCATTGCTGGAAGGCCTGGCTGCGGGGGTCGTCGAGCTCGTCGGTATAGAGTTCGACGAGGACGAACTTTTCCATGGCGGCGTGGATGGTGGGTTTGGTGAACATATTGGCTTTCATCCAGTGGCAATTGGTGCAGGCGACGCCGGTAAAGTTGACGAAGACGAGTTTGTTTTCGGCTTTGGCGCGGGCCAGGGCGGCGTCGAGATCGTTCTTGATCCAGGGGAGGGCGGGTTGGGCGCCTTTATTGAGGAGGGAAGCATTTTCGCGGGGGAAGGGGACGTAGGCTTCGAGTTCGCCGAGGTTGGCGCCGAACATACCGGGCAGCAGGGACAGGGCGAGGGCGATGAGGAGGGCGCCGGCGAGGGCGCGGCCGGCGCCGAGGGTTTCACCGGGTTTGATGCCCTCCATGGGGAGTTTGCCGAGCAGGTAGAGGCCGGGCAGGGAAAAAAGGACTGCCCAGAGGGCGAGGAAGCGTTCGCGGGTGAGGAGATTCCAGCCGAGGACGGCGTCGACATTGGACAGGTATTTGAGCATGGCGGCGAGGATGAAGAAGCCCATGACGACCTTGATGCGGATCATCCAATTGCCGGCGCGGGGAAGGCCCTGGAGGAAGCCGGGGAAGAGGGCGAGGAAAAAGAAGGGCAGGGAGAGGCCGAAGCTGAAGGCCATCATGCCGAGGGTGGGTTGGAGGCGGTCGCCGGTGATGGAGGCGGCCAGGAGGGTGCCGACGAAGGGGCCGACGCAGGCGAAGCTGGTGAGGGAAAAGGTGAGACCCATGAGGAGAGTTCCGGCGGCGCCGCCGCCGGAACTGGCGGAATTGAGGCGAGTGAGCAGGGCGGAGGGCAAGGTAATCTCGTAGGCGCCGAGGAGGCTGAGGGAAAGGGCGAAGAAGATGGCGCTGATGAAGGAATTGACCCAGACGTTCGAGCCGATGGAGGTAACGCCGGCGGTGCCGAGCAGGGCGGTGAGGGCGAAGCCGAGGGCTGTGAAGAGGACCACGATGCCGAGGCAGAAGGTGGTGGCGTCGGCGAGCATGCGGGCGCGTGAGGAGTTCTGTTTGGTGAGGAAGAAGCTCATCGTGATGGGGATCATGGGAAAGACGCAGGGGGTTAGGACGGAGGCAAGGCCGAAACCGAAGGCGAGCAGGAGGAATTCGCCGAGCGGTTTGGTGCCGGGGGGGACGGCAGCGGTGGTGGTAGGCGCCGGTGTGGTGGGCGTGGGGGAATCGGGTTCGAAACGGATAGATTTCTTGCGCGGCGGCATACACTGTTTGTCGTCGCAGGACTGGTAGCGGACTTCGACGGCGAGTTCGGGGTCATTGGCGGGGATGTCGCGGGTGGCGCGGGCGACGAGGGTGAATTCGACGTCGTTATCGAAGGTTTCCGTATCGGAGCCGAAGTTGGGGTCGAACTTGCGTTCGGGGGCGGGCTGGACGACGCGGATGAGCTCAAAGGGTGCGTCTTCGGGGGCCTGGATGCGAGTAGGTTTGGGGGGCGGGGGAGTGGTCAGGCTATAGAGGTGCCAGTGCTCGGCGATGTGGGCGCGGACGGGAATTTTGATTTCCTGACCGGCGGCCGCGGCGGGGAAGGGGCCGAGGGTCCACCGCACGGGGTCGAGTTTCTGGGCCGGGAGGATGAGCGCGAGTAGGCCGAGCAGGGCAAGAAAGCGCGACATTACTCCATATTGACACTTCCCCAAGCAGTGCCACAGATTCGTCTTCGGCGACACCACCAGGCTCGGCGTCTTGTCCTCGTGAAACGGACACCGCCCAATCCACTCCGCCCCGTGCCGCTTGAGCTCCACCCCGAACCCCATCACCAACCGCTCCATCGCCACTTCCTTCTTTAGCCGCTCGATCTCCGCATCGGGAATGCGTGCCATCTCTTGGAATCTCCCTTCCAAACCGGTGCTCATAAGCGAATGCGTCAAGGCTCTCTTATGCTATACTGGTAGTCGCATATGAGAGTTCATGAGGCAAGCATTCCCGCTACCCCCTCTTATCCTGGACTCGTGAAGAAGAGGGTTCCCCCTGAGCTGGATTTCCACGAGCGCCTGGCGGCTCTCCGCAAATAGCGAGGGCTCACGCAACTGGCGCTGGCTGAGCTTGTCGAGATGCACATCTCGCAGATTCGGCGCTACGAGAGCGGCCAGTCCCAACCCACACTCGACGCCATCCGCAAGCTGGCCCGGGCGCTGAGCGTGAGCGCGGATATGCTTCTCTTTGCGCAGAATGAGCGTGGTCCCGAGGACGATCTCCGCATGCAGTTCGAAGCCGCATCCCGGCTAGACCCTGAGGAAAAGAACGTGATCCGCTCGGTGATCGAGAGCATCGTTCTGCGCAACACCGTCAAGGCGGCCGAGCGCCGCTTCACCGAGAATGGAGGTTCCACGCCATGACGAGCGACACCCGCCAGCACGCGCACCAGTTGATCGACCGCATGCCCGAGACGCAGCTTTCCGGCCTGGTCCAGTTTTTGGAAACGATTGTCGATCCCGTGGCCACCGCGTTACGCAACGCGCCGATTGATGACGAGCCGGAGACCGGCGACGAAAAAAACGCCGTCGCCGAAGCCAAGACCTGGCTCCAGAAGAACGGCGGCAAGGGCATTCCTCACGCCGAAGCGATGCGGCGGCTTGGTCTTGAGTAATGGAGATCGAATGGACCGGGGCGGCCCTGGAAGACATGGCCGCTCTCGATAAAGGCATCGCCCGCCGCGTCAAGCAGTCGAGCGCTTCGCCGAAACCGGCGCGGGCAACGTCAAGCGCCTGCAAGGTATCGACCCGCCCGAGTTCCGCCTGCGCGTCGGCGACTACCGCGTCCGCTTCCACAATGACGGCGAGACCGTCACCCTTCTTCGCGTCCGCAACCGCCGCGAAGCCTACCGCTGAGCCTGTGCACCAACGTGCACCAGGGCAGGGCTTTCCGTTTCACACGTCATCCCCTTCACCACCAAGCGCTTGCCCCCGATTTTCCGCGCCCCTGGTGCACAGCCCTTTATGTTCCACTACCAGGCTCTGCTCCGCGGTCCTCGCGACGCCTCAAGACGTCTTCTCCTCGCCCATCGCCACCAGGACGTCCGAAGACGTCTTTCGCCTTGCAGCAACCCGCTCGCGGTGGAGTGTCCCTACCTTTTTCAGCCGTCGCAGACGGCTTCCGGGATCTTTCGGTTATACAACGTTACCGGACGGTAACCTGCTGGGCGCACGTGGCTTGCGCCGTTTCCGGCGCTTCGCTCATTTCGCTCAGGTTATACGCCTCGGTAACCTGTTGATTCTACAGACGGCCTTCTCACGCCGATTCCCGCGAACCTGTTGATTCCAGGTGGTTACTCCGTATAACTGCTACGAAGCTGCTTTAGCGATCCGTGCAAGTGCCTTGGCTGCGGCTTTGCGAACCCAAGGTTTCCCGTGTGCCGCGAGCCGCTGCAGTTCCTCTGTAGCTTCCACTGCCTGAAGCCTGCCGAGCGCATCTACAGCGTGCCCGGCAACTTCCTCCTGACGCAATAGCCCCAGCAACACTGGTATTGAAGCGCTAGATCCGATCTTCCCCAGCGCCATCACGAACATCTGTCTAGCCATGCCGTTTGAAGGGTTTGCGACGATCTCCAAAAGTTCCCCCGCAACAGCTTCGTCCGCGATGACCTCCATTGCGTTTCCGACGGCCCACCTGAAGTTCATGGCCTCGGTGGGAGACTTGTAGAACTCATCCAGCACTACCCTTGTTGCGACACCTTTCGCCCAGGGTACTGAAAGAGTCCGAATGATCGACTCCTTGACGTCTAAGCCCTGCACCTTGGGTAGCCAGTTGATCAACACAGGAACTGCGCGACTGTAGTTCTTCCCACTCCGTCGCAATTCATCAAGCGTTGCGACCTCGAATCCAAGGGCACGGAGTTCGGCGATAATCGGTTCAGTAGCCCGTGCGTGTTCGGCAATCGCTGCCTGCCTCTGCTGTTCTCGGTCGTCTGTCTTCACACAAATTCCTATTCAATCTGCTCGATTCGTCCGCCGAGTTCTTCGATCTGTTTCCGCAGCGGCTTGCTCACCTTGCTGGGGTCCGCTACCCGCAAGACGACCGTATAGCCCTTGTCCTTCGCGTAAGAAATGAAGTCTCTAAGCTGGTTCGACATGCTGAGCTTCGAACTGAAGTTCTTGACATCCCCAATGACCTTGTTCGCGTGGTCCAGTATGTCGGGTATGCGATAAGCCGCTGTGCCTGACGCTGAGGGAATTCGCTCAGTATTCTTAACAATGTCGGCAAGGACCTCGCCAGCCTTACCCTTAGCCGCATTCGCGACGATTCGTGCCTCGGTACCTGCGATGCTCCCCGGACCGGCACTAGCTCCCGTGACCAATTCCGCGCCTGTCTGGATCGCTTCCTGTCCGGCTGGAGAGTTGAAGAACTGAGTTGCCCATACATATGCCTGTTGGCCGTATCGCTGGGCGGCCTGACTGGCTTGCTGGCCATACCGCTGCGCTGCCGTAGCGGCCTTGTCCGCATACGGGGCCAATCGCTGGAAGAGTGGGCACCAGGGACACCGTCCGTCAGGGTCTGTAATCGAAAGCGGATTGTTCGTGACGTAAGCGTATCGATTCCAGTTCTGCGGATTCGATAGGAAGCTGGCGAACTCTTCTTCGCTCGATGCTTCCAAAACAATGTTGTGCGGATCTGGGCTCGTAAACCTCCCCTGCGCCGCCGACATATACCGCGCCCCAAAACAATCCAGCCCCGTCTCCCCATCCCGTTCCTTGCCGGTACTGCGGGATCTTCTGCCGGAATCGTACAAACATTCGCACAACCCCGGTGCGATCAGCGCGTTAGCGGCCGCCTGCCCCTGGTGCGAGGCCAGCGCAAAGCTCTCACCCCCCAGACGCGGTTTTTCGGCTACGAATGAAGCTCGCGGGACGTTGGCGAAGGCGGGCAGACACAAAGCGGCTAAAGAAAGAATGAGTGCTCTTGCTTGAGCCGCCATGAAGGCAGTGTACGTTATTCGGCGCTGTCGTTGTCGTCGTCGGCCAGCGCGTCGAGGAGTTCCTTCTTCTCGCGTTCGAGCTTGGCCGGATGCGTGGCGCGGTGGATCTCCTGCAGTTGCCGGATGGCGACATGCGTGTAGATCTGCGTCGTCTTCAGATCCGCATGGCCGAGCATGGCCTGGATGAAGCGGATATCCGCGCCGCCTTCGAGCATCAGCGTCGCCATTGTGTGCCGGAAGAGATGGCATGCCCCGCGCTTGCCGATACCGGAGGCATCGACGTATACGCGCACCAGGTCCGAGAGATGATCGAGCGAGAACGGCTCGCCGGCGTTCGATAGGAACACGGTCTTGTCGTCGGGTTCGCTGACGAGCTTCGGCCGCGACTCCACGATGTACTTGGCGATCCACGCCGCCGCACGATCACCCAGCGGAATGAAGCGGTCTTTCTTGCCCTTGCCCAAACGGATCGTCGCCGTGGCGCGTTCGAGATCGAGGTCCCACAGCTTCAAGGAAGCCAGTTCCAGCCGCCGCATGCCAGTCGAGTAGAAGGTCTCCAGAATCGCGCGATCCCGCAGTCCGAGCACGTCGTGGATGTCCGGTTGCGCCAGCACCAGTTCGGCCTCCGAAGCCGACAGCACCGCCTTCGGCAAGCGCTGCGGAGTCCGCGGCAACTCGATCTCCGACGCCGGATTGTGCAGGATGTGATGTCCCCGCGCCATCCACTTGAACCACACCCGCAAGGGCACGATGCGGTCATGCTGGCCATTGAAGCCGAGCGGTTCGCCGTTCGGCTTCCGGTAATCGAAGACGTGCTTCTGATAGCGCTCGAGGATCGTGCGCGTCACCTCGACAGGCTCGGTGATGCCGCGCTCCGCAGCCCAGTCGAGGAAGAAGCCGATGTGCACGCGGCGGCCCTTGATCGTGTACTCGGAGTAGTTCTTCAGCCGCAGGTCGTCGAGATGTTTCTCCATCAGTTCGGCCAGCGCGGACTTCGGCGGCTCAACCGGTTTACGCTTACGTACGACGCGGGCCACGCTACGCCCCCGGATCTACGCGTTTTTCGCTCTCCGCATGGAAAACGCCATTTGGAGCAATGTTCATGCGGGTTTGTGCGGGGCGTGCGGGGGGCGACACCCCCGCGACTTCCGGGGCGACTGGGGGGCGACTTGAGGGCGACTTCTCTTCTTTCAGGGGCGACTTCTGGAAGTCGTAGTCATGCAGCAAGCCCGGCAAGCGCGCCGCCGTTTCGTCCGCGCCGCGTTCGAACCAGAGTTCGTAGACGAAGCTTTGTCCGCGTCCGCCGCGATGAACCAGCAAGTACTCCATCTCTTCCAATCGCGCCAGATGCTTCTTCAAGACCGTGTTGCCCCACGCGCTCCAGCGGCGGACATCCTTGCGGCTAAAACGAAAGTCGCCGCGTTCGATCTTGAGCCGCGAGCATTCCCCGCGAACCGCGCCTTCGATGACTTGCAGCAGCTTGCGCGTTTGCGGCGGCAGTTCATCGAGGGAACGGCCCAGCACTTCGTCGACGAGTCGATTGGCTTGGCGCACATCGTCCTCGATCACTTCGATGTAGTGGATCGTTTTCCCGCCGTGCGCGGCGCTGCGGATCGGACGCTGATGCTGATGCAGCAAGGCAATCGCGCGGATGAGCGTCAGATACTTGGCGTGATCGCGGCGGGTGCGCGTGAGGCTGTCGGGATACGTCAGCCTAGCGGCCAGAGGATTCGCCACGAAGAGCGGCTGCAGCAAGCGTTGCGCGTTCTGATGAAGCCGGACAATGGCGCGGCGCTCTTCGCGTTTCAGCAAGCCTTCGAGCGTTTGCCCTCCGTGCCAACATAGCTGAGACACTACCGGTCTCACTAATTAGAGAGCAGGGCGGAGGAGCCAACCGCAATGAACAAGCAGTACAGGAATGGTCTAGCCTCGGCGTTGGGGGCCGGGGAACGGAGTGGAGGCGAGCGG
>JAINDK010000138.1 GCA_019931185.1 Bryobacter sp. CoA8 C33
CAATTCCGGGGCGGCACGAAAACCATTCGCGTTCCCGCAGGAATCTTTGTTCGCGTTGGCCCAGGAATCGTGTTCGCCTTCACCCAGGAACGATTTTCGCCTTCACCCAGGAATCCTGTTCGTTTTGGGCCGGAATCCCCAGCCAACGTTCAACGGTGGTTAGCAGCAGACGAGAAGCTCGCAATGGACGAGTTCGCACCTAAGCACCTTCGCCGCAGGAAGGCCTCACGGCTGGGCATTCAACCGAAAGACCTGTCCGATACGCAGGACTACAAGGGGCATAGCCATGCCCTGCACGTTCAACCGAGATCGTACCCACATGAACGCCGGGGTCTCGTAGAAATGGGCCATCTCATCTTCGACAACTTCTTGTTTTGGGAGTTACTGGGGCACGCGCTCCAGCTCTGCGAAACCCTCGAATCTCTGGTCAATTCGTTGGCCCCGGGCCTCACGATTTCGACTGACATTCGCACGCGGCTTGGAAAAGTTATAGAAGCCTACAAACGCGTGCGAGAATGGAACCAAATCATGGGTGCGCTTGTTGAGGCACATCTGGAAAGTGGCGCAGCGGTGAGCGATGAGGAGTAGTGCGCATGCACGCTCAAGGGAAGTGATTTGAAACAAAAGGAACCCGAGGGACCTGCAGACATCGAAGGGCGACCCGCTGATGTTGGCTAGATATCTTACTAGCCTAAACACGCCGCATCGACGATTCACACCTATTTGCTAGTCTGCCTCTTTCGGATGGTCGGCGACTCGCCAATCGAAGGATCGCGCGTGATCGAGGAGCACCGCCCAAAGGGCGGGTTGCCGAGATGCTGACTTCTCTTTCAATTGGATTCCGGCACAGCATGTCGGCTAGGCAAATCCATCGCGTGGAGGTTGGACGTTCCAATGGATCGGTCTTTGACGAGTTGCGCCTTGGGGACGGCTCATACTGGCAAAGCTGGTTATGTTTCGATTTAAACGCAACTGTTTTTCTGACATGTATTTCAACTCCGCTTTCGAAAACAAGTCATCGGCCCGGTGCCTACCGTTGGAGTAGAAGCTGACGAAATCTTCCAACTCATCGAGGTGCCAATGAAAACCCTCGCCGCAAAAGGCCATCACAAAAAAAGTATTGGCTGCACTGAGCTTCGATTCCGCTATCTTTGTTTCCAGTTCAAGCGCGTACTCCAGCATTCTCCCACGCGCCGCCAACATCGAATGCCATAGCTCCCCACCAAGCCACTCCTTGAACAGAATGACATTCCCGTTGTCTGGAAGCCACTCCTGTTGCTGCGCCGTTTCGTACTGCTCCCACCGATCTATCGCAGCAGGCCTAATGGTCTTCACATCCACATACACAACGGTCCCGTCTTCTGCACTTGCCCGGAAATCGATTGATTTAGCGCAGCCCGGCAGGAGCGGCTCATATTCCAAGTGCAGGAAGCGAGGGCTAAGATTGGCAAGAAGCGCGCTGGCGATGCAGATCTCGTTATGTGCCTCTTCCACGGCGCCGAAGTGCCCGCGCCCGCGTGTTAGGACGTTATCAACGGCTTTGGAGAACCGATGCAAAAGCGGTTTCCAATGCCCAAAACGACCGTTTTCCTGGACAAACTCCGTTCCAAAAGTCTCACATACCTCAGCCGCATAACGGTTGAGCCAGACGATACCGTCTTCATCAAGCTGGATATTGGCGACCATCAGTATTAAGCGTATCCGGGGCCCAGCACCGCTGCAAGGCATCCGTTTGGCTGGCCACCCCTGGTTAGGCGCCGTCCAGTGTTTTTAGTACGGCTTGCTCAGATGGGCGCCAACCCATCGGGCGCGTCGAATGGAGAGTTGAAGATTCTTGCCTATCTCACGTTGATCCGCTGCCGGAACATCAGGAATGAGTTCGGCTGGCTTAAGGAATTGGCAACCACCCCAATGATACCGCCGGGACCACCCTCCCATTCCTACTTCCTCCCAAACCTCAGCATAGGGTGACTTCCGGCAGCTGAAAGACATCGAGAAACTAAGCCGGGCCGAGGGGCTCATAACCAGTAGCGGCGACCACCCCCGTTCCAGCAAAATCCAAAATCTTTATCTCCCCTCCCCTCAATCACTTCCCCCAATTCCCGCCATCCCCCGCTCCGCCCCATGCCACGCTCTCCCTCGTGGGAGTCCTCTCCCCGCCCAAAACTAACTCACCGGAGCAACCTCATGGCTCACGCCCAACCCATCACCCTCCCTGATCTCCCCGCTCACCTCCTCGACGAGCAACCAAACGAACGAACCCAATTCCTCGCCCTCCGCCAGCGCCTCTTCGCCGAATGCCTCCCCGGCACTCACATCGAAGTCGAAACCTTCGAGCGCTACGCCTGGGCTCTCTTCATGGCCCAGCGCTTCCGCCTCTTCGAGGTCGACTCCCAATCGCAATGGGCCGAAAATCCCCTCGACCCCTCGGCCTTCCGCCTCATGGAACGCCTCTCACTCATCGCCGCCCAACACGAACGCCGCGCCGACCGCGCCCTCAACGAACTCCGCAAACTCCAGCGCGACCGCTCCGTCGCCGCCGAAGTCCAAAACGAAATGTTCACCATGGACGAACAGTGCTCGATCCCCGTCTCACTGCCCCTCCACGAGATGCGCCGCACCCACTCCCGCTTCCTCCTCGCCGTCCAATGGCTCAGCGCCCA
>JAINDK010000105.1 GCA_019931185.1 Bryobacter sp. CoA8 C33
CAATTCCGGGGCGGCACGAAAACCATTCGCGTTCCCGCAGGAATCTTTGTTCGCGTTGGCCCAGGAATCGTGTTCGCCTTCACCCAGGAACGATTTTCGCCTTCACCCAGGAATCCTGTTCGTTTTGGGCCGGAATCCCCAAATAGAGGACCGAATAGCCGAAAATCAGCAGGACTGCTATCTGCAGCACAAGTCGTGACAACAAAACGGGGTAACGGTGTATCGACAAAACGGTTAATCCCGTGGCTGGCGCCGAGAGAAACTGCAGCGAGTAAGCATCCCATTTGGGATAGGCCGCCGCCAGCAGCACCAATAGACTCAAAACTCCTCGGATCGCCCAGGGCTCACGCCGCCAACACCAGGACAGGCCCGCAAGCAGTCCAACCGGAACCAGCACAGCGCCCCAGTAAGCTGGTAGGAGAGCAGCCGGCGGGACGGATACCGGAAAGCGCCCATACGAATAGCGGTTGGCTTGCACAAAGTTGTCCGCCACCCAAATCAGCGAATCCCCAAAGCCTCCCAAGGCACCCTGCCAGCCAAGTGGGATCGCACAACACAGACTGGCCAGAATCATACCTTCTGCAATGCCAGTAAAGGCTCCCGGCAAGGTCCGCAGCGCGATCACGCTTATAGCCACCGCGGCCAGAAAATAGCTAGGCGTCGTCCATACCGAAAACCCAAGAAGAATTCCCGCAAGAAAGCTCGGCCAGCTCCCTTTGGCTTTCGCCCAGTCTTGCTGTTCCAACAATACCAGCGCAGCGAGGAAAAAAGCCACGCTCAACCAGCGATGGTTCACCTCGATTCGATGCGGTTGCAGCCACATGACAGAGAGCCAAAGCACAGCTGCCAACCATCCCGCCTGGCTTTGCCCGGTCTTGCTTCCCCAAGCGACAATCGCCAACACGCCCCACCCCAAAGCAGCCGGAAGCCTCAGCATCATCAGGTGCTTCCCAAACAGATGCGCGAGCAAAGCTTCCAACCAATAAACGACCGGTCCGCAATAGCCAAAAAACTCCAGATACGGTTTTTCCCCGGCAACGATTCTCCGCCCAGCCTACGTGTAGATTCCCTCATCCTGACTGAAGGTGAGGAAATCTCCCCATACGGCCAGGGTGCTCCATGCCACAAAGCCCACGAGCAGGACGAGTGTGAATAAGCCCTTTTTCATTCAGGATCTCCCTGTGGGCTGGGAGGAGGACTTATCGCAAATCCACAAACAACGCGCAGGATTCCCATTGCCTGCTGGCCTTGCCCCTAACGCCCAAAAAGCAGATGGCGGACCAACTCTTGAGTGATCCGCCAATAGAACTTCAAGAATGATGTGAATTAGCAATAACGCCGTCGGGCATAAGCGACAAAGCCTAGCAGACCTGTTCCTAATAGCGCGAAGGACGAAGGCTCGGGGATCTCCCCTTGAGTGGGTGTCGTGTCGTATGTGTAAGTAATGATTACTGAGGCAGTCACAGACTCCGCCCCGCCAGAAAATGATCCGGGCGTGAGAGTGACAGTAGGACCCGCAAAAAAGTCTGCCACATTCAATACTATGCTACTAAAAGCTGGATTTGGGCTTTGGGGATTGGTAATTGCTCCATTTCCTGACTTGGTTACCAACACCGGATCGGACGACCAGCCTGAACCAGCAGGATCAAATGTCATGGAAACATTGATGGGTGGAGTACCCGCAAGTGAATATGAGTAGTCCAAGCCATAACTAATTGTTGCACCGCTCAAGGTATTGCCCGCTAGGCTGAAATTGGGACAAGTATTGGTAGCGTTGCCGTAGAGAAGGCCCCCAGAACTGTTGTAGATGTTTGAAATTCCAGACAGTCCGCAATTAAAGCTAATGGTGGCGGATTGTGCAGCCATAGTAGCAGTGATGAGCAGCACAAATGTTATAAGCAAATTTTTCATGATCCCTCCTTGGGAAAATTGTCAGGTACAGAAAATCTGAAGATCCAGACTCTTAGATATTAAAGAATGTACTAGCCCAATGTCAACATTTGGTGTAGAACTTTTTTCCGCAGGTTTAGTCACGAGATCGAAAAGTACTACTTTGGGCTGGATTCAGGTGTGGATCCTTGATTCGCGTCTCGAATTGCCTGAATTCCTGTTCTTCATACACTGCAGAACTTCGCGAGCATTTGTACTACTGATCTGGATCCACACTGGAATTTCGCACAACAACCCGCGGCGAGGGCATTCATCACCCTTATCGTTGCAACGCACCCTCGCAGTTTCCGGCCCTGGTTTGCCGCAGCAGACTGCGCAAGAAATGGCGCGACGAGAATTTAGAACTGACTGAGTGGGTGCCCGTGGCGGAAAGAACAGAGAGGATTGTTTTCTGGTGGACTGCATACGTGGCCTGTGTCAGCGATCGAGGTAACGGGGAGAAACGCTCAGACAACTGTGCGCCCATGCGAAAACGATCGCAGCCCAGGGGCGCCGGCTCGAATACGGTTCGGAAATTCAATCCTGGCACTTCGGCGTCTCGGTCATCACTGTCAATGCAGATCAGCTCCGCCAATTCACGGGGAGTTCCGCCCGGCTGACGGTTGGCTGAACGTAAAGTTGTTGAGCCACGCCTTGCCGGCAAAGCGAAATTAGGCAAATTCCTGTCCCCGCTGCGTGAGCGAGACTCACGATTTTCCCTTCGATCCCGCAAGGAATCGAAGGCGGCGCGTCATTCCCCGGACGAGTATTGAGAGAGACATCTCTCCCGCCGAAAGGCTGGAAGTCTTCACAGCGGGTCCCGCCCGAAGCAGGATTGGCGGCAGACATCCAGTCTCAAAGAGGCGTTTGCAATCGGATCTCTTGCGGAAGGAGCGAACCAAAAGCGGTGGCACGAGCGCCGTGGCGGACAACGAGACAGCCCGGAAACAGAAAATCGGATGGACTGTGATCGCCAAGTGAATGATCTTTCTGAGGGCGGTTTGGACGGGGCGAAAGTGGATTTGAGTGGACCGGAAGGTGAATTCGCGTCCCACCGTGGTAAGCGGCTCGGTGATTCTTGAGAGACACAAAATTCTGGTTTCCGCACTCGACGGGCTCCAGACAGCGGGAGGAGTCAACAAAAGAAACAGTTTTCTGAGGATCGCTCCTGAGGAGCTTACCAGCAGGGAAGGATTACGGGAGACCGGCCCCCTTCGAGGGGGACCTGGGTGAAACACATCCAGTCAGGCACTCTCACTTGGAATTGATTAATTGCGAGAAAAATCAGCATTGCCGAAATTCGCTTGGATCGACCCTGGGTGGGCTGAAAGGGTCGGAAATGAAGCTGTATTCGTACAATGAAGGTTAGAGGCTTTCTTACTTGTGTTGTCGATCCGCGCCGGCATAGTGCTTCTCCTGCTTTCCTCCGCACTTTTTTCCTCTCCCCCGGTTCAGCCAGAAGCAATCCGATGGACCAGCCTAATGAAGCAATCTTCATTTTTTTTTGGGAATCCAACACGCCTTCCGAATCGCCACGGAACCGGGAACGCGGGCCCACTTGAGCGGCCCGTTTCGCCAGGGTTATTACAACTCGCTCGCCAGCCTTCACGGCTGGGCGGATGGGGATCCCTTTTACGTCAACTATGTGGGGCATCCGATGCAGGGGGCGGTTTCCGGCTTTATCTGGGCACAAAATGATGGAGCCTACCGCAAGCTGGAATTCGGCAATAACTCGGCTTATTGGCGAAGCCGGGCGCGCGCGACGGCATTCTCCTTCCTTTACAGCACTCAGTTCGAAATCGGTCCGCTCAGCGAGGCATCGCTTGGGAAGATCCAAAGCCGCTACCCGCAGCAGGGCTTCGTGGATCATGTGGCGACGCCGGTCATTGGGCTCGCCTGGCAGGTGGCGGAGGACTGGGTTGACCGTTTCGTCATACGGCGCTTCGAAGACCGTGTGAAGAATCCTTGGGCACGCCTGATGATGCGCGGGTGGCTGAACCCTAGCCGCAGCTTCGCGAACCTGATGCGCTGGAAGGAGCCGTGGCACCGGGATTCCCGGCCCGGCATTCTCAGCTACGCCAGAAGCTTGGAGCTCGAGCGGCCGCGCCCAGATCCGGAATCCTACCCTGCGCTGCCCCGCTTTGAGTTCCAAACCACGCAGCAGTACTACCGGAGCTGGGGCCAGAATCGTTCTTACATTGCGTTGGAGGCGGTGCGACGGCGCAGTGGAATGTGACGTCCGGGCGATCTTGGCTGGTCGATGTGGGCGGCTGCAAGATTCTCAACCAGAAGCCAAATTTCTCGGGCGACATAATGCTGTACCAAGCGGGGATGCGGCTTGCCGGCCGCGCCGGCCGCTGGCAGCCCTTTGTGCAATTTCTCGCTGGCGGCAAGCGTGTCACGCTCGATGAAGTGTTCCCGGAAAAGCGAGCTGCCCTCGAGGCCCAATTGAGCCCCCGTCCGCTCGGCTATGAATTTCATTCCCAATGGACTCGCATGCATCAGGCCAACGGGTTCACCCTGACCGTGGGCGGCGGAATCGACCTCGCCTTGACCCGCGCGGCCACCTGGCGCATTGCCAGCATGGATCTGAGTCATGCCTGGCTGCCACAACCGGAAATTGCCTCCTATTCAACCAGTGCGCGCTTTTCGATGGGGATGAACATCCGCTTCGGCAACTGGTAGCCGTGCCTATGACACAATGTCGGCGATGGCATTTGCTCCGAACGACCAGATACAGATTGCCTTGATCGGCTGCGGCGGCATGGGTCAGGGCGACGCGCGCAATGCGACCTCACAGCCCGGCACCCGCCTTGTCGCGGCCTGCGACATCTACCAAAGCCGTCTCGAGCGCATGCGCGAGACCTACGGCGCCTCCACTTTTCTCACGCGCGATTACCGCGAAATTCTCTCGCGCAAAGACATCGACGCCGTACTCGTCGCCACCCCCGACCACTGGCATGCCCGCGTCACCAGCGAGGCGCTCGCCGCCGGCAAACACGTCTACTGCCAAAAACCCATGGTGCAGAAGATCGAGGAGGGCCCAGGCGTCATCGCCGCCGAAAAGGCCAGCGGCAAGATTCTGCAAATCGGCAGCCAGTATGTCAGCTCCCACGTCTTCGTCAAGGCTCGCGATCTCTACCGGCAGGGCGCCATCGGGGAATTGAACCTGGTCGAGGCCTGGCTCGACCGGAATTCCGCCCTCGGTGCCTGGCAGTATTCGCTCCCTGTCGAAGCGAATCCGCAAAATATTGATTGGGACCGTTTCCTCGGCCATGCCCCGAAGCGGCCCTTTGAGCCCATCCGTCTATTCCGCTGGCGCAATTATGGAGACTATGGCACTGGTGTGGCCGGCGACCTGTTTATTCATTTGCTCAGTGGATTGCACTTGGTCACCTCGAGCCTCGGGCCTACGAAAATCTTCGCCAGCGGCGGCGTGCGGTTTTGGAAGGATGGCCGGGATGCCCCCGATGTCATGCTCGGCATTCTCGACTATCCGAAAACCGACGCCCATCCCGCCTTCACACTCAGCCTCCGCGTCAACCTCGCCAGTGGCATCGCCCAGGAAAGTTTCGGTTTCCGCTTCTACGGCAGCGAAGGCATTCTTACAACTTCCTACTCCAGCCTGCGCCTCGAAAAACACCCGCGCGACCCGGAGCCCGGCTATACCATCAGCACCTTTGCCCAAAAGGATCAGGATGCCTTTCTGCGCGAATACCGCAAACAATACCCCCTTTCGGCCACACCCGCCCTGCGCACCGGTACCGACTACCGCTTTAGCCCGCAACGCGATGCGCACCAACTGCACCACGACGCTTTTGCGCGCTCGATTCGCGGCCAGAGTCCCTCCGTCGAAGACGGCACCTTCGGTTTCCGTGCCGCAGCCCCGGCGCTGCTCTGCAACGAAAGCACGGCCTCCGGGTTGGCCTACGGTTGGGACCCGCAAAACCTCAAGCGCCTCTAGTGGTGTGCTTCAAACAGTCTGCCTGTTATTCAGTGCGCTCTGTGCCCGCATGACTTTGGCAAGGATATCCTGAGCGCTGGCGGTCCAGATGAAGGGTTTGGGCTCCTCATTGTGGTGGTCTACATATCCGTCGAG
>JAINDK010000127.1 GCA_019931185.1 Bryobacter sp. CoA8 C33
AAAAGCGGCCTCACGAGTTGAAAATTCTTGGCCCACAAACGGCCCAGAATCGATCGGCAGCGGGCTGGCAATGGTTTGCTGACCCCCGTGAAAGGGTTGAAATCGGCAAGAGGGGATTTTTTCAACAGGCTCCTAGAGATCCGACGCGGCCCGAAGTTGCGTTGAACGTCGGGCGTTTCCCGTCGTCCATTACTTTGGTCGGCTCAACCGCCAAGTACCCGTAGGAACTTGCGCGCGTTGGCTTCTCCGCGCCGAGGATGGCCCGTAGCCATTCAAGGATGAGATTCCGCTCGTTCTGAAGACAGCAGTGAGGCAGTTGGTTTTGAACCACGAAAGTCCGCGGCGCGCCCAGATCGAAGTACTTCTTGAAATACGCGTAGGGCCGTTCCGTGCCGTTCACTTTGTCGCCGCCGTTGGCAATCACCAATTGGGGACTTCGCAGCGCCTCACCGGACAGTTCTATCGTGTTCATTCCCAGGGGCTCGTACTGTCCTGGCGCGTACGCGATGGCGGCGGACTGCAACTCGCCATGGCCGCTGGCAGCCGCAAATTGATCCAGCGCCGCAAAGAGCGCCCGGCCCACTCCTTTTTCGGGTAGGACGATCCTGTCCTCGCGTTCCTTTGAGCGGTAATCGATCGCCAACACGATGGCGAGCCGTTGCTCGTCTGCGAACGCCCGGACCTGGCGATCTTCGTACCATTTCGAATAATCTTGCCCTCCATCAAAGACGACCCATGTGGCCTTCACTTCGGCGCTCGCGCCAGGGATGACCATCCGATACTCGCACGGCTACAGGATCTCCTCGTGAGGCAGCGGGATCACGCGAGTCTGCCAATCTTGAATTGGCTGCCCGAAGGCGGCTAGCTCAGCCAGGCTGAGGGCAATGGGGAAGAACCAGAAAACAGGTCCCAGGAACCAATGACGGGCCCAACCGCCAAGGTGTTCCACAAAATCCAGTAGCCGCGCTCGGAACGCCTAACCGAGGTCGAGCGCGAACGCCAGGGCTCGCTTGACGTCGGCCATGACCGAACCGGAGAGCCGCCCAAGCCTCTTCTCCAGGTAGGTTGTGGGAATCGACCCCAGGCCCTGCACGTTTGCCACGGATTCTTGGTTAAGAAACGGGAGGCCCGGTAGAGGCACCTCGTAACGGCTCCGGCGGTTCTGGGTTGTGAGCGGAACGTAGAGGACCAGCGCACGGGGAGCATCTGGATCGTGCCGCGAAACGATGACAACCGGCCTGGTCTTTGCGGCCTGGAGCGAGGGGACTTCAATCCGAGCTTGGACCTAGCCTTTCGAATCAGCGAGTTCTTCCAGTTACCCGTCGAAGCGATATTCTCACGAAAACCGTTTCGACCAATGAGCAACGCTCTCTACCCAACAGGAGGTGAATGAGGATGACCGGCCAGAATTTCTTGCGACTGCCGCTGGACACGAGATCTAACCGGCGGATTGCCGTCGCCGCGACCTACGCGAGCTACGTGATTCTGTGCATCTCCGCAGGACTGGCTCAGCGCGGCGCTGGGTTAGCGAAGAATGCGATCGTCGCGGCTCTTCTTGGGATCGCCGGCATGGCGCTGTTTGCTGGCTGTCTCTCAATGGTCAGCCTTATGCGAGAGTACGGGTTTCCGGGAGACTCACGCCTATTCACCAGCCGGGATGAGCGTCAAACCGGTGTGCGGCACCGGGCGTTTGTCCGCGCGTATGGGATTCTCTTTGCGGTGCTTTGTGCCGGATCGGTCTATGGGGCAATTGCACCAGGCCTGGGCTTGCAGGCGATCAATTCGGAGTATCACAACCAGGTTCTTTTTGGCGCGATCTTCTTTGCTGCGACGCTGCCGTCGGCCGTTGTTGCCTGGACAGAGCCGGACGCAATTCCGAACAACCGTGAGTAGAGACAAGCACCATGCGCGTTCTGCGATCAGGAGATTGGGGAGCCGAATGGTCTCATGCCTTTTTCCAAAACTGTCTTCGGAAATTGATCTGTTCCGCAGAGGATGAACGAGCCGAAGTCCTTATACCAATCGCCCGCCGGCGCAATAGGACCCGTCTTTACCCATTCCTGGAGGCAACTAAGTCCGCCACCGAAATACGCCGCTCGTCGACTCGTTGTAGAAGATGCTGCCACACGGGCCGTGGCAGATTAGCGAACTGAATCTTCGGCAATGGCTTCCGTCCCGAAGATCGCCCGGATCAAGTCTTTGCCGGCTTCATTCTTGAGCGCCGGATCGTTCTCAGAGAGAAACCGGGTGTAGCTGGCCTTGAGCTGTTCCTTCGCCTCGGCCTCGGCACGCACTCCGCGTTCAGCCAGAGCAACGAGGGCGCGGCTCATGGTCAGGTGCTGTTCCTTGGCCGTACGCCGGACCGCTCCGACGAGTGTTGCCGGGATTGTCACGCTCTGTCGGACAGATCTTGCCGAAGCCGTTTTGCGTTGGGTCGCCATATCCTTAGGTTAGCGCATGCACCAGTGTGGTGCACCTAGGTCGCCGAAAAACGGCATAGCGTTTAGAGATAGCTTCCGGCCGTCGATCCCGAAGTTTACCCCCAAGCGCCCTTCGGCGACCTCTCTAATAGCAGCAGACTTTTGTCTGGAAAGGCGGTGTATTCAAGTGGATCCAAGGAAAGCGCAAGCTCGGCTACTACTCGCTACCGGAAACAGAAGCATGGCGACTGAAACGCTTCTTCCGGTTTCCCTCGGAGCAGTTTTTGGCCTTGGACCCGTGTAGCGGTACAGGCGCGGCGCTTCAGGCCCATATCGCCTTTCTCGTAGGCGCACAAGAACCTAGCTCGCAAATCGTTGGAATCGGTTTGCGCCAGCTTGTTTTTCGAGCCATCGCCAGAGCAGAGACAGTATGTCAGGATATGCTCTCGCGCGCCGAGTCTGATCGTGGTGGATGAGGCGGAGCGGGTGGCGGGCCGGGGGTTTGAGGCGCCGCGGTTTGAGTTTGAGGGGGGGACGCTGGAGGGCGGGTGAGGGGCAGGGCGCGAAGCAGTCCGGACTGCCTGGGGCTTAGGCCTGCTGAAACTCCTCAAAGAAACCTGGGTCCACTTCAAAGACGAGCTTTTCCCGCAATCCTAATTTTTTTTGCTCAAACAATTCCATGAGCTTTTCTCCGTCCACCAGTTCAATCGGCGGTACTCCATCCCGGGATGCCTCCTTGCGTGCTTCGGAACTGAAGGATCCCGTTGTGATAACGATGCCTTTGTCCACTCGTCCCGCCATGGCACCGCGGAAATCGCGAATCTGGCTGGCGCTCACGGTATCGCGATATTTCTTACATTGAAATAAAACGCGGAAACTAACGAAGGGATTTACTTCCACGACGCCGATGCCGTCTATACCCTGATCCGCAGTTCTTCCTGTTACTTCGACGTGCTGAAATCCGAATTCTCGCAGTAACCTTTGGCAGAGTCTCTCAAAGCCCTTAGGCGAGAGCTTGTTTTGCAAGATGCCGAGCAATTCCGCCCGGTGATCCAGTTCCTCGGGTTCACTTTCGGTTTCCTCCTCCTGCGCCTGGTGCTGCTCCTCGACTTCTTTTGGCCGTTTCGGAAATTGCTGCTGCACATCCCGGAACAGGTCGAGCATATCCGTTTGCTTCCATTCCTTCTGAGTTCCTTTGGGCGTAAGCGTCCAAAGTCCCTGAGGGGAGGTTTCGATGAGTCCTGCCTTGGCAAGATAGAATTTTGCCCAATAGATCTGGTTTACTACTCGAGATTGACCGTTTCGATTCGGCACGGCCAATTCCGTCTCCGTAATCCCTTCCTTGGCGATGACTTTTTCTCTGACCTCCGCTGGCGAAGCTGCCCCGCCAAGTTCTTTTAGCACCTCACAAAGGGGGGCCATGAACTTTGTAAATTTTGGTCCTTGGCCTTGTCTGCGCTTCGTCATGGATTCAATCTTATAACTCGATTGACTGACCGGGAACACTCGTGTCCAAATTAGCTTCCTAAGTCGAGCATGAGGGCGGCCTGCTGTTAGTGTAAAGAAGTTCCTGCAAGAACACATCTCTACCCCGCAAGGAAACCGCCCATGGCTCAAGTATCCAGCATTTTCAGTCAGCTCC
>JAINDK010000073.1 GCA_019931185.1 Bryobacter sp. CoA8 C33
CTCGACGGATATGTAGACCACCACAATGAGGAGCCCAAACCCTTCATCTGGACCGCCAGCGCTCAGGATATCCTTGCCAAAGTCATGCGGGCACAGAGCGCACTGAATAACAGGCAGACTGTTTGAAGCACACCACTAGAGCGGCAAGAACATCTGGATGAGATGAGCCTCCGCGATCAGGCCAACATTGGCTTGGAACCGTGTGAGGCCGTTTAGGCGTCCGAGACCGGCGGGAGCCTCATCAAATCCATGCCGCGACAAAATACAGCTTTACAGGGAAGAACCTGACGGCTTAGAGCGGACTGCTGCTGGTGGCGGCGATACGGGACAAGCTGCAGCGGATGCCGCCGGCGATGCAGCCCAGCGGTTTTCTGCTCGGCATGATCCTGGCCGTCCATGTTGGATTCTCGCGCCTGAACCACTTACAGCATCTGGAGCGGGAGCCGATGCTGTTGGGGATCTTACGGGTGGCGCGAGGGCCGCCAAAGAGCACGTTTTGGCGCTTCTTGTCCTCAATGCATTTGACGGTGGAGTGGCAGTTGGAGCGGCTGAAAGCGCGCTGGCGCGAGCGGGTCCGGGAGGCCGCGCGGGCTACAACCGCAAGAACCCGTACAAGCCGAGCGGAGAGGACATCGCCCTGCATCTGGCCAAAGTGATCGAGACCTTGCCCGGGACGGTGGAGGCGCCGCGGGCCAGAGCGGATGCGGGTTTCTCCTGTTGGGAAACGGTCAAAGCCTACACGAAGATGAAGTGCGAGTTTGTGATCGTGGTCCGGAAGACCGGCCGGTGGTTGGGTGAATGGCAGGCCGCGGCTCGGCGGCGTTCACCCCACACGGACGCGGACTTCGAATGCCAGTTCCGCTACCAGCCGGAACCGGACGTGGCGGACCCGGATCAGATCACTCTCTTCGATGGCCTGGCTTGCCGCTACCGCGTGTTCTTGACCAATCTCGACAGCGGGAAATGCAGTCCGGCCGGGGTGGTGGCCTTCTACAACAAGCCGGCGGCGGTGGAGAATCAGATCAAGGAGGCCAACAATGGCATTGGGCTGACAGCCCATCCGCCGGGGCAGTGGGCGATGAACGCCAACCACTTCCAGCTCAGTAGGATCGCCGACAACCTGAATTGCTGGCTGGCGCTGCCGGATCACGCGCCCTGGCGGGCAGACGGAGATTCATTTTGGGGCCCTGTATCAGAAACGGGGCTGCTTCGAGCACTTGATGGCGCGGCTCAGATCGAAAGAAAAATGGATGGCTTCGCGCATGGACCTCCAGGCACGATGCGAATGCCTGGCGCCAAACATGAAGAACAAAAACAGACTGACCTGCGTCCACGCGCTTCATCCGCCCGCGGTGGTCAACCTTCTTGTGCTGTCCGTATACAGGGGTCAATCAAGCGTATAGTATTTCAATTTCAGTACATGTTTTTTGATCAATGATAAAGCTATTTAAGCCTGCCCGGCTTCCGGACTACCGCTTTACTCAAAGCACAATCTGAGAGAAATGCCAAGCACTCAATAGTTCAGCTTAGATTATTAATCTGAAAAGCCTTATATCTTCGAAGCTGCTGTCTAGTCTATAGGTTTGAAGATCGAAAAGGTATACTATACAGAGTAGGCTTGAACGGTTTTCAATGCGTTGTCGTTATTGCAAAGGAAAGATAGGTCTTTGGCGCAGACTCACGGATCGGGAGTATTGCTCTGTGGACCATCGTCGCCATGGCAAAAGCCTGAGTGCGCGCATCGCACGCGACCTGAACGCATATGGCGATGATGATTTATACAGAGGTCTTCAACAGGGACTTGATGCCCAAAAGCGAACGAAACAGTCCAAACCCTTATTGTTTCTCCTTCTAATCCTTGTATTGATCGCCATTGCTGTCGCGTACGACGCCCCCAAACTGAGTCCCCAAGTTGTCTCATTTAGTAGCAAGCTTTCCAAATCCAACTCTATGGTCAAGGGGGCCACATCGCTCTTCTCCCGAATTTCTCCTATCGCCATACCAGTCAAACTTCATGATGACTTCATGCTCGGGGCCAGTGATTGGGTCGGGACAAAGTCTTCTGCTTGGATACAGGAAGCAGGCCGCATTAGACCTGGCGACCTTAAAATATGGAAACCATCCATCCAATTATCCGATTATAAGTTTGAGTTTGAAGGTCAGATCAATCGGCAGGCCATGAGTTGGGCGTTCCGCGCCCCTGACTTGCGCAACTATTACGCCACAAAAATTGTTGTCCACCACACGTCCGCTCTCCCCAGCGCTGAAATTATTCGCTACACAATGTTGAACGGCCAGGAGCGTAGCCGCCGAAGGCTTCCTCTGCCCCTCTCGATCCGCCCGGAAACTCTATACCACGTCGAAGTCTCTGTTCGCGGTGATCATTTCGTTACCCGCATCAATAGACAGGTTGTGGATGTTTGGTCCGATACCCGGCTAAAACGTGGTGGCGTCGGCTTCTTCAACGAACAGGGTGAATCTTCTGCGATTCATTGGGTCGATGTCCGCGAGGATTATCCTGGATTCTTCTCCAAGCTTTTCGGGATTGGATTCTTTGTCAATCCCGCGATTACCTATTCAATCGAACCGTAGCTATTCCTGCTTTCGCGCCTTGTCTTCCGCATCCAGGATCTTGCCCACAATCTTGCGAACATATCGGCGTGTTTCGCGATAAGGTGGAATTCCCCGGTAGCGCGCCACCGCGCCAGCGCCCGCGTTATAAGCAGCTAGAGCCTTTGCTACCTGGTTCGGATCATTCCGGTACTTCAACAACAACGAGCGCATCAGCTTAGTTCCTCCCACAATGTTTTCCTTCACATCGTGCGGATTCACTCCCAGTTCCTGAGCCGTTCCCGGCATCAGCTGCATCACCCCAATCGCTCCCTTATGACTCACTGCGTCGCGCTTCAGCCCGCTTTCCGTCTCCGCGATGCTCTCCATAAGGTAGGATGGCAAACCATGCTCCTTGGCCGCCTCGCGGATCATTGCCCGTGTCTCGTCCTTGGTCCCGCCCAGCTTCGTTGGCTTCGCCAACGCCCTCGCATGCTTGAGTTGCTCCTCGCTCTCGACGCGCACAATTTCTTTCGCCGCGTAAATCGTGACCATGTTCCCGGTGCTTGTGATGAGCTGATCCCCATCAAAATCGGCCCGCTCGACCATTAGCTTTGCCCCATTTTGAAACGTCACAATCTGCCCACCCCGCAATAAACCTCCGGCCAGCAGGAAGCGGCATGCCAGTTTTCCTAAGTACATGAACCTTCAGTTTAAGTGGATTTCCCCGCTGAACCCAATCGGTCAAAAACCTTAGCAATCTGATTTGCGCATCGGATAACATAGAGGAGCGCGGTCGTGGCGGAATTGGCAGACGCACTGGATTTAGGTTCCAGCGGGGCAACCCATCCGAGTTCGACCCTCGGCGACCGCACCACCTTCAAAAAAAAGCACTTAACCTCAGACAACAATACCCTACATCACCCTCATTGAGTCATCCGTTGTGCGAGTATTGTGCGAGTTCTCCCCGGCCCTCTTTTCAAGGGCCTCGGTAAACCCGCCCAGCCTCTCCGCTGCCAGCCGCAAATCAGACTCGGCAACTATGGCATAGCGAGTGAAAATCTCGCGCGTCCGGTGCCAAGTGATCTTCATTGCGGTTGCCGCGGGAATCCCGACTGGCAGCATCACCCTTACCGCGCTCCGCCGCGCGCCGCGATGCGTATTTTCAACAGGCGCTCGAGGCCACGCGCTCCTTCCAGGTCGAAGGCGAATCGCTTCTCCCGTTCGACGAGCAAGGGGACGTCGCGGCCCAGTTGAAGCGCACGCCTCCCCTCGACGCGAAGTCCGTCGCCTACCTCTGCCTGGGAGGCGTCCGCTTCGAGGTCCGCTTCGAGGTCCGCTTCGAGGTCCGCTTCGAGTCCAACCAGTTGACTATCATCGCCGCAGGAAATCCGTCGCTCACTCTCCCCCAGCTCGCCGCCTCCGGCGCCCGCTTCCGATAGCTACACCATCCTCTCCACGAAAGGCACCGACGCCATGCTCGAATCCGGTTCCCTCAACAGCAAGGACTGCAGCAGTGAGCCCGTGGCCTCCCCGCTCTCCGGCCACCGGAACCTCTCCCGCGGCGCCTTCCTCGAATTCGACCCCGCCGCCCAGCGCGTTTCCGGCAACCTCGGCTGCAATCAGTTTTCCGGCCGCTATCAAGCAAGCGGCAACTCTCTCACCTTCTCTGAGATCGTATCCACCATGATGGCTTGCACCGGCGTCCGCCAGCTCCTCGAGCGCCAGACTCAGGAAGCGCTCGCCAAAACACGCTCCTTCCGCCTCGAGAACGGCGCCTTGATTCTGCTCGACGAAACGGGCGCGCCGGCCGCTAATCTGACGCGGCCCTGACCTCGCCGTCCGCCCCCTTCAATCGCTGATAAAGCCACGCCCGCGCCAGCCGGATTCGCCGGTCGACCGTCGGCTTCGATACGCCAAACACCTCGGCCGTCTCCTCCGCGGTGCAGCCCAGCAGGTAGCGGGTTTCAAACATCGAAACGGCTTCCGGATCCTTCTCGCTCAACTCCGTTAGCAGCCGGTCCAGGTCGATTACCTCCGGTCCGGCTGCGTCGAGCCACGCCATGTCCTCATGGAGCGGCACCGCCTCCCCCCCCCCGCCTCGCTTGTCCCGCTTCGCCCCGCGCGCATGGTCGATCAGCGCCAACCGCATCAGCCGCGCGCACGCCCCGTAAAACACCCGCCGGTTCTCGAAAGTGGGAGCCCGCTGGTTCATCAACTTCAGGAACAGCTCATTCACCAGGGCCGTCGATTGCAGCGTATGATCGGGCCTCTCCCTCCGCAGCAGTCCCCGCGCGAGATCTCGCAGCTGCGGATAAACGAGCGGCGCCAACCGGTCGAGGGCTGCCCGGTCCCCCCCTGCCCAGTCCTCCAGGACCTGCGTGATGTCGGCGTCCATCCCCTTCATCTTACTGAGAACTGTTTTGATTCGATTCCGCCGGTTTCGTCGCTATCATAGGTGACACCCTGCTGCGCCTATGTCCGCCGATCCGAAATGGCTTCGCATTCAGGAGCTCTTCGATACCCTCGCCGCCGGCTCCTCCGGCGAATGGGCGAGCCGTCTCGCGGAACTCGAAGAGGACACGAGCGTCCGCGCCGAAGTTCTTTCGCTGCTGAATGCCTCCGCCGCCGAACAGGCCGCCAACGCACGCTCGCTCCCCGCGGCGCCCGCCCTGCCCGCCGCCATCGGGCCCTACCGAGTGATCGGCCTGGCCGGCACCGGCGGTCGCGGCCGGGTCTACCGGGCAACGCGGGAAGTCGCCGGCACACTCCAGACGGTCGCCGTGAAAATGATGCTCGATCACCTGATCGCGCCGGCCGATCTCACGCGCTTCGAGCGGGAGCAGCGGCTGCTGGTGTCGTTGCAGCACCCTTCCATTGCGCGCTTTCTGGAGTCCGGCTGGGACGAGAATCAACGTCCCTACCTCGTCATGGAGTGGATCGACGGCGATCCCATCGACGAATACGTTCGGAAGAACGATCTTCCGCTCTCCGCGCAGGTCCGGCTGGTGATCGAACTGCTCGAAGCCCTGCAGGATGCCCACCGCAGCCTCATCGTTCACCTCGACCTCAAGCCGTCCAACATCAAAGTCACCCCCGAGGGCCGCGTTCGGATTTTGGACTTCGGCACCGCCAAACTCCTCTCCGACGATGCCGAAACCTCCACCCAGCAGATGACCCCGCGCTACGCCAGCCCGGAGCAGTTGCGCGCCGAACCCGTCACCACTTCCTGCGACCTCTACAGCGCCGGGCTGCTTTTGCACGAACTCGTCACCGGGCGTTTTCCCTTCCAGCACCGGACCTCCCTCGCCGCGCTGGCCGAGCGCGCTTCCGGCGCCGCCGAACTGCAGATCTCCACCGGCCATCCCGACCTCGACGCCATCTTGTTCAAAGCCCTGCGCCACCACCCGCAGGACCGCTACTCCACCGCCGCCGCCTTCGCCGCCGACCTGCGCGCCTTCCTCGATCGGCGCCCCGTCTCCGCCCGCCGCCTCACCCTTCCTTACCGCGCCGCGCGCCTCCTCGCCCGCCATCGCGCCGCCTTCGCCTTGGTCTCGCTGGCCCTCCTCGCGCTCGCGGCCCTCGGCTTCTACGCCTTCCGACAGCAGCAACTGCGCCTCCGCGAAGCGGCCCATACGCGCGACACCGCCCGCTTCCTGGCGAGCATGATCCGCAGCTCCGCCATCAATGCCGCGGGCCGTAACAACGTCACCGTCGCCGAAATGGTGGAGCGCGGCAACCAGCGCATCCAGGCCGGGACCTTCCTCCCTGATTCCACCGCCGCCACTCTCCAGTCCAGCTTCGTCGGCTTCTTCCAGGAACTCGGCCGCGAAGACCACGCGGAAGCCATCGCCCGCGATGCCGTCGCCCGGGCCGATCGCGCCGGCGAGATCTCTCCCCGCGTCTCGTCGCGCACCGCCCTCGCCGCGCTCCTCATGCGGCGCGGCCGCTGCCCCGAATCGGTCGACATCCTTCAGCAGGCATCGGCGCTTCTCCGCTCCTCTTCCGAACCCCCCGGCCGCTATCTGGACTTCCGTTTACAGCAGGCCGAGTCCCTCAACCGCTGCCAGAACCAGCCCGCTCAGGCGATCACCGCCTTGCAGCAGATCATCCGCGAAGCCGACTCCCTCCCCGATGACGACATCGACATCGCCGCCCCGGTCTACCGCGCCGGTCTCCGCATCAACCTCACCCTCTACCTCGCCCAGGCCGGACGCTACGACGACGCCCTCCGCGCCGCCGCCGACGGCATCCGCATCGCCGGCGACCACCCCGATAGCCGCTACGTCCGCATCGCCCTCCTCCGCACCCGCTCCAACGTCCACTCCATCTCCGGCAACCCCGCCGCCGGCATCGCCGACATCAAAGAAGCCGCCCGCCTCGCCCCCGGCGTCGTCAACGCCTTCGAAGAGCTCCGCCTCCAAACCCTCCTCGCCGGCCGCACCGCCGACTCCGGCAACCCGGAATCCGCCCTCCGTATCGCCCAGGCCGCCATCGCCCAAGCCCGCCCCCGCCGCGCCGACATCGGACCCTCCTACTGGATGCTCCTCGCCGACGCCGCCGAAGTCCACGCCAAAGCCAAAGCCTGCCCCGCCTCGGCAACCCTCTATCGCGAAGTCGACGCCGCCCTCCCCGGCCCCATGCCCAATACCTGGCTCGGCAACCGCCGCTTCTACGAATCCGAGTGCGCCCTCCCGCAAAACCCTGCCCTCGCCGCCCAACTCGCCCGCCAGGCGCTCGACGCCTACGGCGCCTTCCTCCGCCGGAACAACAAACGCCGCGCCCGCCTCCAACAGATCATTTCGCAAAAACCCTGATTCATTCCTGCCCGCCTCGGCGCGACTCCCTTTGTAGCCCCATCCCGGCTACGCACTATAACAGGAGGAATATCCTATGTCCCACTTCTCCAGCCTGCGCCTCGGCGTCCTCGGCCTGGTTCTCTCCGCGGCGCTCCCCGCCGCTCCTATTCAATGGACTGCCGCCATGGGCGGCAACGACAACTGGTATGATTACATCCCTACCGTCAGTATCTTCGTCGGGATCGACTACAACTCCGCCCGCTCTGCCGCGCTCGCGAGTACCCACATGGGGATGCAAGGCTACCTTGCCACCATCACCTCCGCCGCCGAACAGACCTTCATCGAACAGTTCCCCATCATGGTCGGCTTCGGCCTTACCGGCAACGCCTGGCTCGGCGCCACCACCCTCGCCACTCCCGGCACCTTCCGCTGGGCCGACGGCCCCGAAGCCGGCCAGGCCTTGACCTATACCAACTGGCTCCCCTCCCAACCCGTGCCTGGCTGGGAATACATGGCTTTCCATCGAAATGCCCAAGGCACTCCCATCGTTAACGCCTGGACCTCTTGGACCGTCGGCAACGGCTCCTTGGGCTACATCGTCGAATACGGCGACGGCATCGTCGACCTGCAACCGCCCCCTCCCGACGATCAGGTCCCCGAACCCTCCACCTATGCCCTCATCGGAGTAGGGCTGCTCGGCGCTGCGCTTCGTCTGCGCCGCTCGTACTGACGCTCAACGGTGACGGGCGCCACACCTCGCCCGTCACCTTTTTTGCCCCACGTCCTCCAACACCAGCCGCACAATCGCCTCCAGCAGCGCCCCCCGCGGCCACTCGTTCCCCTTCGACATCGCCCCCATCTTCGACTTCTCCAGCGGCAGCGCCAGCGCAAAGTGATCGCTCCGTGCCCCGCCCAGCAGCTTCGACTCCGGCACAATCGCATCCATCTTCGCCAGCTGCCCGTCGTTCTCCCGGTCGAACGAGTTCATGATCGACCACGTCTTCTTCATCGCCCCGCTCAACTTCGCCTCCTCCGCCACCGCCCACATCGAATACGTCGGCACGAACGGATGCGGATACTGCGTCAGGAACCGCGACCGCACCTCGCGCTTCAAGCTCGCCATCCCCGCCTCCATCGCCCCCTTGCACCCGGCCTTGTCATTGCCCTTCGACATATAGCGGTCGAGAATCGAGGGCAGTGTGTCCGCCACCGGCGAACCCCCGCTCGCCCCCGCCACCGACACAAACGCCGCCACCATCGGCCGCACCTCCGGATTCGTCGCCAGCATCACCTGAATGTCCGGCGTCCCCTTGCTGTACCCAACCAGCAAATACGGCCGCTTGTCCGTCTTCGTCTTCTCCCGCAAATACGCCGCGATCTCCTTCGCGTTGTCCTCGCTCGAATTGTTCGGTACGCTCAACCGCTCCACCGTCAGCCCCATCTGCTTCAACGCCGCCTGCCCCTCCGCAAACGCCGGCGCATCTGAAGCGCACGTGTTGAAGAACCCCGGCACAATCAAGATCCGCGTCGTGGTCGGAATCTTTCCGAGCGCCACATCCTCCCGCCCCTCTGTCTTCAAATACTCTTCACACCCGCCCCAGTTCCCCCCGTCTGGATTCCGCTGCTTCCGCACCGAGCAGAACGGGTCCGCAAACGCCTTCGACAAATCCGCTCCCGCATCCGGCTCGAGCCAGATCAGCAGCGTACCCCGTCGGAGGTGAACTCCTGCCCGCGCGCCGTCCTCGCCTTCGTGGTCGGATCCTTCGGCGTCATCTACTCCGTCTTCACCACAACCCTCACCTCCCGCAAACTCTGCGCAATAAACTCCCGCTCCCCATCCGTGTTCGGATCGATCCGGTGCGTCACCTTCCCATTCCTCTGGTCCCGGTCAAACCCCAAATGGTGCGTCCCCGCCCTTATCCGAGCCGGCCGCATGAGACCCCGGCATCTCGGCCTTTCCGAGCGGTCCTGCATCAGCACTTCCGCTCTGCCTGTCTCTATACTCAAAATTCTCCCGCCGCTGCTTCTCTTCCACTGCTCTGCTACCATAACGCGATGGTTCCTATGTCGTTCCAAGCCTCCTTCCGCTGGGCCTGCATCGCCATTTACGTCGCCTATGTCGTAACTCAGCACGAAAACGTACAGGTCTTCCTCGCTCCCATCGCTCTTCGCATTGGTCGGCCTTTGTTCTATGCGATTTTTGGCGTGTTCTCCATTTTTCTTGTTCTTCTTGCCTGCCTGAGCTTTTGGCGCTCTTCCGCTGTTAGTGCCGCCCGCCACTCTCTTCGCCGCCACTGGGCAGCCGCCCTCGCCGCCACCCTCTCCGTCGTTATCTTATTGACTGTCAATAACTCTGAGTTCGTTCACTTCCCCCAATACTTCATTCTTGCTTTCCTCTTGTTTCCCTTCGCCACCTCCGTCGGAGAAACCGTAGCCTGGTGTACTCTCACCGGCCTGCTCGACGAAGGCTATCAATACTTTGTCATCCACCCCAATTGGGGAGTCCCTTGGGATTTCAACGACGTCACTCTTGATGTTTGCGGCGGCTGGCTCGGCGCCATCTGGTGTGCCTCCCGCTGTGCGGCTCACAAAGTCCCCAATCCCGATTGGTGGCGTAAGCCCGGCCTTGTTACCTTTTTCACTTCCCTCGCCACCCTCCCCCTGCTTGTCGCCCTCGGCAAGATTCAGCTCTACGAAAACAAGAACTACGTCGGTTGGTGGTTCGCCTTGAGCCGCCTGAATTACAACGGCTTCTGGTTCTTCGATGAAACCTGGGGCCCTCGCACCATCCATCTTCTCTCCCCGGTCGAAGGCCCAGTGCTCCTGTTCGCCTTTGTTCTTGCCTCTTCGCGGATCGACCGCAACTATCGATTCTCCCGATGAACCGCTATTTCCATTGGTGGGCCACCCTATTCATCGCCTTCGCCGCCGCTCTCTTTTTCCGTGCCGGTCTCCCCTTCCCTTTTGTTTTCACCATCGACGGCGTCACCCTTCAGGAAAATGATGCCTGGTACCACATGCGCCTCATTGAGGGCTTTCTGTCCGGTATTCCCGCCTTCACCCTAACCGACCCTCACGCCTCCTTTCCCGGCCCTCAGCGCGTCGATGTCGGCCCGCTTCTCGACCTGCTTGTTGTCTCCTTCCATAAACTCACCGGCGTCGATCCCTGGATCGCCGCCGCCTGGTGTCCCGTCGTACTTTGGCTCGCCATTCTAGCCGTTCTCGCCGCTCTCGCCGTCCGTCTGTTTTCCCCCCTTCATGCTCTGCTCGCCCTCACCATCTCCTGCCTGCTCGGCGGCAACTTCCTTCGCGTCACCAGTCTCGGCTTTCATGACCATCATGTCCTCGAGATTCTTCTCTACCTCCTCATTCTCCTTACCCTCCCCCACAGCCGCTTCTGGTTGTCCGCCCTTTGCCTCTGGCTTTACCTCATCACCTTTCTCGGCGGCGCTCTGCTCGTCGCATTTCTCCTGCTTTGGCGCCTCCTCACTCCTTCCGCTCCCAACCTCTGGCGCACCTACGCTCTCACTCTCCTTTTGCTCCTCCCTTTCCACAACACCCTCTGGGTCAACTACTCGCTCGCCGCGGTCCTCCTTGCCCTGCTCCTGGAACTCATGCATTTAGTCCTCAAACGACCGCGCCATCGCCACGTCCTCATCGCCCTCGCAATCATCCCCTTGCTTGCCGCCGCCAATCACTTCGGCGTCTTTCATCTCGCCCTCCACTTCTCCTCAAACCGCGCTGCCTCCACCATCAACGAGATGCAACATCTCCAGCCTTCCCATGTTTGGCAGTTCTTCGGCATCTTCGCCGCCACCGCTCTCGCCGGTCTTGCCCGCTTCATCACCACTCCTTCGCCTGCCCTGCGGCTCCTTATCATCACTGCCACGGGATTCCTGCTCGCCAGCCTTTTCCAACTCCGCTTTGCCTATTACTTATCCGCACCCGTGGCCCTGCTCTCCGCCGCCGTCCTCATTCCGCTTTTCCAACGGTTGCCCAAACCCTTCGAACTCGCAGCGCCCCCTCTCGTGCTTGTCCTATCCTCCCCCACGCTCATTTACTCCTATGGCCTTAACTCTCAAAACTACGGCTACACCGCCGAATGGCGTGACGTCTTCTCTTGGCTCCGTGCCAATACCCCTCCCCCGCTACCTCCCTCCGCGTCGTACCCTCTTCTGCTCCCCTTTCAACCGAACTACCATGCTTCCCCTGCCGCCTACGGCATCCTCATCTGGTGGGACTTCGGCTACGGTCTCACGACTCTCGCCCATCGCATCCCTTTCACGAACCCAACCCAGCGCAACGCCGCCCTCGCCGCCCAAACTCTTCTTACCTCTTCTCCCGAAACCTTCCATTCCCTGCTTCGCGCTCACAACCTTCCATACGCCATCCTCAACGATTCACTCCTCCTTATGCCCCAGCCAGGCGGCGGAACCCGAGGTATGTTCCATGATCTTGTCTCCTGGGCTGGCTACGATCCCAAAACCTTCTTTGAAACACTCTCTTACCGCAAACCCGACGGCTCTCTTGCGCCACTCACTGTGTTCTATCCCGCCTATTACCAGACTGCCGCCGTGCGGCTCACCGTATTTGGTACCGGCCCTTATTTGCCGCGCACGGGCATCTGCACCGCCTCCCGTCAAGCCACCATCCTCTCGAATCTGGAATGCTTCAACAGTCCGGACGCCGCCGCCGCCAGCCTCGCCATTCTGCCCAATGGCATCCTCTTCGGCATGGATTCCATCCACTCCCCCGTGCCGCTCCCCGCTTGGCCCCGTCTCCAATCCGTTTACCTCTCCCGTGAGAAAATTGCCTTCCTCGCCGGCCGCTTTGTACCTGCCATCACCGTCTACAAACGCCTTGACTGACGCCTCTCTCTTTCCGTCTTGATTTCTCATTCCTTCCAGGCAATCATGGAGTCATGATTGTCTTGGTTTTCTTTCTCACCCTTGACCAAGGTACAACCCAGACAGCACCATTGCCGAACCCTTACGGTCCCGGTCTTCGTTCTCCCGCCCCTCCTTCCGCGTCCCCTCTCCCGGCTCGTACGTTCCAACGCCGAGGTTTCCCCGGGCCCGCACTCTGGCTCCAAACCGCTGCCGGGGCCTCCGTTTCAAGTCAACCTCCCCCAGCCGCGCAATCTGCAGCCCCTCCGGCTCAGCCTAACCCTCTCAAGGACTTGGTGATCAGCCCGGTTTACGAAAAAGAAAAACATTCACCAAAATTGATCGAAATTCCCTGATCGCCAATCCTTTTCCCCGCCTGCCATCGCTACTCGCAACGCACCCCCTCTCCCCGCTCTGGAATCATTACCTCCACCCCATATGTCGCTTCAATCGCCTTCTTCAATGCTTCCTGCTGCCGCGCCTCCCCATGCACCAGAAAGATCTTCTTCAGGCCCCCCGCGATCGGCTTCAGCCATCCCAACAGCTCCCGCTGGTCGGCGTGCCCCGATAACTCGTTGATCTTCGCCACCTCGGCCCGCAACCGGTACATCTCCCCGAAAATCGGCACCTCCGGCCACTTATCGAGGATCTTCCGCCCCAACGTGTTCTCTGCCTGGAAGCCCGTAATCAGAATCGTATTCCGCGGATCCGATACCGTGTTGCGCAGATGATGAATCACCCTCCCGGCCTCGCACATCCCGCTCGCGCTGATAATCAGCATCGGCCCCCGCAGCCCATTCAGCGCCTTCGAGTCATTCACGTCCCGGATATAGCGCAGCCGCGAGAATCCGAATACATCCCCATCGGCGTCATCCCGCAGCATTTTCGCCGTCTCCTCGTCAAACAGATTGCTGTACTTGCGGAACGTCTCCGTCACGTTCACCGCCAGTGGCGAATCCACAAACACCGGTATGTTCGGAATCCTCCCCTCATGGATCAGCTCATGCAGCAACAACACCAACTGCTGCGTCCGGCCCACCGCGAACGCCGGCGCCACGATCTTTCCCCCTCGCGCCGCCGTCCGGTTCACAATATCCGCCAGCTTGTCGAGCACAGCCCCCTCGTCCTGGTGCAGCCGGTCGCCATAAGTCGACTCCATGATCAGGTAATCGCAAGCCGGCATCGGTTGCGGATCGCGGATAATCGGCAACTTCGCCCGCCCAATATCCCCGCTGAAGCCCAGCCTCACCCGCCCGTCATCAAGCACCATCGACACACTCCCCAGCATGTGCCCCGCCTCCACCGTCTCCACCTTCAACCCCCGCTCCAGATCCATCCTGCCGTGCATCGGCAGCGGCGCGAACAACTCGAGCGCCCGCTTGGCGTCATCCTGCGTGTACAGCGGCTCCACCACCGGCTCATCGTAGTCATCGAGCACATGCCGCCGCCTCTCCCGACGCCGCATCAGAAATTCCGCGTCCCGCTCCTGCAAATAGGCGCTATCCATCAACATCGCCCGGCATAGATCCTGCGTCGCCTCCGTCGCGTGCACCGGCCCGCGAAATCCCTGCTTCACCAGATTCGGCAGATTCCCACTATGGTCGATGTGCGCATGGCTCAACAGCACTCGGTCTACCTCCCCTGGATCGAACCCGAAACAGCAATTCCGGTCCCGCGCCTCCGCGCGCCGGCCTTGAAACAATCCACAATCGAGCAGCACCCGCCGCCCCCCCTGCTGCACCTCATGCAAAGATCCCGTCACCGTGCGTGTGGCGCCCCAAAAATGAATTTCCATGGATAATGACAAACTATATGTTATCGATGACTTCACTCGGTAGACTTTCCCTCGCCCTGGCCCTCTCGCTGCCCCTCGCCGCGCAAAAGAAACCGGTCACCCTCGATTCCCTCAAACAACGCCCCGCCGCCGAATCCGCTCTCTCCCCCATCTGGGCTCCCAACGGCTACCAGTTCGCCTACCTCAAGTCCGGCGACCTCCACCTTTACGATTGCCGCGCCCGATCGAGCAAGGTCATCTTCCCAAAACTCTCCTCCCTCGCCGAGCAGGCCATCCAGGACTCCCGCCCCGAAGGCGCCTTCAACTGGCAAAACCGCCGCGTCTCCGAACAACGAATCCAGTGGGCCCCCGACTCCTCCGCCCTTCTCGTCCTCGAAGGCGGCGACCTCTTCTGGCTCACCCCCGGCAATTCCCACGTCAAACAACTCACCCGCACCGAGGCCACTGAAGCCGACCCCAAACTCTCCCCCGACGGCCTTAAGGTCTCCTACCGCATCGGCAACGATCTCTACTTCCTCGATATCGCCTCCTCCCTATCGAAACGCCTCACCTTCGACGGCTCCGAAACCCTGCTGAACGGCAAACTCGACTGGGTCTACCCCGAAGAACTCGACCTGTCCACCGCCCACTGGTGGAGCCCCGATTCCGCCCGCATCGCCTACCTTCAATTCGATATCTCCAAGGTCATGGTCTACCCCCAGGCAGACCTCATCAAAACCCCAGCCCTGCTCGAACCCGAACGCTACCCCCAGGCCGGTACCCCCAACTCCGACGTCCGCCTCGGCATCGTCGGCCTCGATTCCCCCAAATCTCGCTGGATGAACTTCGGCGAAACCCGCGACTACCTCCTCGCCCGCGTCCACTGGCTCGACCCCCGCGAAGTCGCCGTCCAACGCTTCAGCCGCGTTCAGGACAAAATGGAATTCCTCTCCGCCGATTGGGAAACCCGCCAGGTCCGCCGCGTCTTCGCCGAATCCGATCCCTTCTGGCTCAATGTCCACTCCCTCACCCGCTTCGACCCCCACCGCAAACAAATGCTCTGGGCCAGTGAGCGCTCTGGCTTTCGCCACCTCTACCTCGCCACCTACGACGGCAAACTGGAACAGATTACCCGTGGCGATTGGGAGGTCTCAGACCTCGCCGGCATCAACTTCGAAAACAAAACCCTCTTCTACACCTCCACCGAGGCAAGCCCCCTCGAGCGCCACCTCTACTCCATCTCCCTCGACGGCAAGAACAAGAAACGCCTCACCACCGAACCCGGCACCCACACCATCTCCATGAGCCCCACCGCCGAGTTCTACACCGCGACCCACTCCGCCATCAACCAGCCCCCCCGCCAAACTCTCCACTCCACCGACGGCGCCACCCTCGCCGAACTCACCCCCCGCAACACAAAAATCCTCGACGAGCACGACATCCTCCCCACCGAATTCCTCTCCTTCAAGGCTCCGGACGGCGCCACTCTCATGGCCCGTCTCATCAAGCCCAAAAACTTTAAAACCGGGCAAAAATACCCCGCTATCGTTTCCGTCTACGGCGGACCCCATTCCCAAAACATCCGCAATCTCTGGACGGGCGGCCTCAACCTCGACCAGGTCCTCGCCCACCGCGGCTACGTCATCTGGCAGGTCGACAATCGCGGCTCCTCCGGACGCGGCCACCTCTGGGAATCCAAACTCTACCGCAAATTCGGCGCCATCGAAGTCGCCGACCAGAAAGCTGGCATCGAACACCTCACCAGTCTCGGCTTCGTCGACCCCGCCCGCATCGGTATGCACGGCTGGAGCTACGGCGGCTACATGACCCTTAACACCATGCTCTCCGAGCCCAAGCTCATCCGCGCCGGCATCTCCGGCGCCCCCGTCACCAACTGGCTCCTCTACGACACCATCTACACGGAACGCTACCTAGGCACCCCACAGGATAACGAACAGGGCTACCGTGACTCTTCCCCCCTCCACAAGGCCGCCAGCCTCGAGGGCAAACTCATGCTCGTCCACAACTTCGGCGACGACAACGTCCTGTTCCAGAACATGCTCCAGATGACCGACGCCCTCCAGCGCGCCGGCAAGCACTTCGAACTCAGCATCTACCCGCAAAAAACCCACGGCGTAACGGGTCCCGCCCGCAACCACTTAAACGAAGCGATGGTCGACTTCTTTGAACGCCACCTGGGTCGATAAATACAAGTTCCCCCTCCTCGGGCTCTGGTCGCTCCTCGTCGTCGCCTACGTCCACTGCAAGGCCCCCGTCCAGTGGCGGGCCGAATGGACCCACGACGACCTCATGAACTGCTACCGCATCCTCGATACCCCCTGGTCCGTCCTCCTGTCCGACCTCGTCCAGTTCTGGCGCCCCACGCCCTTGTTCCGCCCCCTCGGCGAACTCTTCTACAAAGCCTTCTGGCACTTCTTCGGCTTCGACCCCCTCCCCTGGCGCCTCGCCTGCGGCGGCCTCATGATCGCCAACGCCTTCATCCTCGGCCACCTCGCCACCCGCCTCTCCTCCAGCCTCTCGGTCGGCCTCGCCGCCACGGTCCTCAGCAGCTTCCATAGCCTCTGGCTCCATCTCTATCTCAACTCCGGCACCATCTTCGAAATCCTCGCTTTCACCTTCGTCTACCTCGGCCTCGTCTGGTACACGGAATTCCACGACCCCTGGGGCGCTACCCTCCTGCTCATCCTCGGCCTCAACGCCAAGGAAAGCGCTGTCCTCCTCCCCGTCTACATCGTCCTTTATGAACTGCTCTGGCGCCGCCGCATCCCCTGGCTCTTCTGCGCTCTCTCCGGCGCCGTCTGCCTCGCCTTCATCTTCGGCCGCGTCTACGGCCCCGGCGGCCTCGCCTCCATCGGAAACTACCAGCCCACCTATTCCCTCGCTGCTTACCTCAACAGCTTCCGCGCCTACTTCGCCCCACTCATCCTCTGGAAGTCCGCCCCCCTTTGGGCCTGCCTCCTTCTCGCCTTCTCACCCCTCCTGCTCCGCCATCGCCTCGCCGCCTTCTCCACAGCCATCTTCGCCTTCGGCATCCTCCCGCTCGCCTTCGTTCCCGACCGCGGCCTCGAAGGAGTCTACATCGCTTGCGCCGCTCTCCCCCTCGCCATCGCAAGTATCCTCCTCAAACTCCCCACCGAACCCAATCGCCTCGCCGGCGCCGCCTTCTTCTTCCTCGCCGCCGCCCTCTGGCTGCCTCCCATCCACACCTTCGATGGCTGGGATCGCGAATGGGTTGAAATCCGCGAATTCCGCCAGTCCTTGCACGAAATCTACCCGCAAATGCCCCCCCGCGTCCAAATCCGCTTCGAGTCTGAACCCTTTACCGCCGATTACCCCTGGGCCTCCACCTTCATCACTCGCCTGCTTTACAAGGATCCCGCTCTCGTCGTCGTCAGCCCTAACAATCCTCAAACCGCCTCTCGCCCCGCTTCCCTCGATTTCACCGTTCTCGCCTGGCGCGGCCACCGCCTCTACCGCGTCAAGTGATAGGCCGAGTCCCAGAACCGGTACTCATGCTCGGCCCCTGTCACATACAACTTCACCAGCTTGCCCGTTTCCCCGCCCCGCGCCGATTCCTCCATCACCCGCAGCGCCTTCTCCACCGTTTTCCCATAGCCAGGGTCGGAGTAATAATCGATCCAACGCTGATAATCCGCGTTCCGGCTTCCCCGCGCCTTCAGCGTCTTACCCACTTCCCAGTAGATCCAATAACAAGGCAATACCGCCGCCATCCCCTCGGCGAAACTCCCACGCCGCACGCTCGCCCGCAAAAACTTCAAATAAGCCGCGTTCGCCCGCGACGGCGCTTTCTCCCGGCCTCTGCCACGCAAATAAGCCTCGTGTATGTGCTTCACTTCCTTCTCACACCCCACCGCCCCCTCCAGCAGAAAATCCTTCCATTCCGCCTTCGGCGCCTTCCCCGCCAACTCCCGCAACACCTCTCCATACACCCGTAAATAGGCAATATCCTCAATCAGATACCGCTCAAACTTCGCCGGCGCCAGCGTCCCCTCGGCCAGCTCCCGCAGAAACGGATGCGCGATCGTCCGCTCATATACGGGCTTGGCCTCCTGCCACATCCCGTCCGTTACTCCCGCCAGCAGCAGTAAGAAGGCCAGCACTTAGCTATACACCTTCGCGATCGGCGTCCCGCCAAAATCGGTTAGTTTTTCATGCCGCCCGTTATGCAGATACCATAACTTGTGCTGATCCAGGCCCAGTAAGTGCAGGATCGTCGCATGAAAGTCCCTCATGTGATACCGCTCCCCCACTCCCCGCAGGCCGAATTCATCCGTCTCACCGATAATCTGGCCGCCCTTCACCCCCCCGCCCGCGAACCACATCGTGTAGCCGTGCGGGTTGTGATCCCGGCCATTTCCGCTTTCCGAAGTCGGCAACCGCCCAAACTCACTGCCCCAGATCACCAGCGTCGTATCGAGCAGGCCCCTTTGCTTCAGATCCTTCAACAACGCCGCAACCGGCTGATCCGTCAGCCCGCACATCTTCTCGTGATTCTCCTTCAGATGGCTGTGCGCGTCCCATTGAATCGACACCGGCCCCCCACCCGAATAGATCTGCACAAACCGCACTCCCCGCTCCACCATCCGCCGCGCCAGCAAGCAACGCGTACCAAAGTCGTTCGTCCGCTCCTCCCCAATGCCGTACATCTTGCGAATGTGCTCCGGCTCCTTGGCGATATCCACCGCTTCCGGCGCGCTCGACTGCATCTTGAACGCCAGCTCATAGCTCGCAATCCGCGCCGCCATCTCACTGTCCTCCGGATTCGTATCCATCCGGTTCATCTCCTGTATCAGATCGAGCGTCCGCCTCTGCCGCTCCGGTCCGACCCCCGCCGGTGGCTTCAAGTGCAAAATCGGTGTCGGACCAGGCCGCAGCAGCGTCCCCTGGTGCACCGCCGGCAGAAAAGCCGAACCCCAGCACGGCGTGCCCCCTTCCGGCGTCCCCTCCGGCTGCGGCATCACCACATACGCCGGTAGATTGTCCGTCGCATTCCCCAGCCCATAGGTCACCCACGATCCCATGCTCGGGTACCCCATCAGAATTCGCCCCGTATGCACCTGATACATCGCCGGCGCATGCACCACGCTCTCCGTGTAGAAACTCCGCACAAAACAAATGTCATCGACACACTCCGCCGTGTGCGGCATCAGACCCGATACCGGGATCCCGCTCTTGCCATACCGCTTGAACTCCCACGGCGAGCCGAGCAGCGGGTTCGATCCGTCCGTGAACTGCCCGCCCACCTTCCCGTAGCTCGCCGGCAACGGCTGCCCGTGATACTTGTTCAACGCCGGCTTCGGATCAAATGTGTCCATGCTCGACGGCGCACCCACCATGAACAAAAAGATCACACTCTTCGCCTTCGGCGCGAAATGCGGCGCCGCCTGCAGCTCCCGCTGTAGAAGCCACTCCGCCGCCACCGCCCCAAACCCCTGGGCCGAAGCCCGCAACACGTTCCTACGGGAGATAAATGAATTCATTGCGATTGAGCAGGGCGAGGTGATAATCCTCCGCCGTGCCTCCCTTCTTGGAAAATTCCCGTGCCTGCCTCTTTTCCGCCTCGCTCGGCGCCCGTCCCAGCGCCAGCTCATTTGCCTTAGCCACGTCCCCGCCCGTCCGTCCCGCGAAGGCCTTGGCCTGCTCCTGCATGAACTCCGAATTCAGCATCGTCAACCCCTGCAGCGCATGCGTCGACGTCGCCCGCTCCGGACAGCTCGACATCGTATCCGGTTGGTCGAAATTCGCCAGCATCGGCAGCCTCACCGTCCGCCGGTTCAACACATACACGGTTCGCCGGTACATCTCGCTGCGGTCCTTCGGCAGCGGCCACAAATTGTCCGGCTCCGCCTCCGTGAAGATGATGTCGTATATCTCCGGCTCAATCGGCGTTTTCACCGGCCGGCCCCCCATCTTCGGATTCAACATCCCGCTCACCGCCAGAATCGAATCCCGCAACTGATCGCTGTCCATTCTCCGGCGCCGCTCCGCCTGCTGTTGATACGCCTTCGACGTCAGAATCAGCCGGTCGATATGCTTCACGTTATAGCCGCTCCGCACAAACTCCGTCGCCAGCCAGTCCAATAACTTCAAGTTACTCGGCCGCGCCCCCAGCGTCCCGAAATCGTTCATCGTCTTCACAATGCCCTGCCCCATCCGGAACTGCCAAACCCGGTTCACAAACACCCGCGCCACCAGCGGGTTCTCCGGGTCCGCCAGCCAGTTGGCCAGTCCCGCCCGCCGCCCCCGCGGATCCAGCGCAAAATCCCCCAAATCTCTCTTCAACACCAGTGGCAACCCCGCTTCCACTTCCTGCAGCTTGTGCTTGTGATCCCCCACCTTCAGCACATGCGTCTTGCGCGCCTCATCCACCGTGAACACCGAGTAAGCATGCGCCGGCGGCGCCGGCTCATCGAGGTTAATCTCATGCATCCGCTTGCGCAGTCCCGCCCGCTTCGCTTTCAACTCCGGCGGGATCAGCGCCACCACCTCATCCCAGGTGGGCGATAGTTGCCGCTCTGCTTCCTTCGCCAAACGCTTCTGCTCCTCGGTCCGTTTTTCCTTGGCGATCTCCAGCACCTCCCGGAACTGCTGATCAAGCGTAGGCAACTTGTCCCGCCGGAATTGCTCCCGGTACGGCTTCTCAATTGCCTTGATTTCATCCACGATCGGCTTCAGCTTCGCCTCGTGCCGCTTCCGGGCCTCATCAGCCGCCTGCGCCTCTTCTCCATCGGCGATCTGCACCTCGCGGAACTCCGTCGCCGCCAGAATCGCCTGCAGCCGGTAATAGTCCGCCTGCAGGATCGGATCGAATTTGTGGTTGTGGCACCGCGCGCAATTCATAGTCAGCCCCATGAACGTCGCCGACACCGCATGCGTCATCTCAATCAGGTCTTCCTGCCGGTTCTGCTCCTCATCCTGATTGCCCCCCACCACATGCCGCGGTCCCGCCCGCCAAAACCCCGTCGCCACCAGTGCTTCCTTGTCCCCGGGAAACAGCTCATCCCCTGCGATCTGCTCCCGCAGGAACTGCTGAAACGGCTTGTTCGCGTTAAAACTGCGAATCACATAATCCCGGTAACGCCACGCATGCTCCCGCTCCGCATCGAGCTCATAGCCATTCGTATCCGCATACCTCACCAGATCGAGCCACTTCTGCCCCCATCGCTCCCCGTACCGCGGGCTCGCCATCAGCCGCTCCAGCATCGCTTCATAGCTGCCCGAAACATCCTTCGGCGGCATCCCCGTCAAGTCGAGCGCCAGCCTCCGCTTCAACTTCGCCAACTCGAGCGGCGGCCGCTTCGCCGGCTCCAGATGGTCAATCGGATGCACCCCCGCCGGAATCTCCACCCGCACCGGCGCTTGAAACGCCCAGTAGCTTCTTCGCTTCGCCACCAGCGCTTCTTCCTTCGGGTCCACCCGCGGCTCTCCGCCCAGCAAGCTCACGCACAACAAAGAAACCAACAAACGTTTCATCTTACTTGACTATCCTATACCGAAGCGCTTCAAGTCCACACGATGGCCCCTCACCTCCACCCCCTCGGCCTCGAGCCGCAGGATCTGCTCCACCCCATTAGCCCCCCGCAACAGCACCTTGCCCCCCTGCCCGATCACCCGGTGCCACGGCAGCGCCGCATCAAACGCCCGCAACGCCCACGCCACCTGCCTCGCCCCCCGCGGATACCCAGCCTGCTCGGCCACTTGCCCATACGTCATCACCCTCCCCCGCGGAATCCTCCTCACCCTCCTCCTCATCTCTTCAAACATCACTGCCCCCGCACCACCTCGATCTGATACAGCCTCGGCCATAACTTCCCCGTCACAAACACCCGCTTGCCCGCCGCATCATACGCGATCCCGTTCAACACATCCGCCTGGCCGCCCACATCGAGCAACCCGGTACAGTCAATCACCCCCAACACCCTCCCATCAGCCGGCGAGATCCTCAGTATGTAGTCCGTCTGCCACACATTCGCCCAGATCTCCCCCTCCACCCACTCCAACTCGTTCAACTGATCCACCGCCCTGCCGTTCGCCTTTACCGTAATCCGCCGCAACTCCTTCAGCGTCGCCCCATCCCACACCCGGATCTGCTCCGTCCCGTCCGACATATAAACGTTCTTCCCGTCATTCGTCAGCCCCCAGCCCTCCCCCGGATAACGAAACTGCCCCACCTGCTTCAGCGTCTTCCGGTCGTAGAGAAAACCCACCTCGCTCTGCCAGGTCAGTTGCAGAATCCTTTGCCCCAACACCGTGATCCCCTCGCCAAAATACTGCCCCGGCAAGTCCACCCGCTGCAACACCCTCCCCGTCGCCAAATCCACTCGCCGCAGATTCGACTGCCCCTTCAGCCCCGTCCCTTCCACCAACACCCCATCCCGGTACTCGAGCCCCTGCGTAAACGCTCCCCGATCATGCGCGAAACTCTTCACCACCTTCGCCCGGTAGCGCGCCGGCGGTTGCGCCACAAACTGCCCCATCAGCAACAAACACAGAATTCGAAACATCGTAAAGTCTAGAGTAATCGACTTTCGCCCTCACTCGAGCGCTCGCCTCACCCCCGCGAACACCTCCGCCAGCATCTCCCTCGTCAGCCGCCCCGTCTGTGTATTCTGCTGGCTCGGATGATACGAACACACCACCTTCGGCTCCCCCGCGATCCATCGCCCATGCCCGAATTCCAGTCGCCCCAGACCACCCGTCCGCGCCCACGCCTCGAGCGCGATCCGCCCCAAACAAACCACTACCTGAATGTTTCGCAAAATTCGTAATTCCTCAAGCAGAAACCGCCGGCAATTCGCCAGCTCCTCCGGCAGCGGCTTGTTATCCGGCGGTGCGCACCTTGCTGCCCCCGTAATCCACACATCCCGCAATGCGAGCCCGTCTCCCCGCTCCCGGCTCTCAGCCTGATTCGCAAACCCCGTCTCGTGCAAAGCCCGAAAGAGAAAATCCCCGCTTCGGTCCCCCGTGAACATCCTCCCCGTCCGGTTCGCCCCGTGCGCCCCCGGCGCCAGCCCCACCACCAACACCCGCGCCTTCTCATCCCCAAATCCCGGCACCGGCTTGCCCCAATAATCAAAATCCCGATAAGCCCGCCGCTTCACCTCCGCCACGCGCCGGCAATGCTCCCGCAGCCGCGGGCACGCTTCACACTGCTCGATCTCCCCGGCCAGCATCCTCATCGGTTTCCGCATTCGATCCTCCCCGCCCGTCTCGGCCCGCCTCCTCACTGCACCCGGATGCCGATCCGTCCGATTCCCCCTTGCACCTTCAACCTCACCTTCACCTTCGCCCCGTCAAATTCCGCGCTCTCCCAATACCCCCCCTTCTTCTCCAAACCCTCGACATTGACCTCACCCAATCCCCCCATCGCCTCCGCCCGCAAGCCCGCGCTCTTCGGCAGCATCACCTCACACTCCCCCACCCCTCCCTGCACCAGAATCTCGTAGTCCCGCTTTGGCTCCCCGCGAAAATCCGCCTCCACCTTCCCCGCCCCCAGCCGCATCACCACCTTGCGCAAATCCAGTTCCCCCAGCCGCAGCTTCGCCTCCCCCGCCCCCATGCTCACCTCCAGATCCGTCGCCACCCGCACCGGCAGCTTCACCCTCCAGCGGTTCTCCGTCGTTCCCGCTTGGATCCCGCTCTGCTCCAACACCAGCCGCGCCTGAAACGTCTTGCTTTCAAAGCGGAACGCCGGGGCCGGCGCGCCCGCCGTGTAGCGGAATGCTCCCTCCACCTTCGCCCTGTCTCCAGGTTCCACCTTCAACTCCCCCGCACCCATCCGAATCTCCGCGCTCAGCACCTCCGCCTGGCCCATCTCGCCGGTCTTGTTCTCCGTCACCGGCTCCCCCGCCGGCCGGCTCTGCCGCTCGCCGCAGCCCACCAACCCCACCAGCGCCAATCCCAACCACAACCTCATCTCACCGGCACCAGCGTCACGCTCTCCAGCGTCACCCCTTCCAGTCCCTGCTCGCTCGCGCTCTTTACCACCACCGTCTGCGCTCCCGCCTCCACCATCACCGGGCCCAGCTTCTGCACGCCGAATACCCACTCGTTTCCCGTGTCCACGATCTGTCCTTTCATCACTTGCTTGCCAATCTGCACGACGTATTCCTTGCCTTTATTCCCGCGTGTTGCGCCATAGCGCACCTCTACCTGATAGCGCCCCGCCTTCGGCGTCTCCAGGTTCCAGCTCGGTACATCATCCGGCCGGCTCCATTTCGTCAGAAACACCTTGCCCAGGGCGTTCTCCTTCTTCGCCCGCTGTTCAAACCGCGTCTCGATCTCGGCCGATTCCATCCCCAACCGGATCAACCCTCGCTCATCCGGACGGTTCGCATATCGCTCCACCGCCGCCGCCCCATCCAGCCGCAACGCCACCACCGTCGCCCGCTCATCCCGCGCCGTCCGCGGCACGCTCAACACCACATCGCCCCCATCCCGGCGCCACCCAAGCGGCGTCTTCTTCTCATCCCCCAGCACATACGCGCTGTGGATCAGATTCTTCAGCCCCGGCACGCGCAACTGCCCATCCTGCGGCCAGCCAAATACATGCAGATACAGTGTCGAACCCTTCTGCGTCGCCCGGCCGAAAAACGGCAGCCGCTCAAACGGGCTCGCCGTCGTTCCATAGATCGCTTCCCCGTTCGTCTTCAGCCACTCCCCCATCGCCTCGAGCCGCGTCACAAACTCCGGCTGTATCGTCCCATCCGGCTTCGGCCCCACGTTCAACAATAGATTCCCTCCCTTCGATACCACTTCCACCAGCGTTCGGATCAGATCCCGCTCCGTTTTGAATTCCGTTTCGTACTTGTTGTAACCCCAGCTCGCCTGGTTGATCGTCACGCAGGACTCCCATAATCCCTGCCCCGCCCCCGTCGCCGGCACATACTGCTCCGGCGTCCCGAAGTCTGCCTTATTCCCCGGCTTGCGCTCATACAAACGGTCGTTGATCAGCGTATTCGGGCTCAGCGTCCGGATATAGTCATACACCTCGTCATCCCGCTTCAACTCCGCCAGCGTATGCTCCCACTCCCCGTCAAACCAGATCATCGCCACATCCCCATAGCCCGTCAGCAACTCCCGCAATTGCTCCTTCATGTAGTCCACATACAGGCCGTTGTTGCCCCCTGACTTGGCGTCCTTGTACTCCCAACTCCGCCGCGGCCGATACGCCGGATGGTGCCAGTCCATGATCGAGTGATAAAAGCCCAGCCGGATCCCATACTTCGGTGCCACCTTGGCCAAATCCTTCAGTGGGTCCCCCGCATACGGCGTCATCTTCATGTCGTAGTCGCTCACCTTCGAGCGGTATATCGAAAACCCGTCATGGTGCTTCGAGGTCACCACGCTGTACTTCGCCCCCGCCCGCGCAAACAGGCTCATCCATTCCTCGGCGTTGAACCGCTCCGGATTGAAGCTCCGCGCATACACGTCATACTCAGCCTGCCGAATCTGATACCAGTGCCGCGCCCACTCGTGCCGGCCCAGCACCGAGTACGGCCCCCAATGCACAAAAATCCCGAACTTCGCGTCCCGGAACCATTTCAGCCGCGCATCATCCTGTCCAAAACACGCCAGTCCCACCAGCAAAATCGACAAAAGCAGTCTGCCCATAATCATCCTTTTCATTACTATAGTAGGTTCATGGTCAAGGTCGATCCAACTCTCTCCCCCTCCGCTCTCCTGCCCGCCATCAAACGCATGTGGCAACTCTCAGCGGAGAAGATCCTCAAGCTCGAATCCTCCTGGACCCCAGAGAAAGGATCTCCCGTCTTCACCGTCGATGGCCTCTACACGAGCCGCGGCTGGACTGAATGGACCCAGGGCTTCCAGTTCGGCGCCTCCATCCTCCAGTTCGATTCCACCGGCGACGAACAGTTCCTCGCGATCGGCCGCGCCCACACCCTTCAACTCATGGCCACCCACGTCACCCACACCGGCGTCCATGACCATGGCTTCAACAACGTCTCCACCTACGGCAATCTCCTCCGCCTCCTCACCGAAGGCCGCATCGCCCCCGACCCCTGGGAAAAAAACTTCTACCAATTCGCACTCAAGGCCAGCGGCGCCGTCCAGGCCTCCCGCTGGTCCACCATCCACGGCGGCGGCGGCTACATCTACTCCTTCAATGGTCCCCATTCCCTCTTCGTCGACACCATCCGCTCCCTCCGCTCCCTCGCCATCGCCCATCGCCTCGGTCATGTCCTCACCGCCGAAAACGATTGCCGCATCTCCCTGCTCGACCGCCTCATCGAACACGCCGCCGCCACCGCCCACTACAGCATCTATTACGGCGAAGGCCGCGACTCCTACGACCTCCGCGGACGCACCGTCCACGAAGCCGTCTTCAATCGCAACGACGGCCGCTTCCGCTGTCCCAGTTCTCAGCAAGGCTACTCCCCCTTCTCCACCTGGACCCGTGGCCTCGCCTGGGCCATCTGCGGCTTCGCCGAACAGCTCGAATTCCTCGACACCCTCACCGAACCCAATCTCGATTCCATCCGCGCCATCATGCGCCGGGCCGCCGAGGCCACCTGCGACTTCTACCTCGCCCACACCCCCACCTGCGGCGTCCCTTACTGGGATACCGGCGCACCCCAGCTACACCGCCTCGGCCATTACCTCGACTGCCCCGCCCAGCCCTTCAACGAATTCGAACCCGTTGACAGCTCCGCCGCCGCCATCGCCGCCCAGGGCTTTCTCCGCCTCGGCCGCTACCTCAAGAACACCACCTACTTCCAGGCCGGCCTCACTATCCTCCGCACCCTCCTCGCCGAACCCTACCTCTCCACCAACCCCCACCACCAGGGCCTTCTCCTCCACTCCGTCTACCATCGCCCCAACGGTTGGGACTACATCCCACCCGGACAAAAAGTCCCCTGCGGCGAAAGCTGCATGTGGGGCGACTACCACCTCCGCGAACTCGCCCTCCTGGTCGAACGCCTCGTCCACGCTCGCCCCTACCTCACCTTCTGGTGCTAGGCCAACACCTTCCGCACCACTTCTCCCCGCACTCCCGTCAGCCGCTGATTGAAGCCCTGATAGAAGTACGTCAGCTTCGTGTGATCCATCCCCATCAGGTGCAGCAGCGTCGCATGCAAGTCCGATACATGCACCCGCTCCTCTACCGCCGCGAAGCCCAGCTCATCAGTCGCCCCGATCGCCTGCCCACCCTTCACTCCCGCCCCCGCCAGCCACATCGAGAACCCATGCCAGTCATGGTCACGCCCCGGCTTGCCCACGCCTTCGCTCGTCGGCGTCCGGCCAAATTCCCCTCCCCATAGCAACAGCGTTTCATCCCACAACCCCGTCGCCTTCAAATCCTCCATCAACGCCGCAATCGGCTGGTCCGTCTCCCCCGAATGCAACCGGTGATTCGTGATGCAATCATTGTGCCCGTCCCAGGTATCCTCAATGTGCCCCCCACCGGAATACAACTGCACGAATCGCACCCCCTTCTCCAGCAGCCGCCGCGTCATCAGACACTTCCGCCCGAAGTCCGCTGTCAACCGCTCATCGAGCCCATAGCGCGCCCGCGTCGCAGCCGACTTGGTCGACAAATCCACCACCGCCGCCGCCTCCATCTGCATCCGGTAGGCCACCTCATAAGACTCGATCCGCGCCGCCAACTCCGACTCCCCCTGATGCTCGGCCAAGTGCTCCTCGTTCAGCCGCTTCAGCAAATCAAGCGACTGCCGCTGCGTCCGCCCCGTCACCCCCGCCGGCGGCTGCAAATTGAGCAGCGGCGCCGCCCCGCTGCGGAACAGCGTCCCCTGGAACGCCGCCGGCATATAGCCACCCGTCCAGTTCGATGCCGATCCGATCGGTCCTCCCCGCGGATCCGTCATCACCACAAACGCCGGCAGGCTTTGGTTATCCGTCCCCAACCCATACGTCACCCACGCCCCCATGCTCGGCTTACCCAGAAAGATGCTCCCCGTGTTCATCTGCAAACACCCCGACGCATGCGCCGCCGTGTCCGTGTACATCGACCGGATCACGCACAAATCATCAGCAAACTTCCCCGTATGCCGAAACAGTTCACTGATCATCAGCCCGCTCTGCCCCCGCGGCGAAAATGCAAACGGCGATTGCATCAAATACCCCACCGGCCTACCATTCGAACCCACCGCCAGCTCTCCCCGGTACGGCTGCCCGTTCCGCTTCGTCAACTCCGGCTTGTAGTCGAACGTGTCCACCTGGCTCGGTGCCCCGTTCATGAACAAAAACACCGCCCGCTTTGCCTTCGCCGCGAAGTGCGGCTTGCGCGGCGCCAGAATCGAATTCGCCGCTATCGCCTGGTCCCGCAGCAATAGCTCCATCAGCGCCACCCCCGCAAAGCCGCCACCCGTCTGCCAGATAAAGTCCCGCCTCTTCTTCATTCGCTTTCCCCCTAATTCGTATACGCAAATTCGTTTAGATTCAAAATCACCCGGCACAACTCCTCGAGGCTCCCCGTCTGCAAAAACGCCAGCATCGCCTCGCGCTCCTCCGGCTTCGGCCGCCGCGCCAGCGCCAGACGGTAGGCCAGCTCGATCTGCCGTGGCGCCTCCGCCCCCGGCTCTTTCCTCAGCCGCTCCGCCAGATGCCGCGCCTGCCTGTTCATAAACCCGCCATTGAACAGTTGCAGCGCCTGCGGCGCCACCGACGTCGTCTGCCGCTTGCCCGCCGACCGCGCCGTGTCACACACATCCAAAACTTCCATCAGCGGCACCAGCAACGATCGCTTCACGATGTAGTAAATCGCCCGCCGCGAAGCCTTCTCTTCCTCAAAATTCTTCCAGATCTTGTCCGGGTCGCTCGATCCCTCCAGCGCCTCCCGCGGCACCTCCGGATAAACAAACTCCCCATACATCCTCCGGTTCAATCGCCCGCTTACCGCCAGCGCCGAGTCGAGTATCGCTTCCGCCTCCAGCCGCCGGTACGGCATCCGCCACAACAGCCGGTTCTCCGGGTCCTCGCCCGCATATTCCGCCGGTCCCGTCTTCGCCATCCCATATGTGTTGCTGCTCAGGATCAACTCATGCAACTTCTTGAGCGACCAGCCCTGCTCCATAAACCAAACCGCCAGCCAGTCCAACAACTCCGGGTGCGATGGCTTGTCCCCCATCACGCCAAAGTCGTTCGCCGTCCGCACCAGCCCCTCCCCGAAATGCCACTGCCACACCCGGTTCACAATCACTCGCGCCGTCAACGGGTTCTCCCGAGAGGCGATCCACCGCGCCAGCGCCAGCCTCCGCCCACTCGTTCGCTCCCCCGCGCCAAAAACCGGCGCCTGCTGCGCCACTACCGCCGGCGCCCCAGGGCCCACTTCCGGCCCAGGAGAGCTCGCCTTACCCCGTATCAGAATGTGCGTCGCTGGCGGAGACACTCCCCGTTCCTCGAAAAAATACCCCCGCTCGAGCTCCGGCGTCTCTTCCTTCAACCGCTTCACTTCCGCCTCCACCGGCAGCGCCGCTAACTCCTGCTCCAGTTGCTTGGCATGATCCCTGGTCAGCTTTTTTGCCGCCTCATCCCGCTCCTTGGGCGCCTGCAAAAATGCCGCCACGGCCCCGGCCGGCACCCCGCTCCGCCCCGATTTGAGCCAGCCCTCCCGCGTCGCTTCCCGCAACTGTCCAATGCGCTTATCCCGCGCTTCATACCGCTCGATCTCCGCCCAGGTTCCCACCGGGCGGTCCAGTTCCGTCCGCCCGTTCCGCGGCCGCTTGAGGCCATGAAACACAGCCACCATCCCGTAACAATCCTTTGTCGTCAACGGCTCGAATTTGTGGTTGTGGCAACGCGCACACGCCAGCGTCAACCCCAAAAATCCCTGCGCCGTCGTGTTCACAATATCGTCCAGTTGATCAAAATGATCCTCGGCCGGGTCCGCCGGCTCATCGTCCCACGGCCCCAAACGGGCAAAACCCGTTGCCAGCATCGTCTCCGCATTCGCCCCCGGCAGCTCATCCCCCGCCAGTTGCTCCACCACGAAACGGTCGAACAGTTTATCGGCCTGCAAAGACCGAATCACATAATCGCGATACTTCCACACCTGCGGTTTGATCCCGTCCCGCTCATAGCCGTTCGTGTCCCCATAGCGCACCACATCCAACCAATGCCGCGCCCACCGCTCCCCATACTCCGGCCGCCCCAACAACTCCCGCGCCAGGCCCAGCCAGTCCCCCCAAACCGCTCCTGCTCCTCCACCGTCGGCGGCAGCCCGATCACATCCAAATACATCCGCCGCAGCAAGTCCCCCTGGCCCGCCCGCGCCGCCGGCCGCCATCCCCTCGCCTCCAGCTTCGCCAATACAAAGGCATCGATCGGATTTCGCACCCACCCCCGGTCCCGCACCACCGGGATCGCCGGCGCCGCCCGCAACGGCTGAAACGCCCAATGCCCCAACCGCGCGTCCTTCTTCTCTGCTGTCCGCGACGTCTCTGCCCCACTCCATTGCGCCCCCGCATCGATCCACTGCCGCAAAACCGCGATCTCCTCCCCCGTCAGCCGCGGTCCTGCCGGCGGCATTACCAGCTTCGGATCCGCCCCCGTTACATAGCGCATCAACAGGCTCCCCTTGCTGTCCCCCGGTACAATCGCCGCTACCCCGCTCTCGCCCCCCCGCAAGGCATCCTCCCGCCGGTCCAGCCGCAAATCACTCTTTTGCATCCCCGCCCCATGACACCCCCAACAGTTCCTCGCCAGAATCGGCCGCACGTCTCCCGTGAAATCCTCCCCCGCCGCACTCACCGTACCCGCAAGCAGCCAAAGCAGCCAAGCCATACGCCGCAATTTATCTTAACTCTCGAACCGTCCAACTTCCCGCCAGACAGATTACTCCCCCCTTACCAGCCCCCTAAAGCCCCATCCCAAGTCCAAAAGACGGCCGATTGCCTTCAATGCCCAACGACATCGCGCGAAGATTTCTCGCCATCTTCTCCCCTTCGTCGCCCTCCTCCAACATCTTTACAAACAGCGGCACCAATTCCGGGTCTCGCCATCCCGCCGCCGCTTCCCGCTCCAATTGCCGGCACGCCTCCTCCATCGTCAACGCTTTCTTGTAGCTCCGCTCACTCGAAAGCGCATCGAAAACATCCGCAATTTGCAGTATTCGAGCCAGCAACGGGATTTTAGTTCCCTTCAGATGGTCCGGATAGCCGGTGCCGTCCCACTTCTCATGATGATGACGGATGATCGGCAATACGTTCGCAAGCGATTTCATCGGCCGGCATATGTCCTCCCCGCGCAGCACGTGGCTCCTCATCACATACCACTCCTCCTCAGTCAGCTCCCCTTGCTTGTTCAGAATTGCGTCCGGAATGCCAATCTTTCCTATGTCGTGCAAATAACCGCCCCGGTGCAGCGCCATCAGTTCATTTCGCGTCAATCCCAATCGGATTCCCAACTCCACACTAAAGTACGAAAGCCGCCGGCAGTGCTCCGAAGTGCACCTGTCCCGCTCCTCAACCGCTTGCGCCAATGTGAACAAAATACTCTCCACTTCATCCAGCGAGTCAATCGCCGCCTTATGCCGAAGCATCGAGAGCACTCGCGCCTTCAGAACATTCGGATGCGCAGGCAGAAGGAGATACTCATCCGCCCCACTCGTCAATCCCGCAACCTCATGCTCGCTTCCCTGCAGGCTGGTCAGCATCAACACCGGCAGAAGCTGTGTATTCCGGTCTGCCTTCAACTCCCGGCAAAAGTCCATCCCATTCTCATCCGGCAGGAACAGATCGCAGATCACCAAATCCACCCGTTCCTTCCGCAGTATTTCGAAGGCCTCCGACGTTCGCCGCGCCTCGATAAACCGCGCTCCCGTCTCCCGTAATGTTGCCTTTACCACCCTCCGGTTCAGATCCGCCGCATCCACTAGCAAAATCGTGGGGTTGCTGTCGAATACTGTAAACAACTCAACGTGTTCTCTGATTGCCGACAGCGGCGGATTCATGAAAAGCCTTTTCATTGCTATGGAAAAGATCGGCCGCCTAAGGTGCAAACATTAGAAGAACATCGCCGAAAAGTACTAGTATGGGGTTCATGATCCAACTCATCGGGCTCTTTCTCCTGATCACTTCCGCCTTGGCTGCCCAACCCCTCACACGCAACGAGCGCAACCGGGCTATCAGCGAACTCCACGCCACCCGCAAACTCCTCCAGGATGCCGTCGCCGGCCTCAAGGTCAAGCAACTCAACTTCAAACCCAACGAAAAATCCTGGTCGATCGCTGAGATCGTCGAGCACCTCGCCGTGGTCGAGGATGGCCTCTTTGCTACCTATCAGCAGGTGGCCGGCGGCGCCGCCGTCGCCGGCGCCAAGTCCGCCTTCAAGGACGAAGATTATCTCAAGGTCATCCGCAGCCGCGACCAGAAAGTCCAGGCCCCCGAGAGCATGGCCCCCAAGAAGACCTTCCCCTCCACCCCCAAAGCCCTCGAAGCCTTCAACCAGCGCCGCCTCCGCAACATCGATTTCCTCGATAAGACGCGCGACGAAGACCTCCGCCGCAAAATCCTCTCCGGTCAGAACATCGACGCCTATCAGATCTTCCTACTCCTGGCCGCTCACGCCGAGCGCCATGTCGGCCAGATCAACGAGCTCAAATCGAATGCCCGCTACCCGCGCTCCTGATCCTCTACAAGAATAGTGGCGCCGCCACCAGCGTGATCGTGCTCAACAGTTTGATCAGCACGTGAATCGACGGTCCGGCCGTGTCCTTGAATGGATCGCCCACCGTGTCGCCCACAACGGAAGCCTTGTGCGCGTCCGATCCCTTACCCCCGTGGTGACCCAATTCAATATACTTCTTGGCGTTATCCCAGGCCCCCCCGCCGTTGTTCATGAAGGTTGCCATCAGAATACCGGCGATCGTGCCTACCATCAACATCGCCGCCACCGCGCAGGCCCCCATCGGCGTGCCGTCCTCGGCCGCCGGCAGGTTCTTGAACAGCAACCCGACCGCGACCGGCGCCAGTACCGGCAGTGAACCCGGCAAGATCATCGCCCTCAGCGCCCCGGCCGTCACGATATCCACGCACTGCCCGTAGTCCGGGTCCGAGGTGCCTTTCATAATCCCAGGGTTCTCCCGAAACTGCCGCCGCACTTCCTTGATTACCGTCTGCGCTACCTTCCCCACCGCCTGGATCGCCAGCGAACTGAATACAAACACCAGCATCGCCCCCAGCAGCGCACCGATAAACACCGGCACCTGCCCGATATCCACGCTGAACGGAATCTCTTCAAACGGCTTATCCAGCCGCTTGGCCAACACCAGCTTGACTTCGTCGATATACGCGCTAAACAACAAAAAGGCCGCCAGCGCCGCGCTGCCGATCGCATAGCCCTTCGTCAACGCCTTCGTCGTGTTGCCCGCCGCATCGAGCAGATCCGTGCGGTGCCGCACCTCGGGCGCCTGCTTTGACATCTCGGCGATGCCGCCCGCATTGTCCGTAATCGGCCCGAAGGTGTCCATCGCCAGTACATACGCCGCTGTCGAAAGGACCCCCATCGTCGCAATCGCCGTGCCGTATAGCCCGCTGGCCAGCGCGCTCACTCCCGGCAGCGCCGCCTGCACCCCCATCCAGTACGATCCGAAAATCGCCAGCGTAATCGTCATCACAACCAGCCCCGTGCACTCCATGCCGATCGCCAATCCCGAAATCATCGTCGTCGCCGGCCCCGTCGTGCAAGACTCCGCGATAAACCGCACCGGACGGTAATTGTGGTCCGTGTAGTACTGCGTCAGGAACACAAATAGGAAACTCGTCAGAATGCCGATCACCCCAGCCCCGAACAGCCATAGGTTCCCGCCCAGTAACTGCTCTACCGCCAGATAGAAACCGCCCACCGCGATCGCACTCGAGATGAAGTAGCCCCGGTTCAGTGCCCGCATCGGGTCTTCCTCACCCTTCAGCCGCACCAAAAACACACCCACAATGCTCGCAAGCAAACCCAGCGCGCAGGTGTAGAGAGGAAACAGAACCCCCGACAAACCAAAAACCTTGTACAGCGTCACCCCAAGAATCATCGCTCCGATGTTCTCCGCCGCCGTCGATTCAAAAATGTCCGCGCCCCGTCCCGCGCAATCCCCCACATTGTCCCCAACCAGATCCGCTATCACCGCCGGGTTCCGCGGGTCGTCCTCCGGTATCCCCGCTTCCACCTTGCCCACCAGATCCGCCCCCACATCGGCCGCCTTTGTGTAAATCCCGCCCCCCAACTGCGCGAATAGCGCCACAAAGCTCGCCCCAAATCCAAACGCCACGATCTGCGCCGGCACTTCCTGCGGATGATTGACGCCGTCAAAGAACGCAAACAACAGGCCAACCCCAAACAACGACAGCGCCGTCACCGAAATACCCGTTACCGCTCCTCCCCGCAACGCAATCTGCATCGCCTCGCCCAAGCTCGAGCGCGCCGCCGCCGCCACCCGGATATTCGTGCGGATCGATACCCACATCCCAGAAAACCCCGCCGCCAGCGAACAAATCGACCCGAATAGAAAACTCGTCGTCATCCGCACCGCCATCTGTGTGCTGTCCTTGCCAATCGCGTAGGCAAGGTAGATGATTATGGCCAATACCACCGCCAATCCCGCTATCGTTCGGTTCTGCCGGTTCATGTAGGCCTCGGCCCCGGACTTAATCGCATTCGAGATCCGCTTCATCTCGGCCGTGCCCGTATCTTTAGACAGGACCTGCTTAGCCAGATATCCGGCTACGAGCATCCCGAAAGCGCTGATTCCTAGAATCAGTAGCAGTGTGGCTTGACCCCGGTCGGCTTCCGTGCCGGTCGCCAGCCACAGCGCAAACGGGGCGTTGAGGAAATAATTCACGTTGAAAAAGACCTTTCCCAAAAACAAAAGCGTTTGTTAGCTTAACCGATTTGACACCAGCGGATCAATGATTTTTCTCTTTCCGTGGCCCCTCTCCGCGGCAACCAGAGTGCCCGGCCGGACAGTTATCCTGAAACAGTGCGAAAGTGGCTGCTCGTCTCCCTCGCCCTCGGCCTAATTCTGCTGGCCTGCTCACTCTGGGCCCCAGGGCTCAGCGCCGCCGAGCAGGCCCGCTACCTCCCCACCGCCGAGGGCATTTACATCCAATTAGACAGCTCCGTGCTCCGTCTATTCGCCGGCCTTCCCGGCACCGAGGAAAACGAATACCTCGACTTCGTCACCAAAACCGGCTTCGACTACCGCCGCGATCTCGACCGCCTGCTCGCCGTCGTCGGCCCCCAGGGCAATTACTTCGCCGTCACCGGCCGCTTCGATTGGAACCGCATTACCGCCTACGCCGGCAATTGCCTCAAAGGCCTTTGCACTCTCCCCGCCAGCCAGCCCGGAAAGTGGATCTCCCTCATGATGCCCCGCCCCGGCCTGCTGGTCATCGCCGTCTCAACCAACCAGCTCGCCGTCGGCGCCATGGAAAAACCCCTCCCCAAGGCCCTCGTCCCCTGGACCAATGCCCCCTTTTTCGTCACCGGCAGCGGCAAATACTTTGCCCCTTGGGGCCTCTCCGGCGAGTCCCCGGTTCAGGTCCGGCTCGATGGCGACGCGGTGGTTCTCACCCAGGGCGACATCACCCGCCGCATCGATTGGCGAAAGATCCTCGAATGATATTCCCCGCCACCAGCCATCTCAGCCTCGCCCCCCTCACACCGCCAGCCAGGGCCACCCACCCCGCCGCAACTCTCTGGACGGAACACCTCACCCCCCAAGCCCTCGCCCATCCCACCGCCACCTGCATCATCCGCTCCTCCCACAACCCCTTCCACAAACTCCCCTCTCCCCCCAAGCTCAATCACACCGCTCTCCACCTCCGCCTGGACGCCATTACACTTCAAGTCCTCAGGAGCAAGCTCCTCCAATGAAAATTCTCGTCGCCGGGAATCTCGTTCTCGACCTGCTCGCTTGGCCCGTCGAAAAGATCCGCTGGGATGCAACCGTCTGGGTCGAGCGCTTCGCCCGCGGTGTCGGTGGCAATGGCGCCAATACGAGCTACACCCTGGCCCGCATGGGCGCCGAGGTCAGCCTCGCCGGCGCGGTCGGCCGCGACGCCGAAGGAGACGAGTTGCTGGCCATCCTCACCACGGCCGGCGTGGATGTCTCCCGCGTACGCCGCCTCAAGCTGCCCACCCCCACAACCATCGCCCTCGTCCGCCGCAACGGCGCCCGCGCTTTCGTCCACCGTCCCGGCGCCAGTCGCGAAGCCCTCACCAAGATCGTGCCCATGCGCGGCTTCGCCCACTTCCATTTGGCCAATCCCTTCGCCGTTCCCGCTCTGCGCACCCTCGCCCCCGGCTTCCTGCGCGCCGCCCGCCGCGCCGGCGCCACCACGTCGATGGATACCGGCTGGGATTCCCGCGGAGAATGGGGCCAGGTTGTACTTCCATGCCTCGAACACCTCGATATCCTCTTCGTCAACGAAGAGGAAGCCCGGCTCATCACCGGCGCCCGCGGCACGAAACAAGCCCTCAGCCGCCTGCCCGCCAAGCTCGTCGTCATGAAACGCGGCGCCCGTGGCGCTCTCGTCGACGGCCACCCCATACCAGCCTTCCCCGTCGCTGCGATCGATACCACCGGCGCCGGAGATGTCTTCGCCGGCGCCTTCCTCGCCGCCTGGACCGCCGGTGAGAGCCCCGCCGAGGCCGCCCGCTTCGCCAATGCCGCCGCGGCCATGAGTGTTTGCGCTCTCGGCTCGGTCTCCGGCTTGGCCAGTCTTAGCGAGACGCGCCGCTGGATGCGGGCTCATCTTCCATCAGCCGCGCCACCGGCTTGATGAACAGCGCAAACAACAGCGCCACCACGATGCAGAAGCCCCCCACCCCGCCAAACAACTGCGGCAAAGGCAGCTTCTCGTAAAAACCCGCCAATCGGCCGCCGATGTAGTTGCCACTTGAAATCGACAAAAAGAACACACCCATGATGAAGCCCGCCATCCGCGCCGGCGCCAGCTTCGTCATCGCCGACAGCCCCACCGGCGACAGGCACAGCTCCCCGATCGTGTGCAACAGATACGTGCCCGTCAGCCACAACGGGCTGACCTTTGTCCCCCCGGCCGCCGACTGCGCTCCCACCATCAGCAGCACATAACCCAAGCCCACGAACAGCAGCCCGATCGTAAACTTCGCCGGCACGCTCGGCTGCCGCTGCCCCATCCGGATCCACAAGGCGGCAAACACCGGCGCCAGCGGAATGAGAAACGCCGAATTGAAACTCTGATACCACGTCGAGGGAAACGGATTCTTCGTGTTGTTCTCGGCAAACAGGTTCAGCGTCGATCCGGCCTGCTCAAAGCTCGACCAGAAAAGCGTCGAAATGAAAAACAGAATGCACACCACGGCCAGCTTGCGCCGCTCACTCGTGTTCGCTCCCCCCTTCAACAGCAAGTAACCAAGCACGAAGGCCACAATGCCCACCAGGATCGCCCCAAAGCTATCGGCCAAGGCTTCGACACTCGGTACCAGCAAAAACGCAGCCGCCACCACGGCCACCATCGCCGCCAGCCCCAGACGCAGATAGAGCGCGCGTTGCCGCTGTTCCACCGCGCTGGCCGCCGGTGCGGCAGCAAACACCAGCCGCGGAAAATGCTTGCCGCCCAGATAGAACTGCACCAAACCAATCGCCATGAAGGCGGAAGCAACTGGAAAGCCATAGCGCCAGTTGATCCCCTGTGCAATCGAGCCGACTATCAGCGGCGCCACCAGCGCCCCGATATTGATCCCCATATAGTAGATCGAAAACCCCGAGTCCCGCCGCCCGTCCTCGGGCCCATAAAGCGTACCCACCATGGTCGAAGCGTTTGTCTTTAACAATCCCGTGCCCAGTATGATCAGCGTCAGGCCGCCATAAAAAGGCCCCAGCCCAGGAAAAAACATCAGACCATTGCCCGCCGCGATCAGCATTCCCCCATAGATCACTCCATTGCGGAGACCGATGATGTTGTCCGCCAGCCACCCCCCCGGCAGCGCCAGCAGGTAGTTGAGCGAAGCAAAAAGACTGTATATCGCGCTCGCCTTCGGGATCGAGAATCCCAAGCCTCCCTGCTCGACCGGCGCCACCATGTACAGCACCAAGATGGCCCGCAGCCCGTAGTAGGAAAATCGCTCCCACATCTCGGTGAAAAAAAGTGTCGACAGGCCCCGCGGGTGGCCGAAAAACGCGGTTTCAGGGTTCGTGCTGGACAAGCTACCTATCCTAATGAAGTTGGATTCGGATATGTGCCGTGATTGTCATCGCCGCTGCGCGGCGTCGTGCACGCCCAGTCCTTTTCGATGAGTATGTCGAGGCCGCCGCTGGCTGCCTGGCGGCCCACTTCGCTGCTCGCAGCCCAGCCCGTTGCCCATTCCCGCGGTACACGGATCCACAGCGTGTCCGCTTCAAAGCTCGCCTCGAGTTCCGCCACCTCACCCGGCTCAACCGCGTAATGGAAAGGACGGGGCGTCGGCAGCCTCTCGGTAATCGCTTCCCCCCGGCTCAGGCGCTCCACCTCAGACTGGATTAGGCGTAATCGAATCGTATGAGCTCGTAAACGTAGTTTCATGGAGTTAATTGAGAAAGTAAGTCCGGTACAAAGTGTCACGCTGCTTCGGAACAAAACCAGCATCGCGGATCAGCCGGCGAAGGTCCTCCTCGGTTGCATGATGGCGGGCCCCAGCCTGCGAAACCACATTCTCCTCGATCATGATACTGCCCACATCGTTGCCGCCAAAGCGCAGCCCCATCTGACAAACCTTCAGACCCGGCGTCACCCAGGAGGTCTGTATGTTCACAATGTTATCGAGGTAAAGCCGGCTGAGAGCAAGCATTTTTAGAAATTCAACCGCCGTGGCCTCCTGCTTGACAAACCGGCCGAGAGAAGTGCCCTCGCGCTGAAAGCTCCAGGGAATGAACGCCGTGAAGCCACCCGTCTCCTCCTGCAGCCGGCGGATGTGCTCGAGATGGTTCAGCCGGTGTTCGATCGTCTCGCCCGTGCCGAACATCATCGTCGCCGTCGTCCGGATTCCCAACTGGTGGGCGGTACGGTGCACCTCAAGCCACTCCCCGGTGTTGCATTTCAGCCGCGCAATGCGCTGCCGCACCTCGTCATCGAGTATCTCCGCCCCCGCCCCGGGTATGCTCTGCAGCCCGGCATCGCGCAACCGGGCCAGCGTGTCGCGAATCGACAGACCCGAGATCTGGGCGATATTCAAAATTTCCGGCGCGCTCAGAAAGTGCAGCCAGATGCGCTCGCCAAACTTCTCCTTCACCGCCCGGCACAGCTCTTCGTAGTAGTCGATCTTTAAGCCCGAATGCAACCCGCCCTGCATCAGCACCCCCGTTCCGCCGAGATCAATCGTTTCCTGAATCTTCTGAAAGATCACCTCATGCGGCAGAATGTAGCCTTCCGGTGAGTCCATCGGACGGTAGAAGTTACAGAATGTACAGTACTCCGTGCAGAAGTTTGTGTAATTGATGTTACGGTCAATTATATAGCTGGCTATGCCTTCCGGGTGATAAGCTCGCCTCGCTTTGTCTGCTTCTATTCCCAGGCCGATGAGATCGTCGGAGAGAAACCAATCGCGGGCTTGGTCGCGGGTCATGCGGGTGAGGTTCATACGGGCTGCATTTGTTCCAGTTTGATGGCGTGATCGATATAAAGCTTCATGCCGCGCTTGTGCTCGGCGGAAAGCTCGTAATGTATGATCGAATTTAAATAGTGACGCGCGAGTTCAGGCGCGATCCGGCGCCCCGCGGCCTCGGCCGCAACGATATCATCGAGATGGCCTCGGCCGAACTCAAAGCTCCGCTCTAAGGACTCCGCCAGGCGATCATTGTGATCATGCGCCGCCCAGATCGCGAAAACCATGGGCAGACCCGTGAGCCGGTACCACTCCTCGCCGAGATCGACCACATGCAGGCCGGTCGCGGCCGGATCGATCCGCAGGGCCGGGTCGCCGATAATGAGCGCGGCGTCGGCGCAACCGAGCATCGCCGGCAGATCCGGCGCCAGCGTCCGCGTTTCCGGCCATATGCGATATTGCTCGGCGAGAATAATCCGGGTCAACATGACGGAAGACCGCGAAGAGTGGTCGAGCGCCAGGCTGCGGATCTCGCGCACCGGTACCTTGGAAAGCAGCAAAATGCTGCGCACCGGCCCCCGGCAGGCAATGCCTAGCGAGCCGACCGGCGTCAGGTGCTGACGGGCTGCCTCGATTACCGGCACCAAACCGGCATCAACCTGTCCCGAGCCCAGCCGCTCGGCGCAAACGGCGGGAAGGTCGAAATCCAACCGGTGCTCCCCCGCCTGCGGGCCATGCAGGAAACCCCATACCAGTGGACGCGTATTCAAGTAACTGACTGCCGACAAATGCATCTCTATCTCTAGGATGCGAAAATTGTGACCGGGATGGTGAAAGCGTTCGGACTCTTTATCTTTTGTGGCGCCTTATCCGCGGAGGTGCGCTTTGTCCTCCGCTGCGAGCTCGAGACCAGCGACAAGGTCGTCAGCAAGGCCGGCACGCTCGAGGCGGCCATGCGGGATTGCACAACAGAAGTCTTTCAGACGCCGTCGCGGCAGCTCACGCGAAACACTAAGGTCACGCAAATCATCGATTATGACAGCGAAATGGTAACCACCATCGACCACGAGCGCAAAACCTGGACCCGGGCCACCGCAGCCGCCAGCGAGGCTGCGGCCCAATGGTCTGTAACACAATTGAAACAAATGGGCGCACAGTTCCGGGTCGTCTCGAACCCGATCGCGGAAACCAAGGTTGTTGGCGGCTACGAGGCCAATGGGATGTTGAGTGTACTCGAGATGACCTTTCAGTTCCCTGGCATGCAGCAAGGCATGAGTTCCCGGGCCCAGATGGAGTTTTGGGTCAGCCAAACCGCCCCCGGGGCCAAGGAGATTCTTGCCTGGTCGGCCAGGATAAAAGACAAAGGCGCTGGCATCGGTTCGCCAACGATCCGGATGTTGAAGCAGTTCTTAGGCTCGGTTCCCGGAGGGCAGGACGCGATCCGAACCGGGCAGACTCTGGTTGGGCAGTTGGTGGAAATGACCATGCGCATGGAGACCCGGGGGCTGTCCGACGTCAATACGGTGCGGATGACCATGCGAGCCGAAGACTTCGAGACCGGCCCGGTCGATGAGAAAGTCTTCGCCATTCCCGAAGGTTATGCGGAAGTGAAGCCATGAAAGCAATTTGCACCCTGTTCTTGGCCGCCGCGCTGCTGCGCGCCGACGCCCGTTATGCGCTCGCCTACCGTGTCAAAACGAACCCGGTCTTGACCATGGTCGCAGCCCTGGCAGGCCTCGACCGCCTCAACAGTGACGGGGAGGAGGTCTTGCTCAAGGACAGCAGGGTGATGGTCCGGGGCAAGAAGACTTCCGTGGTCGTGAACTATGGCAGTGGCCTGATGCTGCTGATCGATCATCAAGACAAAACCTGGGAGCAATTGCGCATCGAGGAGATGAGCAAGCGCCTGGCCGCCGACATTCCTGATGGACTCATCCAGGGGCTCAAGCGGCTATTCCCTGGCGGTGGGGGAGGTGTGGCGATCGAGGTGATACCCGAACGGGTCGGTTTGAAGCCCGAGCAGCGCACTGTCCGTGAATTCCGCAAAAAGTACGGGCTCGGCTATCTGTTGCCCGCCATGGGAAGCCTTGTCAGGCTGGTGCCAAGCCTCGATTCGGAGGTCGACAAACTCGACAAGAGCGGCGCGGAGTTGGAGGCGCTGCGCATCCGCGTCGGCCTCGGCGGCAAACTGGTCGACGGGTTTGTCGAAATGCTCAACTACCGGGAGAGCCCGGTCGAGGAGGCCGAAATGCGGCCCCCCGCCGACTATGCAGAAGTGAAATGATCTGCTAACTTCGACTCAGGAGCGAGGTAAGAACGATGAAAATTGTAATGGCAGGCGTGGCCTTGGCGGGTGCGCTGCTGGCGGACTTCCGCTACGACCAGACGACACGGATCACCAAGGGAATGGTTACCAAGATGGCGTTTGGCAAGAAGCCCGAGCTGGAAACATCGACCAGCTACTTCAAGGGTGACCGCATGGCGGTGGTGTCCAAGACATCGAAAACTGTGATCGATTTCGACAAGCAGTTGTTTCTGGCCGTCGAGGACGAAAAGAAGCAGTACTGGCAGATGACCTTCGCCGAGATGCAACAGATGATGGCGGACCTCGAAGCGGAAATGAAAGAGGCAACTCAGAGTAAGGACGTGAACGTGGCGATGAAGTTCTCGGCAAAGGCGACCGGAGTGGAAAAAGACGTCAACGGCTTCCTGGCGCGGCAGGTGATCTTCACGATCGACAGCGAAGCAAGCGACAGCAAGCAGCCGGCTGGCATGATGAAGATGGTCAACGATTGCTGGCAGAGCGAGAAGGTAACCGGTTACAGCGAGTATGTGAGGTTTCTCGAACGGATGAAGGATAAGGGTTCGTGGCTGGGGATGAGAAACCCGATGGCGCGCATGGGCGGCCAGCCGGGGATGGCGGAGGGCATGCGGAAAATGGCCGAAGAAATGGCCAAGACGCCGGGGATAGCCGTGCTGACGATTACCCGGATGACGATGCCGGGCATGAACATAAGCATGGGCAGCGGCAATGGCGGGCAGGATGCGCCGGCCCCGAGCGTGGGCAGTGCCCTCGGCGGCGCGCTCGGCGGAGCTTTGGGCGGAAGACTCGGTGGCTTTGGACGTAAGAAGAAAGAAGAAGCTCCTAAGCCGGCCGAAGCCCCGCCGGCGCCGGCGGCAGCCGAAAACAGCGGCGAGGGTATGCTCTTCATGGAATCCTTCACGGAGGCCAGCAACTTCTCCACGGCCGCAATCGATGACAGTGTGTTCACCGTGCCGGCCGGCTACAAGCAAGTGGAGCCGGACATGCTCAAGAAGCGGAAACGCTAAGCTGGCGGATCACCGCGGACGCCAGTTCCTGAATTCGCTTCATATAGCGAGGCAGATAGAGGTCTTCCCGGTGCATCACGGCTATACTTTTTTCTCGAGACCAGCCGGAACATCTACCACCGACAGGCCGGCGAAGTAAGCCGCCAGCCGCGAAGCATATGGCACCAGGGCAACGCCAAAACCAGCGCGCACCAACTCGATCGCTAACTCGGGCGTAGTGACTTCGGCGGAGATACGGAGCCGGCCAATCAGCCGATCGTGGGTGAGAGGCTCCTCGAGCGAGACCCGGATGCCGCTCACGCGTTCCCGGACAATCAAAGGCAAATCGAGCACCCGAGGCCAGGTTAGCTTGGCCGAAGGCCAGCAGTGCCCGCCCGGGGCGACCAACTGAAAGGCGATGCGCGTGCGCGCCGCCACCTTCAGACAACTGGCGTGTTTCGGAGCCGCGGCGATGACAAAGTCTGCTAGGAGCCTGTTGAAAAAATCCCCTCTTGCCGATTTCAACCCTTTCACGGGGGTCAGCAAACCATTGCCAGCCCGCTGCCGATCGATTCTGGGCCGTTTGTGGGCCAAGAGTTTTCAACTCGTGAGGCCGCTTTTCGAAACAGCGAGTTTTTCAACAAGTTCCTAGGCATCCTTCGGCGAGTGTGATCGCCTCCACCTCGCTACGCACGCGCACAGACTCACTGACGCGCGGAAACTCGGCACGGAACTCCGACAGGATCAGCGGTGAATAGTTGTGCGCCCCAAGAGCCGCTGTGGCCAACCCCGGAGGTCCCGTGTCCTCGTGGCGAAGTTCACTCACCATCAGACCAAAGGTGCTGAAGATCGGCTTGACCAGACTGTGGAGTTGCCGGCCCGCCTCCGTGTGTTGCACTCCCTTGACCCCACGCGATTGCAGAAGGCGGAGGCGCGGCCCGGATTCACCCTCCAGTTGCCTCACGCGCTTTTGCAGGCCCCCCACTGATCCGCCACGAAGGCGCCGTGCCAGAAGCTGTAGATCCCATTCCAATTGTGATCCGTTGGCTGCGGCATGCGCCTTGGTGGCCGAGTCTAGCAAAGCGGTGCCAATTCTCCATTTTTTGGCATCAGCAGAACTGAAAAAAAACGATGGAAGTAAATCTTCCGGAACCCTATGCTCATTGCAAAGCCTTCGCTGCAGCGGCGCAAGCGGACTAAAGGAGTGACTACAGTGACCAGATGGATCTTCGCACTTTTGGAGGTGTTTCCGTCACCTTGGCCGAGCCTTTGCGCACAAGAGGCTTAAGTAAACGGTGTGATGCGTGACAGTTCCGGGTCGGCGATCCCAAAGGCTTCCGCGAGGGTCTTGAGCCGCGCGACCGGTTCGACGCGCACATTGGCGACGAACTCCTCGGGGCTGTGAAGCATTTCGTCCTTGCGCCCGGCTGTATACGACATCACATTGACGGCGGACAGATTTAGGAAGATCGTGCGAAACGGCCTCGAGTTGCGCGTGGCGCAGAAGGCCAGGCTCGATTTCTCCCTGGAGTTAAGGGATGTGAAGGAGTCGGTATTGGTGATCGGCGGCAATGAGACGCTGGAGACGACGACGGCACGGTTGGACACAGTGATCAGCCCGGAGAAGATTATGGATCTGCCGCTGAACGCGCGGAATTTCTCGCAGGTGATTACGTTGACACCGGGGGCGACGCCAGTCAGCGTGGCCGAGAACAACTCACCGCTGTTTGTGGCGCGCGTCGGTCAATCCTATTTTCCGGCGATTGAACTAAGCCGCGTTGCGGCAAGCGCGCCTTCGTCGCGCGGAGTATAGGCGTGACTCCGGCGAATGGTGAGGTTCCAATGAGACAGGCAGCGCCAAGCAGCCCATCTCAGATCAAAGGACCCCCAATGACCCCTCTTCGCCAACGAATGCTGGAAGAGATGCGCTTGCGCAACTTCTCGCCGGAGACACAACGTAGTTATACCCACTACATCGCCCAATTTGCAAAGTATTTCAACACGTCGCCCGAGAACCTGGGCGTGGAAGCGATCCGCGAGTACCAGCTTTATCTGATCGAGGACCGCAAGCTCTCCCCGGAAAGCGTCAACTGCTTCACGGCGGCAGCGCAGTTTCTCTACACGATCACTCTCGAGATGCCCTGGAGCCGCGCACATTTTCCACGTCAGCATGTGCCGGGCAAGATTCCCGTCGTGCTCAGCCCCACCGAGGTTGCCCTCTTCTTCCAGCACATCGGCGTCGTCAAGCTCAGAGCCGTGCTGATGATCTGTTATGCCTCGGGCCTCCGCATCTCCGAGGCGGTTCGGCTCAAAGTGGCCGACATCGATTCTTCGCGCATGGTGATCCATGTGCGGGGCGGCAAAGGCGCGCAGGACCGTCTAAGAACTTGTTGAAAAACTCGCTGTTTCGAAAAGCGGCCTCACGAGTTGAAAATTCTTGGCCCACAAACGGCCCAGAATCGATCGGCAGCGGGCTGGCAATGGTTTGCTGACCCCCGTGAAAGGGTTGAAATCGGCAAG
>JAINDK010000098.1 GCA_019931185.1 Bryobacter sp. CoA8 C33
AACGGATACAAGCAATCCGGGCTTTCGGCGTCAATGCCGGGCAGGAGCTTCGAGCATTTTGGCGGGTTTGTGTTTCAGTTAGCCCCAAGGCTTCGGTTCTCGCTCGCAAAACTCCGTGAAGGTTTTGCTGAACAGGCTCTTATTCTCCTCATAAACTGCCTTCAACAACGGCGCTTCGAACCACTCCTTGAATTGTTGCGTCCACCCCGACAAAGCCGGATGATCGATCGTCGTCAAAACGACAGTTGGCCCTGTCCCGCATCCCCGCAACGGATCGATCCCAAATAGGACGAGAGCCAAATGAGACGATTCCACCCGAAGAAGTTCTCCACTTGCCAAACGGGCCGTTGTTCCTTGGCATCGCCCAAAAGTACATCGCCGCCGCGAATTGCTGTCCTCCCGGTTAAACCAGCGGCCCTGACTGCTTGTCAGCCCGTTGCGGACTTCCCACGGCGAATTGGCTGGGGCCAAGCTGCCGCAAGAGTACGCATCCGGGCTTGGTCCAGACGGTACATCACGCCGCCGCCCACGCCTTCCCATCGGCCTAATGTTTCTTGGTCCCCGCTCAATCGAAAAATTCCACGCTCAATCCAAAACCCGTGATTTCTTCCGAAAATGCCCTTACTCTGACAACGTAAATGTCCATTCAAGCGGCGCTGCCCAAAGAATGTTGTACCTCTAATTCTGCCCAATCGCTCTCCCTTCCCGTCCTCGGTCTTCTTGCACCGGGGCGAATGCAAACTCCAGCGATTTCGCGCTCGATGGGACTAAAGATCGATCCCCCCGGCCCCAAGGCTGCCTTCGCAATCTTGGCCGCCGGAGTAAATCATTGGCTTCAGTCCCCGCGGCCAAGACGGCTGCGATCCGAATCGCGGACTTTTTTCCGCCAAACTCTATGCTCTCATTGACTTATGGATAGCTATTCATCACCCACTAGCGCTCAGCTATCAACCCAGTTATTGGGTTTTTGCGCGGGCCTGGCGATATCGCTTGTTTTGCTTCAATTGATGCGCGGATCTTGGCGATTGCAAGAGCAGCGCCGCCCCAGCCTCCTGCTCGCCGCATCCCTTCTGGTGTGGAATTGCGGCGGCGCCGCCGCAACGGCGCTAATGATTTGCGGTTACGCGATGTTTTCACCCGAGGTACAACTGGCGTGTAGCTTTGGCTATAGCGGCTTGCTTATCCTCACTCCAGCGACGCTCTCAGTCTGGCGCCTTTCCCATTGCTCCCACAGGTTCAAGCGTGTTTACAGCGTCCTCATCTTTCTCGCCGCAGCCGCCGGAATTCTCCTCGGTACTCAGTTCTGGGCCAGTTTTCTTAATGGCAGCACTCTCTTGTCCAATTATGAGATGCGCTTTTGGGCCTTCAGTGTCTTCTATGCACTTCTAACCACCTCCATCCTCATTCGCCTTCTGGAACCCAGATCGTCTATGGTGAATTTCTGCATCTGGCTCTCCGCCATCGGCTGCACTGCTTCCCTCCTCGCCGTGGTCCTCCTCGGTAATCCGGGTATGGGTCCAATCGCCAATGTGGTCTTTTATTTCGCCAGCGAACAGGCAATCTTGCTTCCCGCGCTCGCTTCCTTCCTGCTTCTGGCGCGCTTCCGGCTCAGCGATGTCCTGGTCGTTCGCAGCCTTCGTATCCTCGCCGCACTGATCCTCGGCTTCTTGACTTGCCTGCTTGTGCTTGGCCCGCTGCCCCACTGGATGGCCTCCCTCGCCGTGTTTTCCTATGCTGCCACCACTTCTCTCGTCACCTTGCTTTTCGCCGCATTGTTGATGAGCTTCCATTTTCTCGAAGCCGCGATCGGCGCGAGCGTGCGGCGCTGGCTCTTTCACCAACCCGACTTCAACGCCGAACTCAACCGCTTTGCCAGCTCCATTGCTGCCATCACCGAAGAATCCGCCCTATTCCGTCAGATAGAGCACGCCGTCATGCGAATTTTTGACCACACGCGGGCTCAAGTCATCCCCAGCGCCGCCACCCTGGCAACAGCCATCGGAAATGACCTCCTCAATTCGGATTGGATCGAAGCTGCCAGCCTCCCTCCACCCATCGCCGGTCTCGAGGGCGCCAAGCCAGAACTCTTCGTCGCCATTCGCGCCAATGGCCAAGTCGATTTCTTGCTCGTAATTGCTGTCGACCTCCAGGGACGAAGCTTTCTGCACAACGAACTCGCCTTTTTTCGCAGCCTGGCGGCTCTGACCAGCGCCCGTCGCGATGCCTTGGCAGCGGAAGCCGCGCGCCTGGAAGTCCAAAGCCGTGAGATGAACTTGCGCCAACAGGCCACCGCCGCCGAACTGCAGGCTCTGCGCGCTCAAGTCAATCCCCATTTTCTCTTCAACGCGCTCAATACCATCGCGGATCTCGTCATGGTCGATCCCCCTAAGGCGGAGCTCGCCATCGAAATGCTCGCCGAAACTTTTCGCTACGTGCTCATGAATCATCACAGGCACATGGTTTCCGTGGCCGAGGAATTAGATTTCATCCGTCAGTACCTCGCCATCGAACAGGTCCGCTTCGGCGCACGGCTGACGGTTCGCATTGAGGCCGATCCCGCCGTCCGGATGCACAGCATCCCTGCCCTGATTCTCCAGCCCCTCGTCGAAAATGCAATCAAGCATGGCTTGAGTCCAAAAATCGGCCCCGGCCTCCTGAGGATTGAGGTGTGCGAATCCGACGGTTGTCTCCGCCTCGCCGTGGAGGATAACGGCGAGGGCCCCATCATGCCGCGAAAGCCCATCAAATCCACCGGCACGGGTTTGCGAAACACCTCCGACCGGCTGCAAACCCTCTACCAGGATGACGCACGCTTGACCTTGGAAACGCTCCAGTCCCGCGGCTGCCGCGCCACGATCTTCATTCCGCAACACGGCCGCCGGGAAGCGGCATGATCCGCGCCCTCATTGCCGACGACGAAGCTTCCGCGCGCTCCCGGCTCCGGCGGCAACTCAGCCCTTGCGGCGATCTCGAAATTGTTGGCGAGGCTGAGGACGGCCTTTCCGCCGTGGATCAAATTGTCACCCTTCAACCCGCCGTCCTTTTTCTCGACATCCAAATGCCCGGCTTGAATGGCTTTGAAGTGCTTCGCGCTCTGCCGCCGGAAACCCCCCGTCCCCTCGTCATCTTCATCACCGGCTTCGACCAGCACGCCCTCGCCGCTTTCGAAGCCGATGCCGCCGCCTACCTGCTCAAGCCCGTTCAGCAAGAGCGGTTGCTCCAAATTGTCGACCGCATTCGTCCCCTGCTTCTCAACGCGGCCAGTCATGCTCGGGAACTCGAACGGGTCGAGCGCGTACTGCGCACCCAGGTCTTGCCCCTGCGCCACATCGTCGCCAAACTTCGCAACCGCTTCGTGCTGCTCACCCCCGCCAATATCTCGCTCTTCGCCATCAGCGACGGTCTCGTTTGGGCCTTTACCCCTTCAGCCAAATGCCTGGTCAACTACCAGCTTGCTGATCTCGAAGCTGGGCTGCCCGCCGATCAGTTCTTTCGCGCTTCCCGCGCCGCGCTCATCAATATCGCTCACATCGCCGAAGTCAAGCCTTTCGCCAAAAGCACCTTCTCTCTCACCATGAACGACGCCGCTCAGACTGAGATCTTGGTCGGCGAGCGCCGCGCCAAGCTCTTGCGTCAGTTGCTTCCAGGCCTTTAATCCCGCACTCATACCTGTCTTTCCACGCTGAGCCGGTTTCTATTGGCTTTCCCCCCCCAATCCATGGAATCTTATTGTTGTGTCCAACTCATTATCATTACGTCACCTTGGTTGCGTTCTCCTCGCCCTCAGCTTCCCAACTGCTGCTCAAGATACTGCCGGAGTTGGCGGCCTGAGCGGAAATGTAGCCCGAGCCATCGCCCCGTCCCCTTCCGGCACTTCCCCTGCCGGCGCTCCCCAGCCCTTGGCTGGCGTTCGCGTTTGCATCGTTGAGCTCTCGAAATGCACTACCTCCGACCCCTTGGGCAACTTCCGCCTAAGCGAAATCCGCTCGGGCGTCTATTCCCTCGAAGTACAGGCTGCCGGTGAACCCCCGCTGCGCCAAACTGGCCTTGAGATTCGCGCTGGCCTGGACGCTCGTGTCGAGGTCCTCCTTCCCCTGCCGGATAACTCCCGCCAGGAAGTCACCGTGTCCGATTCCATCTTCGTCGCCCCCGAAGAAGTTAAGGGCTCCAGCTTCCTCGTTCAGCCCCGCGAAATCTTGAAATCCGCCGGCGCCATCCAGGACGTTTCCCGCTATGTCCAGACCTTGCCCGGCGTCGCTATCGGTTCCGATGACTTTCGCAATGACCTCATCGTCAGGGGCGGAAGCCCACTCGAAAATCTTTTTGTCATCGACAATATCGACATCCCCAACATCAACAACTTCGCGAACTTCGGCACCGCCGGCGGCCCCGTCTCCATGCTCGACTCCAATTTGATTCGCGATGTTAACTTCCTCACGGGTGCGTTCCCGGCTCCCTTCAGCAATCGTCTTTCCAGTGTTCTGCAAGTGGCCCAGCGTGAGGGCGACCGCCAAGGCTTCACCGGCCGCGCCGACGTTGCTTTCGCCGGCGCCGGAGCCATTCTCGAGGGTCCCATCGCGAAAGGGAAAGGTTCCTGGGTCATTTCCGCCCGCCGCAGCTTCCTCGATGCCTTCACCAACGACATCGGCTTCGGCGGCGTCCCCGTCAACTACAATTTCAACGCGAAGTTCGTCTATGATGCCTCCCCCCGGGATCGCATCTGGTTCGTCAACATCACCGGATATGACTACATCAATATCCGCCCTCAAGCCGATGAACCCGATGACACTCTCTCCATCAATTCTGGAGGCTGGCGCAGCGCCGCTGGCCTAAACTGGCAGCGCCTCTTTGGTACCCGCGGCGTCGGCCTGCTCGGGATCACCCATTCCGAGGCCACCGTCCGGGAAACTCAAAGCGACATCCGCTTCAACAACCAGACCAGCTTTTCCGACCGCACTCGAGAAGGAGAGACCACCCTCAAATACGACCTGAATGTCTACCTTCCGCTGCTCAATAAGCTGCAGGCTGGCGGCTCGATCAAGCTCTTTCGCGTCGATCTGAATGCGACCCAACCCTTCGGCATCGAAAGTCAATTCTCCGATCGCGAACGGGTTTTGCCCTTCAACATCCGCAATCAATTCAATGTCGTTCAACCCGGCGGCTATGTTCAATCCACGCAAAACCTCGGCAAACGCTTCAGCCTCACCTGGGGTGGCCGCTATGACAACTACCGCTATCTCGGCGCCACTCGCTGGAGCCCCCGCGCCGGCCTCAGCTACCGCCTCACCGACAAGCTCTCCTGGCGGGCCGCTTGGGGCACTTACCATCAACAGCCCGTCTTCTTTGTCTCCGGCGCCTTCCCCCAAAACCGTCAGCTTCTCCCCATGCGCTCCGATCATCTCCTCACCGGCTTCACCTGGATCTTGAACAACACCACTCGCGTAACTCTCGAAGGCTACTACAAGCGCTATAAAGACTACCCCGTATCTCCCCTCTTCCCCCAATTCACCCTCGCCAATGCCGGAGACAGCTTCGGGCAGGATGAGTTGTTGCTTCCCTACGTCAGCACCGGCCGCGGCCGGGTTCGCGGAGTCGAACTGTTCCTGGAAAAAAAGTTCTCCCGTAAATGGTCTGGACAAACCAACTTCTCCTGGTCAAGGACCCGGCACTCCGGCTTTGATGGCGTTCTCCGGCCCGGTTCCTTCGACTATCCCCTCATCTTCAATGGCGTCCTGAGCTATGCCTTCAGCCGCAAGTGGGACTTCAGCGTCCGTGGTGTGTACTTGACTGGCCGCCCCTTCACTCCCTTCAATACCGCCCTTTCCACCGCCCAGCGCCGCGGCGTCCTCGACCTGGCCCGCTTTAACGCAGTCCGCGCTCCCAACTACTTCCGGCTCGATTTCCGCGTGGACCGTACCTTCACCTTCCGCGAAAAGCCCGTTGTTGCCTTCGTCGGCTTGCAGAACGCAACGAATCGCCAAAATTTCGCCTTCCCCGGCTGGAGCCGTACCACGAACCAGCAAACCATCGAAACACAACTCGGCCTCTTCCCCATCGTCGGCCTAAACTGGAGATTCTGATATGCAACGGCCTGTCAATACCCTCCACGGTGGATGATGGTTTTTTCTTCCGCTGTTTGCAGTGCCTCCCGCCTACCAGGCCGGGAGGCACTGGTCTTTGTGGGCGAAGCTGAGACCAGCTGAGCCGAACCCCGCATCAATTGTTACCCCACCATGGATCACGCTGATCGAGGCGGGTCCGTGCCCCAGGGTCACGATTCCTCGGGAGCTGACACGGGAGTTGACCCGGACTCAGCACGCGGGCTGGACTCAGAGCTCCCGCCACATCGGAGCTGACCGGCATTCTCCCTCTCGGGGATTCCACGCCGCCTTTGGCCCCGCCGTCCAGGTCGAAGTGATCCGGCTGAGGGCGATCGCGGTTTGCTTTCCCCAAGGCCCGGTTCTTGCCGGTCCGCAACCGCGGGCTTTGACCCGACCGACGAGGATCCGGCCTGACGCCGGAGCGGTATTTGGCATGGGATTTGTCCCTGCCGAGCTGCCCGGCGGCGAGCGTCTTGTTTTCGATTCTTGCGGCTATGGCCCAGATGAACCAACCGCTCCCCTACCACAGCGGTCACAACCTGATTCTTCTTCTTGCCCTTGCCCCTCAGCGCCGTGCAACGCTGGTTCCCCCCCTGCTGGGCTTTCCACGCGATGCCATTCTTCTCCTCGCTCCTGGTGAGATTCTTTTGCTGCCGCAACAGAAAGCCCCTCACATTGCGCTTTTCATGATACGGCTAACCGGCCTTTACCTCCACTCGACCCGAATGGGCATTACCGGATCTTGTGATGGGCTCCCAGCTCACTTTGCCCCCACACGATTGTCCACTCCCCGCCAAGCCGCGATACCCCATGAACTGCCTTGGACTGGCGAAGCACAACAGTGATCCCAACTCCGCGGCAATCGTCTCCGCCATGGCCGGTGCCGCACACCGCAATGTCCGCACATTGCTTCCTCAATGGCCGCCCCCCATTCCCCTCGGAATCATCAGGCCCCCTTCCTCCACCCCGCCGATCCGCTTCACCGGAAACGGCCTTGGCCCGTACTGGTCCAGGCCCAACTCGCAGCCCCGCCCTGGCGTATCCTACACTCTGGCCGCCCCTTCGCCCTTTACAAGCGCGAATTTCCCGGCATGATGCTTCAGCAGTTCCGTCTTCCTGCCTTCGAAATACCGGATTTCTTCTTCAAGCACCGAGTCCTTCAATATTTCGCCCACCAGATTGGAAAAATCGGTGGAGCCCCACTCAATCTTCATCGCTTCTCCCTCCCCGTCAAGATCCTGACCACTTCCTCCCTGGCCCTCCAACCCGCGCCATCCCGCAAACAAAGCTTTCCGCCTGACTTGCCGGGTAATGCCTCTTCCGGATTCATGATCGGCCGATGCGCATCAGCATCCCGGTCAACGATCGGACCCAGGAGCCTCCCGGCGCCGTGATCCGACTTCGCCGCACTGCTTCCCCCCTGTTCATGACTGTCGTACCGGCAAAGAGCCTTACCCCCGGCGGCGCGTCTAGCTCCACCCAAGCAATTCCGCCGGGGCAAAAGCTGCTTCTCCCCACCCGGTCTCCTCCTGCGCGCCTCTCCGCCTACATGCCGTTTACTTACCGCTGGCCGTCCCGGTTGCTCAATTGTGCCGCCCCGATTTTGAAAACTTTTCCCCACTCTCGCTTTCCCCGCGCGGAGGATCTGAATCCAGGCATCCCGCACACCCACTCCAATTGCCCCCGGCCTCCGCTGCACCCCTGCTTACCCGGGGACTTCTGCCCTAAGAACTTGTTGAAAAACTCGCTGCTTCGAAAAGCGGCCTCACGAGTTGAAAATTCTTGGCCCACAAACGGCCCAGAATCGATCGGCAGCGGGCTGGCAATGGTTTGCTGACCCCCGTGAAAGGGTTGAAATCGGCAAGAGGG
>JAINDK010000005.1 GCA_019931185.1 Bryobacter sp. CoA8 C33
AGCTTCCCACACCCCGATCGTCGCGCTAACCGCCCACGCCGTCGTCGGGTACAAGGAACGCTGCATCGCCGCCGGAATGAACGACTTCGTCACCAAGCCGGTTCAAGTGCAACAGCTCTTTGAAGTGATCCATCGCCTCACAGCGGGAGACATTTCTCCAAACTCTCTCGCCGCCGATACCCTCGACCCGGTCTCCACTACCAGCTAGGCTCAGTGCCGCGAGCCAACTCGCCCAATCGCAGCTCTTCCCTACCCTCCCCCACCCATCTTGAGCGATCCTATAGAGCATGGTCCTCGCACGGCTCATTGACCACACTCTCCTTCGCCCCGACGCGACCGAGGCCGAAATCGCTCAACTCTGTGACGAAGCCCGCCAATACAGCTTCGCCAGCGTCTGTGTTAATCCCTATTGGGTCCCCTATGCCGTCAATGCCCTCGAAGGCTCAACCGTCCCCGTCTGCACGGTCGTCGGCTTCCCCCTCGGTGCCGCCCCGGCCGCCTCCAAAGCCTTCGAAGCCTCCACGGCCGTCACCTTCGGCGCCCGCGAAATCGATATGGTCCTCAATATCGGCGCCCTCAAGTCCGGCCTCCTCAGCGATGTCGAATCCGATATCCACGCCGTCGCCGGCGCCATCCGCCCCCATGGCGCCCTCCTCAAAGTCATCTTCGAGACCTGCCTCCTCACCGACCTCGAAAAATACCATGCCTGCCGCCTCGCCCTCACCGCCGGCGCCCACTTCGTCAAAACCAGCACAGGCTTCTCCCGCGGCGGCGCCACCGTCGAGGATATCCGCCTCTTGCATTCCCTCGTTGCCCCCAAGCTCGGCGTCAAAGCCAGTGGCGGCATCCGTACCTATGACGACGCCATCCGCATGATCGAGGCCGGCGCCACACGCATCGGCGCCTCCGCGAGCATCGCTATCGTCTCCGGCCGGCCCGCTCCCCAGGGAGGATACTGATGCCCCGCGCCGGGGAACGCAAAGTCCGCTTCGAGGAACGCGCCGATCTCCTCGATTTCCTCCTCGAAGTCGCCGACACCACCGCCTCCACTCTCGATCTCGATCAGGTCCTCGATCACGTCGCCGACGTCCTCCACCGCGTCATCGGCTTCGACCTTCTCGCCATCCTCCTTTACAGCGACCGTCACAAATACCTCAAGGTCCGCTACGCCATCGGCCACCGCGACGAACTCGTCCGCACTCTCAAAATCAAACTCGGCGAAGGCGTCGTCGGCGCCGCCGCCGAGTCCCGCCAACCCATCAATGTCGGCGATACCCGCTCCGATCCCCGTTACCTCAATGCCCTCGATGCCGTCCGCAGCGAACTCGCCGTCCCCATGCTCTCCCGCGGCCGCCTCGTCGGCATCATCGACCTCGAAAGCACTCGCCTCCACGCCTACGGCAAACGCGAAGTCGCCCTCCTCAGCCTCATCGCCAGCCGCGTTGCCTCCGCCGTCGAAAACGCCCGCCTCTACCGCCGTGTCGACCAAAACCACCGTACCCTCAAGGTCCTCACCGAACTCACCAAGGAATTCGCCTCCATCCTCGACCTCGATAACCTCCTTCAGAAAATCGCCTCCAGCCTCCGCCAACTCGTCCAGTTCGACGGCTTCAGCGTCCTCCTCGTCGACGATTCCGGCCAACTCCTCCGCCACCGCTTCAGCCTCCGCTTCGATGAACGCAAAACCAGTGACATCCCCGTCTCCCGCGGCGTCACCGGCGCCGCCTTCCGCGCCCGCCACGCCATCCGCGTCGCCGATACCGCCGAAGACGTTCGCTACATCGAAACCGCCAGCGGCATCCGCAGCGAAGTCGCCGTCCCCCTCATCGTCAACGACCGCGTCATCGGCGTCATGGACATCGAAAGCGAAAAGGTCAACTTCTTCACCGAAGAACATTCCCGCACCCTCACCCTCATCGCCCCCCAGGTCGCCACCAGCATCGAAAACGCCCGCCTCTACGAGGAAGTCGCCTCCCGCACCGCCCGCATGGAACAGGACCTCATCGCCGCCCGCCGCGTTCAAAGCCTCCTGCTCCCCAACGAGGCTCCCGATATCTCCGGTCTCGAAATCGGCATGGGTATGCGCCCCGCCCGCGAAGTCACAGGCGATATCTACGATGTCTTCGAAATCGAAAATCACGTCGCCCTCATCGCCTTCGGCGACTCCAGTGGCAAAGGCGCCGCCGCCGCCCTCTATGGCGCCATGGTCTCCGGCCTGCTCCGTTCTCTCGCCTACCGCCGCCTCTCCCCCTCCAAGATGATGAAGGTCCTCAACGACCGCCTCTGCGAACGCCGCGTCGACGGCCAGTACATTACCCTCCTGCTCCTTCGCTGGGACGCCAACGAAAAGCTCCTTACCTTTTCCTCCGCCGGCGGAGGCCTCCCCATTCATCTCCACCACGGCCAGCCCAATCGCCTCCACCTCGAAGGCGTCCCCCTCGGCCTCCTGGAAAATCGCGAATACGAAGACGTCCCGCTCCCCGTCCACTCCGGCGACCTCGTCGGCCTCTTCAGCGATGGCTTCGAGGACCAAACCAACCCCACCGGCGATACCTTCGGCCAATCCTCCCTGCCGGCCTCCTTCCGCCGCCACCGCCGCGTCGCCCCCTCCCTCATCTTTGAAAAAGTCCTCGCCGACTTCGACCGCTTCCGCGCCTCAACTCCCATCCACGATGACCAGAGCGCTCTCATACTGAAAGTAAAGTAACGGATGAACTACGAATACCGCGACGGCCAACTCGCCGTCGAAGGCGTCTCTCTCGCCTCCATCGCCGCCTCCTCCGGCACCCCCACTTACGTCTATAGCGCCGGCATGATCCGCGAACGCTACCTCGCCTACGAAGCCGCCTTCGCCGGCATGCCCCACCAAGTCTGCTACGCCGTCAAGGCCAACTCCAACCTCGCCGTCCTCGCCACCCTCGCCCGCCTCGGTGCCGGCTTCGACATCGTCAGCGGCGGCGAACTCTTCCGCGTCCTCAAGGCCGGCGGTAACCCCGCCACCGTCGTCTTCTCCGGCGTCGGCAAAACCCCCGAGGAAATCCGCTTCGCCCTCGAGCACGGCGTCCATAGCTTCAATTGCGAAAGCTACGCCGAAATCGATGTCCTCAACCACACCGCCGGCCTCTGCGGCAAAGTCGCCCACATCGGCCTCCGCGTCAACCCCAACGTCAACCCCATCACCCACGAATACATCTCCACCGGCCTCCGCGAAAATAAATTCGGCATCGACAGCAGCGCCATCGACGCCGCCTACGAGCACGCCGCCTCTCAGCCACACCTCCGCGTCACCGGCGTCTCCTGCCACATCGGCTCCCAAATGCTCGACCCCTCTCCCATGGTCGAAGCCGTCGATCGCCTCGTCACCCTCGCCCTCCGCCTCCAGGCCAAAGGCATGCCCATCGACCACCTCGACCTCGGCGGCGGCCTCGGCGTCCAATATCAACCCAACGAATCCACCCCCTCCATCACCTCTTCCCTCGCCGCCCTCCGCGCCCTCGTCGAACCCACCGGCCTCAAGGCCGTCGTCGAGCCCGGCCGCTCCATCGTCGCCGAAGCCGGCGTCCTGCTCACCCGCGTCCTCTACCGCAAAAATAATGGCGGCAAGGAATTCGTCATCGTCGATGCCGCCATGAACGACCTCATCCGCCCCTCCCTCTATAAGGCCTTCCACGACATCGTCCCCGTCTCCACCCTCAATCGCCCCCACATGCAGGTCGACATCGTCGGCCCCGTCTGCGAAAGCGGCGACTGGCTCGCCAAATCCCGCACCCTCCCCGAGCTCGCCTCCGGCGACCTCCTCGCCGTCAAAACCGCCGGCGCCTACGGCTTCGGCATGAGTTCCAACTACAATTCTCGCGGCCGCGCCGCCGAAGTCCTCATCGACGGCGCTGCCTTCCAACTCGTCCGTGCCCGCGAATCCTGGGACGACCTCCTACGCGGAGAATGCCTCCCTTAGCGTCTTCAGACTCTTCGGCACCGCCGTCTGCGCATCCTCGTTGCCTTCCATCTCCAGGCTCACCCACCCCTGGTAATTCGCCTTCTTCAATATCCCCGCGATCCGCTTGTAGTCCAGATCGAGCGTGTACCAAACTCCCCCGCCGTGATACGTCTTCGCCTGCACGATACTCGCGTGTGGCGCCAACTCCGCGATCCCCTCATACACCTTGTCCGGATAATTCCCCGTGTCCAGATTGATCCCCAGCCACGGCGAGTTCACCTTCCGCCAAATGTCGAGCAGCGTCGCCACCTTCGTCGTCAACCCCCAGTGATTCTCGAGCGCCAGCTTCACCCCCGTCGCCTCGCAATGCGGCAACAGGTCCCGGATCGAATCCACACACCACCCGATCGCATCCGCTTCCTTATAGCCGGCGATCGGCGGCTCGTCCCCCTTCACCTTCATCAAATCGTCAAAACTCTTGATCGTCTTCCACCGCCCCGAATTCAACCTCACGCACGGGATCCCCAACTGCGCCGCCAGATCCATGCAGTGCTTCGTGTGATCGATGTTCTTCTTCCGCTCGGCCGCCTCCGGCGACACAAAATCCTGATGAATCGATAGCATCGGCATCGCCAGCCCCTTGTCGAAAGCCCGCTGCTTCAGCATGTTCAAATAACTCCGCTCCTCGCTCCCAAACTGACGGTGCAGCAACTCCACCCCGTCAAACCCCATCCGGTGCGCATCGTCAATCACCTTCTCAATCGGATACCGCTCCCCTTTGAAGTGCCAGAAGCTGTAAGTCGACACCGCAATCTTCTGTCTCGGCTGGGCTTTCAACAAGGGCGCCACCGCGGCCCCGATCGCAAATCGGCGTGTAATTGACATATCCTGACATTAGATCATGTCCTCCAGAAGAGAATTCCTCGAAGCCGGCGCCGGCGGCGGTGCCGCCCTCTCCCTCCTCCAATCCCCCGCCGTTGCCGCCAATGATAAGATCCGCGTCGGCTGTATCGGCATGGGTAACATGGGCCTCGGTGACGTCAAAACCATCTCCACCGTCCCCGGCGTCGAGTTCGTCGCCGTCGCCGACATCTACGAAGGCCGCCTCACCAACGCCAAGGAACGCTTCGGCAAACAAATCTTCACCACCCGCGACTACCGCGAACTCCTCGCCCGCCCCGACATCGACGCCGTCATCATCGCCACCCCCGACCATTGGCACGCCGTCCAGGCCGTCGACGCCCTCAAGGCCGGCAAACACGTCTACTGCCAGAAGCCCATGGTGCAGGACCCCGCCGACGGCCACAAAGTCATCGCCGCTGAAAAAGCCTCCGGCAAGATCCTCCAGGTCGGCAGCCAGCGCGTCTCGAGCATCCTCTACGCCCGCCTCCGCGAAGTCATCAAGGAAGGCAAGATCGGCGAAATCCGCATGATCGAAGCCTTCTACGACCGCAACTCCGCCCTCGGCGCCTGGCAGTACGTCATCCCCCACGACGCCTCTCCCTCCACCGTCGATTGGGACCGCTTCCTCGGCTCCGCCCCCAAACGCCCCTTTGAACCCATCCGCCTCTTCCGCTGGCGCAACTACCAGGACTACGGCACCGGTATCGCCGGCGACCTCTTCGTCCACCTCTTCTCCGGCATCCACTACGTCATGGATTCCAATGGCCCCGAGCGCGTCTACGCCTCCGGCGGCACCTATTACTGGCTCGACGGCCGCGACGTCCCCGATCTCATGATCGGCCTTTACGATTACCCCAAGACCGACAAGCACCCCGCTCACCAGATCACCCTCCGCGTCAACTTCGAGGCCGGCACCGGCGGCGGCCAGGCCTTCCGCTTCGTCGGCACCGAAGGCTACATCACCCTCGATGTCGGCAACGGCTTCACCATCAACTCCATCCCCCGCGAAGCCCGCCCCGGCTACGACCTCGAGCCCTTCCCCAAGCACGTCCGCGAGAATTTCCTCACCGGCTACAAACAGAAGTACCCCGATCAGGTCCCCTCGGCCGACTCCATGCGCCCCTCCGCCTCGAGCAGCTTCCGCCTTCCCCAGGGCTACACGGAACAATACGCCCACCACGCCAACTTCATCGATGCCATCCGCAACAAGCGCGCCGTCATCGAGGACGCCACCTTCGGCCTCCGCGCCGCCGCCCCCGCCCTGCTCAGCAATACCAGCTACTTCGAAAAGCGCCAAGTCCTCTGGGACCCCGTCGCCATGAAGGTCAAGGCGTGACCCTGGCCCTCGCGCTCTTCCTGCTCCCCCCGGATTGCGCCTCCCGCCCCTCCATCGACGCCGCCGTCGAACGCATCGAAAAAACCGCTGGTGACGCTCCGTCCCAGCGGTTTTTCCGTTCCCCCGGCAACCAGTGGACCAACGCCCGCAACCGCGAATCCCTTGCTACCGCAACCATCTCCCGCCTCCCCTCCGGCGAATCCCGCGTCGAATTCTCCTCCGCCTCCGATTCTGGCGACTGGGTCGAATACTCTTACTACTTCTATGACCGCCGCGGCCGCCTCCTCCGCCTCGACCGTACCTACAACACCACCTTCGCCAACTCCTCCCGCCTCGAACGCTCCTACTTCGATTGCGCCGGCCGCCTCCTCCACAAAGACCAGCAACTCCTCTCCCTCGACACGAAAAAGCCCCTCCCCCCGGGCACCGAAGACGAAGCCCAGCCCGCCCCCCTCTACCTCACCACCCGCCAGCTCCCCTTCCCCCGCTCACGGCAATAGCGTGAAGTTCACCTCGATCGCCGTCGCCACCTCCACCGCATTCCCGTTCAGCAGCGTCGTCTGATACCGCCACAGCTTCACGGCGCTCATCGCCGCCTCCCGCAGCCGCGCATCCACAAATTCATTCACCGGCTCCAGACTCAACACCGCCCCGTCCTTGCCTATCACCGCATTCAGTAACACCACCCCCGATACCCCCTCCCGCTTGCAGTCCGGCGGGTACACCGGGCTCACCTTGCTCACCAGCTTCGCTGCCTGCACATTTCCTCCCACGCGCACCCGCGTCGGCGTCTGCGCCACAAACGTGCCCGGCGGAGGTGGTGGCGGAGGTGGTGGCGGCACCCCGCCAGTCACGGTCACCCAATCCGGTTCGTGAATCCGCTCTTCGGCACCGCCAGGCGGAGGTGGTGGCGGCACCCCGCCATTCACGGTCACTCTCTCCCGCAATCCCCCCACGTTCAGCGTAAACACCAGCGGCACTGCTCCCGCCCCGCCCAGCTTCAGCGAAGTATTGGTCAGCACCGCAAAACCTTCCTTCTCCACCAGCACCATATACTCGTCTTCCGGCACTGCGGGAAACGCAAACCGTCCCGTCTCGTCCGTCCGCGCCACTTCCACTCTCCCCTTGCTCGCCGGATTCAAAAACCGCACCGTTACCTTCGCCCCCGGCACATGCGCGCCGCGGGCATCCATCACAACACCTCTCACTCCACTCCCACCCTGTGCCATCAATCGTAGCGCCCCCACGGGAGCCAGCAGCAGCACGCTCAACGCCATTGCCAACACAGCCGTTCCTCTCGTCAACGGCCCTCTCTCAACCAGCGGATCGAGAACCGCCCGCAATCTCTTCTCCAGCTTCGATGTCTGTGCCATGGCCAGACCTCCTTTCAGATTTCGTTGCTGTGGCAACGATTTTGCAATCTCCAGCAAATGCCCGGCATACTCCGCCGCCTCTACCCCTCTTCCCAGCACGCCATCATCACAAGCCTCTTCACAGGCCATCCGCTGTTCCCGCAACGCCACCCAAGCCAGCGGATTCAACCAGTAAACAGCCCTCGCCACCCTTCCCACCAGTTGCCACCACAAATCCCCCCGCTCCACATGCATCCGTTCATGCGCCATCACCGCCTCCAGCCGCCGCTCATCCCAGCCCTCGGCTTCTTCCGGCAACACAATCCGTGGCCGCCACAATCCGCACACCGCCGGCACGCCGATCTCCCCGCTCATCCATGCATCCTCACGCCAGTGTCGCGCCCGCCGCGCCACTCCCCCACTGGCGCATTGCGCCACCACTTCCCGCCCCGCTAGCATCACGGCCCCGCACAGCCAGATTCCCCACCACCAGTCCACGCTCCGCCGGCTCTCTTCGCTTCCTTCCGGGCGCACCACGATCCGCGTCACGCCTGCGTCAATCGGTGAAAACTCCACCACCCGCGCCCGCTCCGGCCAGAGCGGCAGCAACAGTAGCCATGCCAGTCCCAGCGTCCACACCAGATGCCGCACCGCCGCGCTCGCCCGCCGCATTCCCCACGCCACCACCATCGTCATCAGCAGCAGCACTCCGCTCTGTAATCCCAGCGTCGCCATCGCCTCGGTCATTTCTTTCGCGCCTCCTCGATCATTTCGGACAGCCGGTCCAGTTCTTCCGGCGTCATCCGCGTCGCCTTTTCATCCAGTAGCGCCGCCATCGCTTCGCTCGCCGAGCCCCCGAAAAACGTCTCCACCAGATGCCGCACCGCCGACTTCCGCGCCTTGGCCCGGTTGATCACCGGCAGATACACATACCGAAGTTGTTCCTGCTCATGCCGCACATGCCCCTTCTCCTCAAGCACGCGCAGGTGAGCCCGCACCGCCGAGTAGCTCGGCGCATCATCCATCGCCGCTTCCACCTCCGCCGCACTGGCCCGGCCCAGCCGGTAGAGAATATCCATGATTTGCCGCTCGCGGCGGCTGAGTTCCTGCTTCATATGCTAAATTTCTAGCACCTGCTGGAAATCTAGCATCTCCCGCCACGCAATGCAAGCCTTAAATCGTATACCCCGCGTCGTACCGCAATTCCGCCCCCGTCATCCCCCTCGACGCATCGCTCGCCAGAAACAGTATCGCCTCCGCCACCTCGTCCGGAAACGCCATCCTTTCGAGCGCCGGCCGGTTCCGGTCCGGCGCCTCCGGCAGCTCCTTCCACATCGGCGTCACCACTCCCCCCGGGCTCAACCAGTTCACCCTCACCTTTCCCTCTTTCCCCTCGAGCGCCGCACATCGCGCCAGCATCGCCACCCCCGCCTTCGACACACAATAAGCCGCCGCCCCCGCCGCCGCTTTCGTCCCCGATGCCGACCCAATCAACACCACGCTCCCCCCGCCCGCGTTCCGCCGCAGCAGCGGCATCGTATGCTTCAACGCCAGAAAACTCCCCGTCAGATTCACCCCAATCGTCCGCTCCCACTCCCCCAACTCACACTCCTCAATCCCTCCCCACGTCGCAATCCCCGCCGAATGCACCACTACATCCAATCTGGGAATTTCGGCCACCACCCGCCGCCAATCCTCCTCACACGCCACATCCAGACTCACCCCCGCCCCCTCAACCCGGTCCGCACGGTACACCAATGCCCCTTCCGCTTCGAGCAAATCCGCCGCCGCCAACCCAATCCCTGAGGCGGCCCCGGTCACCAGCGCCGCCTTGCCCGCCAATACTCCCATCAGAGCTTGCCCGTCGGGTTCTCCTTCGCCTCCAGATACGCCTGCCGCGACTCGAGAATCGCCTTCCGCGCCTCCTTCGGCCCTCCCCAGCCCTCCATCACCGTCCGCTTCCCCTCTAGCTCCTTGTAGATCGTGAAAAAGTGCTCAATCTCCCGCCTCGTATGCGGAAACACCTGGTCAATCGTGTGTATCTGCTCAAACCGCGGGTTCCGCGTCGGCACCGCCAACACCTTCTGATCCCGCTCCGCGCTGTCAATCATGTTCAGGATCCCCACCGGCCTCACCATCATCATGCAGCCCGTGATGCTCGGGTTCGACACCAATACCAGGATGTCCAACGGGTCATGGTCCTCCGCCAGTGTCCCCGGTATAAATCCGTAATCCCCCGGATAATGTACCGACGCGTACAACGACCGGTCCAGCCGGAACAACCCGAATTCCCCGTCATACTCATACTTGTTCGCGGAATGCATCGGAATCTCCACGATCATCCGCACAATCTCCGGCATTTCATCGCCGGGATCAATGTCATACAAAGACTGCCCTAGCATAGCCTTCTCACTCTAGCAGACAGCCCCCCAATTGCAATTCCCCCTTTTCTATCTCTAAGTCGAAGAAAATACGAAACCTATATTCCCTATGGGGGTATGCAAATTTTTCGCACAGGCCTATTGCATGCTCCGCTGTTTCCACGTACACTCGATTTTGTACTGGTGGCCGAAAGTGGCCTGTTTTCCCAGACTCAATCAGGATCTAGCGTGGCAGACTTCCTCCATTCCGGAGCTCAAGCCCCTTTGGGCTTCTACGACTGTTCTGTCGACGCCAAGGGCCGTTTGAAGCTTCCTGCCGATTTCGTGAAGTATTTGAAGTCGCTCGGGGCACAGTTCTTTCTCACATCCTACGACGAACTTGATATTCACATTTATACCCGGGATTCTTTCCTGAAACAATGCAGCTGGCTCGAAGAGCTGGCCACCAAGGAGGAGTTTCAGGACGCCGCCGAAGACACTCTCTTCCGTATGCGTGACCTCGGGGCCGACGTTACCCCTGATGCAGACGGCCGGGTTCAACTTCCCCCGGTTCTCCGGCAGCGCCTGCAACTCAACGAGTTCCCAGCCCCCTTTCATATCGGGGTCGACCGTGACCATTTTGTCGTCATGTCCGGGGCTCGCTATCAGGCAAAACGCGCTAAGGCCAGCCAATCCAACCCCGCCGAGTCCGCCAAGCGGCTCCGCCAGTTGGGGCTGCGTTAATCGGGTTCGATGCCGCACTTCCCGGTGATGTCCGCGGAGGTGCTTCAATACCTCGCTGTCTCGCCGGACAGCCTGGTGGCGGACTTAACCGCCGGCCTGGGGGGCCATTCCAAACAAATTGCCGCCCTCCTCGATACCGGCACGCTGGTCATGAATGATCGGGATGGCGAGAGCCTTGCCGAAGCCCTGGATAACACGCGCGAATTCTCCGCGCGCATCCGGCCCACGCAGGGTGTTTTCTCCACCTTCCCAAAAAGGTTTCGGGACATGGGCCTCGGCACATTGAACGCTTTACTCTTCGACCTCGGCGTCAGCATGAAACAGCTGACCGAGCCCGGACGCGGCTTCAGTTTCCGCCTCGACGGCCCCCTCGATATGCGTATGTCGAGAGATTCCCAGTCCGATCTTACGGCGGCGGATGTGGTCAACACGTTCTCCGAAAAAGAGCTCGCCGATATCCTTTACGAATACGGCGAAGAATGGAGGTCCCGGGCGATTGCCAGAGCCGTGGTCCGGGCCAGACCCATCAAGAGCACTCTCCAGCTTGCCCGGCTGGCGGGGCACGGGTCCGCGGCCCGGGACACAAAAATTTCGCCCGCTACCAAAACCTTTATGGCTCTCCGGCTTTACGTCAACCGCGAATTGGAAGAGTTGAAAGCGCTCCTCGATGCCCTGCCCGGCCTCATGGCTCCGGGCGGCCGGGTCGTGGCCCTCACCTTCCATAGCTCCGAGGATCGCATCGTTAAGCAGCGCTTCCTCGATTATCAGCGCTCCGGCCAGGCTACCGTTCTGACCAAGCACGTCGTCAAGCCGACCGGCCAAGAGGTCGGCCTCAACCCCGCGTCTCGCAGCGCTAAACTGCGGGCGCTCTCGTGGCAGACAACTTAGCCACTCTTACTGTACTCTCTGGAGGATCTTATGCCGGCATTCGCTTACTTAACTCAGCAACCGCCTCAACACTCCCTCCGCCCCGCTCAGCCCCAGCGGGTCGCCTCCACGCGCTTCCGCCACCCTTTCGCCGGCTCGCGCAAACTCCCCGCCTTCCCCGGCGAAGACCTCTTCTTCGAGGTCAAACCGGTCGACAACTCCATGGTTGTCCGCGCCGATGACCCCCATCAGCGCCGTACCTCCTGGCGCGCCCTCGGCGCTCTCATCTCCGGTACTCTCATCTTTACCGGCCTCCTCCTGCCAGGCGCTTACCGCATGGTCGCCGGCAAACAGATCCACCAGCTTCGCGAGGAACAGGAAAACCTCCGCCGCGAAATCGCCGAACTCCGCGCCCTCGAGGCCAACCATACCAATTTGAAAAAGCTTGAAGAAGTGGCCCGCACCCAGGAGCTCATCGACCCGGCCCCGGAAATGGTCCAACATCTGACTCCCAAGGGTTCCTACGCCATGAACAATAATCTCCCCTCCGGCAAGTAGAAGGCATTCGGCGCTCTGCTCTGAGTGCCTTCTACTTGTTTTTTTGTGGATTTCTCAAGATGCCCTCGCCCCTCCATCCCGCCGTCGATAAACGAGCGCGCTGGCTCCTGCGCATCCTCCTGTTCTGGGGCTTCGCCATTGTCTGCCGTCTTTTCTATCTCCAAATCATCCGCCACGATTACTACGCCGATTTCGCTTACTCCCAACAAACCCGCCTCGTCGAAATTCCCGCCCACCGCGGCTCCATCCTCGACCGCAACGGCCACATCCTCGCCCTCTCCGTACCCATCTCCACCGTCATCGTCAACCCCGCTCAGCTCCCCGATGTCGATGTCGCCGCCACCATCCTCGCCAACATCCTCGGCCTCGATGAGCTCCAGTTGCGCTCCCGGCTCGCCGCCAGGAAAAATCAAAATCGCGGCTACTTCAAAGTCGCCGAACACGTCAACCAACAACAGCTTAAGCGCCTCAAAAGTCTCTCCCTCGACTGGATCCAGTTCGAATCCTCTTCCGCCCGCCTTTACCCCAATGACCACTTGGCCGCCCATATCCTCGGCGGCGTCGACTTCGAAAAACGCGGTAATGGCGGCATCGAACAAGGCATGGAGGACGAACTCGGCGGCCGCCCCGGCTTCGCCAGCATGGTCACCGATGTTCGCCACCGGGGCTTTGAAAGCAACATCGAGGTCGAGCCCATCCCCGGCAACGACATCGCTCTCACCATTGACTACCGCGTTCAATATGAACTCGAAAAACTCCTGGCACAGTCCGTCGAATCCGAAAAATGCTGGTCCGGCCGCGGTATCGTCATGGATCCCCACACCGGCGAAATCCTCGCCATGGCCAGCTTCCCCACCTACAACCCCAACGGCAAGGTCACCGATCTCGAAGCCCGCCAAAACCTCGCCATCCAAAGCGCCATCGAACCCGGCTCCGTCTTCAAGGTCTTTACCATCGCCAGCGCCCTCGAGGAAAAAACCGTCAATCCCTCATCCGGTTTCAATTGCCATCACGGCAAATTCAACCTCTTCGGCCGCATCATCCACGATAGCTCCAAGGGCGGCTACGGCTACCTCACCGTCGAGGACATCCTCGCCAAGTCCAGCAACATCGGCTCCATCCAGGTCGGCATGACCATCGGCGATAAGTTGTTCCACAAATACATCCAGGATTTCGGCTTCGGCGCCCGCACTGGCCTCCCCCTGCCGGGAGAGTCCACAGGCCGCGTCCTCCGACTCTCCAAGTGGAACAAAAGCTCCATCGGCTCGGTCGCCATGGGCCACGAAATCATGGCCACCACCGTCCAACTCGCACAAGGCGCCAGCATCATCGCCAACGGCGGCAAGCTCGTCCGCCCTAAACTCCTTCACTACATCGCCACTCCCGGCGCTAGCGGCTTCGCCATCCGCAAAACTTCCTTCAGCGATCCGCCATCCCGCCCCAAGCAGATCCTCTCCCCGGAAACCGTCGTCCAGATGCGCAAAATGATGGAACATGTCGTCCTCGCCGGCACCGGAACCAATGCCCGGATCCGCGGCTACTCCGTCGGCGGCAAAACCGGCTCGGCTCAAATCTACGACCCCAAATCCAAACAGTACCTCCACCGCTACCACGCCTCCTTCATGGGTTTCACCCCCGTCAATGATCCCCGTCTCGTAACAGTCATCACTCTCAACGGATCTTCTGTTTATGGTGGCGTCGCCGCCGCGCCTGTGTTCAGTAAAGTTACCGAAGCTGCTCTCCGCGTTCTCAATATACCCAGGGATCTTCCCGACACCCTCGTTTCTTCTCCCCAGTCCGCTCACCAAGTTATCGCTGATGCCGCCTTTCCTTTACTAAATGAGGAAAACCCTGTGGAAGAAGTGGAAAACTCTTCTAACAACATCAGCACTACTCTTATCACTCCCAATTTTCTCGGACTTACTCTCCGCCAAGTGCTCGAGCAAGCCAGCCCAAAAGGCTTCCGCATCGACCCCGCCGGCGCCGGTCTCGTCCGCCAACAATCACCCGCGCCCGGCGAACCCATCGCCTATGGTCAAAGAATCAAATTGCGCCTCGGACGATAAGGAACCCCAACCCAGTTGCCTACAAGCCCCACGACGATCGCCCAACTCCTCTCCGGGATCACCCTGGCCGCACCCCTGTCGCCCTCCCTGGCCTCCCGCACCGTCTCCGGCCTCCACTTCGATTCCCGCCTCGTCTCCCCAGGTGACCTCTTCTTCGCTTTCTCCGGCGCCAACGCCGATGCCCGCTCCTTCGCCCCTTCCGCTGTCGAGCGCGGCGCCGTCGCCGTCGTCAGCGACCTGCCAGCCCCCCCCGGCCTCGAACCTCTTTGGATCCTCGTTCCCCATGGCCGCCAGGCTCTCGCCCTCGCTGCCCGCCAACTCTTCGGCGATCCCTCCCGCTCGGCCCTCCCCCTGTTCGGCGTCACCGGCACCAACGGCAAAACCACCTCCACCTACATCCTTGCCTCCATTCTCGAAGCCGCCGGTTACTCCGTCGGCCTCTTCGGCACCATCGAATACCGCCTCGGCTCCCAGCGCCTCTCCAGCATCAATACCACCCCGGAGAGCATCGATCTTTACCGCCACTTCGCCGCCCTCTCGGCCCTTCCCCGCCCCGCCGTCGCCATGGAAGTCTCCAGCCATGCCCTCGCCCTCGGCCGCGTCTGGGGCCTCCACTTCCAATCCGCTATCTTTACCAACCTCACTCGCGATCACCTAGATTTTCACGGTGGCATGGACTCCTACTTCGCCGCTAAATGCCAGCTCTTTCTCGGCCAGGACGCCCCCCCTCCCCGCGTGGCCGCCCTCAACTTCGATGACCCCTACGCCCGCCGCGTCCCCGTTTCCCATCAAACCCGCCTCGTCAGCTTCGCCCTCCAACACGCCTCACCCCCCACCACGTTCCGCGCCACCAACATCCGCGCCGGATTCGATGGTGTCCGCTTCGATCTCATCACCCCGGCCGGCTCTTTCCCCATTGCCTCTCCCCTGCTCGGCCTCGTCAATGTCTCCAATATCCTCGGCGCCGCTGCCGCCACCCTCGGCCTCGACATCCCCCTCGAGGCCGTCCGCCAAGGCATCGCCCGCTGCGCCGCCGTCCCCGGCCGCTTTGAGCGTGTCGATGCCGGCCAACCCTTCCTCGTCATTGTCGACTACAGCCACACCGACGACGCCCTCCGCAATGCCATCGCCGTCGCCCGCGCTCTCCAACCCTCCCGCGTCATCACTCTATTCGGCTGCGGCGGAGACCGCGACCGCTCCAAGCGCCCCCTCATGGGCGCCGCCGCCGCCGAAGCCTCCGATCACGTCGTCCTCACCAGCGATAACCCACGCACCGAAGACCCCATCGCCATCATGAACGATGCCCTCGTCGGCCTCCGCCGCTTCGACACCCCTCTCACCATCGAGCCCGATCGCGAAAAAGCCATCTTCAAGGCCCTCGCCCTCGCCCGCCCCAACGATATCGTCCTCCTCGCCGGCAAGGGCCACGAGCACTACCAGATCCTCGGCAAATCCAAGACTCCCTTCGACGACCGCCTCGTCGCCCGCCGCGCCCTCGCCCAGCTCGGCTATGAACAGGAGCCAACGAAATGAACCTCCCGCTCTCTTCCGCCGCCACCCTTCTCGGCCTTCCTTTCTCCGGCCCCGCCGCCACCCTCACCGGCTATCAGATCGATTCCCGCCATGTCCGCCCCGGCGATCTCTTCATCGCCTTCCCCGGTGAATCCGCCGACGGCCATGACTTCGTCGAAGCCGCCTTCCGCGCCGGCGCCGCCGCCGCCCTCGTCCAGCGCGACCTCCCCGCCTCCTCCGGCCCCCTTCTCCGTGTTCCCGATACCCTCGCCGCTCTCCAAACTCTCGCCGCCGCCGCCCGCCGCCAATGGGGCAAAACCGTCGTCGGCATCACCGGCAGCGCCGGCAAAACTTCCACCAAGGAATCTGTCGCCGCCCTTCTCGCCGCCACCCTGCCCACCAGCAAAACCACCGGCAACTTCAACAACCACATCGGCCTCCCCCTCTCCCTGCTCCGCGTCGCCGGCTCCTCCGAGGTCGCCGTCCTCGAAATGGGCATGAATCACCAGGGCGAAATTGCCCGCCTCTGCGAGATCGCCTCCCCACAGATCGGCCTCGTCACCAACGTCGGCTACGCCCACATCGAAAACTTCTCCAGCATCGATGGCATCGCCGCCGCCAAACGCGAACTCATCGAATCCCTCCCCTCCTCCGGCGTTGCCATCCTCAACGCCGACGACCCCCGCGTCTCCTCCTTCGCCTCCTTTACCCGCGCCCGCTCCGAATCCTTCGGTACCTCTCCCTCCGCCCGCACCCGCGCCTCCAACATCTCTTACTCACTCGATAGCGCCCGCTTCGAAATCGACGGCCAGCCCTTCGAGTCCAAAGTCCCCGGACGCATCGGCGTCCTCAACATTTCCGCCGGCGTCGCTGTCGCCCGCCTCTGGGGTGTCCCCCTCCGCCAGCTCAGCGAAGCCGCTCACTCGATCGAATTGCCCAGGATGCGCACCGAGCGCCTCTCCCACAACGGCATCACGATCTGGAACGATTGCTACAACTCCAACCCGGACGCCGCCAAAGCCATGCTCGACCTCCTGCGCGATACCGCCCCAGGCCGCCGCATCGCCGTCCTGGGGGAGATGCGCGAGCTTGGCCACTGGGCCGGGACTCTCCATGCGGAGCTCGGAAGCTACGCCGTGGAAAGTGGTGTTTCTGTGCTACTTGGGATACGCGGCGCCGCTCGATTCACAGTCGAGTCAGCAAGGAAAGCTGGTCTGTCTGCTCGCGCCGCGTGCTTTTTCGAAGATCCCGCCTCCGCCGGTGACGCCCTCAAATCCATCGCCGCCCCCGGCGACACCATCCTCTTTAAAGGCTCCCGCGGCACCCGCGTCGAACTCGCCCTCGAAAGGTTCCTCGCCTGACATGCTCTACTGGCTTCTCTTTGAGAAACTCCAACCCGTCTTCGGCCCCTTCCGCCTCTTCGGCTACGTCACCTTCCGCACCGCCTTTGCTCTCATTACCGCTCTGCTGATTTCCCTCCTTCTTGGCCCTTGGATGATCCGCAAACTCCGCCATCTCGCCGTCGGCCAGTTCATCCGCGACGAAGGCCCTCAGTCCCATCAAACCAAGGCCGGCACCCCCACCATGGGCGGTCTTCTCATCGTCATTTCCATCCTCGTGCCCACTCTCCTCTGGGCCAACCTCCGCAATGTCTACGTCTGGATCGCCCTCTCAAGCCTCCTCGGCTTCGGCGCCATCGGCTTCTACGACGACTACACCAAGCTCAGAAAAATGCGCAACCTCGGCCTCACCGCCCGCCGCAAATTCCTCCTCCAGGTCCTCGTCGCCATGGCCATTGGATTCTTCCTCCTCCTGCTCAACGCCTCCGGCCAGTACACCACCGCCATGAACGTCCCCTTCCTCAAATCCTTCCGCCCCGACCTCCTCATCGATGGCCTCGCCCATAACCCCTGGACTTTTCCCCTCGCCTTCGCCCCCTTTTACATCTTCATGATCCTCGTCCTGGTCGGCTCAAGCAACGCCGTCAACCTCACCGACGGCCTCGATGGCCTCGCCATCGGCCTCATGATCATTGCCTCCTCCGCCATGACCGCTCTCTGCTACCTCGCCGGACACCGCGAGTTCGCCAATTACCTCGAACTCCAGCGCGTTCCCGGCTCGAGCGAACTCACCATCTTCTGCGCCACCATGATCGGCGCCTCTCTCGGCTTTCTCTGGTACAACGCCCACCCCGCCGAGGTCTTCATGGGCGATGTCGGCTCCCTCGCCCTCGGCGGCAGCATGGGCACCGTCGCCGTCCTCATCAAACAGGAACTCCTCCTCCCCTTCATCGGCGGCATCTACGTCATCGAACTCCTCAGCGTCGTCCTCCAGGTCGGCAGCTTCCAACTCCGCGGCAAACGCATCTTTAAGATGGCCCCCCTCCACCATCACTTCGAGCTCCTCGGCTGGAAGGAATCGAAAGTCATCGCCCGCTTCTGGATCGCCGGCCTCATCATGGCCCTCTTTGCCCTCGCCACTCTCAAGCTCAGATGAACCCCATGCGTTTCTCCGGCCAAACTATTCTCGTTCTCGGCCTCGGCAAGAGTGGCCTCGCCGCCGCTCGCTTACTTTCTTCCCAGGGTGCCTCCGTTATTGCCGCCGATAACCGTCCTCTCGCCGACTTACCCGCTGTGAATAACTCGGTGCAAAACTCGGAAATATTTTTAGTCCCCGAATCCGAAGTGAATTTATCCGGACTTAGCCGCCTCGTTGTATCTCCCGGGGTGCCGCTCGACCGGCCCCTCCTCGCCGAGGCCCGCCGCCGCGGCATCCCCATCCTCGGCGAGGTCGAGCTCGCCTTTGAATTCCTCCGCGGCCCCATCATCGCCATCACCGGCTCCAACGGCAAAACCACTACCACCGCCCTCGTCGGCCATATCCTCCAACAGGCCGGCATCGACTGCCAGGTCGGCGGCAACATCGGCCTCCCCGTCACCGCCATGATCGATTCCTCCCGCTTCACCCGCTGGAACGTTCTCGAACTCTCCAGCTTCCAGCTCGAAACCGTCGACCGCTTCCACGCCCAGATCGCCGCCGTCCTCAACGTCACCCCCAATCACCTCGACCGCCACGGCGCCTTCGATGCCTACGCCGCCGCCAAGGGCAGAATCTTCCGCAATCAGCGCTCCGCCGATTGGGCTGTTCTCAATGCCGCCAATCCCACCAGCGCCGCCTACGCCCCCTCCTCCCCCGCCTCCATCGCCCGCTTCTGCGGCGAATCCGCCTCCCTCCACGACGGCACAATCCAAGTCTTCGGACAAACTCTCATGCCCCTGTCTGACATCCCCCTGCCCGGCGCCCACAACCAGCAAAATGTCATGGCCGCCGCTCTCATTTCAAGCCTCGCCGGCGTTTCCCACTCCGCCATCGCCAGCGCCGTTTCCTCCTTCCGCGGCGTCCCACACCGCCTCGAATTCATCCGCGAACTCCGCGGCGTTCGCTTTTACAACGACTCCAAGGCCACCAGCGTCGACGCTACCCTCAAGGCCCTCGAAGCGCTCCCCGGCCCCCTCTGGGTCATCCTCGGCGGCCTCGGTAAGGGCGCCAGCTATTCTCCCCTTCTCCCCCAACTCCGCGCCAAGGCCAAAGCCGCTCTTCTCATCGGCGCCGCCGCCGCCGGCATCGCCCACGACCTCGAGGGCCACCTCCCCCTCGAACTCTCCCTCACCCTCGACAACGCTCTCGCTTCCGCTTTCCGTCAGGCCCAGCCCGGCGACTCCATCCTGCTCGCCCCAGCCTGCGCCAGCTTCGACCAGTTCCTTAGCTTCGAACACCGCGGCGACACTTTCCGCCAACTCGTGGAGAACCTCTAATGGCCCGAAAAATTAATGACTGGACCCTCTACTTCACCATCCTCATGATGACCTGCTTCGGCCTCATCATGGTCTACAGCACTACCTCCATCAACGCCGGCTTCCGCGGCGGTTACATGGAGGAATCCTTCCTCCGCCAGTTCGCCGCCGCCGCCGTTTCCTGCCTCATCTTCATGTTCATCAAGCGGCAAAATTACCTCCTCCTCAAGGACCCCCTCTGGGCTTTCATCCCCCTCGGTATCGTCATCGCCCTCCTTCCCGTCGCCTACCTCATGGATGCCCGTGCCCACCGCTGGATCCGCCTCCCCTTTTTCCAACTCCAGCCCTCCGAGTTCGCCAAACCCGCCCTCATCGTCTTCGTCGCTTACTTCCTCACCCGCCGCCTCCCCGCCATCAATAGCCGCTACACACTCCTGCCCGCCTCTTTCACTCTCCTCGTCGTCGCCGGCGTCGTCCTCGTCTCCGACCTCGGCACCTCCATCGCCCTCGTCCTGCCCGTTATCGCTCTACTCTATGTCGCCGGCATCCGCAAACGCTATCTCGGCATGGCCGCCGCCCTCGCCGGTATCATCATTGTCGCCAGCATCATCCATAAGCCCTATCGCTTAAGCCGCATCGTCGAATTCGTCGATCCCGACTACCAGATCATCCCCACCTTCGATCACTATGGCTGGATCAAAAGCAGAATCTCCACTTCCAATTCCACCCGCGATCCCGGCTACCAGATCCGCCAGGCCAAGATCGCCATCGGCTCCGGCGGCGCCCTCGGCCTCGGCATGATGCAGGGCCGCCAAAAACTCCTCTACCTCCCCGAAGCCCATACCGACTGCATCTACGCCGTCATCGGCGAAGAACTCGGCCTCTGGGGCGCCACCGCCGTCCTCGGCGGTTACTTCGTCATCTTCTGGCGCGGCTTCCGCCTCTTCTGGCTCGCCCGCGAAGACTTCGGCCGCTTTCTCGCCCTCGGCATCAGCCTCTCCCTTCTCGTCCAGGCCCTCATCAACATCAGCGTCGTCCTCGGCATGGCCCCCGCCAAGGGCATCCCTCTTCCCCTCATCAGCTATGGCGGCAGCTCCCTCATGAGCACTCTCATCTCCCTCGGTATCCTGCTCAGCGTCAGTGAGGACGCGCAATGGATCGAAAACGCATCCTGATGGCCGGCGGCGGTACCGGCGGCCACGTCGTGCCCCTGCTCGCCGTCGCCGAGGAACTCCGCCTCCGCGGCTACGAACCCTGGTTCGTTGGCACCGCAACCGGTTTCGAGGCTCGCCTCGTTCCTGCCCGCGGCTTCCCCCTCGAATTCATCGAAATCGGCGGCTTCATGGGCCTCGGCCTCGCCCGCCGCCTCCGCCTCCTCTGGCAGCTCCCCCTCGCCGTCCTCCGCTGCCTCGTCCTGCTTTCCTCCCGCGGCGCCTCCGCCTGCTTCAGCCTCGGCGGCTACGCCGCCGCTCCTCCCGTCCTCGCCTGCCTCCTCCGTGGTCTTCCCCTGGTCGTCATGGAACCCAACGCCATCCCCGGCCTCGTCAACCGCCTCCTCGGCCGCTTCGCCCGCCGCGCCCTGCTTTCCTTCCCCCAATCCGCCCGCTGCTTCCCTCCCGCCTCCGTCGAGATCACCGGCCTCCCCGTCCGCTCGGAGTTCTTCTCAATCCCCCCCAAGCCCCACTCCGCCGTCTTCACCCTCCTCATCACCGGCGGCAGCCAGGGCTCCCAAACCCTCAACCGCGCCGTCCGCGAGCTCTGGCCCCTGCTCTCGGACTCAGCCCTTCCTGTTCACCTCATCCACCAGTGCGGCAAACGCGACTTTGAAACTTTTTCTCGTGATTTTGTCTCCACCGGCCTCTCCGGCCAGGTCAGCGCCTTCCTCGAGGACATGCCCGCCGCCTTTGCCGCCTCCGACCTCGTCCTCTGCCGCGCCGGCGCTGGCGCCGTCAGTGAGCTCGCCGCCGCCGGCCGCCCCGCTATCCTCGTTCCCTTCCCCTTTGCCGCCGATGACCACCAAACAAAAAACGCTCAGGCCTTCGTCGCCGCCGGCGCCGCCCTCATGTTCCACGACGAACAGCTCACCGGCCCCGTTCTCTTCGAAATCCTGCGGGACTTCCTCGCCCATCCCGCCCGTCTCTCCGCCATGGCCGACGCCTCCCGCCGCCTCCGCAAACCCGGCGCGGCTGCCCGCGCGGCTGATATTCTAGTGGAAATTATTAAAACGTCAATTCACTGAAATGTTCTTCCGCGAGCAACACTTTCACTTCGTCGGCATCGGCGGCATCGGCATGAGCGGCATCGCCGAGGTCCTGCTTACCCTCGGTCACGCCGTCTCCGGCTCCGACCTCCGCCCCTCCCCCATCACCAGCCGCCTCGCCTCCCGCGGCGCACGCATCTTCACCGGCCACCACGCCGCCAATGTCGAGCCCGACGTCACCGCCCTCGTCGTCACTTCCGCCGTCAACGAGTCCAACCCCGAGATCCAGGAGGCTCGCCGCCGCAAGGTCCCCGTCATCCCCCGCGGCGAACTCCTCGCCGAACTCATGCGCCTCAAATACGGCGTCGCCATCGGTGGCAGCCACGGCAAAACCACCACTACTTCCATGACCGCCACCATCCTCAGCCACGGCGGCCTCGACCCCACCGTCGTCGTCGGCGGCCGCGTCAGCACCATGGGCGGCTCCAATGCCCGCGTCGGCCAAAGCGACCTCCTCGTCGTCGAAAGCGATGAAAGCGACGGCAGCTTCCTCAAGCTCGCCCCCATCATCGCCGTTGTCACCAACATCGACCGCGAACACCTCGACTACTACAAAACCTTCGAGCGCATCCTCGATAGCTTCCTCGATTTCGTCAACCGCGTCCCCTTTTACGGCGCCGCCATCCTTTGCCTCGACGACGAAAACGTCCAGCGCATCCTCCCCTCCGTGCGCCGCCGCGTCGTCACCTACGGCTCCACCCCTCAGGCCGACTTCGTTATCCGCGACATCGAGGCCGCCAGCACAGCCTCTTCTTTTTCCATCCCCGGCCTAGGCCGCTTCGAGGTGCCGCTCACCGGCCTTCATAACGTGCTCAATGCCACCGCCGCCATCGCCGTCGCCCGCGAACTCGGCCTCGACCCCACCCTCATCGCACAAGGCCTCGCCGCCTTCCGCGGCGTCGACCGCCGCTTCCAGCTCAAAGGTGAAGTCGCCGGCATCACCGTCATCGACGACTACGGCCACCACCCCACCGAAATCCGCGCCACCCTCAACGCCGCCCGCCAGCGCCGCTTCAACCGCATTCATGTCCTCTTCCAGCCCCATCGCTTCACCCGTACCCAAATTCTGATGGACGACTTCGCCCGTAGCTTCTTCGATGCCGACAGCGTCACCGTCCTCGATGTCTACGCCGCCAGCGAGCCCCCCATCGAGGGCGTCTCGGCCCACACCCTCATCGACCGCATGCGCGCCTCCGGCCAACGCGAAGTTTCCTATGCCCACAGTCTCGAAGAGGCTGCCGCCGTCCTGGCCCGTAAAGCCAAGCCCGGCGAAATGATTCTGACTCTCGGCGCCGGCAGTGTCTCCCAGGCCGGCGACCTGATCCTCTCGGAGTTACGCCAGTGAATTCAGCCGGCCTGTCCAAAACAATCAGCCGCATGGCCATGGCCTGCGGCGCGATTCTCCTCATCGGCGGCGGCGTCCTGCTCGAGGGCCGCGTCGAACGCTACTTCCTGCGCGACCCCCGCTTTGCCCTCGAGCGCGCTCCCGAATACGGCGACCCGCCCCCCAATCTCTCCATCGCCGGTATCCAATACTCCAGCCGTAATGCCATCATCCAGCTCTTCGAACAGGACCTCGGCCGCAGCATCTTCCTCCTTCCTGTTGCCCAGCGCCGCCTCGATCTCATGGGCATGCCCTGGATCAAGGACGCTGCCGTCGCCCGCCTTTGGCCCAACCGCATCACCGTCGTCATTGCCGAACGCCAGCCCGCTGCCTTCGTCAAGCGCGCGGGGGGCGCCCTCACCACTCTGATCGATAATGAAGGTGTTTTGATGGAAGCCCCGTCCTCCGCCAGCTTCAGTCTCCCCGTCGTCGACGGCGTCGGTCCTGAAGTCGAACAAGCCGCCCGCCAAGTCCGCATGCACCGCGTCGACCGCCTCCTCCGCGACCTCGCCCCCCACCTGGCTAAAATCGGCGAAATCGATGCCTCCGACAGCGAGAACCTCCGTATCCTCCAACCTTTCCGCGGCCGGGCGGTTACTCTGGTATTGGGCAACCGCAACTTCAAGCTCCGCTATGAGAACTTCCTCACCATGGCGGACCAGTTGCTCGAAAAGCTCCCTAATGCCGCCAGCTTCGACCTCAGGCTCGAGGAACAGGTCACGGCGGCGGAAGAGCAAAGGAGGTAGCTTGGCCGACAAAAAAACCTATGCCGTCGGACTCGATGTAGGCAGCGCCTGGACCCGCTGCCTGATCACCGAGTTGATCGAGGGCGCCCTCGAATTCCGCGGCCATGGCCTCTTTGAGTCCAAAGGCTGGATCAAGGGCCGCGTCAGCGACCAGAAGGCGCTGACCGACAGCATCCGCTGGGCCGTCCAGATGGCTGAGTGCCAGGCCTTGGTCAGCGTCAGCGGCGTCGTGGCCGGAGTCGGCGGCAGCGGTATCGACGGCATGACCTCCCGCGGTGTCTACGAGTTCGGCCGTCCGCGCCAGATCGAATCCGCGGACATGAACTATGTCATCAAGCAGGCCGCCGAAGTCAAAATGGAGCACGACCGCATGATCCTCCAGGTCTGCCCCCAGGATTTCATCGTCGATGGCCGCGCCCACATCCGCAACCCGAAAGGCATGAGCGCCACGCGCCTCGAGGCGCACGTTCACCTCATCACGGCCAGCGATCAGGAGCACAGCGTGATCCAAAACGCGATCCACGAAGCGCATCTGGCCCTCGACGAAAGCATTTTCGAGCCCGTGGCGGCTGCTTATTGCGCTACCAGCGAAGCGGACCGGGAACACGGCATCGGCATCATTGATATCGGTGCCCAATCAACCGAAGTAGCTCTTTATGAGGGAGAGGCGCTGGTCGGCAGCTTCAGCGTCGGCATCGGCGGTGACCACTTCACCAAGGATCTGGCCTACTACCTGACCAGTAGCCGCGAGGACGCGCAACTGCTCAAGGAGGAGTTCGGCTGCGCCCTGCTGGGGCTCTCGAGCGGCCACACGCTGATCGAGGTGCCCGGAGCGGACGGACGCGAGCCGCGCGAGATCTCACGCTGGCAGATCGTCGAGATCCTCGAGGCCCGCGCCGAACAGCTCTTCCAGGTCATCCGCAAGGAGATCGCCCAACTCGGCATGGACGGCAACCTGCAGGAGGGGGTCGTACTCACCGGCGGTGGCGCCAAGTTGCCCGGCATGCTCGACATCGCTGAGCGTGAGTTGAATTGCCCCTCCCGCAACGGGTTGCCCGATACCATCAATCAGTGGCCGGACGAACTGCTCAGTCCGGACTGGACAACGGTAGCTGGCCTGGCGATGTACGCCGGGCGGCTCAAGATGCGCCGCGACGACAAGCGTAGAACACCGCGGCTGCTCAATCTCGTTCTGCGCTAGGAGCCGACAATGGAACTGAAATACGCACTGGACGATGATTTCTCCCAGAGTACGAAGATCAAGGTGATCGGCGTGGGCGGCGCGGGCGGCAACGCCGTTGCCCGCATGATGAACTCGGGCCTGACCGGGGTCGAATTCTTCATTCTCAACACCGACCGGCAGGCGCTGCAAGCCTCGCCGGTGCCCAACAAGCTAGCGATTGGCGCCAAGATCACCAACGGGCTGGGCGCGGGGGCGGACCCCTCGATCGGGCGCAACGCCGCCCTCGAGGACACCGACAAGATCATCGAGATCCTCGAGGGCGCCGACATGGTCTTCGTCACGGCAGGCCTCGGCGGCGGCACCGGTACGGGGGCTGCCCCGGTTGTGGCGTCGCTGGCGCGGGAGATGAACGCCTTGACAGTGGCTGTGGTCACCAAGCCGTTTGAGTTCGAGGGGCCGCGGCGCAAGAAAAGCGCCGAGCGGGGCTTGAGCGATCTGGCGGCGGCGGTGGATACGGTGATCCCGATCCCGAACGACCGTCTGCTCTCGCTCGTGCCGAAGGGTACGGGATTTCTCGAATCATTCCGGATTGCCGACGATGTACTGCGGCAGGCGGTTCAGGGCATCAGCGACATCATCACCACGCCGGGGCTGATCAACCGTGACTTCTCCGACATCCGCGGCATCATGACTGGCATGGGCTACGCGATGATGGGCACGGCGACGGCGAGTGGCGACAACGCGGCCCTGCACGCCGCCGAGCAGGCCATCAGTTGTCCACTGCTCGAGGAGGGTGGTGTGAAGGGCGCGCGGGGCATCCTGATCAACATCACGGGTTCAAGCCGGCTGGGCTTGCACGAGGTAAACGAGGCTTGCTCCCTGATCCGGCGGGCGGCGTGCTATGACGACGTACAGATCAACTTCGGCGTGGTCATTAACGAAAGCATGGCGGAGGAAGTCAAGGTGACGGTCATCGCGACCGGCTTCGAGCGTGAGACTCTGCCACAGATCGAGCGGCGGGTCCGCATGGCCGAACCGGTGATCGAAACCCCCATGGTGATGACCGCCGTGGCGGGCGTGGCGGTAAACGTCTTCGGCCAGCCTGAAGCGGAGCAGCCGGATGAGCCGGTCACCGAGTATGTCCCGCGGATCGAGCCGGTGCCCCAGGAAGAGGAAGTGGACGACTACGAGATGCCGGCATTTCTCAAGCGGGAGCGGCGGCTGTTCAGCTAGGCGTCCTGGTGGTCGTGGAAGAAGCGGTCGATGGAGGCCTTGTACTGGCCGAGTTGCTGATTGAGTTTCTGGCGCTCGGGCAGCGGCATCGGTGCGAAAGCGCGGGCGATGGCGGTATTCTCTTCGAGAAACTCAAGCTTAGGCATGCCAAGCACGACAGCGCCGACAGGGAGCGATAAGGAGTAGCGGATGAGGTTCTCGACCGAGGTGGCGCCGTTGAGCTTTTCCTGAGCGAAGATCTTCATGGCGGTGACGCCCATTTTCTTGCGCAGGGCAACGGGCAGGGCGAGTGACTCGAAGCTGTCGCGCAGGGGATCGGCGTCGATGCGGGCCTGACCGATGCGAGCGGCGTTGAGGGCCATCTGGGTGACGTTGAAGTCATGGCGCTCGAGCGCAGTCTTGAGGACGCGGGGGTCGGTATGGCAGGAGACGCCGACGTTGCGGGCGACTTTCTGCTCGCGCATCTTGTACAGGGCGTGAAGGACGCCGTCTTTGGCCTCGATGGCGGCGAGGTCTTCCTCGGTGGTGAGGGAGTGGATGTGGACGGTGTCGAAGTAATCGGTCTGGCAGCGCTTGAGGGAGCCTTCGAGGATGCGCATGGCGGCATCGCCGTTGCGGGCGGGAAGCTTGGTGGCGAGGTAGACATTCTGGCGGCGGCCCGCGAGGGCCTTGCCGACGCGGGATTCGCTAAGGCCGGCTCCGTAGTCGTATGCGGTATCAAAATAGGTGATGCCAAGATCAAGGGCGCGGTGGATGACCGCGATCGCCTCGTCCTCCTGCTTGTAGGACAGGAAGCGGCTGCCGCAACCGAAGGCGACGAGGGAGATACGTTTGCCGGTTTGGCCGAACTCACGGGTGGGCAGCGTGGCGGGGGCGGCGGAGAGGGCGGCGGCGGCGCCCAGGAAGGTACGACGGGTCTGACTCACGACGCTCAGTTTATCAACTTAAACTGAAGGTTATGCGATACGGATTATTGTTCCTGCTGGCAGGTGCGCTGGCTGCTTCCGAGGTGGTGCGGGAGGCGGATGCGAAGGCCTTGAGCGCGATGGTGAGTTTTCTGGCCAGCGATGTGCTGGAGGGCCGGGATACGCCGTCGATGGGACTGAAGGTGGCCAGCGAGTACATCGCCAGCGAGTTCCGGGCGGTGGGGTTGAAGACGAGTTTTCAAGAAGCGAAGCTGCGGGTGCGGCGGGTGGAGCGCAAGGGCTTCGCGGTGAGCCTGACGGACGGGCAGCGCAGCCTGAGTCTGCCGGTGGAGAACGCGATGTGGACGGCGGGGCCGAAGCTGGACCTCGCCGGAGTGACGGTGGGGCGGGCCAAATTAGATGCAATGCCGGAGAAGGTGGAGCCGGTGATGGTTCTCGAAGGGCCGATGGGGCCGGGCCTGCGGGGAGCCGTTGAGAAGCTGGCGGGAGGGGGTGCGAAGGTGATCGTGCTGGTGGGGATCGCGATGCCGGTGCCGGCGCAGGCAGTAGAGTTCGAGGACCAACCGCAGACGGGCTATGTGATGTTGCGGACGACGAATGCGGAAGCCGAGGCAATGTTGAAGGCTGGGGTGGAACTGAAGGCGAATGTGCATATCGAAGAGGCGGGCGTGACGGTGGAGGCGGCGCGGAACGTGATTGGGGTGCTCGAGGGGAGTGACGAGAAGCTGAAGAGCGAGTATGTATTGCTGACGGCGCACTACGACCATTTGGGGATGCGGCCGAACGACGCAGGGGACCGGGTGTACAACGGGGCGAACGATAACGCAAGCGGGGTGGCGAGCATTATCGAGAGTGCGCGGCTGCTGGCGGGGCTGAAGGTGGCGCCGAAGCGGAGCGTAATGTTCGTGGCGTTCTTTGGCGAGGAGCGGGGACTGTTGGGGAGCCGGTATTTTGTGCGGAATCCGGTAGCGCCGCTGTGGCAGATGGTGGCGAACCTGAACCTGGAGCAGACGGGGCGAACGGACTCGAGCGAGGGACCGAACGTGGGGCAGGTCAATTTGACGGGCTATCACTTCACGACGATACACCGGCACATGGAGGCGGCGGGGGAGGCGACCGGGTTGAAGGTGGTGAAGCATGAGCGGTTCAGCGACGCTTACTTCATGGCGAGCGACAATGCGGCGCTGGCGGCGGTGGGGGTGCCTTCGACGACGCTGAGCGTGACTTATGCGTTTCCCGACTATCACCAGAAGGGGGACGAATGGGAAAAGATCGACTACGCGAACATGGCGAAGGTAACGAGGGGGATCGCGCAGGGGACGTATCTCGCGGCGGAGGCGGCCGAGCGGGTGAGTTGGAATGAGGCGGAGGACAAGACTAAGGTGTATCGGGAGGCGGCGGCGAAGCTGGTGCAGTAAGACCAGGGTGGTAGAAGTCGTGGACCTTGCGGGCGGCGGCGGGGCCGATGGCGGCTGAGAGGGCCTCGAGGGGGGTTGATTTGACCTGTTCGGGGCTGCCGAATTCGCGGAGGAGTTTGCCGAGGGTGATCTTGCCGATGCCGGGGATTTGTTCGAGTTCGCTGGTGAGGCGGCTGGCGTTGCGGCGGGTGCGGTGGAAGGTGACGGCGAAGCGGTGGGCTTCGTCGCGGATGGTTTGGATGAGGTGGAGGACGGGGTTATGGCGCTCGAGGATGGCGGGTTCGTCTTCCTGGCCATAGACGTAGATGATCTCTTCGCGTTTGGCGATGGAGGCGAGGGGCTGGTTGGTGAGGCCGAGGGCTTCGAGGGCTCCGGCGGCGGCGTGGAGTTGGCCGAGCCCGCCGTCGATGAGGACGAGGCCGGGAAAAGGTTGGCCTTCCTGCTGGAGGCGGCTATAGCGGCGGGTGACGACCTCGCGCATGGAGGCGAAGTCGTCGTTGCCGGCGACGGTATTGATGATGAACTTGCGGTAGTCGGATTTCTTCATGCGGCCGTCTTCCCAGACGACCATGGAGGCGACTTTATCGGTGCCCTGAATGTGAGAGATATCGAAGCACTCGATGCGGCGGGGGGCTTTCTCGAGGTTGAGGGCATCCTGGAGGGCTTCCTTGATGGCTTCGGAGGAGGGCTTCAAGACGCGGAAGCGCTGCTCGAAACTATGGCGGGCATTGGTTTCGACGAGGCCGAGCATGGCCTTTTTCTCACCACGCTGGGGAGTATTGATGGTGCATTTGCGGCCGCGCTGTTCGGAGAGAAGTTCCTCGAGGACATCGCGGTCTTCGAAGTCGATGGGGACGTGGATGAAGGCGGGGATGTGCTGCTGGTTGAGGTAGACTTGGAGGAGGAGTTGCTGGAAGAAGTCGGGGGCGTGGAAAGCGGGGAGGTCTTCCCAGAAGAACTCGCGGCGGTCGACGATGCGGCCGCGGCGGAGGTGGAAGAGGTTGACGGCAACAAGGGGGGGCTCGGCGTAGAAGGCGAAGATATCGGTATCGTCGCCTTCGGCGGAGGCGACTTTCTGGCGCTGCTCCATTTCGGTGACGGTGGAGATGAGATCGCGGAGGCTGGCGGCGCGTTCGAATTCGAGGTTTTCGGCGGCGAGTTGCATGCGGGCTTCGAGGTCGCGGGTGAGGTCTTTTAGTTTGCCCTCGAGGAAGCGGCGGACATCATTGACGGAGTGGTGGTAGGTTTCGTTGGAGACGAGGCCGGAGACGCAGGGGCCGTGGCAGCGGTTGATGTGGTATTCGAGACAGGGGTGGGTATGAGTGCGGTTAAAGTCGACTTTACAGGAGGGGACTTTGAAATTGCGATGGATGAAATTGACGAGGCGGTGGGCGAGGTTGCCGGGGAAGTAAGGGCCGAAGTAAGTGCCATCCTTACGGAGGCGGCGAGTGACGTAGACGCGGGGGAACTTTTCGTTGGTGAGTTTGATGTAGGGGTAGGTTTTGTCGTCGCGGAGGAGGACATTGAAGCGGGGCCGGTGTTGCTTGATCAGGTTGTTTTCGAGGCCGAGAGCTTCTTTTTCGTTGTCGACGAGGATGTAGGAGACGTCACGGGCTTCGTGGACCATGGCGCCGTTTTTAGCTTCGAGGAGGCGGTCGTCGTTGAAGTAGCTGCGGACGCGGGCGCGGAGGTTTTTCGCTTTGCCGACATAAAGAACGGTGTTCGAGGCATCGCGCCAGAGGTAGACCCCGGGGCCGGAAGGGAATTGGGAGACCTTTTCGCGTAGGGTATCGAGCCAATTCATGGGGGGACTACAATTTAATTGTGGCATGGCACAGGGTATTGGCTTTGTTTTGTAGCGTTCTGGCGGCGCAGGTAAAGCCGCCGGAGCCGGCGGTGGAGGAGCCACCGGAAGAGGATGAACTGCTCGTCCGGGAAAAGAAGGAGTATGAGTTCAACCCGTTGCAGGCGCAGCAGGAGGTGAAGGTAGGCCGCTTTTATATGAAGCGGGGGAGCTGGAAGGCGGCGGCGGGCCGATTTCTGGAGGCGACGCTCTGGGACCCGACGAGCGCGGAGGCTTTCTACGAGTTGGGGAAAGCGCGGGAGAAATCGGGCAACCAAAAGGGGATGCGCGAGGCCTGGTTAAAGTTTTTGGAATTGGCGCCGGAGGACAAGCGGGCGGCGGAAGTCAAGAAGAAGCTCGCCGCCGGGCGGAGTGTTGGGCGATCGCCCGAATAACGCGATCGATACCAGCGGGAGAATCGGGGAAGAGATCGATGTACTGGATCTCGCCGCGGATGCGGGCGGGGACACGGCAATCATCAAAACGGATGGGAATGAGAAAGGTGTCCTCGAGAGGGAGCCTGCGGGCGATGTCGAGGGCATAGCGAATCTCGGCCTGGAAGCCACCGCGTTTATTGACGGAATTGGTGGACAGGCAGGCGATGAAGAAATCGCTGGCTTCGATGGCGGCCTCGATGAGGCGGGGCCAATTCTGGCCGGCTTTGAGATTGCGGCGGTCCATCCAGGGGTTGAACCCGGCGGCGGAGAGGGCGTCGTAGAGATTTTCGGCGAGGGCGGCGTCTTCGGTAGCGTAGCTGATGAAGACACGAGGGGCGTCGAGGGCGATGAAGCGGAAGCCACCATCGGGGGAGGGATGGAAGGTACCGAAGCCTTCGATCTCGACGGGTTTGCCCTGGCGGAGACAGTCATGGATGATGGCGGCGACCTGTTTTGGGTCGAAGCGGGAGTGATGGAGGGGCATCAGGCAGCCTCTTTTTGGGCGGACTTGCGATTGGGCGGCTGGGCACCGGCGCGGGAGAAGATGCCGAGGCCGGGCCAGTCGGTGATTTCGCCATGTTTCCAGCGTTTGAGGATGGCGAGAATCGTCTGGTCAAGGTAGTCGGCGGCCTCCGTGGAGGAGGTATGAGTGGCGCGGGCGAGGCGGCGGGCGAGATCGGTTTTATTCATGGCGGCGCAGCTCCGGAGAGGAGTTCATGAGGCGGTCGGCTTGTTCGAAGGCATGGAGGCGGTGCTGGCCGAGGTAGGCGAGGCGGAGGGCGGCATCTTTAGCGGGGACGCGATAGGACTCGGGGGCGAGCAAGCGGGAGATAGGGGCCGAGGAGGGGAGGACGACCGGGGAGTTGAGTTCGTGGGTAACGATGTCCTGGAGGTCGACGGCGGCGCAGCGGTCGGCGTAGGCTTGCTGGAAGGCGGCGGTGGTTTCGCGGGCGGAGCGTTCGAGGCCGCGCATGTAGCGCTGGATGCGGGTGAGCTGGGCAAAGACGGCGGGGTCATCCTGCTGGCGGAGGGTGTTTTCGAGCGCGGTGATGTGGAGCGCTTCGGCGCGGAGCAGGAGGAAGCGGGCGAAGGCCATTTGCTCGAAGAGGTGGAGTTCATGGGCCGAGGCGGGTTGGAAGTCGGCGAGGAGTTCTTCGCGGAAGCTGAGGTAGGCATCCTGAACGTGAGCGGGAAACTGGTCGATGGAATTGGCGGTGAGGCCGTGGCGGAGAGCGTTGCGGCTGACGGTGAGTTTACCGGCCGGGGATTTTGGACCGGTGGAAGCCTGGGCATTTTGGCGGTTGGCTTCGATCTGATTTTGGCTGGCCATGATGGGCTCCGGGACAAAGGGATTTGAGTGGGAGGGATGGGATCGCCTCCGAGGAAACGCTAGCAGAGGGAGAGAGCGGAGGGAGGGGGTGCGAGGAGGGAGGATGAATGGAATGAAGGGGCTAGGGGGTAAAAATAAATTTCAATTTGCTGTGAAAAAAGTCGGAAGTGAGTGCAGCATGGAGAGGGAGGGAATTGGAAAGTATGCCGGGGAGGAGAGACGGCTGGCGGGAGGGGAGCGCGATGAGGGCACTGGTATGGAGTTGTGTACTGAGCCTGATGCTGGCCGGCGTGGCGGCGGGGGAGGAATTTTCCGGGCGCGTGGTGGGCGTTACGGATGGTGACACGATTACGGTACTGGCCGGGCGGGAGCAGCGGAAGGTGCGGCTGGCGGGAGTGGATGCGCCGGAGCGGGGGCAGGCATTTGGCCAGCGGGCCAAGCAAGCGTTGGGTCTGATGGTATTTGGGCGGGAGGTGAGGGTGGTGAGCACGGGGCGGGACCGGTATGAGAGGACGCTGGGGATTGTGCGGCTGGCGGACGGGAGTTCGGTGAATGAGCGGATGGTGGAGAACGGGTGGGCGTGGCACTATGTGAAGTATTCGAAGGACGGGCGGCTGGGGGAGTTGGAGGCGAGGGCACGGGCGGCGCGGCGGGGACTGTGGGCGGATGCGGATCCGGTGGCGCCGTGGGAATTTCGGGCGAGCGGACGGAGGAGGGGGCTGGAGGAGTAAAGGATTTTTTGGGGGTGGCGAGCAATACAAATGGCCATCATTGGCAAGATTGAAGAGGACAGAAATGAAAACGACACAAGTGTGCGCCGTCAGCAATTCAACTGTGGCGTTGGGTTCCCGATTCGGCGCTAAGGGAAAAGCTACGTTCGTGGCGTATCGGCAGATTTAGCTGGAGGGTTGGGACTTGGAGCCGTTGCGAAGGGTTGCCGATTGCATCCTCTTCCACCTCGAAGTGAAGGGTAGCGCCGCCTACCCTTGCATTATTTGGGAATGCGCCGAAGGCTTCGATATCGGCTGGTGCGGAGAACCGCCCGCCGAACTGATGGATAGGCCGATTACCGTGGCCGGAACGCCCCTCGGACTCCAACGTACCGACGGGCGTTTGAGGATGGTGTAGCAGCCCACCCCTGTGGCCGCTTCAAGCCGTTCTCGCGTCGAACACCATGCGGATCCGGGCGCGGGCGGACAAAAGGCGTTCGATGCTTGATTATCGATCTGTAGTGCAAATCAAATTTTGCCGAATAGAAAGTAAGGAGGGATTGCCGCTTTGCGGTAGATCTCGAATACGCTTTCGGAGTAAGCTAGTGCCTCAGCAACAATCGATTCCTCAGCTTCGTACACCTCCGGTGAACCTTGAATCCCCGGCGCGTGTCAACGACTTTGAGACAGTCGGCAAAGAAGTTTACTGAGTATTGTTGTCTGGTTTCGCCACGGGTTTGTTGATCCAGACGGCGATTGGCGCTTGGGGATGAACTGGCGGCTTTTTCACAAAGCGTTCCGGA
>JAINDK010000042.1 GCA_019931185.1 Bryobacter sp. CoA8 C33
CGAAAAGCGGCCTCACGAGTTGAAAATTCTTGGCCCACAAACGGCCCAGAATCGATCGGCAGCGGGCTGGCAATGGTTTGCTGACCCCCGTGAAAGGGTTGAAATCGGCAAGAGGGGATTTTTTCAACAGGCTCCTAGCGCTGTTACCGCGCGAACCATATGAATTAGCCATTTGGAAAAAAGTGCGCGTGAACATCGATTAACACGTCGAATACGAAAGCTGCCGGTACAGCGTGACGTATCAACTGAGGGGCAAGCTGGTGGACATAGCCGAGACTTCGCAGACGGTGGAGATCCTTCACGACGGCCAGCGCGTGGAATCAAATCAGTGGCTGCACCAGCCGCAGGCGGCCTCGACGGTGACCAAGCACTTGGCCAAGACGCATCAGGCGCACACGGCTTGGCCTCCCTCGCAACTGATCTAATGGGCGGAGAGCGTCAGCTTGCACACGGGCCAACCGGTGGGGCGGAGCCTCAATCAGCAACCGCAGCCGGAAATGGGTTATCGCGGCTGCCTGGGCTTGCTGCGGTTGGCCGAGAAGCATACGCCAGTCATTAGGAAACGACCAACTCCTGACCTGAGACGCGGGTTACGCTGGCGGGTTAGGAAAAAAACTGCGCGTGGGCCTGGATGTCCATGCCGAGACGATAGCGGTGGCGGAAGGCGGTCGCGGCGGAGAAGTTCACGATTGCCAGCCGGATCGAGGCGATCGGCAAGCTGGTGAAGAAACTGCGCCAGCAGGGCGAGATCCGCGCCTGCCGCGAGGTGGGGCCAACGGGCTACTGCCTCTACTGGCAGTTGATGCAGCTGGGAGTGGATTGCGAGTTGATCGCGCCGAGTCTGATTCCGGTCAAGGCCAGTGAACGGATCCAGACCGACCGGCGCGACGCCGAGAAGCTGGCGCGCTGTTGCCGCGCCGGGGAACTCACCGCCTTTGGCTGTACCCAGTCCCGAGCAGGAAGCTTTGCGGTATCTGGTGCGAGCGCGCGAAGCGGCTAATGAGGATCAACTCAAGGCGAGGCATCGCCTGGGCAAGTTCCTGCTGCGCCATGGACGCAAGCCGGAAGGCATGACGGCCTGGAGCAAACAGTATCTGGAATGGATCAAGACAAACGTGCACTTCGAGATCCAAGCGCTGGAGGTGACGTTGTTGAACTATCCGCATGAGGTGGAATATGTGGCCGAACGTATCGCCCACCTGGAGACGGCCATTGACGAAGCGGTGCGGGAATCTTCCGCGGAGTTACGAGCGGTGATCGAAGCATTAAGGGCCTGGCGCGGAGTGGCGCAGACCACGGCGGCTATGATCGTATCGGAACTCGGATCACTGTCGCGCTTCGCGAGTCCCAGGCAGTTGATGGGATACAGCGGCCTGGTGGCCAGCGAACACTCCAGTGGGGGCAGAGTACATCGCGGACCAATCACCAAGTCGGGCAATGCGCATCTGCGGCGAGTGCTGGTGGAGGCCAGTTGGTCATATCATCACCGGCCCAAAGTGACGGGTTTCTCTTGCGGCGGCAGAAGAATCTTGCCCTGAGTGATGAAGTGGAAGCCATTGCCTGGAAGTCGCAACACCGGCGGAACAAGCGCTACAAGGCCCTGACGGCCAAAGGCAAAAACAAGAACCAGGTGGTGACCGCACTGGCGCGGGAACTACTGGGGTTCATCTGGGCCATTGCCGTGAAAACCAGTCGCTCGGCGCTGGGCAGGGCGGCATGGATCAACCCCATACCACCCCGGCCTCCGGCGTAGCGCCGGGTCCTCGCCTGTCCAGGCCAAGCCCCGCCGGTGCGCTCCGGGCAGCCTGGACTGGCTCCGGTCCGGCGAGAACCTAGCCAAGAGTAAACAAACCAATCAACCCAGCAGATGACTTCACTCTGGACAGCGGCAAAGACAAGAGCCTCCCGCCCACGAGGGCGGGAGGCTCTTGAAACAGCCGAAGAAAAACCGTCAACACCCGTGGAAGGTATTGACAGGTCGTTTCGTATCAGAAGCTATAGCGGAGAGCTACCTGGATCTGGCGGGAATCAAGACGGGTGGAACTGATCACACCGTAGGTCGGAGTGCGTAACGTTGTGCCAGGCTGTGCGAAATTCGCGCGGTTCGGAGCATTGAAGAACTCGCCGCGCAACTCAAAGGTATGCTTGCCTTCGAGGAAGCGGAAGAACTTGTTCACGCTGGCGTCAATGCCGATGATACCAGGCCCAATGATGGTGTTGCGGCCCGATGTGCCATAGCGGAAGACTGTAGGCGTAACCCCGGGCGCAACGCCCAACCGGTCAACGAATGCATTCGTGTTGAAGAAACGGCTGATCGATTGCTGGTTGTCAGGAAGGTTCGCTTTCTCGGATGAAATAGCGTCTGGCTTGCAGTAACCGCCGCCATTTTGGATGTTGCCAGGCCCACAGAAGGCGGTGGCGGGGAAGCCATCCTGGAAGGTAAAAATACCGCCCAGTTGCCATCCGCCAATCAGAGTGTTCGCAACCGCGTTGTTCAAACCGATCTTCTTGCCGCGGCCGATAGGCAGTTCGTAAAGGAAAGAAGCCGTGAAACGCTGCCGGAAGTCAAACGCGGACAAGCCACGCTCCGCGGCGAGATTATAGTTATCCGAAGGGGTCAGCGGGTCACCATCCGTCGTCCGGACTCCGGAGCCGTTGTCGATCGACTTGCCGTAGGCATAAGAGCCAAGCAGCGTAAAGCCATTCGAAAAGCGTTGCTGGAGACGCAACTGCAGCGCATGATAGCTTGAGTGGCTGGGAGCATTCATATTCTGGAAGCTCCCGTTAAATTTGGGGAAAGGTCGATTCAAGTTCGGGTTGCCTGGACGGGGCTCGGGGTTGTTGTAAGCAGTAAGCCGGCGCAGCTTGATGCCAGCCGAACCCATGTAGGTTACCTCGAGTGACATGTCCTTGGTCAACTGGCGCTGCAAGGAGGATTGCCATTGGGTGACATACGAGGTGCGCTCGCCATACTGGTTAATCAGCAAGAAGCTCGGCGCCCCGGTCGCGGTGAAAAGACGGTTCCAGGTGAGGTTGGGACGTGTGGTGTCGGCAGTCTCCGCCTGCCGGATTGTGAACGGAATATTACGAACGATATCGAAGACAGCATTGCCGATGTCACGCACGAAGTAGACGCCTCCGCTGACACGGAGAACGGTCTTGGAGTTCAACTGGTAGGCGAGTCCCACGCGGGGACCAAAATCATTTCGATCGGGTACCCCGGCACCGCGTCCGAATCGCCCGTCACGAACCAACTGCCAGCCAGGAGGTGAGGGAAACTGTGGGTTTCCCTGATTGATGTTGCCACTGCCGGCACGAACGAAGACGGGTTCACGTGAGTTGTCCCAGGCGAAATCGACGTTTACGATCGAGTCGTTCTTATCCATGAAAGGAGACTCGTACTCCCACCGCAAACCCCAATTGACGGTCAGTTTATTGGTCAGCTTCCAAACATCCTGAAGATAAAGACCCATGTAGTTCTGCCGGAAGCTGGCGATCGGAGCACCCACTTGTCCTTCGGTTGCCGACATCACGCCGAGCAGCATGTCGGCCATCGGCTCACCGGTATACTGCCCGTTCCAGGTAAAGCGACCTCGCGGAACAACAGCTCCAATCTGGTTGTAGCGCAAACGGCGGTATTCCCCGCCGAACTTGAACGTGTGCTTGCCAACAGTCCAGGAAAAATTATCCGTAAATTGGAAAGTCGTATTCCAGTTAACGAACGGACAGTCGTTGCACTCTCCGACGTTGGCGAAGCCGGTAATCTGAAAAACAGGGATTCCCCAAAAGAGTGGATCCTGAGAAATACCCTGAAGACCGAGTTGCCCGACGACGTTGCGCTTGAAGGCACGCTGCTGGATGTTGGATGAATTGAAGTAATTCATGCCGAACTTGAAGTCGTTGACTTTGTTGGCGCCCATCACCAAGGTGTGCCCCAGTACGCCTTGCTGGCCAAGAATCCCGACGACATTGCCCTGGTCCTTGATGGCAAAGGGAATGTATTGCGGCTCTTCGGTTTGCGAAAAACGGAAAAAGAAGGTTTGATTTTGGAAGGCAGTCAAATCGGAACGCAGCGTAAACTGATCGCCATCGGTACGACGGGATTCATCATTGAGATAGTTGTTCGTAATGCCGAGGGCGCCGCCGCCGGCCTGATTGGGAAGCGGGAAAAAGTCGTTCAAAACGCGCCGCGAAATCGGGCTGACACGCGACTCAGGAATCAACCCGTTGGGAAACACCTGGCCCGGATTCAGGGGATCACGGATCGGACGATTGAGAAAGCCAAGGTTTCCGCTACGGAAACGGGCGTCGGGCAGCGTGCCGGTCTGCGTGAGGGACCGGCGCTCGCGCAGCCCCTCATAGTTGAACATGAAAAACAACTTATTGCGGCCATCCACCAGTTTCGGTATGCGCACCGGCCCGGAAAATGTGCCGCCAAACTGATTCCGCTTGAACGGTGGATTGACCGGAGCGAAGAAGTTGCGTGCATCAAGAAATGCATTGCGAACGTAGGAAAAAGCCACGCCATGAAACTGATTCGTACCCGATTTGGTCGACACGTTCACCTGAGCGATCGCGCGCCCGTATTCCGCCGAGAACAAGCCGGATTCCACCTTGAACTCCTGGAGCGCATCAATCGAGGGCAGAAACAAGTATGTGTTGAAGTTCGGATCGGTATTCTCCATTCCGTCCAAGGAATAGTGGTTGAAATGCACACGCTGGCCGGCGACATTCAGCGCAAAGCTGTTGCGCGCCCCACCCATGCGTTGCTGGCCTTGGCTCGAGGCTGGGCCGTTGGTCGTGGCCCCAGGAATCAGACTGGCCAGCTGTAGATAGTTGCGGCCGTTCAGGGGCAGCTCGACAATACGCTTGTTTTCAATCACCGTACCCACCGAGGTGGCCTCCGTCTCGAGAACTGGCGCCCCACCTGTCACCTCGATGACCTCCGAGACGTTTCCAACCGTAAGCGAGAAGTTTAGGCTGGGCGCTTGGCCAACCTGCAATTCAACCCCCGTCCGCGACTGCGCCTGAAAACCTTGTTTTTCCACCTTGATCGTGTAGGCCCCCGGATTTAGCGCGGGCGCGGAATAGATGCCACCCTCATTTGTACGAAGCACACGGGAGAAGCCGGTGGCTGGATTCGAAATGGTCACGGTAGCCGCCGCGACGGCCGCCCCGGTGCTGTCCGTTACCGTGCCGTTGATTTCGCCTGTGCCGGACTGGGCCATGGCAAAACTGCAGATCAGGTTGCAGAGGAAAACACACTTCGGGATGAGACGCATAGCCTGCAGTTCTATCAACTAGGGCAATTGAAGTCAAGAGATGCCTGTGAGATGCCTGTGAGAGATGCCTGTGAGATGCCCTGTGATTGATGCCCTGTGATTTGCCTGCGACGGCAGCCCGTTTTGAACCGTGCCGCACATGCGCTAGCTCTGCTGCTTCCCGCTGGTAGATCATAGGCATAACACCCAGACAAAGAAGTTCCTGTTTCGTAATCCTTCTCCATTCGAGGAGAGAGTGCGGATAAAGTCTGCGTATCGTTCTGGATTGCATTGCCAGAGCCGATAAGTTCGATGCAGGAATGTTGCTTTTCGATCAAAGGCTGGTTTCATTTCGAACCTTGCTAAGCGGATATCTCGTTACGTTCACGGTGCTGGGTGCACTTGCTATGGGGATTCTCGGGGCCAGGTTGTTCGAGTCGCAACTGCAAACAGGAGCAACCCAACAACTAAAAGAGACTTGCTTTCGGGTGCGCGATGGCATCGATGCACACTTGAGAAGGCATGAAGTGGCGATCACAACCGTAGCCAGCAGACTGAGTGGCAAGAGTGATGTTGCGCGCGATCAGGAAATTCAGCTCTCCCTGGAAGGAACGATCCAAAATAATGAAGGATTTCTGTCGATGCTGGTTACGGATGCACAGGGTGAAATACTGCGCACGGTGAGGCGGGGAGAAGCAAGCGAGGCACCGGCGGAGAAAGAAAAGCGGAGCGTCGCGGATCGCCCATACTTCCGCGAGGTGGAAAGCACGGGTAAACCATACATTAGTGGAATTTTTCAGGGACGGGGCCTGGGCAACGACTTAATCGTTGCCCTAAGTGCGCCGATTCGAGACGCAGCCGGAGGATTTGCGGGAATCGTGGAGGGATCAATCGACATTCAACGTATTCCTCATGAAGTTGTCCTCAGCCACGAACTAATATCCCTCGTGGTGATCGACGAGAACAATCGTGTGGTCTTTGCCAGCTACGAACAGGAGTATCCGCCTCTCTCACCATGGCAGCCGATTGAGTGGAAGAACCAGGGTCAATGGCAACAGTTTACTGGACTCCAGGGGCAGAAAAACCTCGCGGTTGAGATGCCCCTTCTGCGTGGAGGATGGAGAGTAGTAGCAGCAATTCCCCACAAATGGATTGCAAGGGAATTGCACCAATTCTACAAAACTGGCTTTGTTTTGCTTGCTGTAATCTATCTGCTGGCAATTTGGGTCAGCCGCAGGCTGGCAAGGAGATTGGGAAGCCCCATCGAAGAAATTGCGGAGGCACTGACGGAATGGCGAAGTGAGGAAAACTCGCTGCGGCTTGCGCCGGGAAGCATGGGAATTCGGGAGATCCGTGAAATTGTATTTGCAATCGAGCAGTTTGCCCGGCGACTGGAGGAGTCATTCCGCTACTTGCGACAGGCGCTGGACAAACGCGATGAGAAAAACAATGAACTGAAGCTCCTGACACAGGAGCTGGACGCGAAGGTGATGCAACGAACCGCGGAGTTAGCTCAATCCGAGGCCCGCTACCGCCAAGTTGTCGAAAACTCAGGGGATATAATCTACAGAACAGATCGTTCGGGTCGAATTGAATTCCATAATCCGGCATTTGAGAGGTTGTTGGGCCCGGGAGCGGTGGGAGTCAACATAGCTGCATTCATTGAACGTCCGGCCTATGCCCGTCTCCGTGAGGAAGTTGCGCGGCAAGTGAGGAGCAAGACGGCCAGCACTTTTATGGAATTGCCCATAATGACCAGCGATGGGCAGCGGCGGTGGATCGGCCAAAGCACCCAATTCCTGCGTGATGAGAACGGAAGACTGTGTGGGTTCCAATGTATCGCAAGGGATGTGACAGAACAACATCTTGCGGAAAAAGCCCTGAAGACAGCCGAAGAGCGGTATTCGCTGGCTGTGCGGGGAAGCAATCAGGGGATCTGGGACTGGGATTGTGTATCCGGCAGAGTTTACTACTCCGAACGTTGGAAGGAAATGCTGGGCATCGCAACTGAGGCGAAATTGAGTGCGTTGGGAGATTGGCTAGGCAGAGTGCATCCAGTGGATCGGGCCGGCCTGAAAAACTGTCTTGAGAACTTCGTGATGAACCGGACGTCCGATCACTTCGAGCACGAGCATCGCATTCGCCACACAGACGGAACATGGCGCTGGGTGCTAACGAGTGGGGCAGCGGTGCGGGACTCAACAGGCAGAGCATTAAGAGTGGCGGGATCGAGCTCGGATTTGACAAACGGAAAGTTGCTCGATCCGCTCACGGGATTGGAAAACCGCTTGGGGATCGTGAGCAGACTGGATCAATTGCTGGAGCGGCAGCAAGAGGACCCCGGACGCAGATTCGGTGTGCTGTTTCTGGACTTGGACCGTTTCAAATTGATCAACGACGCCATGGGCCATGTCATGGGAGATCAATTGCTGCTGGGCGTATCGCGACGTCTTGAATTGGCAATAGAGCGAACTATGCAAGGTAAGACGGCACTCGCCCGCCTGGGCGGAGATGAGTTTTTGATTGTGATCGAAGAAATGGAATCGACGGTTGAAGCCGTGGAACTAGCGGACGAAATCCAGCGGCAAATGAAATCCGCTTTCGAACTCGGCTCAGCTCACATTTTTTGCACAACCAGTATTGGAATCACGATAAGCAGCGTGGAGGTTTGCACGAGTGAGGATCTATTGCAGCGCGCCGATACTGCAATGTACGCCGCGAAAACGGAAGGCCGGGGGCGTTACTGCCTTTTCGACAAGGGAATGCACGACAGAGCAATGGCCCGCATCGAAATCGAGTCGGCTATGCGGCAAGCCATCGAAGATGGTGAGTTTTGTTTGTACTATCAGCCACAGGTGGAATTGCAAACGGGAAAACTGGCCGGCTTTGAGGCCCTGGTACGCTGGAACCGGCCGGAACGGGGCATGGTGCCTCCAGGGGAATTCATTCGAGTAGCGGAAGAAACCGGTTTGATTCTGCCGTTAGGACGATGGGTTCTACGAATGAGCCTCGAGCAGCTAAGTGAATGGAAAGGCGACTACACCATGAGCGTCAATCTATCCGCGAAACAATTTGTCGACCCGGAGTTACCGGGTTATATAGAAGCAGTGCTGGCAGCCACTGGTGTCGATTCCAAGCAGTTGCATCTCGAAGTGACTGAGAGTATGGTTGCCGAAGACCCCACTATGGCACAAACAATTTTGCGCCGGCTCGAAGCTTTGGGGGTTGGCCTCGAAATCGACGATTTCGGCACGGGTTACTCCAGTTTGAGCCAGTTGCATAGACTTCCCTTTGACACACTGAAGATCGACCGGTCCTTTGTCGAGGAGATGCACAATGAGGGAGACCGGATTGTGGATTCGATTCTCAAGCTGGCAGCAAGTCTCGGAATCAGTGTTGTCACCGAGGGGATAGAAACCCGGGAACAGTGGGAGAAGCTTGCCAGGATGGGGTGCCGTTACGGCCAAGGATTTTTCTTCGCGCGGCCGCTGCCGGCAGCGGAAGCCGGTAGGCTTACAAAGGAAGAATTGCCATGGGGAACACTTCAGCCGGCTGAAACCACGGATGGTCTGCGGCAGCTACTTTCCGGAGTGGCGGGCGGCGAACAGGGTGAGAGCGAGAACAGTGAGAGTGGGATTTCCGGAAGGATTTTGCGGGAAAGTGCTGGCTCCGAGAATTTGTAAGTTGCGGAAACGCCAATGGCGGCTGGTGGGATCCACCACCGAAGCGGCGGGATCGGCACCCATGATCGTCCCCCCCTGGATGTGAGTGCTTTTGTAGGAGATTGCGTCATAGTGCGCCAAAGGGGGTGAAAGCGAGTACGACCGCACAGCCATCGCCTTGGCAATTGTTTCGATCTTGCTTGTGATGAATTTGTGTATACGCCGCTCGTTGTCTTGCCAGTCCAGTGTCAGCCGCAGTAGCGGATCGCCAATGTGGTCGGTGTAGATGGGGTCGAGATCCATGAAGTTTGCCGAATACGGTATGTGCTCACCCGAGGAACCAATCCGCGCCGAACGGTCATAAGCTTCGATAGCGGCTTTCTTCCACTCCGCCCCCCAGTTGGCCTTGATGTTACCGGGGACCGCGCCGAAGTTGGCGATCGGGCGGGCCCCATAAGCAGGGCTCGAAATGTAGGCGCCACGAATAAAGTCCAAACCGCTGTGGTCGAAATTATCACCGTCGAAATCACTCACCGTCATGTTGGAAGAGCCCGAACCCATGAAGCGGTTGAGCGGCTTGTCAAAGAACAGCGTAGCCCCTGCCCCCATCACTTGGTGAGTCAGATTGCGGCCAACATTCGGCCCTCCCAGGCCCGACAATAGCAGTAGCCGGGTGTTGTTCAGGGTCCAACTCGCCAGCACTACGCGGCCGGCGGGCTGAAAGTACTCCTTATTTCCCGACACATAGCTGACACCGGTGATCCGATTTTCTTTGTGAATCAACCGGCGGACGTGCGCCCCGGTCTTCAGCGTGACTTGGGGGCGCTTGTTGAGCACAGGGAGAAGTGTATTGGAAGGCTGAGCCTTCGCTCCGACCATGCAGCCAAACCGTTCACAGAAACCACAATACTGACATGCCGGACGAATGATGCCGTCTGGATTCCGCCAAGTCTGGCTCAGATTCGCATTCGGGGCAGGAAACGGATGATAGCCAAGGGATTCACTTGCCAAAGTAAAAAGCCGCCCGAACTCGGTTTGCTTGAGCGGAGGTGTCGGATACGGTGCGGAACGCGGGCTGGCCATCGGATTTCCATCCAATCCGGAGACTCCCAGAATTCGTTCGGCGGCAAGATAAAACGGCTCGATCTGGGAATAAGTAACCCCCCAGTCCTGAATTGTCGAGCCTGGGGGTAAACGGTCCTTTCCGTAGCGTCGGATAGTAGCCGTTTTCATCTCAAAGACGTCGGGCAAGAACCGGGGTGTCATGCCGTTCCAGTGCTCGCCGGCTCCCCCCACCCCGTCTCCCGGAAGGAAGCCGCCGAACTGCCGGATTGGTAATGCCTGTTGTCCGGCGTGATTGCGAAAGGTAACAGTTTCCTTGGCGACATCCTGCATCATGCGATAACGCAGCGCAAAATCAAGTTCGTCCATGCCCTCGATATAAAGCTTGGGGTCGCGCGGTTGCCCGCGCTCGAGTACGAGGATGCGGAGTCCTGGGGTATTGCTCAATTCGCGCGCCATTAAGAGGCCAGACCAGCCGCCGCCCACAATAACAACATCGGTTGCGGGTAGTTGAATCATGGCTCAAGATCCTCCCAGGGGCGAAGCGGGCGATTGAGAATTTGGCTGAGCGATTGCGGCCGGGGTCGAAAGGCTTGCCCCGAGTGCTGGTCGACATCGCGCGCCCAACTCATGTAAGGCCCGGGAAATCCAATCAACTGCCATCCGATCAGGTCGCGGTTACCGCCATGCATTGGGTCGCAGAACATCCCCTCCAGAGTGTGCTGACGCAGTAGCCGAAAAAAGTAAGTCCGCTCGATCGAGCGCAAACGGTCATCCTGCTCCGTTGGAGTCAGGGAATCGAAGCCTGCCAGTAGCTTCAGCTGCTGCCGGTAAATCTGGCGTGGGTTGGCAGCAGACTGATAACCCTGCTCGGGGCTGCCATCGGCGAATGGCGGAAGGACGTAGCGGTAGCGGTCTCGCCCATAAGGGCCGGCTAGTTGACGATCAATGTAAAGCGCAACACCGGCTTCCCGCGCGCCCGGTCCGGCTTCATCCGAGGGAAAAATGCGCGAAGTCGCTGCCTCCACGATTTTCGCTTCGTCTGTCGTGAAGAACCGTAATGATACATCCACGCTTGGACCGGCAGGCTGGGGCATTAACTGGCCATCCAGGGCATAAACCAGCAGAGGGCATTGCGCACTGAGTGTCAGGAAATGGCGGCGCCGCATGGGCTTGATTGTATCCGTTTACGATGAGATTGTGAGTGAAACAAGTGTAGCTGAAGAAGATGTTTACCAGCGAATCGGGGAGGAAGGCTTTGCCCGAATGGTTTCGGCTTTTTACAGGCAGGTTTCGAGCGACGACATTCTGGGGCCCATGTATCCGAAGCACGATCTGGCTGGAGCCGAGGAGCGTCTGCGCGATTTCTTGCGATTCCGCTTCGGTGGGCCCATGGACTATCTCGAAAAACGAGGCCATCCGCGATTGAGAATGCGTCATGTTCCTTTCCACGTCGACGAACAGGCCCGCGACCGCTGGGTTCAGTTCATGGACCGCGCAATCGAAGAAGCTGAAATCCCGGAGAATGTGGCAACAACGCTCCGCAACTTTTTCCACTCCACGGCAACTTTTCTGCGCAACGCCTAAACGCCTACACGGCGAGCAAGGCGCCGCCGGGATCGATCGCCGCGGCCGAAAAGCTAGGATCAAACTGGAGAGGCTCGCCGTCCGCGGGAGGACGAGTGCGATGAGGGCTGGTGTCAAGGCATGCCGCGGGCTGGTATTGAACAGCAAGTCCTTCAGCACTCACGCCACCGACAGCGCCCCGAGGGTATCTCCGGTGACTCCAGAGATTCTAATCGCGAGAGCTTTCCGCAGAATCAACCCGGCAACCCTGGCTGCTTTTGTACCCATCCGGCAAGCAGGCTAACCCCGCGAAAACCGTGATGAGAAACAACATGAAGCGCGCACGGGACAAGAACTGACCGATCATCTTTTTCATAGCTTGGACGATCCAGACCGGCAGGCCACGATTCAGCCCAAGAACTAAGGGCCGGACAGCAGCCGCGAGTGCTGCCGGATCATGAACTACTCGAACCGCTGCGCGGTAATCGCACGCCTGCGTGTCGATCATGCGGAGCGAGACATAAAACTGGCCGTTTAGTTCGTATGAACACCTTTATCGAGACCTTCTCTTTTGACATCTTTCATGACTCCCACCGCTTCCCGCCCTGAACGGAGATTCTCAAGGCCGCTTTGTATTCGGCAGCTCGCCGGGCGGCAAGTACCGGAAAAAGACCGCGGCTATGGTCGCGAGCCAGATGGTGAAGCTCTCCAGCGCCTACAACAACCCCCGTTTTTTCATGGGCGACTCTCTGATGAATCCTTACATGGAGTCGTTGTCCGCGGAGCTATTGAAAAGGAACCAGAAGGTCCTCTTCGATGGATATCTTCGTGCGAACCCTCTGCCGGGCGATCCCGAACGCGCAGAAAAATGGGCTGCGGCCGGCTGTTATCGAGTGCGGCTTGGAATCGAAAGCGGCGACGCGGATGTTCTGCAGATGATCGACAAGCGCACCGGACCGGCAGTGATCTCCCGCGCGCTCCGTTCGTTGTCTGGAGCTGGAATTCGAACGACTACCTGCTGGATTGTTGGATTTCCCGGCGAGACTGAGTCCGCCTTTCAGGAGACCTTGCGGTTCATCGAGGCGAACCATGAATGGATCTATGAGGTGGAAGCTCATCCGTTCACCTACTTTCCCAGCGGCCAGGTCGCGTCAGATCGGTGGATTCCGGTTCGCCTCTACGACGAGGATGTCCAGAAAGCGATGAAGTTCGGAGTATGGGACGTCTCCGCAGCGAATCCGGAACGATCCGAGCGATATCGCCGGCTGCACAGGGTTGCGGCGCTGGCGTCAAAACTCAAGATGCGTAACCTGTACTCATTCCAGGAGCGGTCAGCTGCAGACGCCCGATGGCTCGACTTGCATCCACGCGCAATTGCGGCATACTGAGATCGATCAAAACAGCTGTGAAAGGCGCTCTCGAACGGCTCTTTGTCGATCTCGCGAGACAGTAACCTTAGTTCGGGTCTGATCGCGAAGGGTGACCGTTATCTGGTCTGCGAATCGAGTGTTCAATTCCAAAATCAAGTCTAAGTTCACCAATACCGACCTGTGTACTCTGAGGAAACGAGACCCCGGCTTCTCTTCGAGAGTTTGAATCGAAAAGTCGACCGGAAACTGCCTTTCCTGAACCACCGCGCAGATCAGTTTGTTCTTGGCCACGAAATGGCTGATGTTCTCCAGGTCGACTAGATGCACGATATCGCCGACGCGGGACGTGATGCGCTTGATCGGGTTTGCCTGCCGCAGCAATTCGGCCAGACGCAGAGGTTCGGCCATCCAAGCGGGACGGGCTTGTTCCGGTATGCGTTGTAGTTTTGCCACGGCCCGGGCAAGGGGTTCCGATTCGACGGGTTTCAGCAGATAGTCGACCGAATTCACCTCGAAGGCGCGGATGGCGTATTGGTCATAGGCCGTCGTGAAAACCACTAGGGGCGGTTGCACAATCTGGGCAAGTAATTCAAAGCCGTTTAGGCCTGGCATCTGGATGTCCAGAAAGAGCGCGTCGAGCCCTTCGCTTCGTTCCGTTAACCTCGGGATCGCCTTTGCTGGATTGGTCTCTGTTCCCACTACAGTGACACCGAGATCTGCCAACATCGCTGCCAGACGTTCGCTGGCGAGAGGCTCGTCGTCGATTAGAAACGCCTTCAAGTCAAAACGCTTCATGCAGTTGCTCCGGATGCTGGAGTGAACATCTCAACGCAGCAGCCTCCCGGTCTTGTGTAAACCCGCAATCCGGCTTTTCCGGGCGCGCCGTAAACCAGATCGAGGCGTGCGCGCAGATTTTCCAGCCCGTGCCCCTTAGGGGAGTCTTCGATACGGAATCCTACCCCGGAATCCCGCACCCGGACCCACAGCATGTCGTCAGTCCGTTCCGCGCTGACGATGATGGACCCACCCTCCGGTGCTGGATCCACGGCATACTTCACTGCATTTTCCACCAGGGTTTGGATAGACATCGGTGGCACCGGCTCGGACTGCCAGGCGAGAAGTGGGAGAAGCAAGCCATTCTGGACTATCAAACGCAATACCCGTTGGAAGGCTACCGGCGGCTTACTTACATGATGATCGACGCCGATGTGGTGGCCGTTAGCCCGTCGAGCGTCTTTCGCGTGCTGCGCCAAGCAGACCGCTTGCGCCGGTGGGCGCACAAGACCAGCAAAAAAGGCACGGGTTTCCAGCAACCCCTCAAGCCGCATGAACATTGGCACATCGACATCTCCTACATCAACATCCACGGCACGTTCTACTATCCGTGCGCCGTGCTCGATGGGGCCAGCCGCTATCTGATCGCTTGGAGCCTGCGCGAGTCCATGACGGAGGCCGAAGTGGAAATCCCGCTCCAGCGGGCCAAGGAGAAGTTCCCCAACGCCCGGCCTCGCATCATCTCCGACAATGGCCCGCAGTTCATCGCCAAGGACTTTAAGGAGTTCATCCGCATCTCGGGGATGACACACATTCGCACCGCGCCTTAGCTATCCGCAGTCCAACGGGAAGCTGGAACGCTGGAACGGCACGATCAAAAGCGAGTGCATCCGTCCGGGTGTTCCGCTTTGCCTGGACGATGCCATCCGCCTCATCGAGCAGTATGTAGCTGTCTACAACGAGCAGCGCCTGCACAGCTCCATTGGCTACGTCACGCCCAAGGACATGCTCGAAGGCCACCGCCAAGCGATTCATGATGCCCGCGACCACAAGTTGGAAACCGCACGCCAACGGCGGGAACAAGCATCCAGAAATCGACTCACACAAGATGCCGCCTAACCGATAACCAGCTTGTCAGGTAAAACGGAAGCAGGCTGCGGGGACGCAACCTTGCCGAGGGATAGCCAGACGGACTCATCGAGACGATGTATACACGGGCGGTGATGCAGTCTACGCCGCCCAGCTACCCACTCCATCGGATCGATAGATCCCCATGCCTTGAAAATCCCCGCCCGCAGGGCGGAATCTCCCTCTTACGCGAACTCCACAACCTTCATCTTCACGCTGAACCAAAACATGCATTGATTGAGCGGATAAACCTTAGTCACATCCCGCACGTCGACCAGAGGGCCGATCCCACTGTTGGCAGTACTCATGTTCGGAAGCATAAACCGCAATTTTGCATTTCAAGCGCCACAATTGACGAAGGCTGGGATGCTTCCGACGAAAGGCTGCATAGACACGCTATTCCGCTCCGAAGGGCGTGGTGCTGCAACTGGGCCAGGTCTCAAATTTGGGAGAACGGCAGCGTGGGCGGGTTCCATTTTCGGTTCGCTCGAGAGTTCCGCGATTTTGGAACACACCTGAAAACAGCCAATTTGCCTGGTTTCGGAAGTTTGGAGTCCGCCTTGCTTTGGTGCTTGCCGATTCGAAAGCCTAAGGGAGAGCACGCGTTGATGGAGAGTTTGTCGGGATTTCGTCATGACCAGTTTGGCATTCTGTCGCAATGGGCCGGCAGCGGAGATTACGCCACTGTAAGTCCGGGTCCAAAGCCCGTCGGCGCCGACAACGAGTGTTCCGGAAAATTTCCCTCAAAGAAAGATTTCGTTCACGATCACCACTCTGGGTGCGCTGGCATCGCCGGTACAGACGGGGGCTTATGAACAGGCCTCTCTTTGACTGAGTAAACATAAAGCGGGGACCGTGAGGTGGCGAATCGTTCTAATCGGGGACGACACCGGGCCGGCAAGCCGTCGAGCTTGCGAGGAATCGTCTGACTGAAGCAGATTCGCGCCAGCTTATTGGCTTACATTGCGGCCCGCGAAAACACTCGCAGAGTCAGCACATGGCCGGGCGGGAAGTCGAAAGCGATTCAGGAGAGCGCGGGCATACCGCGGAAACGGTCGCGAACGGTTCCCCCCTCGGGTGCGATGCTTGAGCGTGCGCTGCAGGACTGCAGGGGACATAAGAAGCGTCGTTGGGAATACAGTGGCCAGATTGCCGAGGGCTGCCTGGACATCCGTCGCCAAGCCATCGATTCAGGGCGAACTCACCAGGAAATCGTGATGAAATGCGATGAACGCCGCCCGCGTAAGCAACAATCCGAGGATGCCACTGGAAAAAGTCAGAAGCAAGAATTTGGTCTGCAACGGTCCGATAAGTTGCCCCCGGATTGCAAACTCACCAGCGTTCGGGGCCCCGCGCGCCAACAGGAGATTGGCGACAGTGGCGCAGGCAGTCGCCGGCACAAAATCAACGGGAAAGATCAGAATCACAAGAGATAGCTTTACTTTGCCCGTGATGTTAAGGACGCGGTAGTCCGCGCCGGCAGCAGCCAGAATCAGGGCAAATTCCGCTTGGGCTTGCTCAATCGGCATGCCCGGAGACAACCGGTCCGCGGCTAGCAGGCAATGCGAATTACGGTGCTGCGCCTGCTGCGAAATCAATGCTATCCGTGTCCAGAGCTTGTTCTTCGCGAGAGAGAGAAAGCGGGTTAGAAAACACCAGTAAACCGGCGAGGCCCCTCACACAAATCAGTGAAGCTGCGTTCGGCTCAGAGCGGGAGAATCGCTCCGCCAGATGCCCTCGCAAAGAATCACTACTTCATCCCGGCCCGGCGCAAATTCTTGCGGCGTGACATTCCACCCGCGAATGATTCGTGCGCCCAGCAGAGCAAACCAGCCTTGCGACACAAGCGACGAGGCGTACCGCGCCGGTTCGGTTTGGTGCGGCTGGATGGAGACGGGCTACGAAGCCAAGCACACCAAGTCCGCCGATTGGCCTGCCTGACGATAGCCAAGAGAATGGCCGGCACGGACCGGCAACCGGGATGGCGCGCCGTGGCGACGCATTGTTTGCCGAGGCTTGAACACGCGCTCTGGTTGCGCGCGGGTCAGCGGCTTCAGCAAGACCCCATCCACGACCGGAAACATAGCCGTGTTGTAGCCAATAGCCACGGGCGGAGTCAGAGTGGCGGCAAGCCCGAAACCGGGGTGGGCGAGAAAGGTACACGTGGTCAATTTGAGGTTTTGCCCGCACGTATCCGCTCAGCATAACGATATGACTTGAAATGCCGATCAATCCAGCCTTCGTTTTTCGGGACGCAATGGCTCTCTTCCCATGCGGGCTGGCAGCCGGTACACATTCCGGTAATCGCTGTTTGTGAAAAAAAGATCCTGGCCACAGCTCCAGATTGCCACCAAGTCCGCGTGCGCCGCGCGAGGGGTGACGATGTGGACGGATGCCCCGGTTGGAAAGGACATCAGAGTAGCGATCCTTCGGCCCCGGTCATCGATTGCCACCAGTTTGCTGTCACTCACGGAAAGCCGAATGCGAGGCTTGGGAAGCGGGAGGTCTGGTTCGGCAACCGCCACAGCTCGAACCGGCGGCGAGGCGAGAAAGCGGTCATGATCCAATGCTCCAAGCCAAAGAATTTCCTTCCGAGTGAACCAAATCTTGGTGTGGCGTGTTCGCCCGTCATAGGCGGCCTTCAAGGGGATTCCCGAGTAGGCCGCTGAGGTGGAGGGAGCAAAGGCGGCAAGAAGAACCCGGCGGGAAAGCATTAGTCAAGCAGGTGTTGACGGAAGAAAGCAAGGGTGCGGCTCCAGGCGAGCTTGGCTGCTGCCGCGTCGTAGCGCGGTGTTGTGTCATTGTGGAATCCGTGATTCGTCCCCTGGTAGAAAAAAGCCTGGTACCGCACCTGATTGGCCTTCAGCGCTTCTTCATAGGCGGGCCAGCCCGCATTGACTCTCGCATCGTTGCTGGCGTAGTGCAGTAGCAAAGGACATTGGATTCTGGACACGTCTTCGGCTTGGGGCTGTGCTCCATAGAACGGGGCCGCGGCATTCAGCATCGCGCCCAGCCGCACCGCGAGGGTGTTCGAGATGCCACCGCCGAAACAGAAACCTACCGCTCCCAGATTTCCGTTGCCGTTTGGAAGAAATTTCAAGAATTCGGCGGCGGCGACAAAATCCTCCGTCATCTTCTCCCGATCGACCGATTGAAAGAGCTTCGCGCCGCGCTCATCGCCGCCGGGATAACCGCCCACGCTCGTGAGTCCATCGGGGGCAAAGGCAATGAAGTTTTCCACGGCGAGACGGCGCGCTACATCCTCAATATAGGGGTTCAGTCCGCGGTTTTCGTGAATGACAATCACAGCGGCAATCTTCCCCGAGTGAAGGGCGGGCATCGCCAGGAAACCTCTTATGATGCCGTTGCCAGCCGACGATTCGACGGTCGTTGTGCTCGTCGTGATCCGCTTGTCGTCAGGAGGCACCTGCCGCGCCCAGGCATAGTTCGGCCGCAAGCTCTCAAACAACATGGCCGCTGAGATGCCCCCGGTGGCAAAACGCTGGCAATTCTCGATAAAGTCACGGCGGTCCATGTCACCGTGCACGTAAAGGTCCAGCAGGTTTAGAAGTTCGGGTGGAAAATCAGAAGCTTGTTTGCGTTCCATGAGAGGTTCAATATCGCATGAGAGGGCTCAGAACAAGGCTACCAGGGTTACAACAGAACCGAAACTTCGCTCAGGATCTGCTCCATGACGCGCCTGGCGATCTCCGCCGGACGCAGTCCGAAGCTTGCCTGTGTCGAGAGCCGCAGACGGTGACTGCAAACGGCTATCGCAAGCCCCTTGATGTCATCGGGGATGACATAACCGCGACCATCCAATAAGGCACTCGCCTGCGCGGCGCGAAACAGAGCTTGCCCGCCGCGCGGGCTGACCCCGAGCGAGATGCTTTCGTGGCGCCGTGTGGCCGCGACAATCTCGAGCAAGTAGCGCAGCAGTTGCGGATCCGCGTGTACCTGCTCCACCTCATCCTGGATCGATAACAGTTCGTCGCCGCTCAGCAGGCTCGAGACATCTTGCGGCCGCATGGTTACAGCGCGAAAAATCGTGATTTCCTGCTCGGGTTCCGGGTAGCCGATCTCAATTCGCATCAGAAACCGGTCCAACTGACTCTCCGGAAGCGGATAGGCGCCCTGTTGCTCGGTGGGGTTCTGGGTAGCAATCACCATGAACGGCTTGGGCAAGGGCATGGTGCGCCCGTCGAGGGAAACCTGGCCTTCGCTCATCGCCTCGAGCAGCGCTGATTGCGTCTTCGGCGTCGCGCGATTGATCTCGTCGGCCAGTAGAAAATTGGCAAATACCGGTCCCGGACGGAATTCGAAATCCTGCACCTGCGGCCGGTAGACTGAGACGCCCACAATGTCACCCGGCAGAAGATCAGACGTACATTGGAGCCGACGAAAATTGCCTTGAACGAGGCGGGCCAAAGATTCGGCCAAGCTTGTCTTGCCGACCCCAGGCACATCCTCGATCAGCAAGTGTCCGCGTGCGATCAGACAAATCAGCGTGAGGCGAACGGCTTGCTCCTTGCCGAGAAGCACCTGGCCAAGAGCGGAGCGCAGTTGGTCAAGCCGGTGTGTCAGGGCCAACTTCTGCATGGCTTTAATTCAAGTGTAGCGTGACCGTGCGGGCAACTCCGTCAATTCAGCGCCGACTCGGTAAAAGCGTGGCGTGGAGCTAAATCGTCGGCATTGGAAAAATTCCCCCGCCGCACCATGAGCACCAGTGCGAGTCCCTGCGCGGGCGAAATCCAGCACTGGGTGCCAAAGGCGCCACCGTGGCCGAATGTACCCGGGGCCAGCCGCTCCGTCTTCCCCAGGGGATTCGTCACGATCCCCACACCGAGGCCCCAGGCATGCCCCGGCAGAAAGCCCGCTTTTCCTTCGCCGGTTTCGTTGCGCGTCAGCGCGGCCATGCTTGCTGCTGAGAGGCAGCGACGCCCGTCCAATTCGCCGCCCCGCAGCAACATTCGGGCGAAGCGGCCGTAGTCGGCCGCAGTCGAGAACAAGCCGCCATTGGCGGCTGGGTACCGTTCCCGGTTCGTGGGGGATTTGCCATAAAGCACCGGATTGGTGGCAGGCTTGAAGCCACTGTCTTCCCGGCGGACCGGCATGATGAGACGCGGCAGTTGCCTCGGCTCCAGATAAAACGTTGTATCGGGCATTCGCAGCGGTCTAAACAGACGGCGTGACAGAAACTCTTCGAGTGGCAAACCAGAGACCACTTCAAGGACGCGGCCCAAAAGATTGATACCCGATTGACAGTATTGCCACCGATCCCCAGGTGCGAAGCGCAGGGGCCGGGAAGCGATCAAGGGCACAAGGTCGGCCAGTTTCCGCAACCGCGCCAACTCCTCCGGCGTCGCCTCGGCCAGCCCTGAGGTGTGCGACAACAAGTGGCGCAACGTCACGGGGGAATCCCGGAACTCCGGGATGTGCCGCCCCAGGCGATCATCGATGCCAAGCTTGCCTTCTTCCGCCAGCATCAAGATTGCGACAGCGATGACGGGCTTTGTCATCGAAGCGATCCAGAAAATCGAGTTGCGGCGAAAATTCTTGCGATGGGCCGCGAAGTGCGAGTTCCCTTTTGGGCGAACGATCAGGGTAACAGCCCCGGGCACCTCCCCGGCGGCAATCACCTGACGCATGGCTGCGCGGATGGGCGCGTCACGCTCACCAGCGAACAAAAAAGCCGAGAAGACGACTAGCCAAAGCAAACGCATGGCCGTTAGCTTATAGGAATGAAGATAACCGTACCAAGTGTCCAGATTTTCGGCACAAAAAACTCCTCCGCCACTCGGGCCGCGGAGCGATTCTTCAGGGAACGCCGCGTAGAGGTACACTTTGTCGATCTCAAGCAGAAACCCATGTCTCCCGGTGAGATCAAGCGCTTTCTGGACCAGTTTGGCGGCTTCGATAAACTGCTTGACCGGGAAGGCAAAGAATACGCGGAAGCGGGTCTGGCTTATCTGCGATTGAACGACTCGAGCCTGATGGAGCGAATCGGGAAGGAACCGAAATTGCTTCGCCTGCCGCTCGTTCGAGCTAACAACAAATTGGCTATCGGTCAGGATGAAGGGACCTGGAAGGCGATGTTGCCCGCCAAATTTTAAGACTGATCGTCCTCGGCCCCAGCTTCCTCAGCCAGCCGCGCCAATTCCTCATCACTGATTTCCGGAGAGAGGAGCATTTGCGCGGTCTCGCGATGGTCTGGAAATGTCACCAGATCGAGCGGCGCCGTGGGGTCGAGGATGCGGCCCGAGGCATCCGCTCCAGCCAGCCAAACGGGGATCCGCTCATGCTTCAGCAATTGAAACGCATAGCGCGCCTCAGCAAAATTTTCATAGCGGCCAATCAAAACAAGTTCCCCATCTTCCGGCTTGGGAAAGGCAGCCGAATCGGAAGCAGCAGTTTCTCCGGGATCGGCCCCCGTCGGCCAGGAGAGATTGCGCGCGGCCAACTCAGCCTCATAGACGGCGCGTGCCTCTTCGGTGAGATCTTCTGGGTTCGTCTCAAGCAGAGCATCATCGCCTAACGTGCTGAGATGTTTTCGCAAGGAATCGGGATGAAACATGAGCAACCCCTATTTTAGGTCCAATACTCGCGGTCGAGACTACGGTACTGAATTGCTTCCGCAAGATGCTTCGCCGCCACTTGAGAAGAGCCCGCCAAATCCGCAATCGTTCGCGCTACCTTCAGCAAACGGTCGTGAGCGCGCGCCGAAAGCGAAAACCGCCTCACTGCCATTTCCAACGTCCGCTCCGCTGCTCCATCGAGGGGACAAAACTCGCGAATACGAGCAGGAGGAATCTGACTGTTCAGCCATCCACGCCCCAATTGCGTGGCTCGGGCCGCCAGAATCCTTTCTCGCATCGTGGCGGAGCAGACACCATCGGCTTGTCCTCGCAGTTCCTTGAACTCGACAGCGGGTACTTCGATATGAATATCGATGCGGTCGAGCAAGGGACCGGAAATCTTCCCGATATAGCGTTGGATCTGCGCCCCCGTGCAACGGCACTCCTTCGAGCGGTCACCGAAAAAGCCACACGGACAGGGGTTCATTGCGCCAAGCAGCATGAACCGGGCAGGAAAGGTCAGGCTCATGGCTGTGCGAGCCAGAGACACGGCACCATCCTCGAGCGGTTGGCGCAACAATTCCAATACATTTCGATTGAATTCCGGCAGCTCATCGAGAAACAAGACCCCGTTGTGTGCCAGGGAGACTTCACCCGGACGGGGAAAGCCTGACCCACCCCCCACAAATCCCGCGTCGCTCACCGAGTGATGTGGTGCGCGAAAAGGACGTTGCGCCAGCAGCCCTTGCCCGCGCGGCAAAACCCCCGCGACCGAATGCACCTGCGTTGTCTCCAGGGCCTCGACAAAGCTCAGCGGCGGAAGAATTCCCGGCAGCCTCCGCGCCAGCATTGTCTTGCCGGATCCCGGCGGACCAATCATCAAGAGGTTATGACTACCGGCGGCCGCCACTTCGAGAGCACGCTTGCCAACCGTCTGCCCCCGAACATCGGCATAGTCGAGCGCAACGGCTTCCAAGCTTTCCGCCGCCGTTACACATTGTGGCTGCGCCGGCTTCAGCCGCCCCGGGTCATTAAGTAGATGCAAAGCTTCACCCAAATGCCGTACTCCGAATACATTGACCCCCTCGACGACGGCCGCCTCCGCGGCGTTTTCAAATGGCACCACAACGTTTGGAATACCCTGCTTGCGCGCACAAACCGCCATCGAGAGCGCTCCGCGCACCGGACGAATCATACCGTCCAAACTCAACTCCCCCACCAGAATATGCTCCTCGGACTTGGGGCACAAACCCATTGCGCCTAAGATTCCCATCGCCATCGGAAGATCAAAACCCGCCCCCTCCTTCCGCACGTTTGCCGGCGCCAGATTGATCGTAACCGATTTGGCAGGATAACCAAATCCTGAATTCAGCAGCGCACTTTTGATTCGCTCCCGGCTCTCGCGGATCGCCGTGTCCGGCATTCCCACCGTGATGAAGTCGCGCGAGGACCCTGATTGCGCCATATCTACTTCGACATCAATCAGGTGGGCATCAATTCCAAAAACTGCCGCTGAGCGCGTTCGGTAGAGGGCCATGTATGGACTAAAGTGTCCGTGGAGTCTGGATTATCTCAAACGAAAGTGCGCTTAAGACAACGCCAAAATCACTTCCCGGAGACGCTCCTGGCGAATTGCAAAATTTCTTCGTTAAATGTTCGCCCATCACTAGCTGTTAAGATTCGGGAGTCGGGCTTCGATCATGAAACAAATCCACGTCCTCCGCTTGGCCTCAGGCAGGAGATAGGGTAAATGGGACAAAATGGTGAGTGGGCATAAAGTTCTGAACCGAGTTAAGAAAATTTGAATCAGGGGAAATATGACAAATGGAGTTCTGCGCAGAGTTGCTGAACCAGGCTATGTCATGGAATTCGTTCCAAAGGGGTCGGATTTGACGCTGGTCCGGGATAAGAAGCGGGTGGACCAGTTCCTGTGTGAGCTTTTGCGCACGGAGAGTCCCGTTTTGACCAACCCGGTGTCGAAAGCGATGGAATATGCAACAATGGGCGCCGCACAGCGATACCGGCCGATCCTGGCCCTGCGCGTTGCCAGGATGCTCGGAGCCGAGACCGACTCAGTATTGCGGGCTGCCGCGGCGGTGGAATTGATCCACAGCGCGAGTCTGATTATCGACGACTTACCCTGCATGGATGATGAAGCCATGCGGCGGGGCAGGTCGGCTGTTCATCGGCAGTATGGTGAAGCCACTGCCATCCTGGCTGCTTTCTCCATGGTCGCGCTTTCGGCCCGGATCGTCATGGAAACTGCCATAGGTGAATCCGAATGCATGCGGCTCCGCCGCTTCCAACTCGCGCTTCTGCGCACACTCGATGTGTCTTCTCTCGTCGGCGGCCAGAGCCTCGATCTGCTTCTAGCCGGCGACGAGCGTGAAGCGATGCGCGCGGAAATGAATGATCTTAAGACAGTCCCGCTTTTCCAACTGGCCGTCGAGGCGGGTTGTGTTTCCTATCCGGGGCCAATACCGGCCAACCTCGAGCAGTTTGGACGGATCTTCGGCGTCGCATTCCAACTGACGGACGACTTTCTCGACGGCGAATTTAGTGATCGGAGCATTTTAGATCATACCTATGAGCACTGCCGCGCCTGTCTCCAACCCTTTGGAGAACACGCTAACCCCCTCCTCCACCTCCTGGAAACTCTTGAAGAGCGGACGGCAGCCGCATAAGGCGGTCATCATTGGGAGCGGCTTTGGTGGACTGGGCTCCGCAGTCCGCTTAGCAACCCGTGGCTATGACGTAACTCTGATTGAAGCGCGAGACCAGCTGGGCGGCCGCGCTTATGTCTACCGTCAGGACGGCTTCACTTTCGATGCTGGCCCAACGGTCATTACGGCTCCCTTTCTGATTGATGAACTCTTCACCGGCGCTGGCAGACAAACGGCTGACTATCTTCGTATTGTTCCGGTTGATCCGTTTTACAAGATCGAGTTTCACGATGGTACAAGTTTTAGTTACAACGCCGATGAAGCCGCCACAGTCGAGAAGATCAGGAAATTCGCTCCAGATGACGTCGAAGGCTATCAACGCATGATCCGTTCCGCCAAGGCGATTTTCGAAAAGGGCTTCGTCGAGCTCTCGGCAAAACCGTTTTTGAAGTTCACGGACATGCTCAAGATCGCCCCCGACCTCGTTCGTCTGGAGAGCCACCTCACCGTTTATCAATTCGCTTCACGCTACGTCAAGGATGATCGTCTCCGCCGGGTTTTCAGCTTCCACCCTTTACTCGTCGGTGGCAACCCCTTCTCAACCACCTCGATTTACGCGCTCATCCATCACCTCGAACGCGAGTGGGGCGTCCATTACTGCATGGGTGGAACCGGAGCCGTGGTGAGCGCACTCGGCAAACTTTTCAACGAACTCGGGGGCAAAACGCGCCTCTCCACTGCCGTCAAGCGAATCGTGGTTGAGAACGGAAAGGCCTCAGGCGTTGAGACTTCATCGGGGGAACGGATCGATGCCGACATCGTTGTCTCCAATGCCGACATCAATACCACCTATTCCAAGATGATCGCCCCGGAGCACCGTCGGCGCTGGACGGATCGCAAGCTACGCGGGATGAAGTACTCGATGTCGCTCTTCGTCATCTATTTTGGTACCCGCAAAAAATACGAGAACGTCGAACACCACACCATCCTTCTATGCGAACGCTATAAAGAGTTGCTGGCTGACATATTTGAGCGCAAGCAACTCAGTGATGATTTCTCGATGTACCTGCACCGCCCTTCGAAAACAGACCCTTCGATGGCTCCCGAAGGCTGCGACTGCTTCTACGTGCTGATCCCTGTTCCGAATCAATTAAGCGGCATTGACTGGAAACAACAGGCAGGCCCCTTCCGCGATCGCGTCATGCAATGGCTCGACAAGCATTATCTGCCTGGCCTGCTCGAAAATCTGGCGACGGAACTTTATTTCACCCCGCTGGACTTTGAAACCACGTTGCAAAGCTACGCCGGGGCCGCCTTCAGCTTCGAGCCGGTCTTCACTCAAAGTGCCTGGTTCCGCCCGCACAATGTGAGCGAGGATATCGGCAACCTCTTCTTCGCCGGAGCGGGTACTCACCCCGGCGCGGGAATGCCCGGAGTACTGTGCTCAGCCAAAATCGTTGAGGATCTCGTATGCCAGCGGATGCCGCTCGGCTAGATACTAACGCGCTCTACGCGCAGGCCGCGGCGGTGACGGCCAAGGGGTCAAAGAGCTTCTATTTCGCTTCCCGTTTCTTCCCGCCGGAGATGTTTCGCCAGTCTCACGCCGTTTACTGGTTCTGCCGGTCAACCGATGACATGGTCGATGAGGCTCCTTCGCTCACCGCGGGGCGCATTGCGCTCGACCGTTGGGAGGATCAGTTGCTCTTCGGCCTCAAGGGCGGACAGGTCGACGAGCCTGCTCTACACCTCTTCTTGCAAGTCCTGCGTGAACGCCATATTCCCGCGGAATACCCCCTCGATTTGATAGCCGGCTGCCGCATGGATCTCGAACGGCAGCGGTATCAGAGTTGGAATGAATTACGCCTATATTGTTACCGCGTCGCCTCTTGTGTTGGCCTGATGATGTGCCATGTGATCGGCTTCGTTCCGGACGCGGACCCCCAACAGGCGAAACAGCACGCCATCGACCTCGGGCTCGCCATGCAAATCACAAACATCTTGCGTGACGTGAAAGAAGACTGGCGGATGGGTCGCGTTTACTTTCCCGCCGAGGACCTCGACCGTTTCGACTATGGGCTCGAAGACTTGGCCGCCAACCGCGTCAATGAAGCCTTTCGGGCTCTGATGCGATTTGAGGCGGAACGGGCTCGCGCCTACTATGCCAGCGCCATGCCCGGCATCGCGATGTTGCGCCCACAAGGCCGTTTTGCCGTCGAAATCGCGGCAAAAGTCTACTCCGGCATTTTGCGGGAAATCGAACGCGCTCACTTCGACGTTTACACCCGGCGTGCCGTCGTCTCGGCCACTGAAAAGTATTGGATTACAACACGGTCGCTTATTGCGGCCTGGCTGCAACGATGAATTGGAAACAAAGTATCACCCGATCCTCCCTGGCCGCACTGGTCGGTGTAGCAGTGCATTTTGCCGCTGGTTATTACGCTGGATACCCCTTTCTCACCGACGTCATCGCTGAATGGATTATGGCCCGTACCCCTTCGGCTTGGGCTGTTCCGCTGCTGGAGACCATGGGCGCCTGGGCCAAGCCTTTCGCTGCCACGGGAGGCTTGGCCACTCTGGGATTATTCCTTTGGCTGGCTCAATTCGCGCCACGCCGATGGCAGCAGGCCGCCGCGGCAGTCTTGTTATTCGGCACCCTCAGTGCTGCTCTGCCTTATGAAAGTCTCCCTGGCATGGCGACATTTCTCGGCCCGGCTCTGCTGACCCTTCTCTTGCCCCAAACCCGTAAGGTCGCAACCGATGCGCGAAGGCGGGAATTTCTCACCTCGGCCGCCATGTCATCCGGCACGATCCTCATCGCCGGTGAGGCGTGGTGGCGCAACGAGCGCTTGGCAGCCCAAGCCGTCGAGCCCGTAGCCCTATTCCGCTATCAGGTGGATCCGGCCCGGCTCGAATGGGGTAAAGGACTCGTCCGCAAGCCAGTCACCACCGTCAAGGAGTTCTATGTGATGAGCAAGAACACCGTCGATCCCGTGGTGGATCCCAAAACCTGGCGCCTCAAGATCAAAATGGACGATCGCCTGCTTCGCGAATACAGCCTGGCCGAATTGCTTAGTCTGCCGCGTGAAGAACGCTTCGTTACGCTGCGCTGCGTGAGCAACACACTCAAGAGCGATCTCATGGGCACTGCCGCCTGGTCGGGCCTGCGGCTCGATCAACTCGTGCGCCGCTCCGAAATCGCTCCTTCGGTGATCGAGATGGCAGTACTCGGCCTGGACGGCCACGGAGACAGCCTCAAGCTCGACTATGCTTTCAGCGGCGAACCGCTCTTCGCTCTGGGCATGAACGGCTATACGCTCAACCGCAACCACGGTTATCCAATCCGCATGCTCACTCCCCGCTATTACGGTTTCAAAAGCATCAAATGGATCGACGAAATCCGCTTCACCTCCACTCCCTACTTCGGCACTTGGCCCAAAATGGGCTTCACTAAGGAACCGCTGATTCACACTGCCAGCTTTGTCGATCGGATCGTCCGCAATGGCGGCCGCGCTCAGGTTGGTGGTGTCAGCTTTGCCGGTGTGCGAGGAATTGCACGAGTCGAGCTTCGCGCCGACCAAGGCCCTTGGGTTCCCGTGGAAATCGAAAAACCCTTGTCCCCCTTCACGCTTAGCCGCTGGCAGGGGGTGATGGCTCTGCCCGCCAGGGCGGAACTGCTCGAGGCCCGCGCCCTCGATGGCTCCGGCAAGTGGCAGGCCACCATCGAGAAGCCCCTCTTCCCCGATGGAGTCTCCGGGCCAACAACGAAACGGATTCCCCGCACATGAGCAAGCCAATCGAGTACCCGATTCCGTGGGATCAGGTGATGAGCTTGTTCCCACACCTAAAGAACGGCACGCGGCGCAACGTGGATGATTTCTCGGCGAAAATCGTGGCTAAAATGCAACCCGGTCCGCACCTGCAAGGCCTGGAAAACCTGCCCGGAGACCCGCGCTTTATTCTCGTTGCGAATCACTATCAGCGCAAAGGCCTGTGGATTATTCACGTCGCCAGTGCCCTCACCCAGGCTGTCGCCGAGCGCTATGGGCGTCGGCAAGACCCACCGGTTCACTGGATGGTCACGGCAAATTGGCCGCCTCTCCGCTTCGGCCCTTGGTCCATGCCGTCCCCGGGAGATTGGCTCTTGCCGAAGGTTGCCCATGCCCTCAGTTGCTTTCCCGTCAGCTTTGCCGGCAATAATCCTGCCTACACTGCCTCCACGCTAAAGCGCATCCTGAAATCTAGTGAATACCTGCAAAGGCCGATTGGCTTGTTTCCCGAAGGCGTCGCCGGCACGGCCGGAAATCTGACCGATCCCCTCCCAGGGCTCGAACGGTTTCTTCCCCTGCTTGCGAAACGAGGTTGGCCAGCCGTGCCGGCAGGCATCAGCGAAAACGGCCGCTTTGTGATTCGCTTTGGCTCTTTGGTTACAGCAGAGGAATTGTTGGCTTCCCCGAATTCAGCGCGTCTCCTCATGAGCCGCATTGCCGAAATGATTCAGTAAGGAGTGTTCGTGTTAAACAGTGCAACTTTTGGATTCATCCTCACCGCGGCTTCCCTCTGTGCGGCATCACTACCGAAACCCACTTTCTACGGAGGCGTAGAGAAAATCCTGCAGAATCGCTGCCAGAGCTGCCACAGACCCGGTGAAATCGGGCCCATGCCCTTGCTCACCTACGAACAGGCACGCCCATGGGCGAAAGCGATCAAATCGAGCATCCTGTCCAAGCGCATGCCTCCCTGGTTTGCCGAGCCCGGCATCGGCCACTTCGCCAATGACCGTACCTTGTCGCCACAAGAGATAGAAACCTTGTCTGCTTGGGCCGATACTGGCGCCGCAAAGGGTGATTTGAAGAAACGCCTACCGCCCATCAATTGGACTGAGGGCTGGAATATCCCAAAACCGGACGTTGTATTGGGGATGCAGAAGCCGTTTTCGATCCCCGCCAATTCCAAAATCGACTACCAGTACATCGTAATCCCCACGGGCTTTACCGAGGATAAATGGGTCAACATGGTCGAAGCACGCCCTTCAGACCGCAGTGTCGTACACCATGCTGTCGTCTTCATTCGCGCCCCTCGCTCCCGATGGCTGCGAGAGGCTCAACCCTACGTGCCCTTTCTGCCCGACCGGACAGGCGCCGAGCGCCGGCTCGACGTCGGAGGCGGGGGCAATGAGATTCTGCATACTTACACTCCCGGCAACCTTCCCGACGTCTGGAAGCCCAACCAGGCCAAGCTCATTCCCGCCGGCGCCGACCTCGTCTTCCAGATGCACTATACCTCCAACAACAAAGACCACGAGGACATGACGAAAATTGGCTTGGTCTTATCCAAACAGCCGCCCGATCAGCGCATTATGACCGTTTCAGCCGGTGACGAAGGCTTCGCGATTCCTCCGGGTGATCCCAACTTCCGAGTAACCAAGTCGTTGACTATGCCAAATGAGGCAACCCTGCTGAGCTTTTTTCCCCATATGCACCTGCGTGGCAAGGGCTTTGAATATTACCTGATCGACGGAGATCGGCGTGTGCCCCTTTTGAAGCTGCCCCGCTACGATTTCAACTGGCAGCTGACCTACCGCCTCGCCGATCCGATTGAACTGAAGCGAGGCAACAAGATTCAGGTCGTAGGAGTTTTTGATAACTCCCCGAACAACCCCAACAATCCCGATCCCGCGGCAACGGTCCGCTGGGGCGAGCAGAGTTGGGAAGAGATGCTTTACGGCTTCTTCGATATCGCCATCGACGCCCGACACGACCGCCGCACCTGGATCATGCGGAAACAACTTCCGTCCAAAAGCGACGACTAAAAGTTTCTGCCCAAGTCCGCGGAGTTGGTATACTCATAGAGGGTGCGTCCTAGTCCCAGGGGCGCGTAGCTCAGCTGGTTAGAGCGCCTGCTTCACACGCAGGAGGTCCGGGGTTCGAGTCCCTGCGCGCCCACCATTAGAATCAATAGCTTGCGGAGCTCGAAAGAAGGTATTTTTAGAGCATCTGCTTTTGCAGCAGGAAATCAATGGTCGTCGACATTGGGCTCGTTTCGAAAACTCCTGAATCTTCTTGCACTTCGCTAGACTCCATACCTGAAGTTCACAACGGCAATTCTCAGAACGTATCAAAACCGTATCAGCACGAAACTTTTTAGCTTAGGGTACAGTGCCCTAGGCGAAATCTACACAGTAGAGATCTAAACAGGTCCCTCATCGCCAATTGGGTAATAGCGAGATGCCCCACCCCTGTTCGAAGTTATGATCGTTGTCGCCCAGAGCTTCTACAGAGTGCATCGTAGTATTTCGAGGGAAGCGCCGAGGCAAAAACATTCATGCTGACAATTGTTGTTTCTGCCCTCAAGGGTCACTGCCAATCTCGCCAGTCGCGGTCACCAAGATGCGGACAGTCAAAAGGGAACTGACGCCGGAACCGATCAAGGAGTTCCTTCGGCGTAAGCTCCGCGTGACCAGTGGCCCAGGCAAAGAAAGCCACGCTGGGACCGGCAGGAGCGCGATGCGATTGAGCGTGGGCAGAACCCCAACGGGCGTAGCAGTGCGGCCCTTCGAAAACACAAGCAACGTGTCGAGAAGCGCACTGAAGAATTGGAGGATCAGCCGCTTACCGTGAGCCAAGTGGCGCACTATATCGGCCGCTCCCGCACGACAGTGCAGCGACTGCTGAAGAGCGGCTACATGCGTCGGTTCAAGGGACGAATCGCCGAGTCCTCGTTTGAGGCCTTTCTACGGGAGCATCTTGAGCCCGTACCCAATACAAAGTTGTCCCCCGCCCAGAGGGAGAAGGAATGGTTGGTTCTGAATGGGTTCCCAGACCCAGCGGTTTCGTTGAAGGTGCCCAATCTGCGGGGATTGTTGGAGTGACATTCGAGAATCCGTCATTCGCAAGCCACAGAAACGAATGACACTTCGGCGTCCAGAGTGGAACAATAGACTCTACGCTCAGATAAGCCAACATGACGCTGCTCGAACAGCTCTTTGCTGGGATGGCATAAGCAGCCGACTCACTGAATGGCCACTGTTGTTACAGGCGGGGAGCTAACTCCATTGACTTCGACTACAACCTGGATATTGTTCCCCGTACGGATCTCCATCGGAACGCGGACGTTTAATTGCCCCACGCCGGTAACCAAGCTAGGGGCGGCACCCGAATACAACACTTCTGAGGCGACGCCGTCTATCCGGACCCGCACGGGAAGCCTGGTGGGTAGAGTGGCAGTTGCGAGCGCACCATCCGGCAGACTCTCTCGCAGGAGACCACCGCCGGTCATGAATACCGAAACCACCGATCCGCGCGCCGCCGGGCTCGCGGACCCATTGATCGAGCCGTCCTGGTTCAGTGCCGCCACTTGGCCCTGACCACTTGCATTGGTCGTGAACAAGCCGGGTGAAGCAGCGTCCGTCCTAACGCGAAAAATATCGGAAAACCTCTGCGCCTGCAGCGTCACATCCACCTCACTCGATCCAGCGATCGACTGAGGGACAACACCCACAATTTGCCCTGGGCCGGCATAAAGCAACGGCGCCGCCACACCATTGAACAAAACTGCGACTCCGCCCAGTGAGGCCGAAACCCGTCCCCTGCCATCCAGCCTTGCGCCAAGCGGCTCCGGCACACCATAGCCATCTCCAAACAGAGCAAAGATCTGCAAGGGCGATACAACGCCGCCAGCGAAAGATGCACCATTGACGAGGCCGGTGATGCGCGGCGCGGCAAGGCGATTGGCCGCAAAGTAGGAGCGCAGCAACTCAATGCGCGGCGTGGTCTCAAATCGAGTCTCATCCTGTTGGTCTGTGTTGCTCTTCTCCGCATCCCACACCGATGCAATGCGGAAGGAATGATACGTCCAACTCCACCCATAGCGTTCGGCAATGTCGGCAATATCACGCATCCAGCGGTTTCCATCCTCACCGGCCCAGCGTGCTGCAGCAAACTCACCCAAATAGATCGGTACGTTGTATCGATGCTGGAACTCAGCCACGGGCTCCAGTAGCCGCCGGTGCAGCTCCGCGTTCCAGGTCGTATTGCGATAAAAACCCGGGTAGCGCAAATTCACCGGCCTCCCGTCAACGCCCTGATGGGTGAACTCGCCAGGCCCATACCAGTGCACGCTGTAAACGGTATTGGCATCGTCAATCGGCTTGAGATAACCCACCATTTCTGCCACCGGAGGCAATCCGCCTGGCGCATTGGCAAAGATCGGAAACTCTACAACCAGCGTGTGCTTGGTATCAATAGCGCGAATCGCGGCTGCCAGCTTGCGTACAAGCAGGTTCCAGTTCGCTGGTGTACCTTCGGCGGCTGCTCCCCGCGGCGGAGAAGGTTCGTTCAGCAAATCATAGCCGGCGATCACCGGACCACGGTCCCTGTAGCGTTCGGCGAGAAATTTCCACAGCCGGATCAGATGGTCGTGAAATGCGAAATCGTGCCAGATCGGATCGGTCGGGACAGTTGAAGTCGACGACTGCGTGCCGGGTGTTGTGTGCGGATCGAGAATCGCCTTCAGTCCATTCTGCTCGCACACATCCAGGATGCGATCCAGTGCCTCGACAGCATTCATCTGGATCTCAAATGGCGCCTGCTTCTGCATCAGATTCAACTGGTGAAAATTGATGCGCACCACGTTCGCCCCCCAGCCGGCAAGGACTTTGGCATCGGCATCGGTGAACTGATGATTGATGTTCGCACCCCGGTAGCGGCCCCAGTCGAGAAGGTTCGCCTGCGGCAATTGCGCGCTCAAAATTGCCGCACAGGCCATTAGCTTCAAACAGAACTTCATTGCGAAATACTCCGTGCCGAAACCGGCAATGCCTTACCCAAGAACGCGGTTACATCCTGCAGCACCTTCACCACAGTCTCAACCGGAGTGGCGCTGCCGAAATAGAATCCATGCCCCTCGCCCTTGTACCATCGCCACTCCACCTTCACTCCCGCCTCGATCGCGGCCGGTAGCAGGATCTCGTGATTCATCACCTTCAACGGGTGAATGTCTCCTGACAACAGCAACAGCGGACACTGTATCCTCCTCAATTTCGATTCCATGATTTGCCGCTGCTCTTCTTTGTAGTAAGCCTCGGGATCACCCATCATGCGCAAACGAGGCTCGTAATCGCCAGTCTTCAACATGCCCGCGAACAGGATCGTAGCCGGTTCTCCGGCAATCACGGCCGCCGGCCTGTGCCGCGATGCGATCTCCAGCGCAAGACTGCCGCCCCCGCTTCCCCCGAATAACACCACACTGCCCGGATCCACTCCTGGCAACGACTTCAACTTCATATAGAGCGCCTCCACGTCCAGGTCAGGCCCCGGCGCCAAAAGATTCTGCCGGTCATAAGATCGAAACGTTGCCTGCGCCACAATAAAACCCGCCGCCAGCAACCGCGTATGCACCGGGCACTCCGTGAGGAACCACGACTGCTTCTCGGGCCGTTGCGGGTCCAGTCCGCCATGAATCATCAGTACCGCCGGGAAAGGCCCCTTGCCGGGAGGCCTGCGGTAAGACCCTTGAATCACTCTGCCATCGGTGGCCGTTGCCGCGAGAATCTCAACCGGCGCGCGATCCAGCCCAATCCGCACTGGCTGCGCCTGAAATACCTCGCCAGTACCATCGCCCGTCAACCCGGCCAGCGCCAGTCGTGTAGCCATCGGCGAGTTCTGTCGCGAGTCGAGGGAGGCAAGTGCCTTGGCCAGATACTCCTGATCCTGGGTAGAAAGCACGGTGCCACGTACTTGCTTCTCGCGCAAATCCACCACGCGCTTCCAGTCGATTCCCTGCTGCGCGGCGGTAACCTGCACAGCGAGACAAACCAGTATGAAATATCGTTTCATACGGCCTCCTTCTCCCTTGACTTCATGGCCCGCAACCGCGTCTGGATGTTGCCTGAAACCTGTGTCATCAAACGGCGCAGCAACTGCTGCTGGCCCGCGGGAATTCCCGCGTTCAACTCCGCCTCCAGCGCTTTACTAACCGCATAACACCGCGTACGCAAGTCCTCAGCCCGCCGCGTCAGACGCAAGCGAAAACTTCGTCGGTCCTCCTCGTCGGCTTCCCGCTCCAGCAGGCCAGCCTGCTCCATCCGCCGAACCATCCCCGTCAGGGTGGAGGCCGCAATCCCGGCCCGGCGAGTCACCTCCTTGAAGCTCAAATTGTCTTCCTCAAACAGCACAAACAACACTCCGCCCATCCCGGGAATCAGATGCTCGTCCAATCCCGTTTCTCTCAGATGCTGGGTGAGCAGCGCGACGTAGTTGTAATAAACTCGCCCCACGAGAAAGCTTAGGGGCTGAAGGATCGGCTTCGCGCACTTCATTCGGTACCGAACAAAATAATGACTCATCCAATGGTGGCTGTCAAGTACCTAAGGAATACTGCCACTGTGGGCATACGAGTAATGAGTTGCTTGGATCCGGAATCGACCGGAGTCATCATTGCTGTCTGCGCAATAATGGCCCCCTTCCTATGGCCCTATGGAACAAGCCAATCGGTCCCTCCTGCCAAGGGGATCCGCCAATACTGAACCTGTTGCGAAAGGCCGTTGCAGCGGTCCCCCGTCCGTTCCGAAGGTCGAAAGCGAAGACAGCGGCGACATCCAACTGATTGCTGTCAAGCGGTGTCGTGCCAATTAAGCAGCCGACAATTCAAATTATGCTGACCTAACCTTGAAAGGTCCGACTATCCGGGCAAGAAGTCGAAGGGAAGCGAATGAACCGTATCAAAACCGTATCAAAACTCCATCTGAAGCAAACAAAAGGCTTAGGGACTCGGCTCGAAGCATGTGGCCTAACTTGTTGAAAAGCAAGAAAAACGTATGGAGCCAATAGAACAAATGGAACGAGTTCTCCTTCTTCACACGCAGGAGGTCCGGGGTTCGAGTCCCTGCGCGCCCACCATTAGAATCAATAGTTTACGATGCTCCACAAAGGCGATTTGTGGAGCATCTGCTTTTGTAGCAGCTGTTCCAGTTGCGGAAAGAACCGAGTCGCCTCTCAATTACTTAATTTTTCAATAACTTCGGATGAATCCTGATTCGAGGTTCCAGACGGCAATTCTCAAAACGTATCAGAACCGTATCAACACTTCATCGGAAGCAAATGATAGGCTTCAGGACTCGGCTGGAAGCAGTGGCCTAAGTCGTTATAGCGCAAGAAAAACCGATAGACCACTTGGAAGAATTTGACCCTTGCCTGGAAAGATGGCCAACGTGGATACAACAGAATCGTCGCTGTTATCCTCCCAATTCCTTTATCTTCGAACTCTTTAGGATCGGTGTTCTCAGGTAGCGAAGCCTCAGCGGCTTGTGCGCCCGCAACGCATGAATCGAGCCCATCGGCTGACCTAGCAGTCGCTCCCGTCAGACCGCCGGGATGGCCAGCCCCCCCTCAATAAAGGAACGGCTGACGACGTAAATGCTAGTTCGCGCCGTGACCCACAAAGAGCCATCCGGATCGAGCGCCAAGTTGGCTGGAATTTCTGGAATGGGGATTCGACCAGCGAGTTCCCCTTGTGCGCTGAGCAAAAGGATTCCGCCAGGCCCTGTCGCCACCATGCTCCCATCTGGCCGAACCTTCAGCCCGTCGGGAACCCCAGCATCTCCACTCGGCAAGCTCAGCAGCCGAATCGGCGCTCCGATGCTGCCGTCAGCGTATAGGGGAAAACGATTCCAATACATATCCGCGGGATCGGAGTTTGCTACATAGAGAAACTGCTCATCCGGCGACAAGGCCAATCCGTTCGGTTTTGCCATCGCCTCACACAGCAAGCTAAGGCTCCCCTCCTGCCAACGGAAGAGGCCATTGAACGGAAGTTCCTTTTGCGCATCACCATCCCGATCGGCCAAACCGTAGGGCGGGTCCGTAAAGTAAATAGCTCCCTGGGAATCAACGATGACGTCGTTGGGACTGTTCAGGCGTCGGCCCTCGAAATCCCTGCTCAGAACCTCAATCGTGCCATCACGACATTGCCGGCTGAGGCATCTGCGACCGTGCTCGCAAATGATGAGGTCCCCAGAAAGATCGAGCGCAAGGCCATTCGGATGCATTCCCGGGCGATCGAGGTAGACATAGACCTCCCCGCGGGAAAAACGATAAATCCTGCTGCCGTGAATATCGCTGAACAGAAGGTCCCCGTCAGGCAGGAGTACGGGGCCTTCCGTAAACTGAAAGCCAGTCGCCACCCGCCGAACATCCGGGCGGCTCATCGGAAGTAGAATCCCCCGTTGACGTCCAGAGTGGCGCCTGTAATGTGCTTTGCTTCGTCGCTGGCGAGGAAGACCACGGACGTTGCGACATCCTGAGCCGATCCTAAGCCCAGTGGAATATCCTGTGCGACTGCGCGAATTCCCTCTTCGCCATGCGCGGTGCGCAGCATCTCGGTTTCAATCACACCAGGCGCCACCGCGTTCACGGTGATGTGGAACGGGGCCGCTGTTCGGGCCAGCGTGTGCACCAAGCCAAGTTGTCCGGCTTTGGCGGCAGTGTAGTGGACGAAACCGCGAATCGCGCCCCGGAAGGCCGTCACGGAACTATTTACGATGATGCGGCCGGAGCGCTGCTCCCGCATTCGGAACATCGCGGCCCGGGCGCAGAGAAAGAAGCCCGTTAGATGAGTGTCCAAGACCTCGTGCCATCCTTCCAGCGTTGTTTCAAAGATATCCTCGCGACGCGTCACCCCAGCGTTGCTAACCAGAATATCGATGCGCCCAAAGTGAAGAACTGCGGCCTCGAACATAGCATCGACTTCACGTTCCACCCGCACATCGGCGGGATAGAATAGCGCCCGAGCGCCAGCAGCTTCAATGGCGGCACAAGTTTCGCGCGATTCCGCGGTTTCTCGCAGATCATTTACCACCACCGCCGCGGCTCCCGCATGGGCCAGCGCAATTGCGATACTCGCGCCTAATCCACGGGCTGCACCGGTGACCAGGGCAACCTTAGCGTCCAGTTGGAACATCACTCTTCCTCACTGAATAGTAGGGTCGCGCGTCCGGCGGACGAATCCCGGTGAGCGCTCCACTCTTGTAATGCCGCAAATCGTGCGGCTCATATGGGAACTGCTTGGCGCAGTCCTCGTCCAGATCAATTCCCAGTCCAGGATGCTTAGGTACCAGCATGCATCCGTCTTCCAGAACCAGTGACTCCGGCGCCACCTCGGCCCGCCAAGCCACGTCGCTCATCATGGTTTCCAGCATCAGGAAGTTCGGAGTGGAGGCCGCTACCTGGAGCGTCATCGCATTGCAGATCGGACCATTCGGATTGTGCGGGGAAATCCCCTTCTCATGCAGCAAAGCCAAGCTGGCCACCCGCTTGCATTCGAGCATACCTCCGACGTGGCAGACATCCGGCTGCGCGATATCAAGGGCCTTGCGATCAAAGGCGTCCGCAAAACGGCCCACCTCAAAGAAGCGCTCACCCGCGGCCACGGGGATGCGAATACGATCCCGGACTTCGGCCAGCGCGGAGAGGCTCTCCGGAGACACCGGCTCCTCGTACCAGTAAGGATTCAGTCTTTCGAGTTCTCTGGCCATCGAAACCGCGCTAGGCACGTCGAGACGTCCATGCACTTCGATCAGCAGGTCGACGGCAGGCCCAACGGCGTCGCGCACCGCTTCCACGATCTCCACCGCCATGCTCCGCTCTTCCGGCTCCAAAGTGCGATAGGCGGAACCGAAAGGGTCGAACTTCAGGGCGCGAAAGCCAAGTGCTGCCGCGGCCCGAGCCTTTTCAGCGAATTGCAGGGGTGTGCGGGCGCCGGCGAACCAGCCATTGGCGTAGCACTTCACGCGATCGCGACTGCGCCCGCCGAGCAGTTCGTAAACGGGAACGCCGAGTGCCTTTCCCTTGATGTCGAGCATGGCCGCTTCTACAGCGCTCAGAGCCGTACGCAGAATAACGCCGCTTCTCCAGTAGGAGTCACGGTTCATGATGTGGATGTGGTGTTCGACCGCAAAAGGGTCCTTGCCTAAGAGGTAGCGGCCGAGTTCTTCGACGCCTTCGGCAATCGTACGTTCGCGCATTTCGACGGTCGCTTCGCCGACGCCGGTGATGCCCTCATGAGTGTACAGTTTGACGAATACCCAGTTGCACCGATAGGCGTTCACGACGAAGGTCTTCAGGGCGGTAATGGTGAGTTGTTGACGCATTTTCTATCCGTTGAGTTCTCCCCCAGTCAGCAGATACAGTTTGACTGCGCCAGGCTGGTGAGGGATTCTGAGACGGCCGTCCCTTACTTCGAGCAATCCCCCGTCGAAGAGTTCTTCGGCCTGCAATTTCCTTCCGCTCGCCAAGTGAAGATCCGGAGCCTGTGGCGACTGCATGTGGACCCCGATTAGCCGGCTGTTTACATACACAGGATCGGTACCGGAGCTATAAATGTGTACGCCCGCTTGGCGCGCCAGTTCCCGATACAAGTCCGCTGGCAGATTCGGCACCGCGCTATACACCGAAGTGTGTTCGGCCAATCGTTTGTATCCCAATGCGGGAATACCACTGCCGGCGTATCTGCCGAGAACAGTAACGCTTTCGTCCGCGATGCGGAACAAAGGGAACAGGCGCTCGGAAAAACCGAAGCGCGCGCCGCTCGCATCCAACTTCACACTGCCATCCACGGAATCGTGCCTGGCAATTCGCATCCCGGTCACGGCTGAGATGCCATCCGAGGATACTTGATCCGCTTGAATAAAGTTGGGCGCCCAGATCCAGACGAGCGTGCGACCGTTCTTTGCTACCCGTTTTTCGATGAACTCGCGTTGTTGATTGCCGATGCGCAGACAGTTCAGAAACACAACCATGCGGTACTGCTGCCAAGGTATGTTCTCGTTGGCAATATCGGAAAAGGTGTAGATATCCCAAGGGGCTCCCACCCGCGCCAGCACATCCGGGGGATTCACCAACAAGTCGTCACTCAGGCGGGAGAGCGAGGATGTGTAGTACATCGACTGCGTGTCTCCAAACACGGCGATCTGAGCGACCGAGCGCATATCGATGTCCTCAAGCCGGCGGCTTACCTTTACCAGATTTGCTATTTCCTTGCGCAGCGGATCGGAGTCGTAGTAGCCGCCGAAAAAATCGAACCACCACAAACCCGTTCGCTTCACGCGCGTCAAGAGAAATTCCCTTCGCAGTACCATCCTGGTCTCGAATTCGTCCTTTAGCTTCGAGTCCGAACCCGGTATGCGACGCCCGTTTTCCACCGTCGTGGGAGCGACATAGGTCGTGTGGTCGATCTCCTGAAAGCTCAGCTTCCCATGCAAGGCCAACGAATCGACGGTAGCGAGATAGCCGCTTGCGCCCCCAAAACTGCGAGGTTCCCCGTAACGCGCCGGGCTGAAGATCATATCGAGGTTTGGGGATTTCCAGACTGCTTCGTAGCCGAGGTGGCCCTCTTCGAGCAACCGCTTGCCACGAAGAGTGTTCAGATATCCGTAGAAGACTCCCAGCAGCTTACGATGTTCGATCACTTCCTGAGCACGGGCAGCGAAATACAGAATGGCATCCGCGATGATTTCGTTGTGAAATCGCCAGTAGCGCAAGGCGGCGGCGTCCCGCTCCGGGTGCCGCAGCACGCCCTCGGCGCTTTGGTAAAGTTCGTGCAAAGGAGGAAGCGTTGCCTCAGGACTGCCAAGGACCTTCCGGTATGCCGCCTCCTTGATGGGGTGGGCGCGAACTGCGGCATCCGTGCGGCGCGACTGGGAATTCGTATACCACTCTGTGGAAGAACCACAGAACAGGCTATAGGCGAATACATGGTCTCCATACTTTCGTTCGACATAGCGCATGATGTCCTGCAAAGCTTGGGCGGCATCCTTCCTCCATGGCTCGTGGCCGGCCATCTCCACCAGGTTGCGAAAGGTGTTGGAGTATTCCGGATGAGCCTTCAGGTACCAGTCACGCGTGTCCAGTTGCAGCATGATGTTGAAGTGGGCCTCCGGCGCACACTTTATGAAGAGGTCCATCTGCCGGTCGAAGTTTTCGAAGTTGTATTGTCCGGGCCCGGTCCAGATCTCGCCAAACTGAGAGTACGGCACATCGAGAGTGCAATCCATGCCGGTGTGCAGCACGCTCATCAGCCGGACGCCGGCGTCATAAAACTGCCGGATGTTCTTTTCCGATGCACGGAAAGACCGAAAGGCAAGCGGCTCATAGACACGACCGCCCACTTCGATCTTGAATTCGCCGCTTCGGCGTACCAAACGAGCTAGTGCGGGACCGCCCATGCCGGCGCCCCGTTGGGCAGCTGCGAGGGGGAGACCGCCAGAAAGGGCGAGGAAGGTCCGCCGCGTCTTGCTCATCGAATTCTTCTCGCTTTCTTGGATTGCGCGATGCCCGACGCCTCGCGTTGGGCCAAAAGATCTTGACGGGCATTTTCGCAATGCAGGAGTGTCACCCGCTCGGCTTCAGCGGCATCGCGCCGGTCGAGCGCGCGAATGAGCGCACGATGTTCAGCCACGAGTTGATCCAACCGTTCAGCCCCGAATCCGAAAGTCCGTCGCATGGTAATGACGAGTTCCCAGTTGCGCTCCAAGAGTCGAAGGGCATCCACATTGTCGGCAATCTGGTAAATCACATGGTGGAAAGCTTTGTTCTCCCGGAGGACCCCGTCGAGATCTCTCTGCCGGGCGCATTCTTCGTAACGCGCTTCGATAGCGTGAAGACGGAAGATATCGGAGTCCTGAATCCGGCTAATCGCGCGGCGCATGAGGAGGGCCTCCAGCGCCCCCCGAATCTCATACATGTTTTCAATGAAGTGTTCATCGACGTTGCGAATGCTGGCACCGCGATTCGGGGCAAAAGTGATGAGACCTTCACCTTGTAGCATTTGGAGCGCTTCGCGCACTGGCATCTGACTGACCCCATAGCGTCGAGCGATATCAGCGATTTTGATCCGGTCCCCCGGACTGAAGACGCCCTTGAGGATGTCCGTCCGGATCTGCTCTCGCACCCGCACATAAATCGGATCCGCGATACCAGGTACTACGGGTTGCACTTCGTCAGTCATGGGCTTACCTTCTTATGATCCTTCTCGAACGAAAACAGTGCCGCACCAAGGACGGCGACACCTCCTATGATGTACACGGCGGAGAGAGAGCGGATGCCGAGAGACAATCCAGCGGCCTGCTTCAGTGCGCCGAGGATGATGGGAGCGGCCGCAGCCGTCAGAAAAGCAAAGCAAATCATCAGGCCCGAAATCGATGCATGGTACCGCGCCTCCACTACTTCAAAGACGGTCGTGTAGGTATTGGCTTCATAGAGACCGCGGCAGAATCCAAACAGCGCCAGCGAAACATAGAGGGTACCAAGGCCTCCCGCCGCGCCCATGCCGTAGATAAAGGGAGCGCCTGCTATAAGAGCTACCGACTGCTGCAAAAGCCGCCGACGGGGGGCGGCCACGGCCATGGCATCCGAAATTCGACCGCCTAGCATGACTCCGGCGAATGCGGCCGCGTGGTGATAAAACATGCTGGAGAATCCGGATTGCGAGAGGCTCTGACCAAATTGCTCGTGCAGGTAGGTCGGCATCCACGTCAGATATCCCACATTCACAAAGACCAGGGACGAAAAGCCAAGGGTCAGAAGCGCCAAGGTGGGACGACTGACCACAATGCGAAAGATTTCCCTCAGTTCAGGTCGGCCCGCGGGATGCACGGCGCGGCTATCCCGCAAGCGCAGCGCAAGCACGAGCGAAAGCAGAATCCCTACAGCTCCAAAGACCACGAATGCCGATCGCCACCCGAAGCGGTCAGCCAGCCAGCCCGCCAGTAGTCCGCTCGCCACGACTCCGCAGTAGAGTGAAGTCTGGTGGATGGCCATGGCCTGCGCCCGCGTTTCTCTATGGTGTTCTCCAATCAGGGCGTTCGCCGCGGGAGCGTAAACGGCCTCCCCCGCCCCGGTGGCGATGCTGCGGATTCCGATGAGTTGTCCAAGGCTTGCCGCGAAAGCCGTCAGCAGTGTTGATGCACTCCAACTGAAGAGGCTGCCCGACACCAGCCAACGACGGTTCCACAGGTCGCCGAGATATCCCGCCACCGGGACCGTGACGGCCAAGGAAGCCGTGAAGAGTCCCGCAATCCAGCCAGCCTGGATATCGGTCAGGCCCAGGTCTACCTTCAGTTGCGGCAGCACGATGGCAAAGACCTGTCGATCCGCCTGATTGAAGAAGAAGGCCAGCCAGAGCCAACCAACGAGTTCCCACCGGTACGGAATCCCTTTCGGCATTAAAAGTTGTACTTCAGGCCAAATTGAATGATGCGTGCGGGCGCGGCGCTGGAAATCACTCCGAAGTTGACGTTCCCGACGGAATTGCCGGGCTGCCCGAAGTTGGTGTGGTTGGGCACATTGAAGAACTCCGCCCGGAACTGTAAGGACTGGCCTTCAAAAGTCGGAAAATCCTTCAGAATCGACACATCCAGATTGACCCTACCGGGCCCTTTGAGGATGTTCCGCCCGGCATTGCCGAAAGAGAACGGGTCCGGGCGGCGGAAGGCGGCGGTATTGAACCAGCGGCTGAGTGACCGCTCATCAGAGGGAAGGTTCACCTCTCCACTGACGTACTGCGCGCGCAATCCACCGACACCTGTATTGGCGTCGCCAATGGATCGGGGAGAAAACGGGATTGCGTTGAGCCAGCTAAAGAAACCACCAATCTGCCAATTCTTGAGTGCAGAGTTTGCCAAGCGGTTCATTGACGGGGTTGGGATGGTCGCCGTCCAGCCCAGTCGAAAGCTGTGGGCAATGTGGTAATCCGACAACCCGCGCTCCAGGTCCCGGCGCCGTTCGTCTTGCGCAAAGTCGCCGGAGCCGGGGTTTGCGCGGGACGTGCCGTCGTCGATTGCCTTGCTCCACGTGTACGCGGCGATTAGGCTATAGCCGCGAGAGAATCGCTTCTCCGCCCTTGCCTGCAGTCCGTGATAGTTAGAATTCACCAGGGGGGCCATCGGAGTCACGGTGCCCACCAGCGGGGAAGGCAGGCGGCGCGGTTGCGCGGGTCCAGGTCCCGGAGGAGCGATGTTGAGCACTTGAAATGCGGAAATCTTGTGCCCTTGATTGCCGCTGTAACCGATTTCCACGACTGTATCATTGCCCACTTGGCGCTGTAGCGTGGCGCTGTATTGAAAGACGTAAGGCATCACCAGGTCGCGTGCCAGCGAGAAAATGCGCGGTTGGGTCACAAGGGTGATTCTCGAGCTGCCCTCTCCAAAGGGATCTGTGATCGGCAGGTCGGGACGCAAAGGATCCGCCACCGGCGCCTGCCTCACCCCTTGCGGTGGGTTGCTGGTCATGTCATTCAACGGGTTTGCGAAATCTTCGCTAAAGAATGCCCCGAAGCCCACCCGCAGGCTCGTCCGTCCCCGGCCATCCGCGTTCCAGGCCAGTCCCAACCGGGGAGCCCAGTTGTTCCTGTCCCACTTCGTGGGGTAGCGGCCAAACCTTCCGTCGCGAACGTAGGGAATCCCGGGATCCAGGCGAATGTTTGCGAATCCGGCATAGGGGTCGCCCGTCCCCATGCGTACCAACGTGACGTCATTGCCTACAATCGCCGAGATCAGGTTATCGTTCTTCTCCAGAAAAGGACTGGCCAGTTCGTAGCGCACACCCAG
>JAINDK010000065.1 GCA_019931185.1 Bryobacter sp. CoA8 C33
CGCTCGCCTCCACTCCGTTCCCCGGCCCCCAACGCCGAGGCTAGACCATTCCTGTACTGCTTGTTCATTGCGGTTGGCTCCTCCGCCCTGCTCTCTAATTAGTGAGACCGGTAGTGTCTCAGCTATGTTGGCACGGAGGGGAACGACGTGCATTGCCGCATAGTTGGCAGCGCACCACTTGGCACAATCGCGTTGACTAGTCTATCATGAAGCGATAGACATGTCCCCGAAACCAGAGGAAGCATTTCACTATGCTCTATCAACGCTCGTTGGAGATTGAACGACGGTTGGAAGCCGCGTTGGACCTGATTCGCTCCGGTGGGTACTCGACTCCTATGCTTGCAGAGAAGTTGGGCATCTCGATTCCAACCGTTTCTCGCGACGTTATGGCATTGCGAGAACGGGGGCACGACATTCGCGCGGAGCGGTCGGACGGCGGATGGAGGTTTGTTCTTGTCGGCAAATCGCCGAATTCTGGGACGCAGGCTCATGCGGTCCTGGCCGAAGAGAGGCTTTAATCATGAACAGCGCTGGCAACATCCTAACAAGAACAACGGGGGCAACATGAACGCCGATATTTTGAAGAGGGTTGTTCGCGCCATCGCTGATGGTTCTCTTGGTGACCTTGATCGCCTGGCTGGAAAGATGGTTGAAGCCGAGCGGAAAACCGGTCACACAAAGCTTGCGGAACAACTCGAAGCAATTCTCAAGCAGCCTCGTAAGCGCACGAACGGCCATTCCCATGGAAATGGTGGAGTCGCGACGGATTCGGATCGCAGCCTTAAAGAACTGCCTCTGAGCCGGAGACATGGTGAGTCACTCGCTACGCTCTTTGCCTCAGCATCGCTGGAACACCACATGGTGTTGTCACCGTCAACAGAGGAGCGCTTTGCCCGCATAGAGGCAGAGTATGCCGCAAGGGATCGACTAGGCACGTTTGGCCTGAGGCCGAGGAAAACCATTTTGCTGTATGGTCCTCCGGGTTGCGGGAAGTCGCTTGGCGCGAAACGCCTCGCTTGGAACACCGGCCTTCCACTGATGAAAGTGCGTTTCGACGCTCTTATCTCCTCTTACTTCGGAGAATCGGCGACCAACCTTCGGAGCATCTTTATTGCGGCCAAAGAACGACCCTGCGTCCTGCTCCTGGATGAATGTGATTTCATCGCTCGTTCGCGCGTCAGTTCGAGAGACATCGGCGAAGCGTCTCGAATTGTCAATTCCCTGCTGCAACTTATGGAAGACTACGATGCACCCGGATTATTGGTCGCTACCACTAACATCGAGTCCTCGCTTGATTCGGCGCTTTTCCGGCGATTCGACGATGTGTTCCTCGTTCCGCCTCCGGGTCCAGATGAGATTGAGCGACTTCTTCGCATGACCTTATCGGCAGTCAAGCTCGCCGAGCCCATCGCTTGGGAACGGATCGTTGCAAACCTCTCCGGTTCTTCGGCTGCAATGATTGTAAAGGCGGCCCAGGACGCTGCAAAGGCGGCAGTTCTCGGAGGCCAAAAACTTCTAACAGAAGGATGCCTCCAGCAAGCCGTCGCGGAACTCCGTAAGACCGAGAATCTCGCGCCGAAGGAATAGCGCATGCCTGATCAGCATAACTTTGACCACCTTCCATTACTACTCCGCTATCAGGGCCGCGCCCTGCTGCGTGGGGGCGGAGACCAGTCGCCCCAGACAAAGGCCAACCGCAATGTCCGCAAAACTCACAGCGACGGTTTGCGTGGTTCCGCCCAGTTACTAACGAAGACCTGGCAGGAACGCAAAGCAGCGCGCGAGCAAGCTGAACTCCCGACGATCCCGAAAGACATTCCTATTCTGCTTCAGGTCGATCCCGGCCTTGACCTCGACGTCCTGAGAGAAAAGTTCGCGTTCGAGATTGTCGCCGAGCAGGAAGAAGGGTATGTCATCGTCGCCTCTGAAGACATTGAGTTGACTCCGTTCTTGGAAATGGTCGAGAGGTTCTCAGTTAAGGTCCACGGCTCCGCGACCATCGCTTCAGTCCACCGGCTGTTTGACGATCCCGATCAGACGGACCGTCTACTTCGGATTCTGTCAGACCAGCTGTTAGCAGCTTGGCCAAATATCCAGGACGAAGAAATCTGGATTGTGGATGTCGGCATCGCCTGCGCAGGCACAGAAGAAATCCCCAAACCTCCGAATAGAGGTAAGCGCGACAGCGACGCGGATTGGGCGCGCAAGCAATTGGAATGGTCGCAGGCCCGCTCGGACGCGTACAGCGCCTGGGATGACATCAAATCCCAACGCGAGGGTGAGATCGAGGAGTTTGCGAAATTCTATCAGGCTGACATCTTGAACATGATCGATAACGGTGCGTTCGACGCTGCCGTTCTGCCCGATAGCTTCACCGTCAGGATCAGAATCGTCGGGAAGGGACTCAAAGATTTTGTCCTGAACTACCCTTACATCTTTGAAGTCGTCGAGCCGGAAGACATCACGGTGCCGAGGCGAGAAGAGGCGGCAGCAGAAACACCGGGGGGAGGGGCAGCGCCCAAGCCGCCCACCGCAGATGCACCGGCGGTGTGCGTCATCGACAGCGGAATTCAGGAAGACCACGTCCTGCTTCAGCCCGCGATTGATCAGGCGACATCACACTGCTTCCTCTTCGGTGAGAGTGCGACTGCCGTAGGCGACCTCGTGCCACCGGGCGGCCACGGAACCCGCGTGGCGGGCGCGGTGCTGTTCGGCGAGACCATACCTAAGGACGGCGAGCCGCAACTCCCGTTCTGGATTCAGAACGCCCGCGTTCTTGACGCCAACAATTCGATGCCGGTGGAAATGTTTCCACCCGAGGTGATGCGCACGGTTGTCGAACAATACCACCAAGGTCCTCGTCGCACTAAGATTTTTAATCACTCCATCAACGCCAACGCCTTTTGTCGTTCGAGATACATGTCCGCATGGGCCGCCGAGATCGATGTTTTGTGTTCAAGCTATGACGTGTTAGTAGTTCAAAGCGCGGGCAACTTGCCCCTGTCTGGAAATCCGCCGTACCTCGGGGTCAAGGAGCACCTCGATGCCGGACGCGACTATCCTGACTATCTTTACGAACCGTCCGTCCGCGTCGCCAATCCGGGCCAGAGTCTACAGGCCCTGACCGTCGGCTCGGTCGGTTATGGACCGTTTACGGATGGCGACTGGCAAACCTTCGCGCCAGCCGACGGCCATCCGTCCGCCTTCTCACGATCCGGTCCCGGCATCTGGGAAGTCATCAAGCCAGAAGTCGTCGAATACGGAGGCGACAATGTCCGGACGACCAATTTTCCGGTGGATGTACAGGCCGGTAGTCGTATCCCGGCTTCCTGCCCCGAACTCGTGCGCTCGACGATGTTTCCTCCCGGCCCAGCGTTTGATCGGGATGAAGCGGGAACCTCATTCGCAGCCCCGAAGGTTGCTCGTATAGCCGCTGAGTTGCAGCGGCTGTTTCCAGATGAGCCCGCATTGCTTTATCGCGCCCTTGTTGTTCAGTCTGCACGCTGGCCGGACTGGGCGGAAGACATGCTTGCGCAACTCCGCGATCCGGAGATTCGAAACAATCCTGAGCAACGTCAGCGTCTACTCGTCGAAGCTTCGCAAGCGATTCGCTATCTCGGCTACGGCATCCCGGATGAATCCCGAGCGACCGAAAATACGGATCATCGCACCACATTCATTACGAATGATGAGACGCCGATTCATGCCCGCGAGTGCCACGTCTACCAAGTTCCCATCCCCCAAGCGCTTCGCCGTCAGGCAGATGAGTTCGATGTTCGAATCGAAGTCACTCTCTCGTACGTCGCGCAGCCAAGGCGCACTCGCCGCTACCTGAGGCGTTATCTATCAACATGGGTTGATTGGAAGAGCAGTCGCCTCGGAGAAGGACTGACTGATTTTCGGGCGAGAGCCATAAAGAACACCGAGACCGAAGCTGAGCCACTCCCCGGCACGACGCTTCCATGGGTCTTGAATGAAACCTCCATCTCTGGACTGATCCGGGATACCAAAAGGAGCAACGGTACGGTTAAAAAGGACTGGGCTGTCGTAAAGTCCAATACCCTGCCGGACCATTTCTGCATCGCAGTCGTCGGACACCAAGGCTGGAGCCGCGACCCTGATTCTTCGGCAAGGTATGCGCTCGCCGTGACACTGGAAATCATGGGGCAGGAGATTTCCATCTACGATCCGCTCAGAACAGCCGTCATCGAGTTGCAGGCGCAGGTTGAAGCCGAAGCGGAAGTTGAGGCCGAAGTGGAGGTTGATGAGTAGCGTTTTGTCTCGCTGCATGTTGCTTCGTTGGTAAGCCTGACATCGTCTGCACGGTAGCGCTGGTCAGCCGGTGTGCGAGTCTAATTCATCAGTAGACGCGGGGTGGCATACCGCTACCTTGACCGACATTACAGACGACATCGGTGTGGCATGGCCCCTCCATCCACGAGGCCACGACTCCGATCTCCGGAAGCAGTCCTTCCGGCCCGAGGTTTGCCATCGAACTCATGAAGCGGCAAGTAACCGCTCGCGATCCGCGCCGTCGTTCGACATCATTTCTCAAATCGACTCCACCGAAAATCCCTTTCCCCGAAAACACGTTCGGTAGCTTCACCTGTTTCGGTATCGGTCATCCAGAAGCAGGCACCCACCAGACTGCCGCGCGGATGAGCATCACCCAGCCGGAAGGCTTGCCTTCAATAAGCAAGCCGGCGCGTGTCAACGACTTTGAGACAGTCGGCAAAGAAGTTTACTGAGTATTGTTGTCTGGTTTCGCCACGGGTTTGTTGATCCAGACGGCGATTGGCGCTTGGGGATGAACTGGCGGCTTTTTCACAAAGCGTTCCGGA
>JAINDK010000071.1 GCA_019931185.1 Bryobacter sp. CoA8 C33
CCCCATCCACCACCTCCCCCGGCCCCAGTTGCGCCTCCCGCACCGCCGCCCCCGCGATCCCCACCACCCCAGCCGTCAATAACGCCATCAGCACCAGCAACACCGCCCCCGTCACCGGCTCCATCCTGCTCATCTTGCGCGATCCCGCCGGCACTGGCACCGATACCTGTCCCTCCCCCCGGGCCCCCTTCACCGTCGCCCTCACTTGCCACGAACCCGCCCCCATGATCCACACTCCGCCCGTAAACAATTGCCCGTCTTCCCTGCTCCGTACCGCTTCATCCGCCGTCGGCGGATACTTGCTCCCCGCTCCCGTCAACGTCATCGGCGTGATCCGGATCGATTCCACATCCTTCGCCGCCGACCGGATCGAAATCTCCGCCACCCCCGGAATTACCAGCGGCGGCCGCACCGTCACATACAGCGGATACGGCCCCGCCAGCCCCTCAAAAAAAACATCATTCACCCCCACATGCGCCACTCCCAGAGCGGCACACAACACCAGCAGCAGCCCGCCCCGCATCAGCGACGCACCGTTCTCATCCAGTTGCCGAAACCCAGCCCCAACCGCGTCATCAGCACCCCCGCCAACAACGCCTGCCCCATCACCAGCAAAAACCCGCTCAGTTCCTTCTCATTGCCCATCACCGTGAAAACGCCTCGCCTCAGATTCGAATTCGGATGCACATAGTACCCGTAATGGTGCCCTCCGAAGATCCAGTTCTTCGCCCCCTCCGACATCAAGAAGTTCGCAAACGGCCATTGCACCACCACATACACGCCCAAAAACACCACGCCCCCCACCACCGCCTGCTTCCACCCATCGCTTTGATTCATCCGCCCCCAGCACCAGTCCAGCGCTACCGCCGGAACAATCAGCAACAACGGAAACTGCGGCGGCACAAAGTAGCTCACCGGCGAGAACACCGGCCCCAGCTTCGGCTCGGCCGGAAACAGGGGCAACACCCATTGCAACCCCAACAGGATCACCGTGTATACTCCCGCCGTCACCGTCGCCGCCCACCGGTACTCGCTCCCCCGCCACATCATCGCCAGCACCAGCGGCACGAACAACGCCACCGTCCGGTAGAAAAACGCCGTGTGCATCAGCGTCCGCACCGTCAATTCCAGAATCAGAATCGTAAACGTCACCAGAATCAACCCGCCCATGTACAGGTAAATCCATTCCAGCTTCCGCCTCCCCTCCCCACCGGCCCGGTTCATCTCCCCCAGCGCCAGCAGCAATCCCCCCACCTGCACCGACAAAAATCCGAATATCAACAGCACATGCGGCGGTGAGATGATCTTCACGTCCAGCCCATATGCGTTATGCCACCAGTCGTCGAATGGCGCCGATGTCAACATCGCCACCCCGCCCCAGGCCACCAGAAACGCCCCCAGCGGCGCCCGAAATCCAAACACCCCCACCGTCTTGGCCCTCTCCCCTCCCGCCAACCCGAACGTATTGACGAAGATCAGCCACCCCGCGCTCGCTCCCCCCAGCACCCCGCACAGATAGATCGCCATGTGCGCCGGCGTCCAAAAATTGTCCCGCCCGATCGAGGAATGCCAGCTGATATCCCAATGCGCCCCAATTACCGCCGACGTGCAGGCCATCGCCATCAGCCATACCGTCCAGTGAATCCCCCGCGCCTTCTCTACTGCTAACGAGCGCCCGGCCAGCGCCTCAACATGCGTCGCCATGCCCCCATTTTCACACGCGCCACCCCCGCACTAGTGCTTTTCCGGCAACACAATCCGGCTCAGCATCTTCTCCACATACTTCGCAATCACATCCGTCTCCAGGTTCACCCGGTCCCCTTCCCTCCGCCGCGACAGGTTCGTATGCTTCCACGTATGCGGGATGAGCGTCACGCTCACCCTCCGGCCCTCCACCGCCGCCACCGTCAGGCTGATCCCGTCAATCGCGATCGAGCCCTTCAACACCAGATACCGCTCCAACTCCTCCGGCACCTCCACCGTAATCCACCAGTTCCCTTCCCCCAGCTCACGCAACTCCGCCACGATCCCCACCCCATCCACATGCCCCTGCAAAATATGCCCGCCCAGCCGCGCCGTCGGCAATAGGCTCCGCTCCAGATTCACCGCCATCCCCGCCGCCAGCTCACCCAGATTCGTCCGCGCCAGCGTCTCCGGCGCCAGGTCCGCCGCGAAACTCCCCCCGCTGATATCGAGCGCCGTCAAGCACACCCCGTTCACGCAAATCGAGTCCCCCTCCCGGGCATCCTCCGTCGCCACGGCCGAAGCAATCCGCAGCCTCGCCCCCGTCGGCTTCACCTCAAGACTCACCACCTCCCCCAACGTCTCAATCAGTCCCGTAAACATCTAGCCCTTCTTCACCCTCGCTTCCACGGCAAACTCATCCGGCGCCACCGGATGCAACCGTACATCCTCTAATTGAATCGCATCCACCCGGCTCCTCCGCCCCAGCCCCCCCGCCACTGGCAACGACTTCATCCCTCCCAAAATCTTCGGCGCGTAATAGAAAAACACCTTGTCCACTACCTCACTCTCGAGCGCCGCCCAGTTCAACTTGCTCCCCGCCTCGATCATCGCCGATAAATACCGCCTCCGGCCCAGTTCCTGCACCAGCAACTCCAGGCTCACCCGCCCCCCCGCCGCATCGAGCACCAGCACTTCCACTCCCTTGGCCTCGAGCGCCCGCCGCCTCTCCCCCGAACACGCCGTCGTCGTCGCCACCATCACATCCCCCGCCCCGCTCCCCACCATCCGCGAATTCAACGGCAGCCGCCCCTGCGAATCCACCACCACCCGCAACAGCGGCCGCGACCGCTTCTCCCCAGTCCGGTCCGTCAACAGGCAGTCGTCGGCCAGCACCGTTCCGATCCCCGTGATCATCACATCGCTCCAGTGCCTCAGGGTCTGCACATGCCCCCGCGCCAGCTCACTCGTAATCCAGCCCCCGTTATCCTCCGGCGCCGCGATCTTCCCGTCCAGCGTCAGCGCGCTCTTCAGCGTCACCAGCGGCCTGCCCGTGCGCATGTAATGCGTGAACGGCTCATTGATCCGCTCCGCCTCAACCCTGGCTTCCTCCTCCCATTCAACGCGAATCCCCGCCTTCGTCAGCCTCTCAATCCCTGCCCCGGATACCGCCGGATTCGGGTCCTCCATCGCCACCGTCACCCGCGCCACCCCCGCCGCGATCAGCGCCTCCACGCATGGCCCCGTCCGTCCCTCGTGGCTGCATGGCTCGAGCGTTACATAAACCTCGCCCCCCCGCGCCCCCTCGCCCGCCTCGCGCAACGCCACCACCTCGGCATGATCCCTCTCCGCGTAAATATGCGCCCCCCGCCCGATCACCACGCCGTCCCGCACCACCACGCACCCCACGCTCGGGTTCGGGCTCGTCTGCCCCATCGCCCCGCGCGCCAGCTCCAGTGCCGCGCGCATCGGCCCGCTCACCCTCTCGTTCCGCTCAATTGTCGAATAAGGATGCAACAAACTTGTCCGCCTCAAATGGAATCAAATCCTCAATCTGTTCCCCCACCCCCACAAAGCGAATCGGCAGATTCATCTCCCGCGCAATCGCCACCACCACGCCTCCCTTCGCCGTCCCGTCCAGCTTCGTCAACACAATCCCCGTCACTCCCGCGCTCTCGGTAAACTTCTTCGCTTGCTCGAGCCCGTTCTGCCCCGTCGTCGCATCGAGCACCAGCCACACCTCGTGCGGCGCATCCTCGATCACCCGCCGCGCCGTCCGTGTCATCTTCTCTAGCTCCGCCATCAGGTGCGCCTTGTTGTGCAGCCGCCCCGCCGTATCCACCAGCACTACGCCCGTCTCGCGCGCCTCGGCCGCCTTCAGGGCGTCAAACAACACCGCGCTCGGGTCCGCCCCCGTCTGCTGCCGGATCATGTCTACCCCACTGCGCTCGGCCCACACCTCCAACTGCTCGATCGCCGCCGCCCGAAACGTGTCCGCCGCGCAAATCAGCACTCTCTCCCCTTCACTCTTGAACCGGTTCGCCAGCTTCCCGATCGTCGTCGTCTTCCCCACCCCGTTCACCCCAACAATCATCACCACCGTCGGCCCGCTCGCCGCCCGCTTCATCGGCCGCTCGTTCGCCTCCAGAATCTCCTGCAACTGCTCGCGGATCATCGCCCGCAATTCCGCCGCGTCCCCCAATTGCTGCCGCTCCACACGCTGCCGGATTCCCTCGAGAATCTCCGTCGCCGTCCTCACCCCGATATCCGAGCCAATCAGCGTGTACTCTAACTCCTCCAGCAGATCCGGGTCGATCTCCTTACGCCCATGAATCAGCGCATCCAGTGAACCGGTAAACCCGCTCCGCGTCTTCTGGATTCCCTGCTTCAGGCGGTCTAACAAGCTGCTCATGCGTTATCCCCTCAGTGTATCCGCCCAGGCCCTCGCGTAGAATATTGATTTGCTCCCCACCGAAGTCTCCACTACCGCCGAATACACCGTGCGCGACCAGCAGCGCATGTCCCGCGCCGTCAATTACTTCGCCTGGCAGGCCCGCCTCGCCATCGCCCCCCTCGGCCGCCGCATCGTCGAAGTCGGCTGCGGCATCGGCAACTTCACCCGCCTGCTCGCCGCCCGCGAACTCGTCATCGGCATCGACATCGAACCCGCCTGCATCGCCGAACACCAGGCCCGCTTCGGCTCCCAGCCCAATATCCAGTCCCGCGTTCTCGACGCCATGCACCCCGGCTTTCTCGCCCTCAAGGACGCCCAACCCGATTCCGTCGTCTGCCTCAACGTCCTCGAACACATCGAAGACGACCTCGGCACCCTCCGCGCCTTCGCCTCCATCCTCCCCCCCGGCGGCCGCGCTGTTCTCATCGTCCCCGCCTTCATGGCCCTCTACGGCCCCATCGACCGCCACCTCGGCCATTACCGCCGCTACACCCTCTCCAGCTTCCGCGAAACAGCGGAAAAAGCCGGCTTCTCCCCCCTCACTCTCCGTTACATGAACACCATCGGCTTCTTCGGCTGGTGGGTCAACGCCAAAATCCTCAAACGCCAGGAACAGTCCGAAGGCCAGATCGACCTCTTCGACAAATACCTCGTCCCCCTCATGGACAAGCTCGAATCCCTCATTCCCCCTCCCTTCGGCCAAAGCGTTTTCGCCGTCCTCGAAAAGAAGTAAGATCAGGGAAAGCCGACTTTGAAGATCTCCATCATCATCCCCGTCTACAACGAAGTCAACGTCCTCCCCATGGTGCTCGACCGCGTCATGAAGGCTCCCCTCCCCGCCCGCTGCCAAAAGGAAATCATCATCGTCGACGACGGCTCCACCGACGGCACCACCGAACTCCTCAGCCGCTATAAGGACCTCGTCATGGTCCACCATTCCGTCGAAAATTTCGGCAAAGGCGCCGCCATCCGCATCGGCATCCGCAAGGCCACCGGCGACATCGTCCTCATCCAGGACGGCGACCTCGAATACGATCCCAACGACTACCTCGCCGTTCTCCAGCCCATCGTCGACGGCCAGGCCTCCGTCGTCTACGGCAGCCGCTTTCAGGGCAAGCTCGAGGGTATGAAGTTCGCCAACTGGCTCGCCAACAAAATCCTCACCCTCACCACCAACATCCTCTACGGCTGCCGCATCACCGACGAAGCCACCGCCTACAAAGCCTTCCGCATCGATGTCCTCCGCGCCATGCGCTTGCGCTGCCTCCGCTTTGAGTTCTGCCCCGAGGTCACCGCCAAGGTCCGCCGCCTCGGCCACCACATCCACGAAGTCCCCATCCGCTATAACGCCCGCGGCATCCTCGAAGGCAAGAAAATTCGCTGGCAGGATGGCTTCCACGCTATGTACACCCTGCTCAAATACCGCTTCACTCCCATGGAACAGCCCTCCCCAGAACCCGCCCGCAACGTCGCCCAGGAGTCGAGCTCCCCGGCGTGACTCCCCAGGTTTGGAGCTGGTTTCCCGACTGGTGGCTCCCCAACGCCCAAACGTTTCTCTCCCAAATCGCCGACCCCTCTTTTGATCCCATTCTCCTGTTTCGCTACGCCCTCCAGGCCCTGCTCACTTCCCTCCCCATCTTTCTCGCCGATTACTTCTTCGGCCTCGCCCTCCTCACCCGCCTCCGCCTCCATCTCCCCTCCCCCCTCAAACACGCCTCCGCTCTCGCTCTCGGCTCCAGCCTCGCCGCCCTGGGCCTCTTCCTCTTCGGCTTCTTCGGCCGCCTCACCTTTCGCGGCATCCTCATCTTCACCCTCCTCGAAGGCCTCATCGGCCTCGCTCTCTGCTACCGTTCACTCCGCCTTCCCCGCCCCCGCCTTGCTTGGCTCTGGGCCATCCCCCTCTTCCTCTTCTATCTGCCCGACCTCATGCTCCCCATCCTCGAGTACGACAGCACCATGTACCACATGGCCTCGGCCCGCCACTACATGGATCACCAGAAGATCCTCTATCACGAAGGCATCCGCTTCAATGCCCAGCCCCACATGCCCGTCATGCTCTACCTCCGCCAGTGGTGGCTCACCGGCGACGCCAATCTCATTAAACTCGTAAACCTCGAATTCCTCTTCATCCTCATCCATCTCTTCGCCCATTACGCCCGCCGCTACCGGCTCCGCTGGGGCGTCCTCGCCGCCGCCGGGCTCGTTTTCGGCTCACCCATCTTCAGCTATTCTTCCCGCCAGGAATACGCCGACTTCGCCCTCACCACCTGGCTCGCCGCCGGCGTCACCCTCATGCTCTCGCTCGCTCCCCGCCGCCTCCTCCTCGCCGGCCTCATCCTCGGCGCCGCCGCGGCCAGTAAACTCCAGGGCCTCCTCGTTGTCGCCTGCTTCCTCCTGGCTGATTTCCTCCTCACCGCTCTCCGTACCCGCTCCCTGCCCTGGCGCCGTGCCCTCTCCCTCGGCCTGCCCGTCCTCGCCGTCAGCCTCCCCTGGTGGTGGCGCGGTTGGCGCGCCACCGGCTCCCCCTTTTACCCCTTTCTCTCCAACTCGCCCGATACCGCCGCCCTCTTCAAGGTCAATGCCGGCTACGGTGTCGGCCACGACCTCCCCGCCTTCCTCTCCCTCCCCTGGCACATGATCACCATCCCCCCCGAGCGCTACGCCGACCTCTTCCGCTTCGGTCCCGCTCTCGCCTTCCTCCTGCTCACCTCTATCGCCGCCCTCACCCTCCGCAGACCCCGTCTCATCCCCCTCGACCGCTCCACCCCCACCATCCTCGCCGGCAGCCTCCTGTTCACCCTCTTCTGGTTCCGCTCCGGCCAGGTTATGCGCTACGAAGCCTGCCTCCTCCCCCTCTGGACCATCCTCCTTTTCGGCGCCTGGCGCTCCCTCCGCGCCCCCGGCCCTCTCCTCGCCCTCATCACCCTTCCGCTGCTCCTCTCCACCGCCTTACTCACCTCCAACCTCATCCGCTACGGCGTACCCCCTCCCGTCACTTGGCCCGCCACCCAGTCCGTTCTCAACGCCGTCCTCCCCTACTACCGCGCCACGCTCGCCCTCCGCCCATACATCCGCCCCGGCGACAAAACCTATACCTGGTTCTGCGACGATATCCGCGCCTACACCCCCGGCCTTTCCTACGGCGATTGGTTCGGCGCCTACACCTACACCTGGCTTGGCGATGTCAATACCGGCAAACCCATCCTCTCCACCTCCGCCATGCTTGCCCGCCTCCGCCAAAACGGTTTCCGCTTCATCATCATCGACCGCCAGCGCGCCGAACGCGGTGGCACCATCTACGGCCAGGAATTCCTTTCCTCCGGCCTCGTCCGCCCTTTTGCCCCCCTGCCCGGCGCCGAAACCATCTTCGACGATGGCAGGTATTGGGTCTTTCGTCTACCCTAAGTTCGTATGCGCTTTTTTTCCATTCTTCTGGCGTTCCTCGTTCTCTCCTCCTGTGTCTCCGAAAAGGAAAAAGCTCCCACGCTCCCCGGCCCCCGCATCGATCGCCTTGTCCCCGACAAGGTAGTCGAAGGCCAGCCCTTCCAGCCCCAGCCCAACGGCCAAAGCGCTCTCAGCGTCCTCGGCGCCAACCTCGTCAAAGGCTCCCGCATCAAGCTCAATGGCATGCCCCTTGAGACTGCCTCGAGCGACGGCGCCTCCCTCGCTGCCCTCGTCCCCCCACCCCTCTTCGCCAAACCTGCCGGCTATGTCGTCACCGTCGAGACCCCCGACGGCCGCACCAGCAATCCCCTCGCCTGGATCGTCCTCGCCAAAACCGGCCCCGCCCCCGAAATCCGCTCCCTTCACCCAGATACCACCCCCGCCGCTAAACCCTTCAACGTCCAGCCCAACGGCATCTCCGCCATGGGCATCGTCGGCATCAATTTCCTCCCCGGCGCCAAGGTCCTCCTCAACGACAAGGAAGTCGAAACCACCTTCGGCAATACCGACCAACTCGGCGCCGTCATACCCCCCGAAGCTTTCGCCAAACCCGGCAAAGTCTCCGTCGTCATCCTCAATCCCGACGGCAAACGCAGCCCCGCCAAAATCCTCAACATCACAAACTGATGCGCCGCTGGCTCGAACCACTCCTCTTCCTCCTCGCCTTCTCCGCCCTGCTCGCCGCCACCGTCCCCTGGCTCACCAGCCTCGGCATGGAATACGACGAAGCCCACTTCCTCCCCACCGCCGTCAAGCTCGCCTTCGGCGCCGAAGAACGCATCAATCCCCCCCACGGCATCACTCTCAACCACCGCCCCATCCCCTTCATGACCATGCCCTATGTCGGCTCCCTCGATGCCTTCGTCTACGCCCTCCCCTACCGCCTCTTCGGCTCCTCCCCACTCGTCTCCCGCTTCACCAATCTCACCCTCGCCCTCGCCATCTGCGCCCTCGCCTGGTCCCTCACCCGCCGCCATGCCGGCCCCTGGGCTGCCCTCTTCGCCCTCGCTCTTCTCCTCGCCGACGTCGAGCTCATCCTCCACTTCCCCACCAACTTCGGCCCCTTCCTCCTCCAACAACTCCTCACCCTCATCGCCCTCCATTTCCTCCACACCTGGTTCACCTCCGGCGGCTCCCTCCCCCTCCTGCTTGCCACCGCCTCTCTCGCCCTTGCCTTCCACGAGAAACTCACCTTCCTCTGGATCCTCGGCTCCCTCCTGCCCGCCGCCTTACTGTTCTACTTCCGGCCCATCCGCCAGCACCTCCGCTGGTTTCACCTCCCCGCCGCCCTCCTGCTCGCCCTCCTCATCCTTAGCCCCATCCTCTACTTCACCTTCTCCGTTCCCGAAGTCGTCCTCGGCTTCGGCAAACAAAGCTCCCGCCTCCCCACCGATTGGCCCACCCTCCTCGCCTCCCGCTGGCATTCCCTCAACCTCATGCTTCGCGGCTCCTGGACCATCGAGTTCACCGTCGGCCCGCCTCCCGCTTACCTCTCCCGTGGCCCCGCCCTCCTCCTGCTCTTCCTCCTCGCCTTCCCCGCCGCCCTCTACACCCGCCACCGCCCCGCTCTCTTTCTCCTCTCCACCGCCTCCGGCATCTGGGTCGGGAACCTCTTCTTCCCCGACGCCGGCCGCATGCACCATGTCCTCCTCATGGCCCCCCTCTGGCAAATGGCCGCCGCCATGGCCTTCTTCGCTCTCCCCCGCAAGCTTCTCCCCCTCCCCCTCGCCCTCGCCCTCTGGGCCGCCGCCGATGCCACCCGCTCCTACATCTGGTACACCCACGCAGCACGCGCCACAGGCGGCATCAACCATTGGTCCGACATGACCACTTCCCTCGCCCTCTGGCTCCAACAGCACCCCGATCACCAGCCCGTCACCACCTCCTGGGGCATCGCCCACATCCTCGAAACTCTCAGCGGCGGCCGCCTCTCCCCCACCGAGCTTTACTTCCAAACCCTCCCCGCCCAACTCTCCCCCGAAACCACCGCCCAACTCTCCTCCCTCATCCACAAGCAACGCCAAATCTGGCTCGTCTCCGACGTCATGCCCCTCTACGCCGAACAGTGGAATCGCGTCGTCGCCCTCGCCCTCTCCCAGGGCAAGCAACCACTCCACCTCAAGACCTTCCCCTCCCGCTCCCACAACCAGCAAATCGCCGCCTACACCTTCACGCCTACCCCGCCCACCCCCGCCCGCTGGCTCCCCCGCACCTCGACCCAATTCGATCTCACCCCCTCCACCCCACACCTCCGTCTCCGCCTCGACCGCCCTCTCGCTGGCGTCAACGACTTCCTCACCCTCCACTGGCTCGATGCCACCGGAAAAACCCTCTTCACCGATACCCGCAACTTCTACTGGAATCCCTCCCTCTCCACCCCGGCCCTCTTCGAATTCACTCCCCATTTCTGGCCCTCCCGCTTCGAGCGCCAGCTTCTCAGCCCCGGCACCCCCACCTCCCTCCGCCTCGAATCCTCCTTACCCCCCGCTCTCATCGAAGTCGCCGCCCCTGACCTCTCCTCGCTCGAACAATACCCCGCTCCCCCCCGCCCCTTTTCCTCCCCCCTGCTCGGTGAATACGGCAATGCCTCCCAGTCCGTCATCCTCCTCGAGCACAACGGCCAACTCCTCGCCCTCGCCAATCGCCAACACCTCACTCCCTACAATCCCGCCACCAACCCGGTCTCCCCCGCTGGCCTCCTCTGGCACGGCCAAACCCTCCCCCGCCTCCCCGATCCCAATCGCGACTTCCGCATCCAACTCGAGCAGCCCGTCTCCGCGCTCCGCCCGATCGCCGACGCCGCCCAGCCCCCCGCCCAGCCCCCCCATCTTCTCCCCCCCGATCTCGTCAACCTTCGTACCCTCTCCCCCTCTCTCCACTTCGACATCCGTTACGCCACCAGCAACAACTTCATGGGCGCCGCTCTTTATTCTCAACCCGCCGCCTACCTCCAGCGCCCCGCCGCCCAAGCCCTCCTCCGCGCCCACCAGCAACTCGCCTCCTCCCGTGTCGGCCTCCTCATCCATGACGCCTACCGCCCCTGGCGCGTCACCCGCATGTTCTGGGATGCCACCCCGCCCCACCAGCGCAACTTCGTCGCCAATCCCGCCCGCGGCTCCCGCCACAATCGCGGCTGCGCCGTCGACCTCTCTCTTTACGACCTCCAGTCCGGCCAACCCCTCACCATGCCCAGCGGCTTCGATGAGTTCTCACCCCGCGCTTACCCCGATTACCCCGGCGGCTCCTCTCTCGAGCGCTTCCACCGCCGCCTCCTCCGCCGCGCCATGGAACAACAAGGCTTCACCGTCAACGACGACGAATGGTGGCACTTCGATTACCAAGATTGGCAGCGCTACCCCATCCTCAACCTCAGCTTCGAACAACTCGGCTCCCGCTGATCTTCGACTCCACCCAGATCAGCGCCAGAATCACAAAAACCACCAGGCTGCACCACAACGGCACCGTCATCGCCGACGTCTCACTCCCCCAGGCCGCCCCAAACGCAATCGCCGCCGGCGCCAGAAAACCGCCCAGCATCCCCAAACCAAAAATTCCATGGAACAAACTCGACTGATACTCCACAAACCGGTTGCCGATCCGCTCCACCAATAGCGGATACACAAACGCAAACCCAAACCCCGCCAAACTCAGCCCCAATAAAGCCCCAAATCGATTGTCCGTGCTCCCAAACATCAGAATCCCCACCCACGACATCGCCGCGCTCGCCAGCAAAAGCCGCCGGTGCGCCACATGCCGCATCAGCGTTTGCGCCACGATCCGCCCCGCCAACAACACCATACAGTAATAGCTCAAAATTCCCAGCGCTTGCCCCGGGCTCATCCCCGAGCGCAACACCAGATGCAGCGGCACCCATTCAAGCACCGATACCTCCGCCGCCGTCTCAAAAAACAACAACCCCGCGAACAGCACATGCACCGGGCTCCGCGTTTCCCGCCACACCGCCTGAAAACCCAGATCCAAGCCCTCCTCCCGCACCGGATTTCCCTTGCGAAACATCCACACCGCCATCCCGAACGGCGCCAGCGACACTAGCAAAAACACCCCCTCGAAATCCAAACCCGCATACGCCAGCGCTCCCAACAACGCCGTCATAAACGTCCCCAGTCCCATCAGCCCCCCCGCCAGATTCACCGTCGCCGCCGGGTCCTGTTCATACAACCGCCGCAAAAGCTGAAACGTCGCCGCCATCACCATCCCCTGCGCCACTCCCACCAGCCCCAGCGCCAGATCCCGCCAAAGCTCCGCCACCGGCGGCGCTCCCATCTCCACCATCACAATTCCAATCGCTGCAACCACCGCTCCCGCTTTCAGCCCCCCATGCACCCCCAACCAGTCCAACATCCTCCGGCTCGCCCACAACGCCGCCAGCACTCCCCCCGCAAAACTCAAAAAATGCACCCCAATCCCAACATACGGCGGATTCAAATGATATCCCCACACCACCAGCGCCGTCCCAGGTACCCCCAACAGCATCCCGATCAGAAAAAATCCGAGAAACGCCCTCCGGCTTCCCGGCTTCACCATCCCGGCATACTGGGCCTCCATCACGGACACGCTAAAGATTCTACTCCTTTTAGAACCACTCCACCTTCCCCCAACTCAATGTAGCCTCCCGAAAAACCCCACCGCTCCTTGTGGCCGCCACGATTTTTCTCTTGACTACCCCGCTCCCGCAGCCTTATTCTGCCAGTATCACTGAGAAAGGAGGTGGTCCAGTCGAAATGATAAATGGTTGTAATTCTGACGAGACAAAGCGTGAGGTGATTGACTGCTGAAGCAGCCTTGATCACTTGAAGGCTCCGACAGTGCCCGGAGCCGCTATGACTGTAGACCGATTGCCTCACGCATAGGTCTTGCAAAAATCCCGCCGGTCGCCTTCACGCCCCGGCGGGATTCTCCTTTTTACGTCCTTCTCCTCGTAAGCCGGTTTCTGTCACGGCTCAGCTTCCGCCTCACCGTAGGCAATCATTCCTCTAGGCGGCACATTACTGCACCGCTCCAGCAGCCTACCCGGGAGTCCTATCGAGACGGGCCGCCTCTGCTCCCCTATTTGGCCTTGCTCCCTGTGGGGTTTTCCCTGCCAGGTGCGATTACTCGCCCCGCGGTGCGCTCTTACCGCACCTTTTCACCCTTACTTCTCCGCCAGTGGCAGACAAGCGGTATATTTTCTGTGGCACTTTCCGTCCAAACCGCTTTGAGCAGTCCAGCCCGGCCGTTAGCCGGCACAGCGCCCCACGGAGACCGGACTTTCCTCTGAAAAAATTCCAGCGATTGCCCGAAGAAGGACTACTGCCACAATACCAAACTCTTGCCAATCAGCTAGTACCAAATCCAATCAAGCCCCCTACGACGATCTGCAAGCCCCCAAAAAAGTACTGCCTGGTCCTTCCCCCCACACCCTTCAAATTTCAGCACTACCACCGAAATTTCTTGCAATAAGGAGTGTTTTGTACTACCATCAAAACTTCACGGACTCTATCTTTAGTACTATGATTACGGAGGATTTTTCATGAAACGTTTACTTTCCACATTCTGCCTGCTGCTGGGAGCCTCGCTAGCCTCCTTCGCCGGCTTGATCACCAGCACCACAGGAACAAACTTGACCGGCCCGAGTTCTGCCTTGCAGAACTTTGACAATACCGCAACATTTCCCGTAGCATCCTTTACTACTTTGCCTACATTTACTCTGGCAAACGGGGTTCAGGTAGTCATTACTGCCAGTGGACCATCCACACCAAGTTCTTTTAACAACGGGAACACCGGACGGGTCGGAAATACAGTCGGTGGTGTGTACGGCACGTCAACCACGGCTGGAGTAGGCAGTTTGTCTGGTCAATATCTTCAAACCTGGAATGGTGGTTCTGTCACCAATTCAAACAGCTTCGTACGCACCCTCACTTTCACTTTCTCTTCTGGAGTCAGCGAATTTTTGATTGATTATTTTGATAGCAATTCAGGAACGGTCGGTTCTAGCGCCCACGCACTGGTAGTCAATCTTTCAAACACATCACAAACCTCCTCAGCTTTGTCACAAACCAACTCGGGCGTTTGCGGCAACTGCCTGGGTACAGGTAGACAAATCGGCTGGGTCGGTGATGGGGGGGCAACCATCACCTCGTTCAGCATTGTTATGGGCTCTGCTAAAGGTGACCAGGACCCCACCTATGGCGGTGATTTCCTCATCCTCGATAACCTCCGCGTCGCAACGAGCCAGAATGGTGGCGGAACGCCAGAGCCACCGCCCCCGCCCCCCGGTGACATCCCCGAACCCTCCACCTATGCCCTTCTCGGCGCTGGCCTTCTCTCCATCGCCTACGCTCGGCGTCGCAAGTAAAAGTCAACTCCAGTCACAGGAAAAGGCCACCTTCGGGTGGCCTTTTTCATATAATGACAGCATGTTTCGTGGCTCTTTTTGGTGTCTCCTAGTCGGTGCCCTTCTCGCCTCCGCCGCGGACGGGCCCCAGATTCTCAAAGAGAACTGCGCCCCTTGCCACGGCGCCACTTCCCTCACCTCCGCCGGCCTCAACCTCACCTCTCGCGACCTCGCCCTCAAAGGCGGCTCCCGCGGTCCCGCACTAACCCCCGGTAAGTCCAACGACAGCCTTCTCTATCGCTTTGCGGCCCATCTCGAAGAGCCGCACATGCCCCCCAATAAACCGCTCACCCCCTCTCAACTCTCCATCCTCAAATCCTGGATCGATTCCGGCGCCGATTGGGCCGCACCCGCTACCCTCCCCGCCTCCGAGGCTGCCGCCGCTCTCGCCCGCCTCGAAGATCGCCCCATCAAACCGCAGGAACGCGCCTGGTGGGCCTTCAAGCCTCCCATCCGCAAGCCTGGCTTTCAGTCCATCGACGCCTTCCTCAAAGCCCGCTGGCAGGAAAAATCCCTCTCCCCCTCACCCCGCGCCAACCGCCGCACTCTCATCCGCCGCGCTTACCTCGACGTCATTGGCATCCCACCCACCCGCGAAGAAGTCGAGGCTTTCCTCGCCGACAACTCCCCCAATGCCTGGGAAACCGTCGTCGATCGCCTCCTCGCCTCCCCTCACTACGGCGAACGCTGGGCTCGCCACTGGATGGATGTCGCCCGTTATGCCGATTCCGGCGGCTACGAATACGATCGCGACCGCGACAACGCCTGGCGCTACCGCGATTACCTCACCCGCGGCTTCAACGCCGACAAACCCTACGACCGCTTCCTTCAGGAACAGATCGCCGGCGACGAACTCTTCCCCGGCGACAACGACGCCTCCATCGCCACCGGCTTCCTACGCCTCGGCCCCGAAAATAACATCAAAAACGAGCAGACCCGCCTCGACGAGCTCGATGATGTCGTCTCCACCACCGCCAATTCCCTCATGGCCCTCACCGTCGGTTGCGCCCGCTGCCACAACCATAAATTCGACCCCATCCCGCAAAAAGACTACTACCGCATGCAGGCCGTCTTCTGGCCCATCAAATCCGAAGACCGCCCCCTTGTCTCGCCCGATCAGGTCGCCGCTCACAAAGCCGAACTTAAGCGCATCCAGGACCTCCAGGCCCCCCTTAAGAAAGAATTGGAGGCCCTCATCAAACCCTACAAGGATGCCTACATCGCCGAAAAGAAAGCCGCTCTCCCCGACTACATGAAGCTCGCTCTCGCCACCCCGCCCGAACAGCGCAACGAAGGCCAGAAGCTCAACGTCATCCAAATCGAAAAAACCCTCATGGGCACGCCGGAATCCCTGCCCCAACGCTTCTCCCCCGCCGACAAGGCCCGCCACGTCGAACTCAATCAGCAAATCGCCGCCCTCGAAAAGCAAAAGCCCAAACCCCTCCCCACCGCCATGGCCATCACCGAGGCCGGCCCCCAACCCGAACCCAGCTACTTCCTCCACCGCGGCAGCCAAAAAGGCTCCGTCATGCAGCCCGGCGTCCTCAGCGTCGTCCAACAATCCGAGTGGCCCTTCCCCGCCCCTCCCGCCGATGCCAAAACCAGCCACCGCCGCGCCGGCTTCGCCCGCTGGATCACCAGCCGCGACAACCCCCTCACCGCCCGCGTCATGGTCAATCGCATCTGGCAGCACCACTTCGGCGAAGGCCTCGTCCGCACCCCCAATAACTTCGGCCGCATGGGCGAGCGCCCCTCCCACCCCGAACTCCTCGATTGGCTCAGCCTCGAACTCATGGACAACGGCTGGCGCCTCAAACCCCTCCACCGTCTCATCCTCACCTCCGCCGCCTACCAGATGGCGAGCGACGACATTCCCGCCAACCTCACCATCGACCCCGATAACCGCCTCCTCTGGCGCATGCCTCGCCGCCGTGTCGAAGGTGAGATCATCCGCGATTCCATCCTCGCCGTCGCCGGCTCCCTCGACCGCTCCGTCGGTGGCGAACCCGTCTTCCCCTACATCGACCCCAGCCTCTTCCAGGCCTCCTCCAAGCGCACCTGGATCGGCCGCCCCGACGACGACCCCTCCACCTGGCGCCGCAGCCTCTACGTCTTCTCCAAACGCAGCATCCCCCTGCCCATGTTCGAAGTCTTCGACAAACCAGACACCATCGGCTCCTGCGCCCGCCGCAGCCGCTCCACCGTCGCCCCCCAGGCCCTCATCCTCATGAACAACAGCTTTGTCGCCCTCCACGCCCGCCGCTTCGCCGATCGCCTCGACCAACTATCCGCCGGTGACCCCAACCGCTTCATCTCCCTCGCCTTCGAGCACGCCTTCTCCCGCCCTCCCTCTCAATCCGAGCGCGAACGCTCCCTCGCTTTCCTCTCTGCCGGCAAAAACGCCAAAATCGACTTCAGCCAGGCCCTGTTCAACTCCAACGAGTTCGTCTATATCCCTTAAGGAGATCCCACCCATGGAAAAACGCTTCTGGTCCCGCCGTGAACTCCTGCACCGCGCCGGCGGTGGCATCGCCGGCATCGCCGCTGCTGAACTTCTCAGCGGCGCCTCCCTCATGGCCCCTCGCCAGCCCCACTTCCCCGCCAAAGCCAAAGCAGTCATCTCCATCTTCTGCTACGGCGGCGTCAGCCACATCGACACCTTCGACCCCAAACCCTACCTCGTCAAACACGCCGGCGAAACCATCCCCGGCAAAAGCGTCGTCCCCTCTCAAGGCACTCCCGGTGGCCTCATGCCCTCCCTCTGGGAATCGAAAAAGCACGGCCGCTGCGGCATGGACGTCTCCACCCTCTTCCCCCATGTCGCCAAACACGTCGACAAACTCGCCCTCATCCGCTCGATGTACTCCAAGTCCAATGACCATGCCCCCGCCCTCTACCAGATGAACACCGGCTTCATCCAGGCCGGCTACCCCTCCATGGGCTCCTGGGTCACCTACGGCCTAGGCACCGAAAATCAGAATCTCCCCGCCTTCGTCGTCTTCTCCGACCCCCGCGGCGGCCCCATCGGCGGCGCTCCCAACTGGGGCAATGGCTTCATGCCCGCTGCCTTCCAGGGCACCCAGTTCCGCTCCACCGGCGATCCCATCGTCGATCTCAAGCCCCCCAAGGACATGGACGATTCGCGCCAGCGCCGCTGGCTCGCCTTCCTCCAAAAACTCAACGAAGACCACCTCGCGAAAAATCCCCAGGACAGCGAACTCTCCGCCCGCATCGCCTCCTACGAGCTCGCCTACAAAATGCAGACTGAGGCCAGCGAAGCCGTCGACCTCAACAAAGAGTCCCCCGCCACGCGCGCCCTCTACGGCCTCGATGAACCCCGCAGCGAATACTTCGGCCGCCAGGCCCTCATGGCCCGCCGCCTCGTCGAACGCGGCGTTCGCTACGTCCAGATCTTCTCCGGCGGCGGCAACTTCCAGGAAAGCTGGGACGCCCACTGGGACATCCGCGAAAATCACGAAATGCACTGCGGTGAAACCGACAAGCCCATCGCCGGTCTCCTCGCCGACCTCGAGTCCCGCGGCCTGCTCGACTCCACCCTCGTCATCTGGCACGGTGAGTTCGGCCGCCTCCCCATCTCTCAGCGCATGGATGGCCGCGATCACAACCCCTATGGCTTCTCCATCTGGCTCGCCGGCGGCGGCATCAAAGGCGGCTCCATCCTCGGCTCCACCGACGAGTTCGGCCTCGCCGCCGAAGAGAATCGCAAGAGTGTCAACGACGTCCACGCCACCATCCTCCACTGCCTCGGCTTCGACCACACCCGCCTCACTTACCCCTATAACGGCCGCATGTTCCGCCTCACCGACGTCGAGGGCGAGGTCATCAAGGAGATCCTTACCTAGGCTTCCGCATCAGCGCCACCTGATTTAGACCTTCATCCCGCGCCACATCGAGCACCCGCGCCGCCCGCCGCCCGAGCATCTCCCTTAGCCGCCCCGCCGTCCCTCCATTCCCATCACTTCCTGCTTCGCCCGGATCTCCCCATCCCGGCCTCCACTCACCTCCACACATCCTCCGCCTCTTTCGCTGCTGCCTCCCCCGGCGCCTTCGCCTCCAGCCCCTTCGCTCTCTCCGGAGCAATCACCAGAAAGATGATCAACAACACCAGCAACACATCGATTATCGGCGTTACATGGATCCCGCCGGCCTGGTTCCCCATCGCCATCGCTCCACCGCCTTTCAATCCCTTCGACACCACGCCAGCCCGCCAGGTTTCCCCTCCTTCACCATTCCTCACTCCCCGCAAAGCGCCCTTACTTCTTCGCCGCAACATCCAACAGGAGATTCTTGATCATCCTCAATCCCGACACCAGCGACTCCACCGGTACCCTCTCGTCGTTGCCGTGCATCCGCGTCAAATCCTCAGCCGTGATCGGATAGGGATAAATCCCATAAACCGGTACTCCTCGCGAACGCCACGCATACGCGTCCGTCCCCGCTTGAAACAGATAAGGCGTCACCAACGCCTCCGGGTACGTCAGCTTCGCATGCTTCGCCAGTGCCTCATACAGCTCCGTCGTTAACGGAGACTCGGGAATCGGCTTCGTCCGCCGCTCCGCCGCTGCCGCCATCGCCTTCTCCTGCTCGGCTGTCAGCGGCGCATTCGACAACCGCATCGGCGCCTCCATCACTTCCACCATTGGATCGTTGATCAACGTCTGCAATTCATCGATCAGTTCTCCTGCCGTTGTCCCTGGAATCACCCGAAAATTGATCGTCGCATCCGCCGATCCCGGGATCACGTTCCCCCGGAATCCCGCGTTCAAAAACACCGGGGCAATCGTGTTCCGCATGATCGCGTGCAGCAGCGTGTTCTCGCTGATCGCCTTGTCGGCCGCCTTCACCGTCTCCGGGTCCGCCGAGGTCACCAGATTCTTGAAGTGCGTCTTCAGTGGCTCTTCCGACACTTCCCCCAACGTCAGAAAAAACTTCCGCGTCGAATCGTTCAGCTTCGGCTTCGTGTCGTAGGTGCTCAGCTTCGCCATGGCCCGCGACAGCCGGAAGATCGCATTATCCGCTAGCGGCATCGAACTGTGCGTCGATGTGCCCTTGGCCCGGATCAGGATGTTGATCGCCGCCTTGTCCGCCGTCGAGATCGAAACATATTTCACCTGATTTGTTTTTTCGTCTTTGACGATCCACCCGCCCTCGTTCAAGGAGAACTCACAATCAATCTTGTCCCAATGCCGCTCCGCCAGCCATCCCGTGTTGTAGGGCCCCCCTTCTTCATCCGCCTCCGACAGCAGAATGATGTCCCGGTCCAACTCCACCTTGCTCCGCGCAATTTCCAGTACCGCCTGCGCGAACACCGCCAACCCTCCCTTCACATCGATCGCCCCTCGCCCCACGATATAGCCATCCCGCACCACTCCCGCGAACGGATCCACGCTCCACTTCTCCCGCTCTACTCCCACCACATCCGCATGCCCAGCCAGTAGAATCGGCTTCTTCTTGCCGTTGCCCCTCAGCCGCGCGATAAAGTGCGATTTTCCCTTCTGCGGCGTCGGAATGATGTCTACCTCAAAGCCCGCCTCCTTGAAAATCGGCGCCAGAAACTGCCCGATCTGATCCTCGTTCCCCGGCGGATTCGACGTATTGATCCGGATCAGATCCACCAATAGCTTCGCTACCGGCGGCAATTCTCCTTGCGCTGGAAGTAGCGTCGTCAACATCAGAATGACCAATATGGCGCGCATATAGAAACCTCTCTCTCGGCTTAAAGGGCCAAGAACAATCGCCTGGTAGCCTACTCCTGCTTCCTGCTGCTTGTCAACACACTCCGTATCGCTTGTCCCGGAAACACATTCTCAACTGTTTTCCCCTCATCCACCACCGCCACGCCGTTTACAATCACATACGCCATCCCCCGCGAAAACTGCGGCCCCGTCTCATACGTCCCCGTGTCTTTCACCGTCTCCGGATCAAACACGGTAATGTCGGCGTCCGCCCCCACTCGAATCCGCCCCTTGTTCTTCATCTGTGGCGACAACGCCTCCAGCCTCTGCGCCGGCAACAGCGTCATCCGCCGCAGCGCCTCGACCAGCGTCGTCACCTTCAACTCCCTTACATACTCCCCCAACACCTTGCTGAACGTCCCCCCGCCACGCGGATGCGCACCCTTCGCATACGGCATCGTGTCGGAGGCCACAATCACAAACGGCGACGCCATCGCCAGCCGGATCCACTCCGGCTTCATCGAATGCTGGATCACGATCCCCCCCTGCTTCCGGTATTTCTCAAAAGTTTCCTTCGTTAGCCGCTCCCCCGTCGCCTGCCACTGCAAGTCGCCGTAACTGCTGTTCATCGACTTCTGCCAGCCCTCATCAAAAATCGCCGACTCGATAAACGTCGACCCCGCCGTGTACGGATACGCCTCCGTCGTAACATCAATCCCCCTCTTCCGCGCCCCCGCGATCATCTCCAGAATCCACGGCAGCGCCCCCCGCGTCGAACTGTTCAAGTGCACGATATGCAGACTCGCCCCCGTCCCCGCCGCGTTCGCTATCGCCTCCTGCACCCCTTCTTCCCCCCGCCCCCTCACGTGCGTGTACACCGGAACCTTCCACCGCGCCGCCATCTGATACACCTTGAAAAATTCCGACCGGCTCGCCCCCGGCACATACGCCGGCAACACCCCCAGCCCTAGCCCTCCTTCCTTCAGCCCCTTCTCCATCAGATAGGCCAGCCGGCTGAACTCCTCTTCATCCTCCAAACTGTCGTCCCGCCCCTTTATCGCCAGCGCCGACAGCGAATTCTTCATTGGCATCCCCGCATACTTCTTCATCGCTGCCACCCGCAACGCCGTATGCGAAACCGTCGCCCCGTAGTTCAATACCGCCTTCCCCGCCCGCCCCTCCAGATAGTCCTGAATCGCCGGCAACCCCGCCTCCAGCTCGAGCGCCGTCGTCACCCCATCGTGCGCCTGATACAGGTTCGAGATGTTGTTGATCCCGTGCGAGTGCAAATCGATAAATCCCGGCGACACCACATGCCGGCTCGCATCGATCACCCTCTTGCCCTTCAGCCGCCGCGCTGAAATCGCCGCGATCTTCCCCCCTTTGATTCCCACACTCCGCACCCCATCGAGCCCACTCTCCGGGTCGATCACCCGCCCCTTCTCAATCACCAGATCATACTCCGGCGCCTGTGCGAACATCCCCAGCAGCAAAACTGTTGTTAGCATACGCTCTATCATACGGCCTGCCATGAGACTTGCCATACCCCTGCTGCTCTCCGCGGCCCTTCTTTCCCCCCAACCTCCTCCCGTCGCCGCCCGCCGCACCGGCGCCCCCGGTTGGCTTGCCCTCACTCCCGCCCGCGATGGCTTTGCCTGGCAAGCCTACCGCCCCGGCCTCAAGGCCCTCGTCTACACCCGTGGCCTCAAACCCTCCCCCGTCACCACCTGCTTCGACCGCTCCGAAACCGGCTCCTTCTTCGAACAAAACCCCATCCTCCTCACCTGCGACGCCCGCGCCTACCGCGTCGAAGTTTTCGGCCTCCACTCCCCGCTCGCCCGCCTCGAATTCTCCACCGGCCCCGCCAAACAAATCCTCAAGCGCTGGAAAATCGGCGACCAACCCGCCGAACTCGTCTTCGCCGGCGACCTCGACGGCGACTCCAAACTCGACCTCCTTATCGAACACGGCGACCTCGGCCTCTACCTCTCTACTCTCGCCCGCCCCGGCCAACTCCTCGGCCACGCCCGTCTCTAGCTCCAACCCATCCCCAATTCGCCGGGCAGTATGCCCGGCGAATCCGCTTTCTCGTTAAACTGTCCACGCCGGAAACCTCGATTAGTCGACGTTGATTCCAGGAGGTCCGGGCGGCCCCTGCGGCCCCATCGGCCCCTGCGGCCCCGGAGCTCCGGTTGGTCCAGTCGGTCCCGCCGGCCCCTGTACACCTGCCGGCCCCTGTACACCTGCCGGCCCCTGTACACCCGCCGGCCCCTGCGGCCCTGCCGGTCCAGGCTCCCCAGCTTCTCCCTTCATCCCGGGCACCCCCTGCGGTCCCGTTGCCCCGCGCAGCCCCATCGCTCCCTTTTCCCCAGCTTCTCCCTTCTCCCCCTTCGGCCCCCGCATCATTTGCAGAATCGGACTGCTTGCTGGCATCACATGCACCGGGTTCACAATCCACTCCTGCGATCCAAACCGGTTACCGCCCATCGGCACCCGTAGCGCCGATAGCCCCACTCCCGCCATCTTCGGCGCCTCAATCCGCAAAAACAACTCCACCGCATCCCCCACAGCCCATGTCGTATTCGGCCCCGTATACTCCAGTCGGATCACATTCCCCTCGTGCGTCGCCTTGAAGTTCCCTTCCGCCCCACCCAGGTTCACTCCCTGCGCAAACATCGGCTCGGAAAACCCCGTCACCAATCCCCCGCGCAGTTCAAGCGCGATTTCAAATACCTCCCCCCGGTTCAGCGCAACTCCCGGCCCAGGGCTCAGGTTCGTCAAACTCAGCATAATGTCCTGCGTCGCACCAGCCTGCAACGCCCCTGGTACAACGCTTAACCTCAGGTCGTCCGCCGAAGCGCAACTCACTAAACCCCACACCATTGCTATTTGCACAAAAATTGATTTCATTGATGATCGATATCCTTTGAGACTTGCCAACCTTTGCCTTTATCGGTCCGCTTCGCCTCTTTGTGATGGAAAATTAGCTCCCCGCTCCGTTTTTCTTTCCACCCAACCTCTCCCGCACCAACTCCCCAAACTCCGTCGCCTCCCCACCCCGCTGCAAATGCGGATGGTCCCGCCAACTCCACGCCGTCCATCCCATCCCCAGCTCATCGAAATAGTCGAGCAACTCCCGCCCCCACGCCAAATCCGTTGCTACCCCACCGAATTCCCCCGCGAACACCGCCTCACTCCCCGCCCTCCTCCCAAACGCCGCCTCCCATTCCCACCCCTTCCCCGGGTACACGTGCGTCGAATACACCACGTCCCGCAGCCCCACTCTCACACCCCGCAAATCATACGCCCAGTCCAATCCCCCCACCATCAACACCCTCTCCTCATCCACCGCCCGCACCGCCCGCCCCAGCCTCTCCGCCCACCCACACCACCGCTCCACCCCAATGTCGTGCGGCTCGTTGAACAAATCGAAAATCACCCACGGCGTCCCGCGAAACTCCCGCGCCAATACCTCCCATACCCGCTCGCTCCCCTCGTCCGGCTCCGGCGGCACCCGGTTCTTCCCCGGCCCCCACACCCGTTCCCGGTCCAGCCACTGCAAGTCCAGAATCGTATACCCGCCCCGCACCCCAATCCACTCCACCAGGTCCCGCAACTCCTCCCGGTAGCCCCGCTCCCCCAACGCCCGCGACTGCACAAACGGCACCCGCACCACGTTCGCCCCCCACCCCTCGAGCATCAACTCCAACTCCCTCTCCGTCACCCCAGCGTGCCGCGCGCTCTCATACTCCATCCCGCTCAGGTTCACCCCGCGCAGTTGCACCGGCATCCCCGTCGCCCTCTCAACAATAAAGCGCCCGTCAACCCCGAGCGCGCTCAAGCTTCTTCGCGTAAAGGCTCGCTCCCTTCATATCGCGCAGCGTCACCGTCAGCGCCTTCGTCTTCGCATCCACCTCCACCTCACCAAAAAACTGCTTGCCCTCCGCCGGCGACAAGTTGAACTTCCCCCTCTCCGGCGCATTCGCATACAGCACCTCGATCCCAAAGGTCCCGTCCGTCACCCCCGGCCCAAACGTCCCCGCGTTCAACGGCCCGCTCACAAACTCATAAAATCCATCAAACTCTGTAAACACCGCCTTCGCCGGATCATAGTAATGCGCCGCCGTATAGTGCACATCCGCCGTCAGCCACACCGTGTTGCGAATCTTCTCCCGCTTCATGAATCGCAGCAAATCCGCGATCTCCAACTCCCGGCCCAGCGCCGGCCCCTCCCCATTGGCCACCGCCTCAAACATCCCCCGCCCCTGCCCATCCTTGCCGTCCCCCACAATCAGCCCAATCGGCATATCCGACGCCATCACCTTCCAGTCCGCCCGCGACGCCTTCAACTCCCGCTTCAGCCACGCCCGCTGCTCCGCTCCCAAAAACTCCGTCTCCGGCCCCTCCTTCTCCTGCCGGTTATACGAATTCGCCGCCCGGTAGCTCCGCATATCCAGCAAAAACACATCCACCAGCGGCCCATAGCTCAACTTCCGGTACACCCGCTCGCTCTCCACCCCACTCACCCGCATCGGCGCATACTCCCGGAACGCCTGCCCGCCCCGCGCCGCCAGCAGATCAATGCTCTTCTCCGTGTATTTCCCATCCCCTCTTAAATCCTTCCCCGGTGACCAGTTATTCGTCACCTCATGGTCGTCCCACTGCCACACCTGCGCCACCTGCGCATTGAACCTTCTCACATGCTCGTCCATCAGGTTGTACTGATACGCCCCGCGAAACTCCCCCAGCGTCTCCGCCACCTTCCTCTTGGCCTCCGTCGTCACATTGCGCCACTTCACCCCCGACGGCGTCGTCCATTCCCCAGCCAACGGCCCATCCGCATAAATCGTATCCCCGCTGTGCAGAAAAAAATCCGGCTCCCGCCGCATCATCTCCCGAAAAATCGTAATCCCCCCCAGATCCGGATTGATCCCATACCCCTGCCCCACCATGTCCCCGCTCCATAGAAAACGCACATTCCGCCCCGCTCCCGGCGCCGTCCGCGTATGCCCGCTCACCGCCTCGCTCAACGCCCGCCCCTCCCTCAGATCCTCCGCCCACACCCGGTAATGCACATCCGCCCCCGCCGGCAATCCGCTCACCACATGCCGCCCCGTATAATCCGTCTCCGGCAGCAGATGCGGCCCCCTCACCCGCTGGATCACCTGCTTGAACTTCTCATCGAGCGCCACCTCCACCCACATCCGCGACGGCCGGTCCGCCCGCGTCCACACCAGCACACTGTCCCCCGCCGGGTCTCCCGTCTGCACCCCCTGCGTCAGCCGCGGCCGCCCGCTCTCGGCCCGCAAAAACAGCGGCGCCCCCAATAAAAAACTTCTGCGCTCCATCAGTTCATTCCCTTCAATAACGCCTTCACCTTCTCGATCAGAATATCCTCGGCTTCCCCCGCCAGCCCCGCCGGCTGACCGTAGTAAATGAAGCTATCCCGCGCCTCATAGCCCCCTTCCTCCACCTGCTTCCGCGTCGGTATGTAGCACATCACATCGTTCGAATACGCCATCACAAACAGCTTCGGGTTCCCCGTCTCCCGCCGCAGCCGCAAACAATAATCCACCACCACTTCCCCTCCCAGCGTCACCACCCGCGCCTGCCCCAGTCGCACCGCCTGGATCGGGTAGCTCAACTGATGCGAGATCCGCCTCTCCGCCATCGCCTTCAACATCACCTCCGCCCGCCTCCGCGCATACGCGTTCGCCGACCCCAATTCCTTCTCAAAATCATTCTGCCCGAACGGCGCAAACGGCAGCTCGATCACCTGATACCGCCCCTCGATCTTGCCCTTCAATTCCTCGCCCTTCCTCTCGAGCACCGCCACCACCGCCTCTCCCAGCGCTTTTCCATGCCGCTCCGCCAGCTCAAACGAACTCCGCGGCTCCGGGTTCTGATCCCCCGCGCACCCGGTCGCGAATAACGCCATCACCCCCGGCCGCCTCGCCTCGATCTCCGCCTGCGCAAACCCCGCGTAATCCCCGTTCAACTGATAAAACTCCCCCGTCATCGTCGTGTTGTGACACGAGTACCCAAACATCACCGCCCTAAGCTTCCCCTTCCCATCCCGCACCTTGATCACCGGCACCAGATGATCCTTCGGCCCTTCCGGATTCGGCGCCAGCTTGATCCCCTCGGGCGTCTGCTTCCTCCGGTGCATCGCAAACGTCGCCACGCTCTGATCCTGCTCCACCCGCGCCTTCCCCATCTTCCCCAGCGCCACCCCCACCAACTCCACCACCTGCCCCACCAGCCGCCGCGTAAACGCCTCCACCCTCTCCCGCTGCTCCCCGTTCAACGGATACATCTCCGACAGATTCGGCCACACCACCGGCCCGCTATGCGTATGCGAAGCATTCAGCACCAACTGCCCCCGCTCCAATCCATACTGCTTCAATACCTTCACCGCGATCTCCTCCGACACACTCCGCGGATACCCGATGATGTCCGTCGTCACAAAAACAACCCGCCCCTTGCCCCCATCGTCGATCGCCAGCGCCTTCGCATAAAGCGGCGCCACCACTCCCTCGCTCGGATGCTTCCGCGCCGCATACCCCGCCATCCAGATCGGCCCCTCCGGCGTGATCTCCACCTTCGCCACCCCCGCCTTCCACTCCGCCCCCATCAGGGCTCCCGCCATCGTCATCAGCATCAGCCAGCGCATCTATCTCACCTCCTGTATTTCCTGCGGCGCAATCTCCACGGCCACCTCGCCAATCAACCGTTTCCCCGCCTCGATCCGCAGCCGCCCCGGCCCCGGCCGCGCCCCCTCCGGCAACCGGAAGTTGATCTCATGCCGCGGCGGCATCGGGTCCGTGCACAATATCGAATAATCCCGCGCCGGCGCCCCGTCCAGGCTCGCCCGCAGCGTCTCCGGCTCAAACAGCTCTTCCACGAATAGCTTCACGCTCCCGCTCACGATCCGCGTCCCCGAAAGATAATCCATCCCGTCCACCGCTTCCACCAGCCGCGGCACCGCCGGCGGCGCTGGAATGATCCGAAACGTTGCGGTCGCAACGATTTTCCCGTCCAGCTTCAACTCCACCGGCCTCAGCCCTACTTCAAGCCCTTCCGGCAACACCGCGTTCAACTGCCGCAACCCATCCATCTCCGCCCCGCCCAGATACGTCAGCCGCGCCTCCCCACCCCCCACGAATAGTTGCAGCCGCAACAAATCCGTCTCCTCCCCCGCCCCTTCCAGCCACAACGATACCGCCGCGTACCGCCCCCGGTTCGGCGCCACCGGCTCGCTTGACTCGCTGTTCGTAATCCGCCGGATCCGGATCTCCCCCTCCCCCTCTCGCTCCCCGCCCGGCTTCCGCGCCGTCACCCACATGTACTGCGTCCCGATCGCCTCGAGCGCCAGCAACCTCAGCCCCTTCTCCCTTACATACCCCCGCACATCCTCCGGCTCGAGCGAACACCCATGCCAGGTCGCCGCCGCCGTCCGCGCCGCCTCCAGATTGTTCGCCTGAAACCGCATCAGACCCCCCGGCTTCAACACCCGCGCCGCCTCCCGCAAATAGCTCAGCACCACGTCCTTGCTCGGAATGTGTTGAAACACCGCGTAGCTGTAGATAAAGTCGAAACTCTCATCGGCGAATTGCCGCAAGTCCGCCCCGCTCCCCACATGCGCATGCGCATGCGGAATCTCCGTCAGCCGCCGCCGCGCCAGCCCGATCATCTCGTCCGATACATCCACCCCATGGATCTCCCCAAACTTCTCCGCCATCGGCTTCAGCAGCCGCCCCGGACCACATCCAATCTCAAGCGCCCTCCTCGCCCGCGCCCGCTCTCCCGGTAATCCCCGCTTCATCTCCCGCTCGAGCCCTCTCAACACATCCCCCGCCGTCGCCAAAAACTCCTGCTCATCCTGCTCGTGCCGCCCAAACGCCACGTAATAGTGCGCATCCTCCCGCGCCCGCCGGTTCCAGTCCTCCCGCATCTGCTCCGCTACGCTCACTTCGTTTTCCTTTCTGCGTCCACACATACATTCCGCACCTGCCGCACCGTCGCCCTGTCCACCCCCGGCGAGAACCCCACGCACCGCTCCTTCATCCGGTAGCCCGTCACCAGATTATCCTCCAGCAAAATCCCCCTCGCTACATCCGGCCTCTCCGCCCCCTTGCCCAGATAAATCCCGCTCCGCAACAAGTCCGGCTCCCCCTCCCCATAGAAACACTCAAACCCCTTCCCGTGGCTCTCCGTGCACTCCGCCGTATTCAAAAACCGCATCCGGTTCCGTCTCACCACATGCCCCCGCCCAATCAGAAAAATCCCCCCATACTTCATCCCCTCGATCTCGTTTTCCTCGATCACGATCTCCTCGCTCCGCATGTCCGGATTCGTGTTGTTCAACACAATCCCAAAATGCCCCTGCGGATACGCCGCCGCCCCCTTGCTGTTCACGCACCGGTTCGCCCGCACTGTCCCATGATGAAATCCGTCCAGATCCACGCACTTCCCGTTTACCTCCTGCATCAGATTCTCCCCATACACGCTGTCCTCCACGTTCCCCGCCGTATCAATCCCCACCGGTATCCCCCCATGCGCCACATCCACCAGCTCCACCGGAAATCCAATGTGGAACATCACATTCTTCACCACCCGCACATTCCGCGCATGCCCCACCTGAATCGCATCCCGCGCGCTCCCGTTCACTTCGTTCTCCTGGATCAGCCCATCCTCGTTCCGCGGACTCTCATAGCGTGAATGCGTCCAGATCCCATTCCCCCTCACCCCCCTCAGCTTCACAAACCGCACCTCAAAATCCTTCGTCCCCTCCTCAAGCAAAATACCCCCCGTCGTGTTGTTCTTCCCCGCCTCATCCCGCGACCCCGAATCCTCCACCCGCGACGACTGGATCCGCACCCGTCGCGACCGGCTCACCAGCACCGCGAAATTCACCACATTCCGCACCACCAGATTCCGCAGGATCACCCCCTCACAGCCCTCCACCAACACCCCGTTCAACGGATAGAACTCCGCGAACGCCTTGTCATACGGCGCAATCGGAAACGCCCTCTCCAATTGCCCCCGGTTCCCGTCAAACTGCACCCCCTCCACGCTAAAATCCTTCACCCCCCGCGCCACCAGCAACGCCTCCCCCCGAAACCCCGCCCCCGCCCGCAGCGTCGATCCCCCCGGCGCCGCCACCACCCGCACCGCCCCCTCCCCAGCCTCAATCACCATCGGCCGCTCCAGCACCGTCACTCCCGGCTTCAACACAATATCCCGCCCCGCCAGCGTCCCCGCCACACTCAGCACCGCTATCCTGAGAAGAATGTCCATCCGCATCGATCAGTGTATCTTGAGCCTCGCCCCCGGTTGCGTCCTCGGCCTCATCGGCCACGATCCCGCCGGCGTCTCAGCCACCCTCGCCGCGGCCCCTCCCTCCGCCTGGGTCACCGAAAATCTCTCCGCCCTCTCCGCCCCCGACCGCCTCGCCTGGCTCGAGCAAGCCGAACAACGCCGCCGCGCCGGCCACCTCGTCATCGCCGCTTCCTCCGACCCCGAATCCCTCCGCGGCCTCGCCGACGAAGTCTGGTGGCTCGACTCCTCCTCCATCGTCGAGCGCGGTCTCCCCAACGCCGTCATCCCCGCTTACCTCTCCAGCGTCTACCGTTCTCTCCCCGGCGGCCTCCATCCCTCCCTCCGCCGCGGCGACGGCCGCGCCTCCATCACCTCCATCCACGTCCTCGACGACCACCACCAGCCCACCGCCCTCCTTCACAGCGGCCAACCCGCCTCGATCGCCGTCACCGTCCACTTCGCCGCCCCCGTCGCCGACCCCATCATCGGCATCATGATTCGCACCCGCATCGGCTTCGAGGTCTTCGGCACCAACACCGAACTCGAACACCTCCCCCTCGGCCCAGTCGCCGCCGCCGACTCCCGCACCGTCACCTTCCATTTCCTCTGCCACCTCTGCCCCCAAAGCTATACCGTCACCGCCGCCTCCCACGACCCCGATGGCGTCTGGCACGAATGGTTGGAGGACGCCATCGCCTTCACCGTCACCGACTCCCGCTACACCGCCGGCGTTGCCAATCTCCGCGCCCGCGCGGAACTTTCTTAACTCAAATGGCGTATCCCTGTTTATGTTCTGCACTCAATGCGGTCAGTCCCTCGAAGCCAATCTCAACTTCTGCCCCCGCTGTGGAACCTCCCTTAACGGCGCCACTCCCCGCGCCAGCAAAAAACTCCTCCGTCCCCTCAAGGACAACTGGATCGCCGGCGTCTGCAATGGCTTCGCCCAATACTTCGCAATCGATGTCACCGTCGTCCGCCTCGCTTGGCTCGCCACCCTCCTGCTCGCCGGCACCGGCCTGCTCGCCTACCTCATCTGCTGGTTCGTCATCCCCCGTGAATCCCTGGCCTGACGGCATTCTCCCGGTAACTCCACACACGCAAACAACGCCTTCCTCAGAAACTACACCAGCCCGCTGGCTGCTCTCCCCATGACACACACCCTCCGCCTCATCGCCCTCGCCTCCCTCGCCCTCCTCCTGCTTCCCCTCATCGCCTCCCGCCTCATCGACGGCTGGAACTGGCCTCCCCAAGCCTTCCTCCTCCTCTACGTCCTCTTCTTCCTCACCGGCCTCGCCTACGCCCTCATCACCCGCTATCGAAACCTCTGGTCCTACAAACTCGCCACCGCCCTTTCCCTCGCCGCCGGCTTCGTCATCGCCTGGTCCACCATGGTCCGCCTCTCGGAAACCGAAAACCGCCTCAATCTCATCTACTTTGCCATCCTCGCCCTCGGCGCCGCCGGCGCCGCCCTCTCCCGCCTACACCCCCGCGGCATGGCCCGAGTCCTCTTTACCATGGCTGCTTCCTTGGCCGCCGCTTGGGTCATCACCCTCCTTCTTTCCCCTGGCGCCCATCCCGGCCCTGCCTGGAGAACCCATCTCCATCACAGCGTCTTCCTCCTCCTGTTCGCCACCGCCGGTCTCCTCTTCCGCCACTCCGGCCTCTCCCCCTCCAGCTAATTCCCCTCCCCTGCTGCCGCTGATGTGCGGCATCAGGCCCGGTAAGGGTCTTCCGGGCCGCCGCCCGCCCTCCCGCCCACACTTGCCGGTCAGCTTCTTCCCAATTGCCTTCAACACCGCCTCATGTGCTTCCATCATCCGCTCCGTCTCTCGCGCCGGTCACCATCACGATCGTTTTCACTCCGCCTGCGTCACCCTCCCGGCTGCGACCGGAAATTTAGCTTGCTGACGGCGCCCTACTTAGGCCCTACTTAGGCCCTACTTAGGCCCCCTTGACCTCCCCTTCTATCCGTGATACGAAAGCAGAACAATAAAGGTTGAAAATCATTAACCATGCAAACCCGCTTTCTCTCCCTTCTCCTCCTGCTCCTCCCCTCCCTCGCTTGGTCCCAGGCCGTCACCGCCAACCTCATCGGCACCGTCACCGACTCAAGCGGCGCCATCGTCCCCAAAGCCACCGTCACCATCACCGAAGTCAACACCGGCGTCTCCCGCAAGATCGCCACTAACGCCGATGGCATTTACTCCCAACCCTACCTCCCCCCCGGCCTCTACAAAGTCGAAATCGAAAATCAGGGTTTCAAAAAATTCTCCCGCGACAAAATTGAACTTAACGTCGCGACCACCATCCGCGTCGACGCCACTCTCGAACCCGGCCAGATCACCGAAACCGTCAGCGTCACCGCCGAAGCCCCACTCCTGCAAACAGACCGCGCCGACGTCAGCCGCACCGTCACCGCCCAGGCCGTCCGCGAACTCCCCGTCCCCAATCGCTCCTTCCAGGCCCTCGTCGGTCTCCTGCCCGGCGTCTCCGTCCCCGTCGCCAACTTCACCGCTCTCGAAGATCCCCAACGCACCACCTTCTATCAGGCCAACGGCCAAGGCAACTCCGCCAACAACGTCCAGGTCGACGGTGTCGACAATAACAACCCCACTCTCGGCCTCACCATCTATATCCCCCCCGCTGAAGCCGTCCAGGAGGTCAACATCTCCACCTCCAACTACACCGCCGAATTCGGCCGCGCCGGCGGCGCCGTCGTCAACGTCATCACCCGCGGCGGTACCAACGACTTCCACGGCGCCGTCTTCAACTTCCTCCGCAACCGCGAACTCCGCGCCCGCAATTTCTTTAACTTCGAGCCCCAGGCCAAACCCGCCTTCATCCGCAACCAATACGGCGCCACCCTCGGCGGCCCCATCCGCCGCAACCGCACCTTCTTCTTCGCCTCCTTCCAGGGCGTCAATCAACGCCAAGCCACCACCCAGCTCAATACCATCCCCGTCCAGGACTGGCGCTCCGGCAACTTCGCCGGCGTCTCCGGCCTCACCATCTTCGACCCCGCCACCGGCAACCCCGATAACGGCGCCGGCCGCACTCCCTTCCCCAACAACACCATCCCCGCCGCACGCTTCCATCCCGTCGCCCGCATCCTCACCCCACTCATCCCCGGTACCAACGTCCCCGGCCTCATCAACAACATCGTCGGCAATGTCCCCTTCAAGCTCGACGGCTACAACTACGACGGCCGCGTCGATCACAACTTCAACGAGCGCAATTCCTTCTTCATCAAATACAACTATTCCCCCTATGAAGTCAGCCAGGCCGCCCTTCTCGGCCCCCGCGTCGGCGACGGCGTCCTCTCCCGCGTCCGTACCCATACCGTCTCCCTCAACTACAACCGCCAATGGTCCCCCTCCCTCCTCATGGAGGCCCGCGCCGGCTACAACCGTTACTTCGCCGACGTCAACGGCGACAACATCGACGACCCCCTCGCCGGTCAACTCCCCATCCGCAATCCCAATCCCGATGCCATCTCCACCCGCGGCATCCCCCGCTTCAATGTCTCCGGCATGCCCGGCATTGGACCCCCGGTCGTCTACCCCCTCATCAACTCCGATAACCTCTTCAACTTCGTCAACAACTGGACCAAGATCCGCGGTAAACACACCCTCAAGTGGGGCGCCGACATCCGCCGCATCCGCGCCGACCGCTTCCAGCCCCAAGGCCTCAACTTCGGCCCCCGCGGCCGCTTTGATTACAACCCCGGCACCACCGCCCTCCCCGGTCAGGCCCTCGGCCCCTTCGGCACTCTCGGCAATTCCTTCGCTGCCTTTCTCCTCGGTGCCCCCGACCTTACCTACCGCACCTTCCAGACCGTCACCCCCACCAACCGCCTCACCCAAGCCTTCTTCTTCCTCCACGACAACTGGCAAATCTCTAAACGCCTCACCCTCGACCTCGGCCTCCGCTACGAAGCCCACTCCACCGTCAAGCCCCGCTACGCCGGCGGCGCCTCCAACTACGACATCTCCAATAACTCCCTCGTCGTCGCCGGCGTCGGCCCCGTCGGCCTGTCCACCAACGTCGATTTCGACCCCCAACAGTTCGCCCCGCGCCTCGGCCTCGCCTACCGCCTCAATGACAAAACCGTCCTCCGCACCGGCTACGGCCTCAGCTATTACACCGGCCGCTTCGGCTTCACCGGCGGTACCCTTTCCACTCAGTTCCCCGTCATCTACAACATCCAGGAAGGCGTCGCCGGCAATTTCCGCATCGATGGCTCAGCCGATACCTTGCCCCCCTTCGCCCTCATCCCCATTCCCCAAAACGGTACCATCAGCCCCGCTCCCAATCAAGGCTACTTCACCGTCCCCCGCACCAATCCCATCCCCATGGTTCACAGCTATAGCCTCACTATCCAGCGCCAGCTCGCCGGCCAGATGGTCCTCGACGTCGGCTACGTCAGCACCCTCGGCCGCCGCATCCCCGGCCAGCGCGAACTCAACTTCGCCCTCCCCGGCCAAGGCGCCGCCGGCCTCGCCTTCAACCAGCGCTTCGGCCGCACCGCCAGCGTCGCCGAACGCGCCAACGCCTACAACAACAACTACAACGGCCTTCAGGTCAACCTCCAAAAACGCTTCACCAATGGCTTCTCCTTCCAAACCGCTTACACCTTCTCCAAAACCCTCGGTGTCGGCGACGATCAGCCCGGCTTCACCATCCCCGGCTTCGTCCGCGAGCGTCACTACGGCCCCGCCGGCTTCGACCGCACCCACATGCTCACCATCAACCACATCTACGAACTCCCCTTCGGCAAAGGCAAGCGCACCGCCCAATCCGGCCCCCTCAGTTGGATCGCCGGCAACTGGCAGCTCGCCGGCATCGCCCGCTTTGTCACTGGCGCCCCCTTCTCCATCGTCGCCGACGCCGGTCCCTGCAATTGCCCCGGCAATGGCAACTTCGCCGATGTCCTCTCAAAGACCACCATCCGCGGCGGCTACGGCCCCGGCCAACTCTACATGGACACCGCCGCCTTCGCCGCACCCCGCCCCAATTCCTTCGGCAACGGCGGCCGCAATATCGTCCGCGGCCCCGGCTTCGGCAATTACGATTTCTCCGTCTTCCGCTTCTTCCCCATCCGCGACAAAATGCGCCTCGAATTCCGCGGTGAATTCTACAACCTCACCAACTCTCCCCGCTTCGGCAATCCCGTCAACAACGTCAACGCCGGCAACTTCGGCCAAATCACCAGCACCCTCTTCGGCGAAGGCGAACGCGATATCCAATTCGCCCTCCGCCTCACCTTCTGACTCCCGGCCCGCCGCGCTTAAACCGCTAGCGTATCGAGCGATCCCACTCGCCCCTTCTCATAGGCCGCGATCGCTCCCTCGTGCTTCAGCATGAACCCAAGCTCATCCACCCCCTCGAGCAAACACTGCTTCGAAAAAGCATCCACCTCAAACTCCGCCTTCGTCCCGTCCGCCAAAGTCACCGTCTGGCTCTCCAGGTCCACATGCACCTCGCTATCCGCCATCGCAAACAGCTTCTTGTGCACCTCCGGGCTCACCACAATCGGCAGCAGACTGTTCTTCAGCGCATTGCTCTTGAAAATATCCGCGAACGACGTGCTCAAAATCGCCCGAAACCCATACTGCGTCAGCGCCCACGGCGCATGCTCGCGCGAACTGCCACAGCCGAAGTTGTCCCCCGCAAGCAGCACCTTCGCCGCCTTGGCCCACTCCTGATTCAGCACAAAGTCCGCCTTCGGCGTACCATCGGCCTCATAGCGCCAGTCGTTGAACAGCAACTCCCCCCATCCCGTCTTGTCCGTCTTCTTCAAAAACCGTGCCGGAATCACCTGATCCGTATCAATGTTATCCACCGGCATCACCACCATCCGGCTCGTAAAGCGCGTGAACTTTTCCATGTCTCTTAATTGCCTCCCAGCAGCGTCCGCACGTCTGTCACCTTACCCGCCACTGCGCTTGCCGCCGCCGTCAGCGGGCTCGCCAGGAAGGTACGCCCTCCCTTGCCTTGCCGTCCTTCAAAATTCCGGTTCGAGGTCGAAACGCTGTATTGCCCAGGGCTCAGTTGATCCCCGTTCATCGCAATGCACATGCTGCACCCGGCCTCGCGCCATTCCGCGCCCGCCGCCCGGAATACCTCATGCAATCCCTCCGCTTCCGCCTCCCGCTTGATCTGCTGCGAGCCCGGCACCACCATCACCCTCACCCCATCGGCCACCTTGCGCCCCTTCAGAATCGACGCCGCCCCCCGCAGATCGCTCATCCGCGAGTTCGTGCAGCTCCCGATAAACACCACATCGATCGGCTTGCCCAACAACGGCTTGCCCGGCTCGAGTGCCATATACTCGAGCGCCTTCCTCAGACTGTCCCGCTCGAGCGCATCTCCTATCGCCCCCGGATCCGGTACCGTCCCCGTTATCCCCATTCCCATGCCCGGGTTCGTCCCAAACGTGATCATCGGCTCGAGCGCCCCCCCATCAATCGTGATCGAGCGGTCATACTCCGCTCCCTCGTCGCTCGGCAACTGCTTCCACCTCGCCACCGCCGCCTCCCAGTCCGCCCCCTTCGGCGCAAACCGTCTCCCCGCCAGATACTCAAACGTCTTCTCATCCGGCGCCACCAGCCCCGCTCGCGCCCCACCCTCAATCGACATATTGCACACCGTCATCCGCTCTTCCATCGACAGCGCCCGGATCGTCGATCCCCGGTATTCGAGCACACACCCCGTTCCCCCGCCAATCCCAATCTTCGCAATCAGCGCCAGAATGATGTCCTTGGCCCCCACTCCCGCCGCCAGCGCCCCGTCTACCTTCACTTCAAACGACTTCGACGGCCTCTGCAGCAGACACTGCGTCGCCAGCACATGCTCCACTTCGCTCGTCCCAATCCCAAACGCCAGCGCCCCAAACGCCCCATGCGTCGCCGTGTGGCTGTCCCCGCACACCACCGTCATCCCCGGCTGCGTCAATCCGTTCTCCGGCCCTATCACATGCACAATTCCCTGTTGATCGCTCAGAAATCCAAAGTACGGGATCCCAAACTCCTCCGCATTCCGCTCCAGCTTCTCCACCTGGCTCTTCGCAATCGGATCCACAATCGGCAAATGCCGCGGCGTCGTCGGCGTCGAATGGTCCGTCGTCGCAAACGTCAGGTCCGGCCGCCTCACCTTCAGCCCCCGCGCCCGCAACCCGTCAAAGGCCTGCGCGCTCGTTACCTCATGCACCAAATGCAGGTCGATATACAACAACGCCGGCGCTCCCGGCGGCGTCGCCACCACGTGCGTATCCCATAGCTTCTGAATGATCGTTCTTGGTTGTGCCATTTCTTCTATCCAATCGCCTCGCATACTGCCTTCCCCACCTGCTCCGTCGTCGCATTCCCCTTCAGGTCCCGCGTCGTCACTCCCGCATTCAACACGGCTTCCATCGCCGCGTTCACCGCCGCCGCTTCCTCCACCAGCCCAAAGCTGTATTCCAGCATCGCCGCGATGCTCCCGATCGCCCCCAGCGGATTCGCAATCCCCTGTCCCGCGATATCCGGCGCCGATCCATGCACCGGTTCATACAGCCCCACCCACGCCCCGCTCGCCCGCTGCGCCCCGATCGAGGCCGACGGCAGCATCCCGATCGAACCCGCAATCACCGAGCCCTCGTCCGACAATATGTCCCCAAACATGTTCTCCATCAGTACGATGTCAAACTGCGCCGGCTTCAACACCAACTGCATCGCGCAGTTGTCCACCAGCATGTGCTCCAGCTTCACCGCCGGAAACTCCGGCGCCACCTCCACCACCACCTTCCGCCACAGCTGCGAGGTCTCAAGCACGTTCGACTTGTCCACGCTCGTCACCTTCTTCTTCCGCTTCCCCGCCAGGTTAAACGCCATCCGCGTGATCCGCTTGATCTCCCCCCGCGTATACGTCATCGTATTCGTCCCGCGCTCTTCCTCCCCCTCGCCCGTTATCCCGCGCGGCGTCCCGTAATACAGCCCTCCCGTTAACTCGCGCACGATGATCATGTCCACCCCCGCCAGCAGATGGTTCTTCAGCGGTGAGCTGTCGAGTAATGCCTCATACGCCCGCACCGGTCGCAGGTTCGCATACACCCCCAATGTCTTCCGGATCCCCAGCAATCCCTTCTCCGGCCTCTTGTCCGGCGGCGCATTGTCAAACTCCGGCAGCCCAAAGGCCCCCATCACCGTCGCATCCGCCTCGAGCGCCAGCTTCTCCGTCTCGGCCGGATACGGCGTCCCCGTCTTGTGGATCGCGATCCCGCCCAGCAGCCCTTCCGTCAGCACCAGCTCATGGCCGTACTTCGCCGCCACATGCCGCAGCACCCGCAGGCCCTCGGCTGTTACTTCCGTTCCTATTCCATCGCCCGGCAGGGCCAGCACTTTCAATTGCATCTAGCTAACCTTCTCCGCGGCCTTCTCGATCGCCGCTTCTATGAACTCCGTGATTTCCTCGTTCGTGAAACCCTTCTTGTTGTCCGCCGCCGAGGTGAACCGCTCGTACACCCGGTCCACTTGCTCCGGCGTCAGCTCCGCGTAACCCAACTCCTTTACCCGCTCCTTCAACGCATGCCGCCCGCTGTGCTTGCCCAGTATCAGCTTCCCTTCCGGCACCCCCACGCTCCGCGGGTCGATTATCTCGTACGTGCTCTTGTTCTTCAGATACCCGTCCTGATGGATCCCCGCCTCATGCGCGAACGCATTCGCCCCCACGATCGCCTTATTCGGCTGCGGCCCAAATGTAATGATCCCCGATAACAACTGGCTCGCCGGATACAACTGCTCCGTCACGATCCCCGTCTCATACGGATAATAATCCCGCCTCGTCTTCATCACCATCACCACTTCCTCGAGCGAACAGTTCCCCGCCCGCTCCCCAATCCCGTTCATCGTGCATTCGATCTGCCGCGCTCCCGCCTTTACCGCCGCCAGCGAATTCGCCACCGCCAGCCCCAAATCATCATGACAGTGCACGCTTACGATCGCCCGCTCCCCCAATAGCCGCGCAATCCGCCCGATCCGCTCCGCATAATCCTCCGGTACCGAATACCCCACCGTGTCCGGCAGGTTCACCGTCCCAGCCCCCGCCCGCACCACCGCCTCGCTGATCGCCTCCAGATACCCCATCTCCGTCCGCGTCGCGTCCTCGGCGGAAAACTCCACATCCTCCACATACTTCCGCGCCAGCTCCACCGCCCTCACCGCATCTTCCAACACCTGCTCCCGCGTCTTCTTCAGCTTGTACTGTAAATGAATGTCGCTCGTCGCGATAAATGTGTGGATCCGCGGCCTCTTCGCCTTCTCCAATGCCGCCGCCGCTCTCTCAATATCCTTCGTCGTCGCCCGCGACAACGCCGCTACCCGCACCTCGGGGAACTCCTCGCTCACCCGCCTCACCGCTTCAAAATCCCCCTCCGAGGCGATCGGAAATCCCGCCTCCATGATGTCCACTCCCAGTTCCACCAGCTTCGCCGCCATCCGCAGCTTCTCCGGTACCGTCATGCTGCAGCCAGGCGACTGCTCTCCGTCCCTCAAGGTCGTGTCGAATATGTAGACTCGCGGTTGCTTGTCCGGTTGAATATCGGGCTCAGTCATGGGCGCCTCCTATTTGTTTTCTTATTATGGAGGCCCATTCACGATTTAGCAAATTTATATTGCTCGACCCACCAATAATCGTTCATAATCAGATAAGCAATACTTATCCTATCAGCGGTCCCGCGGAGGCTACCCTGCTCCTTCATTCCCTCAAAGTCTTCCTTTCCGTCGCCAACGAGAAATCCTTCTCCCGCGCCGCCGAAAAAATGCTCCGCACCCAACCCGCTATTTCCCTCGCCGTCCAGCGCCTCGAGGCCGAACTCGATGAAAAGTTAATCGACCGCAGCGCCAAGGAACTCCTCCTCACCGACGCCGGCAAGGTCGTCCTCGAATTCGCCCGCCGCTTCGAAAACCTCGAAAGCGACATGTACAACTCCCTCGCTGAACTCCGCGATAACTCCTCCGGCCGCCTCACCATCGGCGCCAACGAATCCACTTCCCTCTACCTCCTCGGCCACATCGAGCAGTATCGCTCCCAGTACCCCAAGGTCAAGATTCAGGTCCGCCGCAGTCTTTCGAGCAAAATCCCTTCCCAACTCATCGATGGCGACCTCGAACTCGGCCTCATCTCCTTCGACCCCGGCGACGAACGCCTCGTCTCCACCGTCATCTACACCGATCGCCTCGTCTTCGTCGTCTCCCCCAACCACCGCCTCGCCTCCCGCCCCGAAGTCAATATCAGCGAACTCGGCATGGAAACCTTCATCGCCCACAACGTCATCAGCCCCTACCGCGAAATCGTCCTCCGCGAATTCCAGCGCCACCGCGTCCCCCTCAATATGGACGTCGAAATGCCCACCGTCGAGACCATCCGCCTCCTCGTCCAGCGCAACGAAGGCGTCGCCTTCCTCCCCAAAATGTGCGTAGAGCTCGAACTCGCCTCCGGCGCCCTCAAGGAAGTCCCTGTCCAGGAACTCAACGTCGAACGCAATATCCGCCTCGTCTACCCCGCCCGCCGCGCCCTAAGCCACGCCGCTAAAGCCTTCCTCGACCTCGTCGATCGAGACGCCGCCGCCGCCGTCACCCTCCAGCAAAAACAACTCCTCGGCTAGCCCCTCAACCCACACCCCGCCGCGGCGTTTTTCATCCCGCCCCCCACCCTCCCCAACATCACCCCAACTCATCCTGCGGCGGAGTTGGGAGCAGGTTCTGGTGGGGCAAGCGGTTTTTCAGGGGGGCGAGATTTGAAAGGACTTCGACGGAGAGCCGGCGGTGCAGAGGTTTCGGCGGCGGGACCGCGGTTGGGGCGGAGGGCTGGCTCTTGGAAACGAGTGGACCAGGGGAGCGAGCGCTAGTCGTGCGATGACCGGCTGGTGGATCGACACTGCAAAGCGACTATGACATCACCTCATCAAGATGCGCACTGCATTGGATCTGGAAAATGATGTCCTGGACCCGGCGCCGGTCTTGGCAGCGGCGCGGGGGGATCGTAGGAGCTGAACTACCTGGGCTAGCGCGGCGGGTTCTGCCGTCACGGATGCCGGTGGGGGAGCGAAACGGTTTTCCGGTGATTCCCGTGGTGGCTCGGACTCCGCGCTTCGGCCCGGCAGTTGTGGCGGCGGTCGTCTTGCTTGATGTGAACGTCCTGCTGGCCTGGGCGTGGCCGACTCATATCTATCATGGGGCGGCGCACCGTGGGTTTCCCGGGGTGGCATCGTCCGGATGGGCGAGTTGTCCCCTGACACAGTTGCGTTTTGTGCGTCTATCCATGTAGCCGCCGGTGGTAGGGGTTCCGATTCTGTTTGCCGATGCGATGGGGGGTTTGGATTTTTATAGTTGCGCATCCGGGACACCCTCTTGGGGCTTTGGAAGACGGCTTGGCGGGAGTACCGGCGGAGATCCGGGGCCGCCTTCCAGGGCATCAGCAACTGACGGATGCGGTGCTGCTCGATTTGGCGACTCGGCACGGAGCGCGCTTGGCTAGCTTTGACCGGCGTGTGGCAGTGTTGTTGGCCGCGGATTCGGCAGTGCGCGAGGCGTTGGAGGTTGTACTGGTAAATTCAAGGGCATTGGCGCACGAGGTTGGCGGAGAGAATTGCCAATAGAGGAGTCTGAGGAGTGCCGAGCCAGGCCGGGGAGGTGCTCTGGCTAGGGGTCGGCGGCGACGCTGGTTTTGCGGAAGCCGAAGCCGTGCTTACCAGTAGTGTAGTGGTGGAGGGTGGCGCGGCGGTTCCCTATGCTCAAGGCTTCAGTCAAAGGCAGGGTGAGGGTGTCGTCGTGGGCGGTGAGGACGAGGGGCTCTATGAAAGCACGAAGGCAGAGTTCCCGAGCGAGTTGAACCAGCGGGCTGCGTCTTAACCTTCCTTGTCGATGGCGTGGTGGCGGAAGCCGCCGCCGAGGGCGATGAGTAAGCCGGTGCCTTTGGCTTGCGGAGGCGGCCTTCGGTGTCGTTGGGGCCGACGAAGGATTCGGAGTTGCCGGGGCGGCCCGATATCTTGGGCGAGGGCAACGGGCAGCAGGAGGGTGGATGCGGAGGTGACGCCTCTGGGGACACGGAATCACAGGCAGGAGAACGGTGCGCTGGATGTCAGCTCAAATCCAGTCCGAAATCGCTATTGTAAATACATTTACTAATTGCTACGCTATTCGCATGACCAGCTTTGAACAATCCACTGTCATCAACCAGCCTGTGGCGACCGTGTTCCGTTTCTACGAGGACTGCTCCAGTTGGCCTTCCTGGGACTCTGAACTCCAAGCATGCTCTCTTCCCGCCGGGCTGCAAGTCGGGTCCCGGGGCTGGCTCAAGCCGCGTGGCGCGCCGCAAGCCGATATTCTGATCTCGGAAGTCACCCGGAACCGTTCCTTCACGGCGGTAGCAAAACTCCCGCTTTGCCGGATGAGCTTTGTTCATGAGTTAGAAGAACTTGAAAACACTACGCGCGCTACTCACCGGGTCGTTTTTCAGGGCCCCCTCTCTTTTCTGTTCCGGCCCTGGATTGGCCGCGGCATTCAAAAAGGGCTTCCCTCAACTTTGGCAGGCTTGAAAAAGGCGTCCGAGCGCGATGGCAATCCCTGAAACGCACTCTTTTGCCCCCTGGAACACGTCCGCCTACCGCGCCCCCGACCAGAGTCCCGGCTTCCGGCTCTGGCGCGACTTTCTGCATTGGCAGCGCAGCCTCAACACGGTGCTTCGGCCTTTGGGCCTTACCCAGCCGCAGTTCGCGATACTGGCGGTTTGTGCCTGGCTTTCCCGGAAGGATGGATTTACCACTCAGCAACAGGTTGCTCTGCTGACCAACATGGACCGGATGCATATCTCTCAGATCGTTTCGCGGCTTGAACGCGACCGTCTGCTGAAGAGAAACGTCGGCGATGCCGACAACCGGGTCAAGAGGATTACCTTGACCGACGCCGGCGAGGTTAAGCTGCGGGCAGCCCTCCCCCTAGTCGAAAAACATGATCGCAGCTTCGCCGCCAGCCGGCGAAAAAGCCAGCCCCTGCTCGGCGAAGCAGATCCATCTTCCACAATCTGACAGGCGGGTATCGGCTGCGGCCGCGGCCCGCCGCGTTCAAACCAGAAGGCGGTTTCCCAGGCCGGAACGGTTGCGGTGTTGCCATGGGTGCCACGACCGCTTTCACGCCGCCTGAGGATGCTGGTCTAACCTTCGCGGTTGACGCCAAAACGCGCTGCCAGGTCTCCCCGTTTCAACAATCCGAGCCGTCAAGTCGGCACTACATTTTCAGCAGCGATTCAGGGATCTCGGCTACCTTGGCCTGACTCCTTGCCGGTGCTTCCGGCCAAAGCGTGAGTTTCAAGCTGTCCAGCAAAACTACCTGATCCGGCTCTGGCTCGGTCTAACGCGGCATGACCAGTTGCCGGCCGCCGGTTGCCGGAAAGCACACATCAATCATCCGGATTCTCACGAGCTTTCCAACAACGCCTTCGCTTTCAGACCTGGCGCGTAAGCCGCCAACCGGCTCTTTGCCTCTCCACCAAACAATTGCCCGGAAACAACACAAAATATGGACCTCCACCCTCTGTTGCCGTTGTTGATGAAAGCTCGGACGAATCCTCAAGTCGCTCTTCATGCTCTTGGCCGCTGCCTCAATCCGAGTCAATTGGATGTAGCGTACCCAAAACACCGCTGGGTCTGCTGCCAACTGATTCGAGTACCGCGGATAATCGCAATCAACGAGCTCGCATACCCTCAGCTTTTGTTTGCCCTCCCGGAACGTAAACGTCTCCGGCGTCACCTCCTCGCCCGCGAACACCAGCGGGGTCTTCACAAATCCAAACGCCCGGCCAGCCGCTGACCGGGCCTCCCCAATCCCCGCCAACAACGGATCCCGCGCCGGACAACTCCGCCGGATCGCCCGCGGCTTCCATAACAACCGCGCCAGCTTCTTACTGTTCATCGCCATCTCTTTAGCCTGCCGCCCGCCGCTGCTGGCCAACTCCTGGATCTCGCCACCCTCGGCCGCCAGCTTCACCAACCCCCGCTCTCGCACCTTACGCCACGGCAATTCCAGCCACTGCTGCTCCATCTTCCGCATCTTCGCCCTCGGTGTGCCCGCCAGATACCGCACCGGCGGATCGGACCCGCGCCTTTCCTGCAACACCGCCTCGGCCGGGATGCCCCGGTTCATTCCCCACACCCGCTCAGCCTTGCCGTACATCGATTCGATCCTGACCAGAAAGTCTTTCAGCGTGGTCTTGTCCGAGGTGTTGCCATCCATCAGCCCGTGTCAAATCCTCAGTGAATTTGTAATCAACTCCAGTGGGTGGGTTTAAGATTGCTCTTTCCTAAGCCGAGGATACGCCATGGGCTATCGAAATGGCGAACGCCGTCACGCCCGCTACGAAATCGCGATGGCTCTGCGCCCCATCCCACGCGTCGAGATCGATTCGCATGGCAATTGCGCGGAGCCAGCCTGAAAACCATCCAACCCTCCCCAGACGCCTTCTTCCCGCATTACAAAAAAATCCTAAAAAATATCTCCCCTCCCCTCAATTACTTACGCCCCAACCCCCGGCGCCCCCTTCCCCCTCCCGTGCTACTCCTTTCAATCGAGGCCTAACCTCCATCCCAATTCGAAAGTGAGTTTCCCCCATGCAACACCGCTTAGCCAATCTCCTCAACGCCCAGAAGTCCACCGGCCCCCGCTCCTCCGAGGGCAAAGCCAAATCCGCCACCAACTCCACCAAACACGGCCTCCAGGCCCAACCCTCCACCCTCTTCGCCGCCCTCCCCGATCAGCACGCCAGCTTCGAGGCCCTCCGCCTGCAACTCTTCGCCCAGTGCCTCCCCGACGGCGCCGCCGAACTCGAAGCCTTCGAACGCTACGCCTTCAATCTCTTCCAGTCCCGCCGCGCCCGCTCCTTTGAAATCGACGCCTTCTCCCGCTTCTCAAACGAACCCAACTCCGAGCCCCTCCTCCGCTCCCTCGACCGCATCGTCCAAATTGCCTCCCAACTCGAGCGCCGCGCCGACCGCGCCCTCAACGAACTCCGCAAACTCCAGGCCGACCGCTGCCTCGCCGCCGACGTCCAAAACGAAATGTACCTCTTCGAACAACAGGTCCCCGTCCCCGCTTCCCTGCCCCTCGCCCAGCTCCGCCGCTCCCACCACGCCGTCCGCCTCGCCGCCATGCTCCTCACCCTCGACCCGCCCGTCCAACAACTCTTCGCCGATCTCCGCCAACGCCAAAC
>JAINDK010000113.1 GCA_019931185.1 Bryobacter sp. CoA8 C33
CGAGGCAGTGGCTGGTTAAGGGCCGCTGCTGGTCCCCGGTGTCCTGCCGCCGGCGCCTGACCCTGAAGGTAGACGGCAAGACGCTGTTCGCGCGGGCTTGGCGCCGGGGGAGGTTGCGGAGCCTTGCCGAGAGTGTATCAAAAGTTATAACACAGTAGTACTAGAGCAATTTGCGCTGGTTGGTCTGCTGGCTGGAGACGATATAGAGGGGCCGCTGCCGGGCGTTCTGAAGAGTCAGCCAAAGGTATTGACCTACAATTCCCAGACCAAGCGTCGTGAGTCCCCCGAAGAAGATAATCGTAAGCACTGTGGCGGTATATCCGGGCAGCGGAATCAGTCCCGAAAGCTTGGCCCAGAGGACAGTGGCTCCAGCCACCAGCGAAAAGCCAATGCCCGCTATACCCGTACTCATCAGCAGGCGCAGCGGCAGGTCGGTAAAGTTAAAGACGCTGTTGATGAGGTAGTTGAGCTTCTTGCGCAAGGTCCAGGCGCTTTTTCCCTTCGTTCTTTGGCGGCGGTCGTAGCCGACAAATCCGCGCCGGTAGCCGACCCAGAACAGCAAGCCGACGAGGCTGGTCTCGACCTCCTTCATCGAGCAAATCTGATCCCGCACGGCGCGGTTGCAGCCGAATACATCGACTCCGCCTTCGGGAATTTCCGGATTGACCAGACGGCGGTAGCAAAACCAGAAAATCGAGGAGGCCAGCAGCGACAGAGGCGGATCATTCCGGTTTTCGCGTACGCCAAAAACTACATCCGCCCGCCCGGATCTCATTTCTTCCCAGAACCGGAGCATCAACTCGGGCGGTTCCTGCAGGTCGGCGGCAATCACGGCGAAGAATTCCCCGCGGGCAGAATTCAAGCCGGCAGCGATCGCCGAGAATGCTCCAAAATTACGGCTCAACCGAACCAGCTGCGCTGGCGCCGGGAAATGCTCCAGTTGGGCGGCCACCAACTCGGCGGAGCGGTCCGGGCTACCGTCGTTGACAAAAACGAGCTCCACCTCGCCTGGCGCCTTAGCCGCGATGCGGTTGAGCTCCCGGAACAGATCGGGAAGGTTTTCTTCACTGCGATAGAGCGGAACCACGATGGAGAGCATTGTGCCGGCCTTGCCTAGCCCTGCCAGCCGTTGGCGGCGTCGATGACTTGCCGCACTTCCGCATCGGTGAGATAGGGGTGGATCGGCAGGCTGATCTCAGCATGACAGAAGTGCTGAGCGCGGGCGCAGCCAGAGCCCCATTTGCCAGCCAGATGAGCGAGCGCCTTCTGCTCAACGAGCGCCAAAGGATAATGTTCTCCAGTGGCAACTTCGGCGGCCTTGAAGTGGGCCATGGCTGCCTCTTTGCGATGGGGTTGCACCAGTACCGGGAAAAGATGCCACACTCCTTCGGACCCCGGCGGCACGGGCACGCAACGGATGGCGGGATTGGTGATCCCGGTCAAATATTCCGCGGCGATAGCGCGGCGGCGCAGGGTCCACTGCGTCAGCCAAGGCAGGTAAGCATGTGCCAGAATCGCGGCCTGCAATTCGTCGAGGCGGCTATTGTATCCGAGCAGGTCATGGCGATATTTGGCTGTTTGGCCGTAATCGCGCAATTGCCTCACCGGCAGAGCAGCCGCCTCGCTGTTGGTCAGGACGGCGCCGCCATCGCCCATCGCTCCGAGATTCTTGGTGGGATAAAAGCTGGTTGCGGCGTATTGGCCCGCGGTGCCGCAGGGCCGGCCGAGAAAGCGAGCGCCGATAGACTGGGCGCAGTCCTCGACCAAACCCAGCTGAAAATCGTCCCGCAAGCGGTCGAGCTCATCGAGATCGAGGCACTGACCGAACAAATGGACTGGCACGAAATAGCGGATCTCCGGCCGCTGTTCAAGTGTGCGGCGGCAAGCTGCGAGATCCACCTGACCACTCTCGTCAGCATCACAGAAGACGGGCTGCGCCCCCAGCTTGGTGATGGCCAGTGGCGTGGCGAACGCTGAAATGGGGCTGGTCAGCACGAAATCTCCCGGGCCGCAGCCGAGGGCCTTGAGGGCGAGTTCGATTGCATCGAGGCCATTGGCGACGCCAATGGCCTGCTCCACTCCCCACCAATGGGCCAAGTCCTGTTCAAAGCGCTTTACCTGCTCGCCCAGAACGTACCATCCACTTGCGCCAACTTTGGCCATGGCGTCCATCGCCGCGCCGCCGGTATCAGCCCACTGGCGGCGGAAATCATTAAGCAGGATCACAAGTCTACCCCCACGATGCGGCGAAAATCGCTGTAGTCGCGAATGTAATCTGCTGCATCGTAACCGGCCGAGGCGAGCACAAGCAAAACAGCATCCTGACTATGTTTGTACTGTACACTCCAAATGCGGGCGGGCAGGTACAAGCCCTTGGAGGGACTATCGAGCCGGAACTCCCGGCGCGTGCGCCCATCATCGGCGATGACACTGCAAGATCCATGCACACAGATCAGGAACTGTTCCAACTGATGGTGAGCATGTTCCCCGCGGATCTCCTTGCTCGGCACGCCGTAAACCATGAAGATGCGCTGGGGAGGAAAAGGAAGGTGTTTGCCCACTTCGCCAAAGCTGAGAATGCCGCGCATATCCTCGACACCGGGAAGAGTGTAGATCATCACGCCGGGCACTTCAGTTGCCGTTCTTCCCGCTTGCATAACCTGATCGGGAGCAGCAGCCAGGCGGGGCAGGCCAACATAGGCGGTGATTTGCGCCGGGTTTCCGACGACAATTGCCTCCGGCGGGACGTTGCGGTTGACCACGGCTCCCGCGCCCACCATCGCCCGCTCGCCGATCGTGATACCGGGCAGAATCGTCGAGTTCGCCCCGATCGAGGCCCCCTTGCAAACCCGTGTACGGCGTAAATCTCCGGGTTTCAAGTATTGGCGGCTGCGAGGAAACGGATCATTGGTGAATGTGACATTGGGGCCGATGAAGACATCGTCTTCGATGCTCACGCCATCCCAGAGCTGCACACCGCATTTGACCGTGACCCGGTCGCCGACGGAGACATCGTTTTCGATGAATACGTGGTCGCAGATATTGCAATCGGCGCCGATGCTGGCGCCGGGCAGAATATGAGCGAAGGCCCAAATTCGCGTCCTGGGGCCGATATTGGCACTCTCGACAATCGCATTATTGTGTTGAAAGTATTCCGCCATCTTTTGCTCCATCGACCAATGGTGGTCGATTTAATTGTCCTTATATCAGTATAGGTATCCGATTTCCGGAAGCTGTCCACCACATGGGCTAAAATCAAAACCGCGACATGTTGCCGGACGCTGGCGAAGCCACCCGAATTGATCCCGATCTTCCCTCCCGGATTCCCTCACTCGATGGTCTGCGGGCCGTCAGCATCCTGATGGTCATCATCGCGCACGCCATTAATCCGGCTGCGCTTCCGGTGGAGTATGCACTTTTCGGTCACATGGGAAACTACGGAGTGCGGATTTTCTTTTTGATTTCTGGCTTTCTGATCACGACGCTGCTGCTCAAGGAAGCAGTAAAGCATGGAACGATCTCTCTTGGGGCTTTTTATGCCCGCCGCGCGATCCGGATTTTCCCAGCATTTTACGTTTACGTTTTTACGGTAATCGTACTGGCCTCATGCGAATGGGTTGTGCTCCAGCCTGGAGACATTCTGCATACTCTCACCTATACGATGAACTATCATCAGGACCGTTCCTGGTATCTCAATCACACTTGGTCGTTGAGCGTTGAAGAACAGTTCTATCTGCTTTGGCCGGCCATGCTGGTGTGGCTTGGCTGGCGACGGGCGATGCTTGGAGCCTTTTTGTTTGTTATAGCCGCGCCATTGATCCGCTCAGTTATGTATTTTGGCTGGCAGGCAACGCCCACGGCACTTGGCCGTCAATTCCAGGCGGTAGGCGATGCGCTGGCCTGCGGTTGTTTACTGGCCGGCCATTACAACCGTCTTGGGGCGGCCGGCTGGTACCGACGGATGCAGGATTACTCTATATATCCGCTGCTGCCGCTACTGCTGCTGGCGGTCTCGGGAGCAACTTATTGGATTAGCCTTCCTTGCTACTACATTCTGGGTCAGTCGGTAGCGAATATCAGTTGCTTCCTGCTGCTCGACTACGGTGTCCGGGCCGCTGGCTCGCCATTCGGCCGGCTGCTCAATACCCGCCCACTCACCTACGTCGGAGCCATGAGCTATTCACTCTATCTGTGGCAGGAACTGTTTCTGGACTATGGTGTCACGGGTTTGCGCTTCGACTTTCCATTCAATCTTATTGCTCTCGCCGTCACAAGCCTATTTTCCTACTACTGCATTGAGCAAGCATTTCCTGGACTGCGCCAGCGCTTCAGCCGTTAGTGCCGGTCTTGGGATCAACGGGCGCCGGTGCGGTACAGAACAGTGCGAATCGTGTGGAAGAGGATGAGGAAGTCCATTAGAGGACTCATATTCTTGATGTAGTAGAGGTCGTATTCGACCTTGCGGCGGGTTTGTTCGAGCGTGATTTCGGGTTCATGGAAGAGTTGCGCCCAGCCGGTGATACCGGGCTTAACGCGGAGGCGTTGGGGATAAAGAGGGAGGCCGCGAGTGAGTTTTTCGGTATAGACGGGCATTTCCGGCCGCGGGCCGACGAAGGCCATTTCACCGCGCAGGACGTTGAAGAACTGGGGGAGTTCATCGATACGGGTGACGCGAATGAAGCGACCGACGCGAGTAATGCGTGGGTCTTGCTTGTCGGCGCGGATCGTACCGAAGCGGGCATCGCCGTCGATGTACATGGAGCGGAATTTGAGGATTTGGAATTCGGCTCCATTGCGGCCGACGCGGCGCTGGCGCAGGAGAGCAGGGCCGGGAGAATCGAGGCGGATGGCGGTGGCGGCGAGGATCATGACGGGCCAAGTAATGAGGATGCCGAAGAGTGCGAGGATACCGCCATAAAGGTTCTGACAGAAAATTTTCCAGCGGGCGGGACGAAACTGGGGAGAGAAGATGAGTTGGTTGAGGGTAAGGGTCTCCAAGCAGACGCGCTGAAGAACGAGTTCGTGCAGGTCGCCGGCGCTTTCGACGGTGACACCGAGCATGCTTAGTTGCAGCAGGGGCTCGCCGATAGGGTCCGCCGGGGAGATCGTGCCGGAGACGCAGACGCGATCGGGGTTCATCTGCTTGATTTGGTCGAAGAGATCGGGGCCGGGGTGCAGGATCACAGAGGAGGGGAACTCGTTGTCCAGGTTGGAAACATCCTCAGTGCGCACGAGGCCAGCGACTCTAAAGCCTTTTTCAGGGTACTGGATGAGGTGGTGTGCGAGATCGCGGGCGACTTGTGTATCCCCCCAGAAGAGAACCTTCTGCAATCCGCTGACGCGGAGGAGCAAGCTGGTGTAGCAGGAGCGCCAGAGAATGAGTAGTCCGAAGGCCAGGAGAGCGCCGAGCAGGGACACGGAGCGGGGGAGGGCGTTGAAGCCGCGGGTAAAACTAAAGAAGGCTTGCAGGACGAAACAAGCGCCAAAGACGAGCATGAGGTCTTCGGCGAAGTTGCGGCGGCTTTGGATGCGAATGCGCTGGTAGAGTCCGAGCAGATAGATCGAAAAGAGAATGGTGCCGGTCAAGATCAAGATGGAAGGCAGGCCCATATCTTCGATGAGAAATTGCGAGGCATCGAACCAGTCGAGGGGTTTGAAAATGATCGTGAAGGCTGCCAGATAGGCAGCAACGATGAGTAGGCCATCGCCTAAGAAGAGAATTAGGGTTCGCAGCCGGGGCATATTTCAATCGGGCGAAGGGGAGTGAGACTCCGATTCAGCACAATCTTTATTGTCGCCGAAGCCGACTTTGTTTGAAGAGGAGTGAACGGGGCCAATCGTGTCGAGTTCATAGGGCGGCCGGGTTCGTTTGTTCGATTTCGTTTTTTGGGGTGAGTGGGCGTTGGGCGCAGCGGTCGCGGAGTTCGGCGAATTCCCGCTGGATGTCGGGTTGGGCGCTGAGCCACTGGACGGCGAGGAGGAAGCGGGAGGGGGTGCGGCGCATCTCGTGAAGAGGGAGCGAGACGGGGATCGCGCATTGTTCATCCATGACGAACATTTCGTTTTGGACTTCGGCGGCGACGGAGCGGTCGCGCTGGAGTTTGCGGAGTTCGGCTAGCGCCCGGTCGGCGCGGCGTTCGTGCTGGGCGGCGATGAGCGAGAGGCGTTCCATGAGGCGGAAGGCCGAGGGGTCCAGGGGATTTTCGGCCCATTGGGATTGGGAGTCGACCTCGAAGAGGCGGAAGCGCTGGGACATAAAGAGGGCCAAGGCGTAGCGCTCGAAGGTTTCGGCTTCGATGTGGGTGCCGGGGAGGCATTCGGCGAAGAGGCGCTGGCGGAGGGCGAGGAATTGGGTTCGTTCGTTTGGTTGCTCATCGAGGAGGTGAGCGGGGAGATCAGGAAGGGTGATCGGTTGGGCGTGAGCCATGGTGTTGCTCCGGTGAAATTGGTTTTGCGTGGGGAGAGGACTCCCACGGGGGAGAGCCTGGCATGGGGCGGAGCGGGGGATGGCGGGAATTGGGGGGAAGTGATTGAGGGGAGGGGAGATAAAGTTTTTGAAATTTGTGTTAACCGTTACGCCGGGTGAAATTCGCTGACGAAGTTTGGACGGTTATGCGGGTCCTCAATCCCGCTCCGGCCTAATTTGGACAGGAGTGGTGTCACTTTCCGGTCCGATTGGTTCTGCCCAGTTGCCATCATGCAATGACTCGACAGTTGCGGACGCTTGGATATGAATATTTTCAACTCCGACAAGAGCATTAAGTTCATCTGCTAGATTTGGTCCTTCGTAAACAGCGGCGCGTGTCAACGACTTTGAGACAGTCGGCAAAGAAGTTTACTGAGTATTGTTGTCTGGTTTCGCCACGGGTTTGTTGATCCAGACGGCGATTGGCGCTTGGGGATGAACTGGCGGCTTTTTCACAAAGCGTTCCGGA
>JAINDK010000038.1 GCA_019931185.1 Bryobacter sp. CoA8 C33
CGCCGCCCAACACGAACGCCGCGCCGACCGCGCCCTCAACGAACTCCGCAAACTCCAGCGCGACCGCTCCGTCGCCGCCGAAGTCCAAAACGAAATGTTCACCATGGACGAACAGTGCGCGATCCCCGTCTCACTGCCCCTCCACGAGATGCGCCGCACCCACTCCCGCTTCCTCCTCGCCGTCCAATGGCTCAGCGCCCAGCCCGACATCCAACTCCAGTTCGCCGAACTCCGCGACCGCTGCGCCCAACGCCCTCTCACCCCAAAAAACGAAATCGAACAAACGAACCCGGCCGCCTCCAGCCTACGCATCTGACCGCCCGGGCCAACCCCAAACTCTCAACCCAAAAAACCGGCCTCACAAACGAAGCCACGCTCCTTGACATCCGCATGCCCCCCTCTCACAACCGGCGCCCGTAGTGTCCCCGCGCGCTGCCGCCCCACCCCAGGGGGGAGAGGCCTCCCATACAATGGTCCGCAGAATGACTCCCCTCCTGCTCCTCGCTCTCGCCTCCCCCCTCCTCGCGCAAACGCCACCCCCGCTCCGCGCCGGCCTCGCCACCACCATCATCAATCCCCCTACCCCCGCCTGGCTCGTCGGTTTCGCCGCCCGTTCCCACCCCGCCACCACCATCTCCCTCGACCTCAAGGCCAAAGCCCTCTACCTCGAACAAAGCCCCTCCCGCCGCGCCCTCATCCTCACGGCCGACCTGCTCGGCTTCACCGAACGCATCACCAATACCCTCGCCCAGCGCGCCCTCTCCAAACACGGCCTCGCCCGCCACCAACTCTTCTTCTTCGCCTCTCATACCCACTCCGGCCCCGCCGTTCTCGACCGTCTCACCCTCACCGTCGCCGACTCCCCCGCCTTCCACGCCGAAGCCGAAGCCTATACCGCCAGCCTCATCGACAAGCTCGACCGCCTCATCACTCAAGCCCTCGCCAAACCCAAACCCGTCACGCTTTCCTCCGGCTGGTCTTCCGCCCCCTTTGCCTTCAATCGCCGCACCGAACAGCTCGCCGCCATCCGTCCCGGTGAATCCCTCCCCGCCCCCGTCGACCACCGCGTCCCCGTCCTCCGCCTCTCCCGCCCCAATGGCCAACCCCTCGCCACCCTCTTTGGTTACGCCTGCCATTCCACTGTCCTCACCGGTGACACCTATGAAATCAATGGCGACTATCCCGGCTATGCCCAACAGGCCATCGAGGAAGCTCTCCCCGGTTCCACTGCCTTCTTCGTCCTCCTCGCCGCCGGCGACCAGCGCGCCACCCCCCGCGGTACCCTCCTCCTTGCTCAGCAGCACGGCCGTACCCTCGCCCGCGCCGTTCTCGATGCCTCCCTTTCGCCCCTCCCTCCTACCCTCACCACCGCGATCGAAAACATCCGCCTCCCCTTCGCTTCCCACACCCGCGAAGCCTACCTCGCCGAGGCGAACTCCTCCGACGTCTTCGCCGCCCGCCGCGGCAAGGCCATGCTCGCCGCCATCGATGACAGACGCTTGCCCCTCAACACCCCCTACCCCATTCAGGCCCTCCGCCTCGGTACCCTCACCCTCCTCGCTCTGCCCGGTGAAGTCGTCGTCGATTACGCCCTCACCCTCCGCGACAAGTATGGGCCAAATCTCATCACCGCCGCCTATGCCAGCCATCTCCCCGGCTACATTCCTTCCCTGCGCCTCCAACGCGAAGGCGGCTACGAAGCCGGTGACGCCATGATGTACTTCCTCCAGCCCGGCTGGTTCACCGACGAAGTCGAACCCCTCGTCCTCTCCGCTATCCAACGTCTCCTCGCCCGCCTCCCCTAGCGCCCCTCCCGCGTCACGTTCCACCTCCGGATTACCCGCTGATCCTTTTCCCACCCAAGCACGCTCACGCTCGCCGTCGACAGCGCCAACAACCGCGCCTCCCGCGGCGCCAGCCCCAAGTAACAACAAGCCAGGATCCGCAGCAGATGCCCGTGCGCGAACAGCACTACATCCCCCGGCGCCCCCAGCGCCCTCTCAATCACCCGCCCCGCCCGCGCGGACACCTGCTCGATTGTTTCCCCGTCCGGCGGCCCCTCCCGCCAAACGCTCCACCCCGGCACTCTCTCGCCCATCTCCTTTGCCGTGCGCCCTTCCACCGAACCGTAGTTCCACTCCTTCAGGTTCTCTTCCCGCTCCGCCCGCTCCCCATACCCCGCTAGCTCACAGGTCCGCCACGCTCGCTTTAACGGGCTCGAGAACACGGCCGCAAACTCCTTGCCCCCCAGCAGATCCCCCAGTCCGCGCGCCTGCTCCTCTCCCTCCCCCAGCAGACCGAGATCCGTCCATCCCGTATGCTGGCCGCTCCGGCTCCATGCCGTATCCCCGTGCCGTACCAGCCAGATTTCATTCCTGTTCATGGTGCGCCCTGCGTATCGTGAAGTCGTAGGCGGCCGCCCCCACGATCGCTCCCAATACCGGAGCCACTACCGGAATCAGCCACACTCCACTGCCATCCGTCAGCCCGTTATTGCGAAACCCCGCTACCACCATCATCAGCCGCGGTCCCAGGTCCCGCGCCGGGTTGATCGCATACCCATGCAGCGCGCCAAAGCTCATCCCGATCCCCACCACCACCAGCCCCACCAGCATCGGTGTCATCCACGCCGGCGCCCCCAACGTGTTCTCATCCGTCAGCGCCGACACCACAAACAACAACAACGCCGTCCCAATCACCTGATCCATAAAGCCCGCCAGCGGCATCTCCGGAAACGCCGGAAAGGTCGCAAACACCCCCGCCGTCTTCTCAAGCATCGGGTCCACCTTCAAAAATGCCGGTCTGTAGTTCAGAAACACCACCCCCGCCCCAGCAAACGCCCCCGCCATCTGCGCCGCCACATACGGCCCCACCTTGCTCCAAGGGAACCCCCGCAACAGTGCACTCGCAATCGTCACCGCCGGATTCAAGTGCCCCCCGCTGATCTTCCCGCTGATTGCCACCCCCAGCGCCACCGCTACCCCCCAGCCCAGCGTAATGTTCGTATAGCCGCCGTTGACGATCTCCCCCGGCGCTCCCCCCCCGAACAACTGCACCATCGCTACCACCCCCGCGCCAAATAGCAGGATCACCATCGTGCCGATAAACTCGGCCATCACCTCTTGCAACAGTTTGTTGGTCATTCCCGGATTCTATACTGTGAACAATGTCCGTGCTTCTTGCTCTGTTGCCTCTCCTGGCCCAAACCCCCTCCGCCGAATACGTCAAGGCCAACTACACCAAGTACGAACACCGCATCCCCATGCGCGACGGCAAGCGCCTCTTCACAGCCATCTACGTGCCGAAGGACGCCACGAAAACCTACCCCTTCCTCCTCTCCCGCACTCCCTACAGCGTCGCCCCCTACGGCGTTGACAAATACCGCACCTCCCTCGGCCCAAGCGAACTCTTCCAGAAAGCAGGCTACATCTTCGTCTACCAGGATGTCCGCGGCCGTTACATGTCCGAAGGCCTCTTCGTCGAGATGACCCCCCACTTGGGTCCCAACCGCGGCCCAACCGGCATCGACGAATCCACCGATACCTTCGACACCATCGACTGGCTCGTCAAACACATCCCCGGCAACAACGCAAAGGCCGGCATCGTCGGCATCTCCTACCCCGGCTTCTACGCCGCCGCCGGTATGATCGACGCTCACCCCGCCCTCAAGGCCGCCTCGCCCCAGGCCCCCATCATCGACCTGTTCGGCGGTGATGACGCCTACCACAACGGCGCTTTCTATCTGGCCGCCAACTTCGGCTTCTATGCCTTCTTCGGTAAGAAAAAGTCCGAGCCCGAGCTGCCTAACCCCAACGCCGAACGCTTCGACTTCGCTACCCGCGACGGCTACGACTTCTACCGCCGCCTCGGCCCGCTCGCCAATGCCAACGAAAAGTTCTTCAAGCAACAAAGCCCCTACTGGAACGACCTGCTCGCCCACACCACCTACGACTCCTTCTGGCAGGCGCGCAACCTCGCCCCCCACATCCGCAACATCTCCCCCGCCGTGCTCACCGTCGGCGGCTGGTACGACGCCGAAGACCTCCAGGGTCCGCTCCGGCTCGATTCCGCGCTCACCGCGCAGAGCAGCCAAACACCCCATACCCTCGTCATGGGCCCCTGGGTTCACGGCGGCTGGTCGCGCGGTGATGGTGACAAGCTCGGCTCAGTCAGCTTCAACTCCAAAACCGGCCCCTCGTTTCGGGAAAACGTCGAGTTCCCCTTCTTCGAGCACCACCTCAAGGACAAGGCCGATCCCAAACTCGCCCGCGCCATCGTCTTCGAGACCGGTACAAACCGCTGGCGCCATTTCCCGCAATGGCCACCGGCCGGTGAAGCCAAAACGCTTTACTTCCTCCCCGGCGGCAAGCTCTCCCTCACTCCGCCCGCCGCCGCCGACTCCTTATCCGAATACACCGCCGACCCCGCCAAGCCGGTTCCCTTCGTCGGCTACACCACCCTCGGCATGGCGCAAGAGTACATGGTCTCTGACCAGCGCTTCGCCGCGACGCGCCCCGATGTGCTCACCTTTGTCTCCGACGTGCTCGAAGAAGACCTCATCCTGGCTGGCCCCCTCCGCCCGCGGCTCTATCTGCAGTCCACCGCCACGGATGCTGACTTCGTTGTAAAACTAATCGATGTCCTCCCCGACGATACCCAGCAGTTACTGCGCGGCGAACCGTTCCGGGCCAAGTTCCGCGACAGCATGTCCGCCCCCAAGCCGCTGGTCCCCGGCCAGGGCTTTGAAATCAACTTCACCATGCCCGACATCTGCCACTCCTTCCGGCGCGGCCATCGCATCATGGTCCAAATCCAGAGTTCCTGGTTTCCCCTGGTCGACCTCCATCCACAACGCTTTGGAGACATTCCCAATATGAAGCCCGCTGACTTCCAGAAAGCAACTCATAGGCTCTTTCACGACTCCCGCCGTCCGAGCGGCATCCGTTCCACCAGCGTTGGGATGATTCCCTGATGCTGCCCTGGATCTGTCTGATGGCCGGCCTCGCGCATGCGGCTGAACAACAAGACCTCTCGCACCTGTCGATTCAGTTCTGGAATGGCGCGAACGGCTTACCCGAAGAGGCCATCTTTGGCATGGCCGAAACCGCCGACGGCAACCTCTGGCTGGCGACGCGAGATGGCCTCATTCGCTTCGACGGGCAAAGCTTTCGTGTCCTTTACCCAGGACAATCGCCGGGCTTTCGCGATAACTCCTTCGGCAGCGTGCTGCGAGTCGGGGATTCGCTCTGGCTCGGCGCCCGCGACTTCATCGCCGTCTCCGAGCCCGACGACTACCAGTCCCATCTGAATCCGCACTATCGCTTTCTTTCCTTCCCCCGCACCAAGCGCGAACCTTTTGGCGTCATTGCCCTGTACTCTCCCAAGCCAGACCAGATTCTGGTCCACCGCTCCGATGGTATCTATGAATTGAACCCGCGGGCGCTTGCTGCCCCCCGGCTATTCCTGCCGCAGCCGGTGAAGGGCGAGCGGATCCGCGCCTTTCACGCCGCGCGTGATGGCGCTTACCACGCCTCCTCCTCGGCCGGCGTCTTCCGCTGGGATGGTCTGTCCTGGCAGAAGCTGCTGGATACCCCCGACGAAGTAACCAGCATTCATGTAAGCCGCGATGGGGCCCTGTGGTTTTTCGGCAGGGAGGGGCTCTGCCGCCAGACCCAGGGCAAGACTCTTCACATCCCCATGCCCGGCGTAATCGGCCCCGAATTAATCCGTTCGATGGCCGAGGACCGGCACGGCAATATCTGGGCCGGCTTGATCGGAGGCATTGCCCGCGTCCGGGACGGTAAAGCCGAATTCATCAGTCTCAAGGGCCGTTTGCGCGATGACGACATGATTCAGACGATCATCGAGGGCCGCGACGGCTCCATATGGGCTTCCTCGAAGTGGGGCTGCCTGATCCGCATTTCCCAGTCCTTGTTCCAGTCGGTGGATCTCCGCGATGGTATCGAGGATGCCGCCATCTCGGCACTGGCCGAATCCCCTGACGGACGTCTCTATATCGGAACCCGCTCGAGAGGGGTCTATGTGATCGAAGGCCGGCGCGTTGCCGCTAAACTTCCCGGCACGGATACCCCGTTTCTTTCCGGTCTCGAAGCCCTTCCAGGGAGAGACTTACTCATGCTGGACTTACGCGGACTTTCCCTCATTGGAAATCATGGAGTGAGACCGGTCATGAAGTATTCCTACAATCTTGCGGGCCGGTACAAAGCGTTGTCCCGCCCCGCTCCGGATCACGTCTACTTCGGCGATTCGGATCATCTGCATCGCATTGCCCTGCCACTGAGCCAACCCGCCCGAACCGAGCGGCTGGCTCCCTTGTCGCTGCCACGGGAGATCCTGGACCTCGCCGATGGCATCTGGGCCGCCAGTTGGGATCAGGGTGTGTATCACTATCGGGATGGCCGGCACAAGGTCTATCCTTTTGAAGATACCGGCGAAATCAAGTACTTCTCCCTAATGGAGCTAACGAGCCGCTATCTCTTGGTAGGCACCTTAAAGGGGGCTTTGGTGTTTGACCGCCATAACCGAATTTATGTAGCACGTACCCCGATTTTTCCGCTTGAGCAGGTCATGGCGATCGAGGACGATGGAGCAGGCAAGATTTGGCTGGGCTGCCGCCGTTCATTGTTGGCGGTTTCGCGTACCGCGCTATTGGACTACCTCGAAGGTAAGGTCGATGCGGTGATCCCATTACGCTTCACAAACCAAAACGGGCTGCCCAGTTCGAATTTCGGTATCGCCACGTCCGCGCCTTCGCTGCGAAGCAAGAATGGAGAATTGTGGTTCGCCTCGATGAACGGCGCTGTCTATTTCAACCCCAGCAGACTCAATTTAGCCTTTCCTCCGCTGCGCTGCGCCATCGCTGAGATTCTCATCGACGGGATCCGGCAGCCGGTCCGTTCGTCCGTGCAGGTGCGGGCCGGCGCCACCAATATCGAAATCCGGTACGCAGCGCTGGGCGGGCACGCCGGCGAGAACCCCGTATACCGATATCGGCTCGCGGGATCCTCTCCGTCCTGGACGGAGACCTCGTCAACCGGCGCCCTCCTTAGCAAATTGCCGCATGGCAAACACCGCTTTGAGATTCAAGCTCGCTCGACGGCGATCGAGTGGACCACGCCTATCGCCGTACTGCAAATCGACTTGAAGCCTTTCTGGTTTGAACGCACGGAAGTGCAGGCGCTGCTCGTGGTGATTCTGGTTGCTTCGACGATTGGCTTCGGTCTTTACCGGCGCCGGCTGCGGCTTGCGTATCAGGCGGAGTTGGAAGCCAGGGTCTCGGCTCGCACGGCCGAGTTGGCTCAAGCCCGGGCCGTTGCCGAAAACGCGGCGCGCGTCAAGTCGGACTTTCTGGCCACGATGAGCCACGAGATTCGAACACCGATGAACGGCGTGATTGGCATGCTCGAGCTTCTTCGCCAAACCCCGCTCGGGGAGGAACAGCGCCGGTTGATCTCCGTGATGGAGCGCTGCGGCAACTCCCTGGTCGGCATTGTCAATGACATACTCGACCATTCCAAGATGGAGGCGGGCAAGCTGACGATCGAGTCTGCTCCTTTCTCGCTGTTGGAGATCTGTTCTGACCTCGAGGAGCTCTTTGCGCCGCAGGCGGCAGTGCGGGCTGTCAGCTTCCGCTGTGAGTGCCCGGAGGTGGTCCATCCCTGGCGCAAGGGAGATGCCGCGCGAATCCGCCAGGTGTTGTTGAATCTGCTCTCGAATGCGATGAAGTTCACCGAGAAGGGTTCGGTGTGTCTGAGCGTTTCGGAAACGAAGCCGGGAGAGATTGTCTTCGAGGTTACCGATACCGGCATCGGCATCCCGGCCGACAAGCTAAAGGATATTTTTGAGCCTTTCACCCAAGCGGAGTGCTCGACGACGCGCCGATACGGCGGCACCGGTCTTGGACTGACTATCAGCGTGGGTCTGGCTCAGGCGATGGGTGGCGCTCTCGAGGCATCGAGCCAGCCGGGGGAGGGCTCCACGTTTACGCTCAGGCTGCCACTGCCGCCTTGTGAGGAGCCGGCGGCGATGGCGGTCGAACCGCAGGGCAGTCACGCTCCGCCCGACGGACTTCGGGTGCTCGTTGTAGAGGACAACGCTGTCAACCGCCATCTTGTGGTATCCCTGCTCAAACGCATGGGCTGCCACGTATTGAGCGCCAACGACGGCCTCGAGGCCCTGGAAACAGTTGCCTCGGATGATTTGGATCTTGTGCTGATGGATTGCCACATGCCGCGTCTGAACGGCTATGAAGCCACGCGCCAGATCCGCTTGACTTCGAGTGTGCCGATTGTCGCTCTCACGGCCGGAGTTCTGGATGAGGAGATAGCCCGCTGCTATGCCGCAGGCATGAATCAGGTCCTCCCCAAACCGATTCGGGCCGAGGCGCTCAGGCAGCTGTTGCTGACCTTTTCGCCAATGGAAAAAGGCCAGCTTTCCAGCTAGCCTTTTGTTCCATTTCCTGTTTGCGGCAAGATGACTAGGCGCGAACTACGTTCTCCGCCATCAGTCCCTTGGGACCCTGCTTGACCTCAAATTCCACGTCGGCACCCTCATCGAGAGAGCGGTAGCCGCTCATTGTGATCGCCGAGAAGTGCACGAAGACATCCTCACCCGTAGAACGCTGAATGAAGCCGAAGCCCTTCGCGTTGTTAAACCATTTCACCTTACCTTTTTCTTTCACCAATATTTCTCCTGACTCAACAGGACTCCGCGGAGAGGGAGCCTGTGTAAAACTTCGCTTGATTCTCTCAAAAGAGCTTTTTTCGTGCAATAAAAAAATGAATCCAAATTTTCCAATAAAAAACTTTAACTACGGCACGGGACCGTGATGAAGTAGCGGAAGGAAGGGAAGTGCCAACGGATTCGGGCAGGATAGCTGGAAAAGATGTCTTCAAGTTCGTGGCGGCGCCAGCCGGCGGCAACGCTTTTCATGCCATCGCCGACGGTGATCTTCTGCCAGCCGAGCAGGGGCTGGGTGGCGGGCAGGAAGTAGTAACTGAGCCAGTGGCGGTGAAGATCCTGAACGATCAGGGCGCGGCGGCAAACCCGGTGCATTTCGGCGATGATCCGGCGGCATTCCTCCTCGCTGAAATGATGCAGGAATAGCGAGCAGTGAGCGATATCGACGCTGGCGTCGCGAAAGGGAAGGGAGAAGGCGTCGGCGGAGAGTTTCGGAGAGGGGGCGCGGCGAAGGTTGCGCAACTGGAGATCGACGCAGAGGGAGGTGCTTTGGGGGAAGCGGCGCTGGACGGCGGTAGCGAAGTCTCCCGAGGCGGCGCCCACATCGAGAAAGCGAAAGGGCTGATGGATGGGGAAGAAGCGGCGCAGCTCGGCCAGCAGGCGGGCGCGAGCGCCGGTGAGGCGGTTGATGCGGGCGATATCGGCGAGGTTTTGAGCGGCGAGTTCATCGCTTGCCTGGTCGAGGATTTCCTGCTCGCGCACCCGCTGTTTGGCAATTGTCATGTAACACTAACCCGTATGGACTTCATGGCAGGGAACATGGGCTGGATCGAGGTGATCTGTGGGCCGATGTTCTCGGGAAAAAGCGAAGAACTGATCCGCCGCCTCCGGCGGGCCATGATTGCCCGGCGCCGGGTGCAAGTCTTCAAGCCTATCATTGACGACCGGTACTCGAAGGATGAAATCGTAAGCCACAGCGAGCAGCGGATTCCCTCAACCGTGGTGCAGGGGGCGGGGGAAATTCTGAAACTGCTTGACTGGCGCACGCAAGTGGTGGGGATAGACGAGGCGAACTTTATTGGGCCTGGTCTCGTGGATGTGTGCAATCAACTGGCTGATTCCGGCAAACGAGTGGTAGTGGCCGGCCTGGACACGGATTACATGGGGCGGCCGTTTCCGCCGATTCCGGATTTGCTGGCGCTGGCTGAATCGATCACGAAAACGTTGGCGATTTGCATGCGTTGCGGGAATCCGGCAAAACAGACGCAACGATTAATCGAGAGCGCGGATCTAATTGTTGTAGGGGCGGCGGGAATGTACGAGGCTCGCTGCCGGGCCTGTTTCGAGGCTGGGGCGCCGAAGCAGGAATACCTGCCGTTTGTCCGGCCCCCGGGCTGAAGTCTGTTAAATTGATGAGTCGAGGAGAATCAAATATGTCGGAAATGAACTATGGCCAGCCGCAGGGCGGCGGTGGGGTAAAGATCCCAATCCTGTTTGGCGCGGTGATTGCTTTGCTGGCCGCCAATGTATGGCTGTACCTGCAACTGGATCGCTTGCGTGGCGAGATGGATCGCGTGCAAGTGCAATTGGAAGAAAAGTTGAGCGATGTTCGCCAGACGGCGACAGCAAGCAATCAAACCAGCCGGCGTAATCTGGAAGCCATGCAGGAGCAACTGGAAACGGCCCGCCGTCAGGCGGCCCTGGCCGTCGGCCAAGCCAAGGTGGAAGCCGAACAAAAGGTCTCGCAGGTAGCAGCCCGTCTTGAAGCCGAGCAGAAGAAAACCAAGGAGCAACTCTCAACCGAGATTACCCAGAAGGTGGGTGAGGTGTCGGCTCAGGCTGAGTCGAAAGTCGCTGAAGTCAAAAGTGAGGTTTCAGCGGTGAAGACCGACGTTTCCACCACTAGATCGGAACTGGAGAAGACGATTGCCGATCTCAAGAAGGTTTCTGGTGACCTAGGGATTCAAAGCGGCTACATCGCCACCAATTCCAAGGAGCTGGAAGCACTCAAGCGGCTAGGAGAGCGTAACTACTTCGAGTTTAATTTGGGCAAGACGAAGACTCCGGTCCGCGTGGGCGACATCATGGTTTTGCTGAAGAAATCAGACATGAAGAAGAATCGTTACACCATCGAGGTGACGGTGGACGACAAGCGTGTGGAAAAAAAGGATAAGACGGTAAATGAGCCCGTTCAATTCCTCACCTCGAAGGCGCGTCAGCCCTACGAACTTGTGGTCAATGAAGTCAAGAAGGACGTCATTGTCGGTTATCTGGCCACACCGAAAGTGATGGAACCCCGCAAGTAGTTTCGCTAAAACCGTTCTGGAAACGCCGCTTTCCTGACAGGGAAGCGGCGCTTTGCTTACGGTTCCTGTTAGGCCTTCTGATTGCCATGCAGGGACGTTGACCAATGGTTTCGACTGTTAGCGCACCATTGGCCCAAGGGCTTGCCTGGCACGATGCGGTTTGGGGCTTGGGCGGCAGGCTCTCAGGGCGGCAAAGACTTCAATTCTGTTATCTTAGGACTAGTGAATGCGGTATCCCGGCGGTAGCTACTATTCGACAACGTCTTTTTCGGTCCCTCCAGGAGTGAAGTGGCTACTGATCGCCAATACGGCGGTTTTCGTACTTTATTACTTGGCGGCAGTGTTTGGCATAGGATCCTTGTTTGCTCCCTTCCGGCTGGTGCCGGAGCAAACGGTTGAGGGATTGCGCGTGTGGCAGCCCCTGACCTATCTTTTTCTGCACGATCCGACTGGTTTCAGTCATATCTTGCTCAACATGCTGTCGCTATTCATGTTTGGAAATACGCTTGAAGAAACTTGGGGTACGGACTTATTTCTGCGCTTTTACTTTATTTGCGGGGCTGGGGCGGGCTTGTGTGTCATTTTGGCCGGGTATTTAACGGCGACGCCGTTTGTGCCAACCATCGGCGCCAGTGGCGCGATTTTCGGCTTGCTTGTTGCTTTCGGCATGCTTTTTCCCGACGCCACGGTGCTGTTCAGCTTTCTGTTCCCGATCAAGGCCAAGTACATGGTGATGATTATCGGGGCGATTACTTTTCTGAGTTCGCTGCAGGTGAATAGCGGCGTGAGCCACATCGCTCATCTTGGTGGGATGCTGTTTGGATTCCTGCTGCTGAAGACGCCGCAGGGACAGAGCATTATGTACCGTCAGCCTGGCTTGTCGCCACGCCGGCGATGGAATCAGTTCTGGGCTGAGTACAAACTGCGGCGGGCACGGAAAAGATTTCAGGTTTATATGTCGAAGCATAACCGCAAGAGTGGCCCGTACGTCAACTGAGTTAAAGTGAAAGCCATGAAGTCGAAGGCCCTTTTCTCGCATCCGCTCACGGCGGCGGTGCTCGTGGGCGTGTTAGCCGCGGGAGTGCTCACCTGGATTCCGAAGGCTTCGGCACAAGCCGGCCCGAAGAAGGAAAGCGGCGAGACGGTCGCGCGACCGCGCAAGAAGGACGCTCCGCCGGAGCCGGAATTGCAGAAGATCCCCTCGAAGTTGAACAAGAAGGGAGCGGAAGCTCTGCCGGAAGGGGTACCGACGTTTCGTTCGGATTCGGTGAGCGTGAACGTGGATGTTGCCGTGCTCGACAACAAGGGGCGGTTCATCCCGGGGATTCCCGCGGGAAATTTCCGGATCCTCGAGGACAACGTGCCGCAGAAGATCAACCAGTTCGCCATGGGCGAGGCGCCGATGACGATTTGCATGGTGATCGAGTTCTCCAACCTGTATCAACAGTATTGGTCGAGCGGCTGGTATGAGACGCTGCAGGCTTCCTATGGATTCCTGGAAACGCTGAAGCCGGAAGACTACGTGGCCGTGGTGGCCTATGATCTGCGCCCGGAAATTCTGAGCGACTTTGCCACGGACAAGCGCAAGGCCTATGAAGCGATGCAGCGCTTGCGCATCGCCGCATTTTCGGAATCGAACCTGTATGACGCACTGACTGATACGGCGGAGCGGATGAGTGAGATCGAAGGGCGTAAAGCGATCGTTGTAATCAGCTCAGGAGTAGATACGTTTTCAAAGCAGACCTTCGATCAGGCGCGTAAGCGGCTGCAGAGCGCGGGCGTGCCGATTTACGCGATCGGGATCATGCAGGCGCTTCGGGAGATTTTTGATGCGCGGGGTTGGATGGGCCCGATCCAGCGGCTGGACTTTTTGCAGGCCGATAACCAGATGCGCACCTTTGCCAAAGAGTCTGGCGGGATGAGCTTTTTTCCGCGTTTTTTTGGGGAATTTCCGGGGATTTACGGGGCGATTCACCAAGCTTTGCGCAACCAATACTCCATCACGTATACCCCCACGAACCAGGCCAAGGACGGAAAGTTCCGCAAGCTGAAAGTGGAGTTGGTGAACCCGGCGACGAATGAGCCATTGCGGGTTCTCGACGAGAAGAACAAGCCGATCAAGTACCAAATCGTGGCCAAGGCCGGGTACACGGCGCCGCGTGAAGTTGAATAGTTTGTGACTAGTGGATGTCAAGCAAAAAAAATCTCTTCGAATGAAGTGATTAGGGTGTGGTTGACGGGAGAAAAAGTTCTCTGCTAATTTGCAATGGTCTCATGAGAACTGGAAAGTCTTCCGCCCCGCAAGCCAAAGCAACGATTTTGCTGGTGGATGACAACAAGATGGGGTTGGCGGCGCGGCGCGTGGTGCTTGAGGAATTGGGTCACGAAGTGGTCACTGCGGCCAATGGTTTCGATGCATTAACGATTGCCGGAAGCCAGCCTTTTGATCTGCTGATTACGGACTGGAAAATGCCGAAGGTAGACGGAATTGAGCTAATTCGCCGTCTTCGTGAAGGGCAATTTTCGGCTCCGGTCATCTTGCTGAGCGGCTTTGCCGATAGTGCTGGCATGCGGGAAGACAAAACGGGCGCGGATGCGGTTGTGCAGAAGAGCGCGAACGAAGTGCAGGTGCTGCTGAGCACTGTGAAGCGATTGTTAAGCCGAAAGCCGGCCCGCAAGATGCCGGCAAGCCAGAGGCAACGCTCCGTTGCCCAAAACCGCAACAAAGCGGTCTGAGTGCTGCCGATTCTGCTCAGCCTAGCCGCACTGGCGGCGCCGGATGTGCGCCGGATGACAGTGCGCGAGTTGGCAGGGCAGATGATCCTGGTTCCGTTTTACGGAGAAAACCCGGTGGAGCAGAGCAAGCCGTATCGCGAGTACGCCCGGTTGGTACGTGGCGCGAATGTAGGCGGCCTCGTTTTGTTGAACCGTGTGCGGAACGGATCAGTGCGGTATGCCGAGCCGCTTGAGGTGGCCTTGTTTCTGAACCGGATGCAGAAGCTGGCGCGGGTGCCGCTGGTGGTGGCGGGTGATTTTGAGCGGGGAGCGTCGATGCGGGTGGCGCGCACGGCGAAGTTTCCGCACGCGATGGCATATGGCGCGGCAAACGATCTGGAGTTGACGCGGCGTACCGGGGAGGCGACGGCGCGGGAGGCGCGGGCGATGGGGGTGCACTGGCTGCTGGCGCCGGTGGCCGATGTGAACAGCAATCCGGACAACCCGGCGATCAACATTCGCAGCTATGGGGCGAAGGCGGGGGAAGTGGCCCAGCACGTCCGGGCGTTTCTTGAAGGTTGCCGTCGGGGAAAAGCGCTGTGCACGGCGAAGCATTTTCCCGGGCAAGGGGATGCCAGCGTCGACACGCACGTTGAATCGGCCCGGGCCGGAAGAATTGAACTGCTACCCTTTCGGGAAGCGATCAGCGCGGAAGTGGATGCGGTGATGACGGGCCATCTGTATGTGCCCGAATGGGAAAGCCGCAACATTCCCGCCAGCGTCTCGCACAAGATCGTCAGTGGGCTGCTGCGCGGGCAACTGGCATTTCAGGGTTTGGCCGTAACGGATGCGATGGACATGGCGGGCTTGACGAAGCTATACCCGGCGCGGGAGGCGGCGGTGCGGGCCGTGGAGGCGGGTAATGACCTGCTGGTTGCTCCGCAAAATCCCGATCAGGCGATCGCGGGAATCGTGGCGGCGGTGCGCGGGGGAAGGCTCAAGATCGAGCGTTTGCGGCAAAGCGTGGCCCGGATATTGGCGGCGAAAGAGCGGGTGGGTTTGTTTGAGCGGCGGCTGGTGGAGGTGGCGCGGGTAGGGGAAGAAATCGGTACCGCGGAACACGCGGAGTTGGCGGAGGCCGTGGCGGCCAAGGCAATCCGGGTGTTGAAGGACGACCAGAAGCTGTTGCCGCTGAAGGCGGGGGCCTGCGTCGCGGTGATGGCCGAGGCGCGGAACACGAATTCGGGCAAGGGGCTGATCGAGGCGCTACCGGCTCGCGTGAAGTCGGTTTGGCTCGATCCGACTTTGCGGGAGGAAGAACTGGAAGCAACGGCGCGGCAACTCGACGACTGTGGCACGGTTGTGGTGGCGGCGTGGCGAATGTACGGGAATTTTCTCGAACGGCTCAAGCCGCCGGTGGTGCTGTGTGGGATGGGGAGCCCGCAGTTACTGCGTGGAGCGGCGGCGATGGTGGCCACCTTTTCTTCGACGGTGACCAGCGAGGTGGCGCTGGCCAAGTGGCTCTTCGGCGATTTGCGAAAATAAGGGCATGGCTGAATTGAAGTGGTTGGGCCATAGCAGCTTTGAGCTGAAACTGGCCAATGGCGAGACGTATCTTCTGGATCCCTGGTTGGACAATCCCAAGGCTCCGGCCGGCTATAAACCGGAGCGGCTCGATGGGATCCTGCTCTCGCACGGGCACGGGGATCATATCGGAAGCGTGGTGGCGCTGGCGGCTGAGTTTGGGGCACCGGTGGTGGGTATCTACGACCTCATCGCCTGGCTCGAGACCAAGGGCGTCAGGCGAGGCCTGGGGATGAACAAGGGGGGCAGCGCGCAAGTTGGTTCGCTGCGCGTGACACTGGTTTTTGCTTCACACTCCTCGACGACGATCGACAACGGCCAGTTTGTCGCATTGGGTGATCCGTGTGGATTGATTCTGGCTAGCGAAGGAATGCCGGTGATCTACTTTGCCGGGGATACGGACGTTTTCGGCGACATGCGACTGATTGCCGAACTGTATCAGCCGGAGATAGCGATGTTGCCGATCGGGGATCTGTATACGATGGGCCCGCGGCAGGCGGCGTTAGCTTGCCGATTGATCGGGCCGAAGAAGGTGATTCCGATGCACTATGGCACCTTTGGGGCACTGACGGGCACGCCAGAGGAATTAGCGCGGCTAGTGGATTGCGAAGTGATCGCACCGGAGCCGGGCGGCGTTGTGGTGCTTTAGTCCTGCAGCCAGGGGAACTGGAAGGTAGGCGGATTGGCGTAGCGCTTCATGCCGAATTCGAAGCGGGCGCCAGCGCCCGGGGCGAGGCGCAGCGTAATGTGGCGTCCGGTGAGAGGCATGGTTTTTCCATCCCATTTCATGCTGGTAAAGGCATGTTCGCCGTAGCCGCCGGCCTGGATGGTGATAACGCGTTCAGCTACCTGGTTGGTATTGACGAGGGTGACGGTGGCGTCGTCCGGGCCGATTTTGTTGACGAGGGCGGCTACATCGGGTGGCAATCCAGCGCGGCGCTGTTCGGGGTCGAAGTAGCGGAAGCGCGAGTGCAGGACCCAGATGCGACCCTTTGAAAAATAGCCGCCCACGGTGAGGTTGAGCAGGGCGTCGGTGCTGACGGGCTGGACATCGAGCAGGTAGTCGGCGAGGCGCGTGTCGGGGGTGGTGGGGTCTTGCTCCATCTGGCGGACATTGTCGCGGATGCTCGAGAAGGCGCTGCGCAGAGCCTCTTCGGGATAGCCGGGATTGTTGCCTTCGAGGAACTGGAGCCAGGGGGGAAGTTGGGGGATGCGGCGGAAGTCCTCGCGGTCCATCGACCAGAGGTAGATCTCGGCCATGCGGTCGGCGAAAGAATTTTCGGTGAAGTGATACCACTCGGGTTTACCGGAATGTTGATAGCCTTTCGGGTCGCCGTACATTTGGGGGTAGAGGGTTTTGCCATTGACGGTCTTGCGCTGGGCGTAGAGCAGTTCCATTTGCTTGCGCAGGACGCCGACATAGCTCATGTCGCCGGTGAGCAGCAGGGCGTTGCTGAAGCCGGGCCAGGAGCCGTGAACGAAGTAATTGCGATGGGCGATTTGTTCGAGTTCGCCGTCGAAAATCGTGAAGTTCCAGCCGTAGGTACCCTTCCACCACTGGCCGTTGTGATCTCCGCCGAGCTGGCCGTTGAGGCCGATCTGAGAAGGGATCATGCCGCCGGTGGCGGCGGTGTGGGCCTTCCAGGAGTTAACGTAGTCGAGCAGCCAGTTGCGGTACTTGGCCTCGCCGGTGAGCAGGAAGGCGTTGAGGGGAAGAATGGTAGCGGCGAGATTGAGGTTGTGGTCGCCGACGGAGTCCAGGTATTCCTTGCAGTGGGCGAGCATCTTGTCGTAGTAGGAACTCATGCTGAGCAGCTTGCCGCGGGAGGCGGGATTGTGCAGGAGGTGGAAGCTGCCGGGGACGGGATCGCCGACCCAATCATAGACGGTGGCTTTGTTGAGCATGGGGCCTTTCGCGCCGGTCCAGATGCTGCGGATGATCTTGTGTTGGGGGTCGAAGTTGGGGGCCTCGGGATCCTCATTCAGGTAGAGGCCGGCGAAGCGGCGGGTGCGTTCGCGGTACAGTGAGTCGTTGGGCTGGGACAGGCCGGCGAGCAGGAAGGCGCGCATGCCTTCGCCGGTGTGGAACCAGTCCGACATGGTGATGAATTCCTTGTAGTAGGCGCCGTTTTCGGCCAGGCGGGTGAGCTTGGTGCGCAGCTCAGCATACTGCCGGAGGTGGCCTTCCTGAGCTTTGCGATAGAGATCGAGAATGTCGTTGTCACCGCCGAGGGCATGAAGCAGGGTCCAATTGTAGAAAGTTTCAATGGCGTCGTCGGGGCCATCGAGGGTGCCCCAACGGGGTGTGTGCAGGAGGTAGCCGCGCTCATCGACATAGCGCTGGTAGAAGGCGCGGGCGGCGTCGGAATTTGCCTGGAGCAGGGCGCGCTCCATGACGGCCCAGGCGGGAGGGGGCATGGGTGAATTGATTTGTATGGCGGGCGCCTGAGCGAAGGCGAGGCAACAGAAGACGAAAGAGAACATGCGCTCGTGATCTTATCGAAATACGGGGAAGTATTCGAGACAGTAGATCCAGGCACAGCAGGCGAGGAGCAACCAGGCAGCGTCGCGGGGGAGGCAGCGGCTGGCGCGCTGCCAACAAAAGACGAGGCTGACGGGGAGAGAGCCGAGCAAGATGGCCCAGAGCGGATGTGTTTGATGTAGATCGAGGCAGGCGGCAGCCAGGGTGGCGCCGAAGGCGAGGAGCCAGCCGGTTTGGGGAAAAGCACTGAGCAGCACGATGGAAATGGCGACGACGGCGGAATAGGCATAGCGCACGGGCAGATGGAGACCGACCGCGATGATGACGGCGCACCAGAGCGGATAAAAGAGCGCGTGCTGCCAGGATGGCGAGGGGGAATCTTTTGGTGTGGCGGGGGGTACGGCGAAGTGAAGGGCGCCGCCGAGTATGGCCCCGAAGGTGAACTCCATCATCTTCCAGCCGGGAAAGCCGGTCAAGGGGACGAGGTTGAAGAATGCGCCGCCGCCGAAGCCGAGGGCGCCGCCGGCGAGGCCAAGCAGGGCAAAGCGGCCGGTGAGGGGATGGCGGAGCGCGAGGAGCAGGACGAGGGCGGAGAGGAGGAGGCCGGCCCACACTTCCTCCCGCGGGCGGTCGAGGGGGTTGGAGAAGTAAAGGAGCTTGGGGTGATTGACCCAGCGCCAGCCGATGTCGGTGGCGGCGAGCAGGAGGAGGGCGAGGCGAAGCGGTTTGGCGGGCATGAGCCAGGCGAGGCTGAGGATGACGCCGCCGAGGAGGCCCCAAATGGCGCCTTTGAGGCTGAGGCCGGCGAGGCCCCAGAGACGAGTGTTGGGGTCGCGAAACAGGCCGATGGTTTGGCCGTAGGTCATTTGTCCGCCGAGACCGATGCCCAGGGCAGCGAGGGCAACGAAGAAGCTCGCCTCGCGGCCGGACCAGCCGCGGCGCCAGGCCATGCCCATGGCCCAGAGCGCACCGGGGATCATTGCGCCGAGGGGGCCGCCGCCGATCGAGCCGCGCAAGGCCCAGCCGACGGACATGAGGGCGATACTGAGCAAAAGATCAAACAATGCGGGCTGCCTCGGCGAAATCAAGCCGGGGCCCCCGCGGGTGCAGCTTCGAGCGGTCTCCGTAGCCGAGATTGCACAGGAAGTTGGACTTCCAAGTGGCGCCGGTCAGAAAGGCTTCGTCAACGGCGGCATTGTCGAAGCCCGACATCGGACCGCAATCGAGGCCGAGTGAGCGGGCGGCCAACATGAAGTAGGCTGCCGAGAGCGTGCCGTTGCGAAAGGCAAAAGTTTCGATGGCGGCGGGCTTACCTTCGAAAAGCTGCCTTGCCGGGGAGTGGGGCCAGAGATAATCCATGCGCTCGTAGAAGGCGAGGTCGTGACAGAAGATGGCGGTGACGGGAGCCTGCATGGTCTTGTTGACGTTGCCTTCCATGAGGCAGGGTTTCAGCTTTTGTTTGCCCTCCGGCGTGGATACGAACACGATGCGGAGGGGGCTACCGTTCATCGAGGTTGGCCCGAGGCGCGCGAGCTGGTAAATGTCTTCGAGCAGATTGTGTTCAACGGGCCGCTCCTGCCAGGCGGAAAAGGTACGGGCTTCGCGGAAGAGCAGGTCGAGCGCGGCTTGATCAAAGGGTTGCATCAAGAGAAGGATAGCCAATTGCCTGAGGCGGCCTCAGGGCGGCGTGAGACCGTTGAGGCTGGCATAGACGATGAGCTGGCCGAGCTTGATGGCGAGGTTCTCATTGAGAAGAATGTAATAGCCGCGAGTGGAAGAGGGCTTGCCGAAGACGGTGGTTTCGCGGTCGAGGATGGATTGGCGGAGTTCGGGTAGAGTTTTGCGAACCGCCGCGAGGCTGGCCTGGAGGCGGACGGTGAGCTCCGGCTTGGAGGCTTGGGTGTTGCGTTCGTTGACGAGGGCGTTGCGGCGCGCGGTTTCGGCCTCGGGGGTGCGTTCGGACTCGGCCAGCCAGAGCATGAATTCGGTTTCGCCGGCGAGTTGGGAGTAAATCTCTCCGAAGCTGGGCCGGAGCGGGGCGGGGCGCCAAGAGAGCTTGTCCTCAGGAAGGCGGCGAGCAGAGCGGAGAGGCGGCCGGCCAGGGCTTCGAAGGGATGCATGAGGTCCTGGGCCGGGACGGCGGGGCTGACGTTGGAGACGGCCAGCAGTTCGACATCGAAGATGAGCTCGGCTTTGGGGGGAATGGCGCCCCGGCCGATTTCGCCGTAAGCCATCTGATAGGGGATGAAGAGGCGGCGCTTGCCGCCGGTGCGCATACCTTCGAAGCCGGCTTCCCAGCCGGCAATCACCCGGCGGCGGCCCTGTATGAATTGAAGGGGCTGGTTGCGGTCGCGCGAGCTATCGAACTTCCTGCCGTCGCGGAGCCAGCCCGTGTAGTGAACGGTGTATTGCTGGCCGGGCCGGGCAGGGCCTCCCGTTCCGGGTTCGATCTCGAGTATGCGCATTTCGCTGAAGGGCACAGGAGTGCCGGGAAGCTCAGGAATCTGAGCGAGACGGAGGAAGAGCAGGAGCGTCAGCATCAGCCTTCAGCGTAACGCCGGTGAGTTGGCGGAGGCGGGCGGCGCGCATGAGGGCGAGGATGAGCGCGGCGGCGGCTTCATAGGGTAGACCCTCGGGGCGGATGTTGGAGACGCAGTTTCGTTCGGCATCGGTGCGGCCGGGCCGTGGGTCCCAGGTGAGGTAAGCGCCGAGGCTATCGGGTGAGGTGAGGCCGGGGCGCTCGCCGATTAACATGAGGCAGAGGCTGGCGCCGAGTTGATGGCCGATGGGATCGCCAAGGGCAACCCGCGCTTGGCGGGCGACGATGGTGGGGCCGAGCCGCCAGCCGGTGAGGGCCGCCTCGAGCAGGGCGAGCAGCGGCGGGCCGTGGCGGTGCGCGGCGAGAGCGGAAAGGCCATCGGCGAGGACGATGACGGCGTCGCAGGGGTAGGCGGGGAGGGGCGTTGCGAGTTGACGGCCGAGATCGGGACGAAGCAGGAAGGTGCGGCGGTCTGGGGCGCGGCTCGCGACGAGCAGGTGGGGGAAGGGAAGCGAGGAGGGGTCTAACTCGGCCTGCACGGCATCGCGGGCGCGGGCGTGATCGAGATCGAATTGCAGCAATTCGGCCGTTGGCAGGGAAGTGCCGCGGCGGCCGAGAGCGACGCGTGCTGGAGTGTAGAGCTTTAAGTCAACAGCCATGATGAATCGAGAAGGGAAGGACGGCGTGAGAGCCAGGCTTCGAACTCCGGTGCGGGCCGCAATTGAAACAGTTGGCGGAGGTAGAGGGCATCGTGGAAGCTGGTGGACTGGTAGTGGAGCATGATGTCGTCGGCGCCGGGGATGCCCATGATGTAGTTGCAGCCGGCGGCGGTGAGGGCGGTCATCAGCAAGTCCATGTCGTTGCTGTCGGCCTCGGCATGGTTGGTGTAGCAAATATCGCAACCCATCGGGAGGCCGAGGAGCTTGCCGCAGAAGTGGTCTTCGAGGCCGGCGCGGATGATCTGCTTACCGTCGGCGAGGTATTCCGGGCCGATGAAGCCGACGACAGTGTTGACCAGCAGTGGGGAGTAGCGGCGGGCGACGGCGTAGGCCCGGGCTTCGGTGGTTTGCTGGTCGATGCCATGATGGGCGTTGGCGGACAGGGCGCTGCCCTGGCCAGTTTCAAAGTACATGACGTTGGCGCCGGGATGGCGTTCGCTGGCCATGTGGTGTGCTTCGTCGAGCATGGAGAGAGAGATGCCGAAGCTTTGGTTGGTGGCCTCGGTACCGCCGATGGACTGGAAGATGAGATCGACGGGAGCGCCGGCGAGCAGAGCCTGCATCTGGGTGGTGACATGGGCGAGCACGCAGCTTTGGACGGGGGCATCGAGACGGAGGCGGATTTCCTCGATCAGGCGCAGGAGCGTGACGGTGGATTGCACGCTGTCGGTGGCCGGATTGATGCCGATGCAGGCGTCGCCGCTATCGAGAGTGAGGCCGTCGAGGATGCTGGCGGCGATGCCGCGGGGGTCATCGGCGGGATGGTTGGGCTGCAGACGAGTGGAGAGGCGGCCGGGCAGGCCGATGGTAGTGCGAAAGCGGGTGACGACGCGGCGGCGTGAGGCAACGAGAATCAGGTCCTGGTTGCGCATCAGTTTGCTGACGGCGGCGACCATTTCGGGGGTGAGGCCGGGGGCGATGCTTTCAAGTTGGGTCGGGGTGGCTTCGAGCAGCCAGTCGCGGAATTCGCCGACGCAGAGGGAAGAAATGGGGGCAAAGGCAGCGCTGTCGTGGGAGTCGCAGATGAGGCGCGTGACGTCGTCTGATTCGTAAGGGATAGGGGGTTCAGCGAGAAATCGTTTGAGAGGAACTTCGGCGAGAGCCATGCGGGCGCGGATGCGCTGTTCGCTCGAAGAGGCGGCGACACCGGCCAATACGTCACCGGAACGCAAGGGACTGGAGGCGGCGAGAAGCTCGAGGAGATTCATGGTGCGGTGCGGTGGGCGATGGCGAACTCTTCTTCCGGAGAGAGTATCAGGTGGTGCCGGGCGTGGAAGGCAAACCAGATGAGGCCGAGCAGGAACCAGACGGCCGCGCCATAGACGCCCTTAGCGTAGCCGGGATCGAGAAAGAGGGTCAAAAGGGTGAGCAGAGCGATGGCCATGCTGACCCAGGCGCCGAGCAAGCCGAGGGGGCTGCGGTAAGGGCGTGGCAGGCGGGCGAGTTGGCGGCGGAGCAGGAGGAAAGAGGCCATCTGGAGGACATAGGCGATGACGGCGCCGAAGACGGCCATGTTGAGCAGGATGGCGCCGACGGGGCTGTCATGAGGGGATAGTTGTATGGCCAGGGCCGCGCCGAAGCCGAGGACGGCGCCGGCGATGAGGGCGCGGTGCGGAGTTTTGCGGCGGGCGTGGGTTAAGGACAGCCAAGCGGGGAAGTAACCGGCGCGGGAGAGGGAGTAAATCTGGCGGCCGTAAGCAAACAGGATGGTGTGAAAGCTGGCGATGAGGCCGATGCAGGCGATGGCCGCCAGCCATTTGCTGCCGGCGGATTTACCCCAGGCAGCGGTGAAGCCGAGGAATAGGGGTTCAGTGGAGGCGCCGACGGCGGCTGCCCCGGGGGCGGTGGAGGCCCCGAGCGTTAAGGTCAGAAAGGCACAGAGCATCAGTGTGGCGAAGCCCCAGCCGAGGCCGCGCGGGATGTCGCGGACGGGGTCGTGGCTTTCCTCGGCGGCAAGCGGGAGCTGTTCAATGGCGAGATAGAACCAGAGCGCGAAGGGCAGGCAGGACCAGATACCATTGATGCCGCGTGGAAAGAAAGGGGCTGCGTAACGGTTGGGGTCGAAGCTGGGGTAGACGGCCCACCAATAAGTGAAGAGGGCGAGCAAGGCGGCCAGAGTGATGAGGAGAGAAAAGCGAAAGCTCAAGTCGACGCCCCAGATGTTCAGGGTGACGAAGAGGACGTAGCTGAGGATCCACCAGAGAGGTTCCCAGGATTTGGGTGTTTCAAAAATGGCGCCGAGATAGCCGCCGATGCCGACGACGATGACGGCTGGGGTGAGAATGTACTCCATGTTTTCGGCCAGGCCGGTGATATAGCCGCCCCAAGGGCCCATGGCGGTGCGGGCGAAGGAGTAAGCGCCTCCGGTGTGAGGGAGGGCTGCGGCCATTTCGGCGATGGAGGAACAAAGGCCGGCGTACATTACGGTTACGATCAGCAGGGCGACAAGCATGCCGCCGAAGCCGCCGCTGGTGAGCCCGAAGTTCCAACCGAAGAAATCGCCGGAGATAACGGCGCCGACGCCGAGGGCCCAGAGCTGCCAGACGCCGGCGTGGCGCTTGAGTTGACGGGCCGCGAGGAATTGTTCCGAGGGGGGGCGATGAGTTGTTTTCACCGGAAGTGGATGGCTCTATTGTAGCGGTCCAGATTCGGCGGCCCGGGCCGGGGGGTGCTATTCGGCGAAGCCGTGTTGCTTGCGGTGGTAGCCGGCGTCGTAGCGTTGGGTGGTTTTGAAGTGTTCGTAGCGGCCGTCGCCGGCAACGTCCTTGAGCCGGGTGCTGAGGGTTTGCAGAGCGGCGGGCGTCATGGGTTTGAATTCGCGGGCGATCTTGAGGGCGCGGTTGAGGTCGTCCATATTGGCCAAGCCAACGACCTGGGTGCTGACCGGCTGGGAGAGGAAGTAGTTGTAGCATTCCTCGACCGTCACGACGCCGTCGCGGAGCATGCGGCCGTCGCCGCCGCAGCCCTTCATGCCGATCACGCCGACGCCTTTGCGGGCGCACTCGGGCATGACCTCGTGCCGGAAGCTCTCGAAGCGGTAGTCCATGGGATTGTTGGGCATCTGGCAGCTATCCCAGGGGAAGTTGAGGGCGAGCATTTTGCGATGAATGCGGGGGTGTTTGTGGCCGGTGAAGCCGATGAAGCGGACCTTGCCCTGCTTTTTGGCTTCGATGGCGGCCTTGAGGCCGCCTTTTTCGACGATGTATTCGGGGTCGTTGTAGTAGTTGCACTCGTGAAACTGCCAGAGGTCGATCACATCGGTGCGGAGGCGCCGCAGGCTGTCTTCGAGGTGCTTCATGGCGCCGGCGTAATCTCGATCGCAAACCTTGGTCATGAGGAAGGCTTTCTTACGGTAGCCATCCATGGCGAGGGCCTTGCCCATTACTTCTTCAGCACGGCCGTCGTGGTAGTCCCAGGCATTGTCCATGAAGGTGATGCCGTTGTCGATGGCGGCATGAACGAGATGGAAGGAGTCCTTTTCATCCTTGGGGCGGGCCTGGTGGTGGCCGCCGAGGCCGAGGATCGAGACTTGCACGCCGGTCTTGCCGAGAGGGCGCGTGGGTATGCCGGCGGGGGTGTTTTGCGCAGCCAGAGAACCGGCCAGGGGCAGGGCGGCTGCGCCGGCGATAAAGTCCCGTCTAGTATTGTCCATGTTGAGAGAAGGCTCCTTTTCAATGGAGATTGTATGCTGATTTGGTGGACCGGGGCGGAGGCACTTGGGCGCACTGATCGCATAAAGTAGTAGAGGAACTACTATGATCCGGCATTCGCTGATTCTTTTCGCCAGTGTGCTTGTGGCACAAACCTGGCCTGGAACTTACTCCCAATCGCAGGTGAAGCTGCAATTGGAGGCGAACCTTACCGGCACGCTTACTGTTGAAGGGCGCACTTACCCGGTAACAGCGCGGGCCAGCGGGGCGATGCTGAAGGGAGATTTCAGCGCCGAAGGGCACTCTTTTGGGTTTACGGCGATGCTTGTGGGCGATGAGTTGATACTAAGCAGTGGCGAAGCCACTTATACTTTACGGCGGCAAGGTGGGGGGGATTCGCGGCGATTTACTCACAGCTCGGGCTATAGCGTCGTATTGCCGGCGGGATGGACGGCGGTGGAGCAAACCGACGGCGCGCTACTGCTGCCGCCGGGAGTTACATTTAACCCGAATTCCCAGGACAATCCGGAAACATACATCATCACGGCGCGGGAAGGTTATGACCCGCGCGAGGAGGCGAGCGTGGTGGGGAATCTAAGCGAGGCCGTGACGCGGGCGGGTGGTTCGGGGGGGCAGCGTCAGTCAGCCCGCTTTGGCAGCCGGCTTGGTTCGATTTACCGTTGGGACTTTCCCAATCCAGCTAACGGTCAGCGCATGGGCTTTGATATCTACATTGCGAGTGAAGCCTCGACCGGCTATGTGGTGGTGGCTGTGGGCCAGTCGGCTTTGGTGCGGGCTCAGGATATGAATCTGCGCTCGCTGGTGGGAGCGATCAGTCCACCGAAGGCACCGCCGCCGGCGGAGGCTGGGTCGCTGGCCGATAATACGGCGTTGGCACAGCGCTGGCTAAATAAACTGCGGGGCAAGCGTGTGCGGCAGTTCTGGGCGAGTCAGGGGATGAGTTCCGATAAGAGCCACTGGTTGAATTCCAATGGAACATACCGTTTTGAATCGAGTTCGATGGTTGCCGTCGATGTGGCCGGGGCCAGCGGATCGTCTGTTGGCCGTGGGGGTAACACGGGCCGCTGGCGCATCCGTGATCTTGGGGGCCGGGTTGTGCTGGAGGTTCGCTACGACAATGGGGCCACGGCGCAAATGCGTATCGAAGAAGGATCCCCCAACTGGTATTTGAACGGCGAAAAAGCTTTCGCCGTGGATCCGCGTTAAGAAATGCTGCCTCTATTGCTACTCCTAATAACGGCTCAGGCGCCGCGGGACCTCAGTGTCACGGCCGCCCATAGCCGTCATGCACTGGTGATTGGCAACGCCGCTTATCCGACGTGGCCGCTGAAGAATCCGCTGAACGATGCGCGCTCGGTTTCCGCTTCGCTGAGCGCAGCCGGATTTCAGACCACCACTGCCACCGACCTCACGTTGCGTGTATTGGAAGGGTCTGTGAACCGGCTGATCGGAAAGGTGAAGGACGGCGACCTGGTGTTGTTTTATTACGCGGGGCATGGGCTGCAGATCCGATACCAAGAAGGGGGTGGATGCGAAGTATGCTTCCTACTCGGCCACGTGAGTGCGGGAAAGGCTGGAGCGGGCGGGAGCCCGGGTGGTGATACTCGTGCTGGATGCCTGCGGGAACAATCCCTTCGAGGCCACCCGAGCAATGGGTAGCGGACTGGCGGCGATGGGTTCGGGAAAGGGTTCCTTTATCGCGTTTGCCACGACGCTGGGCAAGACGGCGGACTACAATCCGCGGGGGGAGAATGGTCTGTTTACTTCGCATCTTGTGGAAGCAATCACCCGGCCAGGGCTAACGCTGGATCAGGTTTTCAATCGCGTGCGCGAGCGGGGGAACCAGGATTCTCAGGGCCGACAGATCCCGTGATCGGTTTCGAGCGTGATCGGTGATATTTACCTGATGCCAGGGTCGGCGGCGGTGAGTCAGATTCGTGAAGCGCCCGCGCCTGGGAACCCCTTGGTGCGTCTTCGCAGCCAGACCACGACGGTGGCCCCGCCACAGCCGGTAGCTCCGGCTGCTCCGGCGGTCGCGCCACCGCGGCTCGCCAAGCCCTTGCCACCGGATCGTCAATCCCTATAGCTGTTGGGCGACATCACAGCCTGGTGGCCCCCCACGGCGCGATACTGACCGTGAGACGGGACACGATCGGCTACCGGTCTTTGACCGCTGGTTGCAGCCAAGCGAACTTTTCTTATCCGCTGCGGAATCTCATCTCCGCGCAGGTTGTGACCAATGGGCGCGGGGAAGTTTTTCTGACCGTGAAGGTGATGGATGAAAAGGGTAAACAGCGCAATCTCAACTTTGCCGATCCGGATTCGCAGGTGACGCAGGATGCTAACGGTCTGCCGCAGGTGATTTCACCGGCGAAGGCGACTTCACTGCTGAATTCGCTGGCTCAATTGTTGAAATCGGTGCGGGTGGCGCCTTGATGGCGGCGAAGAAACGAAAAAACCCGCCAGTCGCGGGTCCCTAAGTCATTGATTTTAATGGTGAACGCGGAAGGAATCGAACCTTCAACCTATTGATTAAGAGTCAATTGCTCTGCCAATTGAGCTACGCGTCCACGCCGAGTAGATTCAGACATCAATTTAGCACACGGAGTCTGTCGGCGGCCAGTTCAGCGACATCTTTTAGCGCGGGTTTAGCGCCATCGATCTGAGTCAAGGCTGCCTGGAACATGGTTTGGCAGAACGGGCAGCCGGTGGCGATGGTTTCGGCTCCGGTGGCGACGAGTTCGCGGGCGCGTGTTTCATTGACGCGCTGGCCGGATTCTTCGCCGAGAAAGGCGAGGCCACCGCCGGCGCCGCAGCAAAAGCTTCGCTCGTGATGGCGCGGGGCCTCGAGCAGTTCGCTGGCTGAAGCGGCGGCTATCTGGCGCGGTTGCTCATAAACATTCTGATAGCGGCCGAGGTAGCAGGGGTCGTGAAACACGGTGCGCTTGCGCTCGGTGGGGGCGGGAAGGAGATGCTCATGGCGGGCCAGGAATTCGCTGTGATGTTCGATTTCCGGCGGATCGCCGGCGGACTTCCAGTCTTGCCGAATCGTGCGCACACAGTGTGGGCAAATTGAGATGAGGCGGAAGCGTTTTGCTTCGCCGCGGAAGGGCTGCATCTGGGCGAGGTTGGCTTCGGCCAATTGGCTGAAGCTGAAGTCGTTGCCGAGGCGGCGGGCGGGGTCGCCAGTGCATTTTTCTTTTTTCAGCACGCCGAAGCTCTGATTGAGGTGGCGCATGACGCGGACGAGGGCTTCGATAATCTCGCGGCCGCGGCCATCCATGCTGCCCATGCAGCCAAGCCAGAGACAATAATCCTGGCTGCCGTCGAACAGGGGGAGTTCGAGACGCTTGACGAACTTGTCGCGCTCGGCGGCGGCGAGTCCGAGGGGATTGCCATTCTTTTCGAGGTTGCGGAACAGCTTAGCGCCATAGGCGTCATCCCACTCGCCGGTGTTGGTTGATCCGCGCCGCAAACCGATGATGAGGGGGAGATGTTGAACGCCGACGGGGCACTGGAATTCGCAGGCGCCGCAGGTGGTGCACTGGTAGACGGCCTCGGCGGAGAGGTGGGCGGCAAAGAGTGGAACCTCGGACTGGGCGCCGTGCTCGTTGAGGTAAGAGCGCACGCCGAGGGCGATTTCCTTCGGATTGAGGACTTTGCCGGTGGCGAAGGCGGGGCAGTGTTCGGTGCAGCGTCCGCACTCGACGCAAGAATAGGCCTGGAGGGCGGTGATCTGTGTGAGGTCCTTGCCCGTCACGAGGCCGAAGTCCTCGTCGCCGTCGAGCGGCGGGATTGCGGAGAATCCCTCGCGCACGGCGAGAATGGCCACGGGGCTCAAGACCAGGTGCAGGTGTTTGGTGTGGGGGATCAAGGGCAGGAAAACGAGCAGGGAGAGGGTGTGCAGCCACCAGTTGGCCCAGCCGCCGACGGGATGGTTCCACCAGTCCCAAAGGTAGGTCAGCATGAGCACGAAGATCAGCGAGGCGATTACGCCGCTTTCGATGGAAACCTTTTCGCCGAGCCAGGGCGGGCGCACGAGGAAACGGCGTAGGAACAAACCAGCGATACCGGCCGCGGTGCCGAGGGCGAAGAGAGCGGCGAGGGCGAAATAAGCGCGGGAGAAGCCGCCGCCGGGGTTGAGCAAGTGGAGGCCGAAGCCGCGGGCGAAGTGATCAATCGTCACGAGGCCGAAGGCGAGAAAGCCCCAGAAGACGAGGGCATGGGCGAATCCGGGCAGGGGGCGTTGGGCAATCACTTTGGACTGCAGCAGCACCTCCCAAAAGAAGACCCACAGTCTTTTAGGCCAGTCGCGGAGGTTGTAGCCTGGTTCGGGCCGTGAATCCCGGATGCGGCCCAGAATCGGCAGGAAACGCCAGCAAAAGCCACCTAAGCTGGCGGTCATCAGGGCGGCGAGTAACAGCTTGAATCCTAGTGTTGGCTCTGTCATCTTGCGCAAATAATCTAGCATGGCGCGCCCCGGGTTAGCCAGGCAAAGCGCGCATTCTGATGTCTGGAGCGGCGGGCTTTATCGGCAGTCATTGGGTGGATCGCTTATTGGCGGAAGGCTGTTCCGTTGTGGGTGTGGACAAACTCATCACCGGATCGCGGGCCAATGTCAGGCATCTTGAAAGCCACTGCCGATGGCGCTTTGTTGAGGCTGACGTGAATGATTCCGGTTTTCCGGGGCGGGCTCAAGGCTGGGGAGGCTTTGACGGGGTGCTGCACCTGGCCCCGTTGGCGAGCCCCAAGGAGTATCTCGCCCATCCGATTGAAACGCTCGAGACCGGCTCGACGGCCACGCGCCACTTACTCGAAATTGCACTCCGGCACGAGGCGCGGTTTCTGTTGACCTCGACAAGCGAATGCTACGGGGATCCGCTCGAGCACCCGCAGCGGGAAAGCTATTGGGGCCATGTAAACCCGGTCGGCCCGCGGTCCTGTTATGACGAATCGAAGCGCTTCGCCGAAGCGATAACGATGGCCTTTCATCGGCGCTATGGGCTGCGCACGAACATCGCCCGTATCTTCAACACCTACGGGCCGCGGGTGAAGATGGAGGATGGCCGGGTAGTGCCGGCGTTGCTGTCGCGGGCCCGCGCGGGCAAGCCGTTGACGATCTTCGGGGACGGCCGGCAAACGCGCAGCTTCTGTTACGTGGATGATCTGATCGAAGGGCTCAACCGGCTGCGGCTGTCGGAGGAGCGCGAACCGGTCAACCTCGGCAACCCACACGAGATCACGCTGCTCGAACTCGCCGAGGAAATCCAGCGGCTGCTGGGCACGAAGAGTCCGATCGAATTCCAGCCATTGCCGGAGAACGATCCGGCGCGGCGGCAGCCGGATATCAGCAAGGCCAAACGGATTCTTGCCTAGGAGCCGGTGGTGGACCTCGAGACCGGTCTGAGGCGGATGATCGCGGCGCTCTAGCTGGCGGAGACCCAAACTTTTTGCGCGGCGGGCTGACCGAGCGGAACCCGTTCGCCGTTGACTTCGAGGGTGACGGTTTCGTCGACGTTACGGCCCAACATGCGCAAGTGAGCGCCGGGCCGGATGCCGAGAACATGGAGGTATTCGAGCAGGTCGCGGTCCCGTTCGAAGGCGCTTTCGACGCGCACCTCGCGGCCTGGGGAGACCTCGGCGAGCGGCAGCCAGCCCAATTCGCGGCGCTCGCGCGGGGAATCGATGCCCATGCGGTTGCCATGCGGACAGAGCGGACTTTCGCCGAGTTTTTCGACCAGCCGCTTTTCAAACTCCTCGCTGACGGCGTGTTCGAGTTGTTCGGCCTCTTCGTGCACGCGGTACCACTCCATGCCGAAAATTTCGGTGAGCATGCGTTCGATGAGGTTATGGCGCCGGATGAGGCGCTGGGCGATTTCGCGCCCCTCGGCGGTTAAATGAATCACGCCGATTTCGTCGACCTTGATGAGCCGGTCGCGTTTCAAGCGCTTGAGGGCCATGGTAACGGCCGGTGCGCTCACCTTGAGCCAGCGCGCCAGCGTGGCGGCAATTACGATCTCGCCTTCGCTTTCGGCCTCGGCGATGGCTTTCAGATAATTTTCCTTCGAGATCGTGATTTTCAAGCGGGTCTCCCTCATTGTAGCTGCCAGGATCGGGCTGTTACACTCGCAGTAATTCCCATGCGCAGACGCAATTTCCTTTCTCTTGCCGCCCTACCCGCCGCGGCGCCTTCGCTTTTTCCCTTGGCGGCTCAAAGTTCGGAAGCCGTCGATCTCAGCGTGATTCACATGATCAAGCAGGAGGCCTTCTCCCACTCGCAAATCATGGACACCATGTTTTATCTTTGCGATGTCAATGGACCGCGTATCACGGGTTCACCGGGCTACCAGCGGGCGGCGGACTATATCAAGAAGCGTTTGACCGAGCATGGAATCCCCGATGTGCGATTTGAGGATTTTGAATTTGGCCGCGGCTGGCAGCACTCCAAGTTTGCCGGCCACATGATCGAGCCGGCCTACTCGGAGTTGATTGGGTTTCCGCTTGCCTGGACGCCCGGCACGAACGGCCCGGTGAAGGGGGAGGCGATGCATGCCGTGCTGAACACTCCAGCCGACCTGGAGCGCTACAAGGGCAAGTTGAAGGGCAAGATTGTACTGGTTGATCCGCCGCGCACGCTCGAGATGCCGGATAAGGCCCAAGGGCGCCGTTACCAGGCCGAAGACCTCGCCAAGCTGGCCGAAGCGCCGGAGCCGGGGGCCAGTCCGTTTGGCGCTCCGCGTCCGGGGCAGGCTGCGCCGATGAGCCGGGAGCAGATGCTGGCCTTCCGGGACAAGCGCAATCAGTTTCTGAAGGATGAGGGTGTGCTGGTGGTGGTGCGCACCAGTTATGCGGGGGATGGGGGTGCGGTGTTTGGCAGCTCGGGCGGCCCGTACGAGAAGGACAAACCGGTTCCGCCGCCGTCGGTGGCGATTGCGGCGGAGAACTACAACCGGGTGATTCGTCTGCTCGACAAGAAGGTTCCTGTGCAGCTGGAGTTCGATATCGCCGCGCAGTTTTACGATCAAACGACGAAGAGCTTCAACGTTGTTGCCGAAATACCGGGCACGGGCCGCAAGGATGAGTATGTGCTGCTTGGCGGGCATCTCGATTCCTGGCAGGGAGCGACGGGGGCGACGGATAACGCGACCGGGGTAGCGGTGATGATGGAGGCGGCGCGTATTCTGAAGGCGCTCAAGCTCGAGACTTCGCGTTCGATTCGGCTTGGTTTCTGGAGCGCGGAAGAGCAGGGCCTGCATGGTTCGCGGGCTTACGTAAAGCAGCATTTGGCCGACCCCGCCGACATGAAGCTCAAGCCGGAGCACAACAAAATCACGGCTTACTTCAATATCGACAATGGCTCGGGCAAGATCCGCGGCATCTACACGCAGGGCAACGACATGACGCGGAGCATCTTCGCCCAGTGGTTCAGCCCCTTTGCCGACCTGGGCGCGACGACGATCACCAACCGGAATACGGGCGGCACGGACCATCAGGCGTTTGATGCCGTTGGTATTCCCGGCTTTCAGTTCATCCAGGACCCGCTTGACTACATGGCCCGCACGCATCACTCGAACATGGATACGATGGACCGCGTGCCGAAGGGCGACCTGATGCAGATGTCGGCCATTCTGGCCAGCTTTGCTTATCATGCGGCGAACCGGGACTCGATGCTGCCACGCAAGCCGCTGCCGAAGGCGCAGCCGGCGCGCTCGGGGAATCCGCCGGCTACGTCCTCGGCGGGCGGAGAGTAAGTTTCGATAAGCTAGGGGCACCAGTGAGGTGGCCCGAATGCTTTTGCCGATCCTTGTTTTGCTCGCCGCTGAACCGCTGCGGGACATTGAGTTCGCCCGGCCGGGGGGTGTCGCCTTAACCCTCGACGCTTCCATTCCCGATGGCCCGGGCCCCCATCCCGCCGTGATCATCGTGCATGGTGGCGGCTTTATTCGCGGTGACAAACAAACCTATGTTCCGCCGTTATTTCCTCCGCTGTCGGCGGCCGGATTTGCGTGGTTTTCGATCAATTACCGGCTGGCGCCGCAGCATCAGTTTCCCGCTCCGATAGAAGACTTGAAGGCGGCAATGGATTTTGTTCTGCGTAACGCCAAACAATATCGCGTCGATCCCAAGCGCATAGCCATTGCCGGGGAATCGGCGGGAGGCACGATAGTGGCGTACTACGGCGCCACGGCGAAGGGGCGGCTGCGTCCGCGCGCGGTGATCGATTTTTATGGCGTGAGCGATTGGGAATTTCACCGCGACATGCTCGGCCAGTTGAGTGAGAATGCGCTGTCCTGGCTCGGCAAAGCGGATCTGAAGCCGGCATCGGCGATCAGCCACATCCGCAAGGACATGCCGCCCTTTCTGTTCATCCATGGGACGGCGGACAAGCAAGTGCCCTTTCCCCATAGCCCGCGGATGTGCTCGGCCATGAGGGAGGCGGGCGCTTCCTGCGAGGTCTATGTGGTCGAGGGGGGAGCGCACGGCGTTGGCTCCTGGGAGAAGGAACCCACGCAACAAGGCTACAAGCGCAAGATGGTGGAGTGGCTGAAGGAGACGCTGCGCTAGAAATTGAGCCGCGCGTTGAGGATCACGATGCGGGGTCCGTTGTCGGTGCCGGTGATCTGTCCGAAGTTCACGTTGTTGATATTCTTCGACAGAAAAGTATCCATGTCGGTGAACCAGGCGCGGTTTAGCACGTTGTCGATGGTTGTCCCGATCTGCAATTGAACCCGTTCGCGAATTGTGATTGTCTTGAGCAGGTTCATGTCGAGCACGAAATAGCCGGGGCCGTAGAAGTAACGCAGGGGTGAGCTGCCGAGGGTGCCGGCCACGGGATTGACGGCGATGACGCGGCCGTCCTTGTCAGCGATAGCGCGCAGGGTGCTGCGATCCCGGACGCTATTGAGGTTGGTGATCGAGGCCACGCTTGGGTCTGTTACGCTCTGCAGGCCGCCGTAGAAGAATACGCCGTTGCCGCGCTTCTCAATGCGTCCGAGGTGGGCGCTCACGGGCGCGGTGAAGGTGGCGGTGTTGTCGCCCGAGAAATTGTTGAAGGAACTGCGGCCGCTATCCCAGGAAATCGGAACGCCGCTGAAGATGTTGTGGATGGCCCCGATCTGCCAGTGTTCGAGCAGGCGGCCGAGCAGGCCGCGCGTGCCAGCGAAGAAGCGCCGCTTCGGTCCGACGGGCAAGTCATAAAGCCAGTTGCCGCGGTACACGTGCGGGGCGCCGAAGCTGAGCAGCCGTTTTTCGATCGCACGGTTGCGCCAGGTACGATAACTATCGAGCATTTCCTGTCCGGCGCCTTCTTCTTCGCCGAGGGCCTTGGCCCAGGTATAGTTAGCCTGCACGCTGAGGCCGTTGCCGAAGCGCTTGCTCAGATCGATTTGCAGGCTGTGATAGCTGGAGTTGGCGAAGTTACCGGCCAGCGTGGCGGCGGCGAACTGGGGGTTAACGACGACGAAGTTTTCGGGAAATCCGCCGACGGTGAGTAAGCCGCCGTTGCGCCCGGCCACGGGTTGGGTATTGATGTAGTTGGCAAAAGCGCCGACGCTCTGGCCCGCCAGAAAGCCGGCCAGGGTGGCGTTGGTGCGCATGAAGGTGGATCCGCTGGCGCTGCCGCGGAGGCCCTGCAGCAGACGGTCGAGCAGCGGGCTCTCCTGGCCGGCTTGGGCGAGGCGGAAGGCGTCGAGGATACCGTTCTCGAGGATGTTCGTCTCGTTCAGGTTGGTGGCGCGAATGCCCCGCGTTCCTTTGTTGCCGACATAGCGGATGTCGAGCAGGAGGCCGCCCGGCAGTTGTCGTTGCAGGCTGGCATTCCAGTTCTGCACGTAAGGCTGGCGCAGGTTTTCGTCGAAGGCGCGCAAGGTTTGCTGGCGATCGCTCAAGGGGACCACCTCGAGCGGGGCCGCCGTGGGCACCAGAGGCAAGCGCACACCGGCGAGGGTCGTGAAGGTGGCCACGGGCTGCAGCACGCGATTGCGCAGCCCAGGCTGATCGCCGCTGAAGACATCGATGATGCGCAGGGAATTCCGCTCATAGCCCATGCTGTAGCCGGCGCGGAAGATCGTCTTGTTCTCGCCAAACCAGGGTAGGGACCAGCTCAAGCCGACGGCCGGGGCGAAATTATTGCGGTCGGGCCGGAACAGCAGAGCGTCGGGATTTGCTGTTTTGGGCCCAATCAATTCGACGCGGGACAGGCTGCCGCCCGTGGCGCCAGGGCGGAACATCGCCGTCTCATCGCGGCCGGAGATGCCGAACAGCCCCGCCTGTCTGCCCACGGTGGCCGCGGTTTTTCCGCTCTTGTCGTGCGGCACCTGGTAGAACTCATAGCGCAGGCCGATGTTCAGCGTGAGACGGCGGCTCACCCGCCAATCGTCCTTAAAGAAGAAATAGTGTTCGCGCGAGCGCCAAACCCGCGCCTTGAATTCTCCGGCCAGGTATTGCGGATTGGCGCCGCCTGGGGCGTTGAAGGCCTGGATGAGGCTGGCCACCGATCCGCTCAAGTCATTGAGCATGTTCTCGGCGGCAGTGCGGTTGGCGCCGAGGCCGGGAATGTTTTGAAAGTTCGCCACGGGAAGGATGCCCTGGCCGATGTTGACGCGCGGCATGACGTCGAAGCTGTTGAATCCGTTCGTCGAGGTAAACCAGACCGCCGCCCCGGCCTTGAAGTTATGCTTGCCCCGAATCCAACTCAGATTGTTGCTGTACTGATAGTTGGGGCTCAAACGGCCTTGGGGATCGTTGTCGGTAAGTACCGGGTCGGTGATGCTGACGAAGTCGAGCAGAAACGGTTGGTTGTTGATGCGCGGCAAGGCCGCCGCGCCGCCTTCGACTTCCCAGGGCGCGAGACTGCGGCTGCGGCTGCGCAAAACCCCCACGGTCATCTCATTGGTCAAATTCGCCCGCACCACGCTGAACAGCTTGAAGGCATAGGCGCTGTCGGGGGAATCGACCGCGCCACCGGGGGTATTGGGAAAACGCTGGCTCTGGAATCCATTCGGGGATTGAGACGTCTCGCGATTCCAACTGAAGGTGAAGCGCTGCCGTTCGCTGAAGTTGTGGTCGAGCTTCAGGCTGATTTGGTTCGTGTCCGAGCCCGAGGGCTGGATCCATGTAAAGCCCGCCGTGTTGAGGCCATCGCCGGCGTTGAACACGTTCGGCAGCGGCATGAGATCGAGAGCCGACCGTACGAGGCCGCTTGCGTCGGGGCGTGTCCGGTTGGGGTCGAATTGGAAGAGATTGACAGTCTGCAGGGCGCCTGTCGCCCCGGCTGGTGCGACCGGGTTGCCGGAGAAATCGACGACGGGGCGCAGCGCGCTGGCATTGCCGTTCTGTACGCCGGGGAAAAAGCGGAAGATGCCTTGCCGGGCCTGTTCGGTGAAGACGGTACGGGTGACGCGCGAGCGCTGGCGGATGCGCTCGCCTTCGAACAAGACATGAAAGAAGGTCCGGTTGCGGCCGTTGTAGAGCTTTGGCAGCTCCACCGGGCCGCCCAGCCGGGCGCCAAACTGATTGCGCACCAGGATGTTGCGGGGAGCGATCGCCGTGCCATCGGCGTTGCTGCCCTGCAGATTGTTGAAAAAGGTATTTGCATTGAGAACGGTGTTGCGATGGTACTCAAACAAACTGCCGTGATACTCGTTAGTGCCGCTGCGGGTGATCATCTGGATTTGGCCGCTGCCGCGTCCGAGTTCCGCGTCTGCCGGGGAGGTGACCACGCGGAACTCGGCGATGCGGTCGACGCTGAGGAAGAACGGGTTCGACCGGCCCTGGTTGAGGCGTGCGTCTTGTGTGTTGACGCCGTCCACCTGGATGTTCAAGGTGCCGATGCGAGCACCGGAAAAGTAGCTGCCGAAAGTCCCGGCCTGGGTGGTGGCCAGTGTGAGGGCATTGCGGCTGGTGATGGGCAATTCGAGCACGCGCTTGCTTTCGACAACGCCGCCTACCGAGGAGGTGGCGTAGGCAAGATCCGTGCGTGCCTCCGCGACGACTTCGACGCTGCCCGCCGCCGTTGCCACCTCGAGCGTGACATCGAGGGTCAGCTTGGCGCCTACATCGAGTTGGATCCTTTCGAGCGTCGACTTCTTAAACCCGATCATCTCGACGCTCAAGCGGTACTGGCCGGGGTTCAGGGCGGCGAAGGAGAAGAGTCCCTGACGATTGGACCGTACGGCCGTTACGACTCCCGTGTTGCGGTTGACCGATTCCACTTTCGCCTCGGGCACGATGGCCCCTGAGGAATCGCGGATGGTGCCGGAAATCGAGCCGTCCGTCATTTGCGCCAGAGCGCTTGCGGCGGTAAACACGAGCACAAGATACATATCCGTTCAGAATAGCGAACCGCCCCGTGTGATCCTCCTGTCAGCCTGCGCGCCATTCCGCCGGGTTTTATGGCATCCTACAAAGCGTTGCCACTTTCGGAGGCTTTATGATCACTTGCCCGGCTTGTGGAGCCGATATTGACATTGAAGAAGATGACCTGGACGAGGGCGATCTGTTTGACTGCACCGAGTGCGGGGCCAATCTTAAAGTTGCGAGCCTGAAACCGCTCGAGCTCATCGCCATCAAGGACAACGGAAGCTTCGAGCAAGACGAAGAAGACGAAGATTTCGAGGACGAGGACGAGGACGAGGACGAAGAGGAAGAGGAAGACGACGGCTACGAGGATGAGCTCGAAGAAGAAGAGGATGAAGAGGACGACTGGAATTAGGCGGCGTAGCTTTCTGGGAATCGCCGTAATCCTGTTCGCGGAGAATTCCCATGCCGTGATTGCTGGTACTGTCTTTCGTGAGACGGGTCATGCGTTTGCGGGAGTTGAAGTTTCCCTGACGCCGGATTCGCCCTCGAAAAAGAACAAAAAACAAACATTCCGCTGCAATACCCGGGGTGAGTTTGCTTTTCGCGTGCCGGCTTCGCCGCAAGAGTACACGCTTGCCGTCAGCCCCGATGGCTATCGTGGGGAGCAAAAGCGCGTCAAAATATTAGGGGACGAACGCATCGAGCACAACTTTTTGCTCGACCGTGCAACCAAGGAGAAGTAATCATGGCCAAGCGCTCTATTCTGAGCCTGTTGGTGTTAGCGGCGATCGCCGCCGCTCAGCAGCTACCAGCCCCCACACCCAAGAATCCGCCTTTGTTCAAGGGCGACAAGAACAAGAAGGATGATGGTTCGCGAGTCCTGCGGGGAGTGGTTCGCGATCCCGCCGATAATCTCGCCGAAGGCGTCGTTGTCAAGCTGAAGGACACCAAGTCGCTGACGATCCGTTCCTTCATCACCAAGGCTGATGGCGCTTATCACTTCCAGGGACTTTCCGCCGGCACCGATTATGAACTGCGCGCCGAGAAGTCCGATGGCGCTGTGAGTTCAACGAAAACGCTGTCGGTGTTCGATACCCGGCGGGAACCGGTCATTAATCTCAAGCTCGAAGCCAAGAAATAGGAGTCGACCATGCGCACACGGCGTACCGTTTTGGCGGCAATTTCCGCCGCCACGCTGCTTCCGGGGGCTGACCCGATGACCGTGCGGGACCTCGCCGGCAAAGCCGTGACGATCATGCCCGGAAAGGACGTCACGGTGGTCACGTTCATTTCGACGCAGTGCCCGATCTCGAACGATTACAACGATCGGATGATCTCGCTACACAACAAATTTACGGGGAAGGGAGTCAAGTTCTTCTTCGTGAATGCCAATTCAACAGAGCCCCTGGCGGTTGTCGCCGAGCATGCCAAGGCGGTTGGATTTCCGTTTCCGGTCTATAAGGACGAGAACGCCGCCGACAAGCTGAATGCGCAGGTGACTCCCGAATCTTTTGTTTTCGACAAAACGGGTGAGCTTCTCTATCACGGCTATGTCGATGATGCCCGCAACGCAGCGCGTGTGCAGAACCATGGCTTGCGGGACGCCATTGAAGCCGCACTGGCCGGCAAAGGTGTCTCCCAAGCCAACACGAAGGCCTTTGGTTGCACGATCAAGCGAGCGAGGCGGAGTTGATGCGGAATCTGCTTTTGTTGCCGCTGGCCGGGTGTCTGCTGGCGGCGCCCCCCGTCAAGCTGAATCCGGTGGACGAGGCCGGATATCAGAAACAGGTTGCCGCCCGGAAGGGTAAAGTGTTGCTCGTTAATTTCTGGGCCACCTGGTGTGAACCGTGCCGCAAGGAAATGCCGGAACTGGGCCGCATGCAGACCAGCCTGCGCTCGCGGGGTTTTGAGCTGCTGACGATTTCCGCCGATGAGCCGGAAGATGAGAAAGCCGCGGTGGCTTTTCTGGTCAAGGCGGGCATACCGGACCCTGCGTATCTGAAGCGTGTGAAGAACGACGACCGCTTTATCAACTCAATCGATGCGAAGTGGTCTGGCGCGCTGCCGGCTCTGGTGCTTTACGATCAGAGTGGTAAGAAAGTCCGGACTTGGGTCGGTGAATCCGATCTGAAGGCGGTGGAGGCCGCGATCAAGAAGTTGCTGCTCTAGGGCGGGAGGAGTTAGGAGAAGCGCCCGTCCATCCAGTGGGCCACCAGCAGGCTCAAGAGCCCGAGAGCGAGGGCATTCCAGGCGAAGACATCGCCCAACCTGCTATAGAGAGTTTTCCGAAACGCAGTGGCGTACTGCAGCCTCCCCTCGATGAGGCGATTCGGGGTCAACTCGTCGATCACGCGGCCCGCGGGATCAATACTTACTGTGTAGCCGTCGTTGGTGGGACGCAGCAGCCAGCGCTCATTCTCGGCGGCCCGCATGCGCGCGAGCAGGAGGTGCTGATCCCGCGCCGCTGATTGGCCGAAGTAGCCATCGTTGGAGAGATTGATAAGTACTTCGGCGCCCTTGTCGACAAAGGCGCGCACATGATGGGGAAACGCCGATTCATAGCAGATAAAGACACCGAGCTTGCCGGCCGGGGTGCCAAAGACTTTAAGGTCCGTGCCTCGCTGAAAGGTGCCTGCTTCGTGAGATACTTTCCCGACCACGGCGCTGAAGACGGGAGGGACAAACTCCCCGAACGGCACCAGATTCATCTTGTCGTAAACGCCAGCGGGGTCGCCTGAGGCAGTGAGCAATTGGGCAGAGTTGAAGGGGTTGCCTTCTGAATCGAAACGCACCGTGCCCAGCAGGAACGGCGCCTCGACCAGACGCGCCACGCTGCCCACCTGCTCGCGGAACTCGCTGTCAATCTCGTAATACAAACTAGCTGGCACCTCGGGCCAGAGAAGGAGAGAGGGTTTGCGCCTTTTCGCATCGAGCCCGCCGGCAAGGGTGATCCGCGCCAGCCGGTCATAGATGCGCTTGACCTGCTCGTTGGTCAGCCGCTCGTCTTCCGGCAGATTGGGCTGCACAGCCAGCGCGTTCATGTCTCCGGCCTTGACATCGGGCAACGCGGGCAGGAGGTAAAGCGCCAGAAGCGGGGCGCACCAAGCCAACTGCAGCCGGTCCCATCGCAGGTACCAGCAGGCGACCGAGGACGAGAGCAGGGCAAAGACGAAGCTTAGGCCGTAGACCCCGAAGAGGGGCGCGAGCCGCATGGGTATACCCATGTCGATGCCGGCATTGCCGAGCAGCAACCAGGTAAAGCCCAACTCCGCATGCGTCCGCTCCAGGCCCACCCACAACAAGGCCAACGCCGGCGGCGCCCATCGCGCTCCGAGCAGATTTCCCGCCGCCAGTCCGTAAAGGCCGAGATGCAGTCCCTTGAGCAGGGCGAAGCCGGCAAACAGCAAAAGGGCTACCCATTCCGGCACGCCCCCGTGGCGGGCGAGCGTACCTTCGATCCAGTAACAGGTGCCGCCCCACTGCACCATGCCCGCCACCCATCCGAGCAGGAAGCGCTGCCGTGCCGAGTACTCCCCGGCCACCGCAATCAGAATCGGCGCCAGCGCGAAGGGCGCGAAAATGCGTAGCGCCGGAGCGGGCTGGATCAGCACAAGTAACAGCCCCGTGGCCAACGCCAGCGTCCACTTAGCAGCCGGCTTCATGCGCCACCAGATCCGCCATGTAGCTGGATCGCACAAAGGGACCGGCGAAGACGGCGCGGAAACCGATCGATCGCCCAAAGGCCTTCCATTCTTCGTATTCCGCCGGCTCGACAAAGCGCGCCACGGCACGATTGCGCCGCGTTGGTTGCAGGTATTGGCCAATCGTGGCAATGTCGGTCAGTCCATCCCGCCGCAAATCCCGCAACAGCTGCTTCACTTCCTCGTGTTTCTCACCAAGTCCGACCATGAGTCCCGATTTTGTCAGAATCGCGGGATGTGAAGTCTTGGCGTAGCGCAGCACGGCGAGACTTTGGTTGTAGTCTGCCTGCGGGCGCACGCGCCGGTAGAGCCGCGCGATGGTCTCCATGTTGTGGTTAAAAACGTGGGGTCCGGCGGCAAGCACGCGCTCGACGGCGCTGGTATCGCCATTGAAATCGGGTGTCAGGGTCTCTATTTGCGCCTCCGGCAGCGCCTGACGCACCGCGAGCACGGTCTCGGCCCAATGGCCTGAGCCGCCGTCGGGCAACTCGTCCCGGTTGACGCTGGTGATCACCACGTAGCGCAAAGCCATCTCAGCGGCTTGCCGGGCGACATTGGCCGGTTCCTGGGCATCGAGGCCGAAGGGCTTTTTTTTCGGGTCGCCTTTGGGCACGCTGCAAAAGGTGCAGCCGCGGGTGCAAAGATTCCCGAGAATCATGAAGGTTGCCGCCCGCCGCGAAAAGCACTCATGCAGATTCGGGCAACGCGCCGACTCGCAGACAGTGTGCAGATACTTGCCGCGCAACTCGCGCTTCAGTTCGGTGACGGCACGGTAATCCGATTGCGGCTTACGCAGGAACTCTGGCAATCGCCGCCGGTTCGCTGTACTTCCGATTTGAACGAGCATCTCGTCCCGGTTAGAATGAGCGCGGGAAAGGCTTGAAGCCCAGCCCGGTGAGCTTGTCGAGAATGTCGCCTTTTTCCGAGCGCTCCATGGGGCCCACGAGCACCCGGAAGATCTGGTCGTTGTCGCTGGGCGCGATCCAGGTGTTGAAGCCTTTGCCCTTGAGCACCTTGGCCACGACATCGGCTTCAGCCCGGCCCACAGCCGCTACCTGAAGGAAATAGCTGCCTTTCGGTGGTACGCCAGCGCCAACCTCTGCCCCCGAGGCGGCCGTTTTTGGCTCTTCCTTCCTGGCTTCTGCCTTGGGGGCCTCCTGCTTATTGGGGGGAGTCTCTTTCTTGGGTTCTTCCTTGCGAGGTTCTGGCTTGGCCACGACTTTTTCGGAAGGCGCTTGTGCTGCTCCGCCTGCCGCCGCGCTTGCCTTCGGTCCCGGCTTGTCGATGATGATCGGATTCGTAGTGGCGGGTGTCTCCGCCGGCTTCCGCGCGCTAGCGACATCGGTACCGGGCGCGGGTGAGGAGTTCTTGCCCAGGATATATCCCATGACAAAGAAGACCCCCAGCAATACGACTACGATGAAGAAAACACTGAGCAGTTGACGATTGCCCAGCACCAGTTCAAATTCGCCTTCTTCGTTACGCGGCATACGTCTAGGGTATAACGAGTGCGGAACCCGCCGTCAACCCAAACTTGCTGATTCCAAAATGTTTTCCTGGGCGATCCCGCGTGATAATGACACTTATGATGCTTGAGCGCATCCAGCAGTGGATAAAAGCAGGGGGCCCGATGCCCGTCTGCCAGACCCTTGGCATGAGCGTAACCAGTGTGGAGTCTGGTCTGGCGCGCTGCCGGCTCGAAGCTGATGCCCGCCACTTCAACCCGTTTGGCACGGTACATGGCGGCATACTTGGTGACTTGGCTGATCTGGCGATGGGTATGGCGTTCATGTCGACGCTCGAGCCGTCGCAGGCTTTGGCCACGATCGAGTTGAAGATCAACTTTGTCCGGCCGGCGCGCGTGGGTCCGTTGATGGCGGAGGCGCGTGTTGTGCATCGCGGCCGCACAACCGGGCTGATCGAGTGTTCGATTCTCAATGCCGAGGCCAAGCTCGTGGCCCGCGCCAGTTCGACCTGCATGGTCGTCGAGGATGAGCGGGCACAGGTCTGGCAGACCCAAATCGCCACTGAGGAATCTCCCGAATGATCATTCGTCCCGCACGTCCTAATGATGCTCCGGACATCGCCGCGATTGCGGAGAGCGTCCGTTTTCACCGTTTCACGGCCGACCCGGCCCGCGGCTTTCTGGTCTACGTCGGTGAGCCAGAGGACTATGCCGCGCGGATCCAGCTGAACCCTAGCAATTTGGTGGCGGAAGTGGACGGCGCAATCGCCGGTTTCCTCTTCTTCACCACGGAAATGGCCAATACCGCCACGCACGCTGACCTGCCCGAAGTACAGTCCTTGGTGTTCGGACCCGACACGACGCTGATCGACCAGATCGGCATTGCACCGGAGGCGCGGGGGCAGGGAATTGCTCCGGCTTTGTTTGCCCGCATGCGGGACAGCCTTCAGCCCCGGCGCCTGACGGCCGCGATCATGCACGGCCCGATGCGCAACGAGCGCAGTATCGGATTCTTCGCGGGCCGCAATGGCTTCCGCTGTGCCGGCGAATACCAGGATGGCTTGGGGTTTCTTTGGGGAGTTTATGAGTGGCGCGCCGACAACAACCAAGGAGACGAGCGCTATCCGATCGGGCGCTTTCTTTACTCCGGCCCCTCGTCTCAGGCTGATTTCGATGCGCGCATTGAACGGCTCGAGGGGGTTCCCGAACAGTTGCGCGCCGCGGCCGAAGCGCTGCCGGCGGCCGTCCTAGACCGTCCGATTCGTCCCGGGGCCTGGACGGCCCGCCAGATCATCCACCATGTTGCCGACGGCAACACGGTCATGGCGAATCGCGTCCGCCTCATCCTGACGGAATCGACGCCGATGGTGAAAACCTTTGACGAAAATCTTTGGGTAGAACTCGAGGATGCCCGAAGCGCTCCGATCGAAGAGAGCCTGCTGATCCTTTCCGGGGTCCATGCGCGGCTCGGCCGCCTGCTGCGTTCGCGTCCGCTGTTTGACCTGAGTCTCACGATGCGCCATCCGGAACAAGGAATTGTGAAACTGGACCGCCTTTTGAGTTATCTAGATTGGCATGGTCGTCATCACACCGCTCAACTCCGCGCTCCTTTGTCTTAGCTTGGTTGTGGCTGGCGGGCTGCCGCTGCGGGGCCAGATCCGCCTCGAGCGAATTGCCACCGGCATGCGCCAGTGTACCGACATCCAGGCGGCCGGCGACGGCTCGGGCCGCCTCTTCTTCGTTCGCCAGGAAGGCACGATCTGGATCTACCGTAATGGACAAGTGGACAGCCGTCCCTTTCTCGATATCCGTTCCCGCACGGTCGGCGGCGGGGAGCGCGGTCTGCTGGGGCTGGCCTTTCCGCCGAACTACCGGGAAAAGCGCTGGTTTTACTTGAATTACACCGACCGCTCGGGGGCGACGGTGATCGCCCGCTACCAGTTGCTCAACAACGATCCCGATCTGGCCGACCCGGCAAGCGAGCGCATCCTGCTCACGATCCCGCAACCCTTCGCCAATCACAATGGCGGCCAGATTCAATTCGGTCCCGACGGCATGCTGTACATCGGCATGGGGGACGGTGGCGGGGCCAATGATCCTGTCAACGCCGGGCAGGACCGCCGCACCCTGCTCGGCAAAATGCTGCGCATCGACGTGGAATCGAACCAGAACCGCTATGAGATTCCGCCCGACAATCCCTTCGTAAACGATGCCAGTTACCGGCCGGAAATCTGGGCCCTTGGCTTGCGCAACCCGTGGCGCTTCAGCTTCGATCCCGCGACGGGCGATCTGTACATCGCCGACGTCGGCCAGAACGCGCAGGAAGAAGTCAACCACCAGCCGCGTTCGAGCCGTGGCGGGGAAAACTATGGCTGGGTCACGATGGAAGGCAACCGTTGCGTGCGTACAGGCTGTGATCAAACGGGGCTGACGCTTCCTGTTCACATTTATCCGCGCAGCGAGGGTGTCTCCATCACGGGAGGCTATGTGTGGCAAGGCGCGTATTACTTTGGCGATTTTGGCAGCGGTCGCATTTGGGCGCTTCGCCGCCAGGCGGGCCAGTGGATCCATGAGCTGGTGTTCGATGGCCGCGGGGCCTTGCCCATTTCCACGTTTGGCCTGGGCGAGGACGGCGCGCTGTTGCTGGCCAATCATAGCTCGGGAGAGATTTTTCGCGCGGTGGCGCAGGACCGGCCCGCCTTTTCCGCCGCCAATGTCGTGAATGCCGCCAGCTTTGGCCCCACGCTTGCCCCCGGAGCACTGATGACGGTTTTCACGCGGCATGCTCTGAGCCAGAACGGAATTTTTGCCGCCAACAGCCTGCCGCTTCCTCGCCTTCTTGGTGGCGTCGAGGTGCGCATCAATGGCGTTGCCGCCCCTTTGCTGGCCGCCGTGCGCAATGGCGACGCCGAACAGATTAACTTTCAAATTCCCTGGGAATTGCAGCCCGGATCCCGGGCCCGCATGGAGGTCGTCTCGGGGGCTGCCCGCAGCGAAGCCGTCGAGATCCCAGTCGAGCCGGTATCACCGGGTGTTTTCGGCCGGAACGCCAGCGATGCCCTGATCCTGCAGGCGTCGGATTTTGCGCTGACCAGCGGGCCCTTGCGCCGCAATGAACCGTACATCCTCTACGCGACTGGCCTTGGCCCGCTCGATGCGGCTGTTGCCACGGGGGCCGCTCTCAGCCAGCCCTCGCGGCTGCGCCGCTCCGCATCCTTGCGCGTCGGCGGCGTACTTTGTGATCTTGACTACGCGGGGGCCGCACCGGGCTTCGTCGGCGTCTACCAGATCAATTTCCGTTTGCCGGCCGGTATTCCTTCCGGCTCACAGGATCTCGTGCTCAGCGTCGATCAGGTGGACGCAGTCGCGCGAAAAGTGACTGTCGCCAACTGAGTCCTCGGCTCCGCTTCAACGCCGCGACTTTTTCTCCTCGCGTTCCTCCCGCTCCTCGTCCCCGGTCTCAATTGCCAGGGGTGAAAAAGCCCGCTGTTTGAATTGTGGATAAGGCTGATTCCATCCCTTGATCTGGCCCCAGACAATCCGGTTTAGCCTGTCGGTTGGCGCCGCGTCGGGCACATCGAAGCGCATCTTCGCGGAATCGATCGCCGCCTGGCGTGCCGGCCCGTTCAAAGCCCGTACCTGCGGGTTGCGTGCGTACAGATCGGTTTTGGGTTGCTCGGCCGTGAAGGGCCGCAAGTCCGGTGTTGCCGTGAAGCTGTTCCGCATGTCGTGGGCGATCAGATCAAAAATCGACATGGTCGGCAGGCCCAGAATCAGCTCAATCGATTTCAGCATGCTTTGGTGGGCATAAAACGTCGAGTCAATGTGTCCCCGACGGGCATACGGGCTCACCACGAATGCCGTTGTGCGGTGACCGTCGACATGGTCGACGCCGTTCTGCGCGTCGTCTTCCACCACGAAGATCGCCATTTTCGGCCAGAACCTCGACTTCGACAGAGCTTCCACGATCTGGCCCAGAGCGAGATCGTTGTCGGCGACCATGGCCTGTGGCGTCGAAGCGCCGGGGGAGGCGCCGTTGGTGTGATTGGACGGCAATTGCAGGAGGATCAGATGGGGCAGCTTGCCTTCGGCCTCGAAGCGCTTCAGATCGGCGAGAAAGATCCGCGCCCGCACCACATCGGGTATGTTCGTGCTGTAGGCTGGGTAGTTCTTGGCGAGGATCCGGTTCATGGGCTCAATCGGTGCGGTGATGTTCCAGGTTCGCGTGAAGTCGGCGCCATTCTTCCATTCCTCAAGCATCCGCGCCCGTGTTTTTCCCTGCATCTCGCGCGTCGAGCCGGCGTACTCGCCATAGACCTTGACGGTTTTGCCGCGGGCGAGCGCGTAGTCCCAGAGAAAGCCGCCAGAGGAGTAAGCCATGGGGTCTGAGCCATCGAAGGGATAGCTGCGGCCGGCATAACCGGGCCAGAGGCAATACTCCACTTCATTGGCTTGCGTCGCCCACTGGTGCCCATCGGCGCTGTTGCCGCCGGTGGCGTAGAAGTTGTCGAGCAAAACAAAGTCTTCGGCCATGCGGTGCTGATTGGGAGTTATGTCACGCCCGAACATCACCAAGCTCGGGTCGCCATTGCCCTTGCCGATATCGCCGAGCACCTGATCGTAAGTTCGGTTCTCCTTGATGATGTAGACGACATGTTCGATCAAAGAGGGCTCGCCGCTTCGCTCCGGCACCGGGATGGGCTTGGCCGCGGGATTGGGCAGCCGCTGCGCCGTGGCGCTGCCAGCCAGGCGCAGGTGATTGTTCTCCGCCACGGCTGTTGTGTAGCTGGCCAGTTGCGCCGCTTCCGGTATCTCTACGACCGCGACGCTTCCGCGGTAGCTGTGCACAAAGCGCTTGCGCGGTTCCTCCCGCCAAGCCGATCCCGGCCCGAGCAGCGAGGCCACCGCCAGGTGTTTGCCCTCGCCGTCGAGTGAGACCGCATTCGGATACCAGCCGGTTGGGATCATCCCGGCGATGCGGCCCGTGTCCGTCTCGATCACCATCACGGCATTGATGCCTCCGCAGGCGACATACAGCCTGGTCCCGGCCGGATCGACGGCGACGGCCGTCGGTGCGATTCCCTTGACGCGCTCGGAGAAGGGCTGCAGGGCGAAGGTGCGCATCGCCCTGTTGGTGGCGGTATCGATCACCGTAATGCTTTCCTGGTTGCCATTGGCCACATAGAGGCGCTGTGACGGCTGATGCCAAGCCATGCCCGCCGGATGCAGCCCGGTCGCGATTGTATGTGTCACTTGGCCCGATTCGAGACCGATGCGCACCACTGTGCCGGTGGCGGCGATGCCGCGCCGGTCGACGGTGACCTTTTCGGCTGCCTTCTGCGCCGGGCTGGCGAACAACTCTCCCGGCTTCGGCGGCCGGCCGCCGAGGTTGCTCACATAAGCTACCTTGCCCTGGCTGTCGATGACAGCGGCAAACGGAGCGATACCGCCGGTGTCTACTTTGCGTAACTCCTTGCCGGTCTCGCGGTCGAGTACCGCCAGTTTGTTTTCCCAGACGAGCGGCACCACGATCCGGTTGCCGCCAGCGGCCAGTGCCCCCGCCAAATGGCTGCCCAGGCCCGCGGCCATGACGCGCAACTCTCCACCCTCCACCGTTGTGACTCGCGCCTGCACCGGACCGGAGCCGCCTCGCACCGAATTGGCCGCGTACACCTTGCCCTCGTAGGCCGTGAGCCCCTGCAGCCCCGGCGCCCCCCCGTGGGGGATTCGTTCGCGAATCTCGTTGGTCTTCCAATCGAGCCGGTACAGTTCGCTGGCATGCAGCACCCACAGTTGTGAACCCGCGCCCCAGGCTACTCCAAACACACGGCCGTCGAAGACGCTGGGCACGCCGGCGGGACGAATCTCCTGCCGTGTCGTGATGACTCCCGGGTCATTCACGGCCCGCACCGGCTGGCCTGTCTTTTGCCCCAGCGCCAGCGCCGGGATCATCACCAAGAGAAGATTACGATTCATGTGGATCAACAGCAAATATATCCGACCATGGATGGCAATCTAATGAATGGCGCCCCAGAAACGCAACTACCACTGCAACCAGTCTTTTGCCGCCGCGATCAACTCACTGGCGCTCATCTTGTCACGAAGACTGAAATCGGCGGGTGCGATCACGAGTGCCTCATCCATGCCCGCAGCGCAAAACAGATGCACCGTGTTGCGCGCGTACTCGGCGTACTTTTCGAATTCCTGCCAGATGTAGAGGTATAAGATCTCGAGATCCACATAGGTTCCCAGGGTATCCGCCTGCGTCGGTATGGGATTGGTTTTCTCCGGGTCGGCGTGGATCAGCAGCGAGGAAAACGGCTTCATTTTATTGCGAATTCCGAAATTGGCCACGACCAGCGTGGGGCGGGCCCGCCGAATGGCCTGCAAGGCGGCCCACTCGACGAAGGTGTTGTTGATGAGCAATGTGCCGTTGCCGGCGAGGAGAACGGCGCGGGTAAATTCCGCGAGCACCGGGTCGGCCCCGAGAGGCCCCTCGCCCGGCATGAGCCGCATCTTCTTCAGCCGTGCCCCCAACTCGCGGGGTCCGCGGATTTGCTCTTTTTCGACGACCTGTTGGACCTGCTCGGTCAGCCGCAGCCGGTAAGCCGCCAGTGCTTCATAGCTCAAGCAAACCATGCCCGGCCCGGGTTGCAATTCCGTTCCCGCCTCAATCAGCCAGCGTTCGTATGGTGTTGCCGGGCCTGATTGGAGCAGAGCGGGCAGGTGCTCGACGGGGTCGAAGGAATCCCGCAACGGCACGCGCCGTCCCTTCAGCTTCAACCACAGGCGTTCGGCGCCCACGGGCAATTCCGCTGGCGAGACCACCACGTTCAGCCTGGGTCTCCCCCGCCGCCGGACCTCCGCTTCGAGCACCGGATCGAGACGCGAAAAGATTCCCGCGATCACCTGGCGCCACTCGGCGTAATGCGGGTTGCGGTTGAGAAAGTCCACCTGTTCGAGGGTAAAGGTTCGTTTCGGCCAGCTCTGGGAGTTGACTCCCATCCTTGCCTCCACGGTCCGCAACGCGCCGAACAAACCGGTGAATTCTTCTTCCGGGATCTGGTCGATGAGCGTGCACATCCGTTCGAAGTATCCCCGTTCGGCGGGAAACAGCGTTTCCCAGTCGCGCAGTTGATCGAACACGAAGGTGGAAAAAGTCGGCGGGATCCGTTCAAACAGACCTTTGTCGATCAACGCTTGTAATAACGGGCTCAACATCCGCTTTTACACAATATCGCGCAGCGCCTTGCCAAGCGTCTTCATCTTCACGCCCAACGGCGGTGCGATGGTTGCCGGTGCACCTTCTTCCAGTCCGCCACTGCCAGACCGGTGGCCACGCCGATGGCCGAAAGACTCTTGTTGGCGCGGATCGCCCAGGCATCCATAAGCCTGGATTTCCACCGCTGGCGGCTGCAAGCCAATACCATCCACGCGCTGCCATTGCCTCGTCAGGATGGAAGCTGTCGAATTGAAGCGCGGGAGTAAGCTCCGGTTGCGGCAGTCCTGGCACAAGAGCCCTGAGCCTCTCAAGGCCGTCAGCCGCCGAAGGTTTTGCCGTTGCGAACGTTCGCCGCCGAAGTTCACTACGGTGACCTTGCGAGTGGCTTGGTCCAGTTTCGCTCCCCGCACCAGAATCCGGTCCGCCCAGCTCAGTCCCGCCGCCCGCGGAAATTGCCACTCGGAGAACCTCTAATACTCCGTGATCTCTCCGCCCCGAATCTTCCGCCGCGCCTTGGACTCCAACTTCCAGCCCGGCTTGGCCGCCTCGGGATGCAAGTCGAGCGGGGTGTCGTAACCGGCCAGAATCTCACCGGAGGGCGAATAATAGGGTCCGATGTCGCAAGCCATCGACCCCTTGCCTTCCTCGACGAAGGTGATCTTCGTAATCAGCTTCGCGCTCTTGTAGCCATACTTGGAGGGGTCGAGCAGGCGCAATGGCGCCCCGTTCTTGTCCGGCAATGGCTGTCCCGCGCGGTCGAGCACCATCATCACTCGCGGATTGGTCATCTCGGTGAGCGTCATGTATTCATACCACTTGTCGGCGCAATCGATGCGGATCGCCTTTGCTGTCTTGCGCGGCTTGACCAAATCGAGCAGTGAGCCGAAGCGAAATCCGCCCCAGGTGGTCCGCGCGCTCCAACACTGCACGCATTTCATGCGCGCGCTCTGTGTCTCCCGCGGCAAGCTACGCAATTGCTGAACGGTGAACTGCCGTGGCTTCTCCACCAGCCCCCCCACCTCGAGCCGCCATTTCGTCTGGTCGATCGCTGGCACCGGGTTGTACCACATCGTGCGAAAGCCCGCCCCGTCGGGCAAGTCCGACGGCATCATGATTTTCTTTTGGCCGTGGGCCAATCCGGCGCTTGCCGCCATCAGCCATTCCCGCCTTCTCATGGTTGCTCCATCCTCAAATCCAGATGCTTTGTCGCCGCTTGCCGCCGGTCGGCTTCGGCTTTTTCGGCCGCCTCGAGTTTGGCGTGCAAGGCCCGGTGCGCTTCTGCCTTCGGCTTTTGTCCCAGCCGCGCATAAAGCCGGAAGAGCCGAAAGTGGGGCGCGGGAAACTTTGGCGCCAGCCGCGCGCACTTTTCGAACTCGACGATCGCCCCCGCCGCCTTGCCCTGCGTTTCAAGCAATTGCCCCAGTTCGAAGTGCGCATCCGGGGTCGGCCGCAGCGCGATGCTTTTGCGCAGTTCCCCCTCATCCCCAGTTGCCTTGCCCAGCAGAAAATGTCCTAATGCGCTGCGCGGCGCCGCCAGCGAATAGGCGCGAAAACGCTCCACCACCTCCGCCTCGTGCTCCCCGGCATGTTCCCAAATTCGTCCGAGGAAGAGCACCGGTTGCTCCACATCGGGCGCCAGTTTGCTTGCCTCGACAAAACCCTTCACCGCATCCTCAAATCTTCGCGCCCCATAGTAGGCAACTCCCAGCGAGAGCGCTGCTTGGGCACTGGCCGGGAACTTGGTCCGGGCATACTCGAGAACCACAATCGCCTCGCGAAAGTTTTGCGTGCTCAACAACAGATTGCCCAACTGCGTGTAATTTTCTTCCACCAAAGGATTGGCCCGGATGGCTGCCTGTAGTTCGGAAACCGCCCGGGCCGGATCATTCGAGAGTTGCGCCGCGAGTAGCCAACTGCTTAAGACAATCGCGGCATGCATAACCCGTAGTTTATCTAGAACATAATGCGCAGAGCGAACTGCACATTACGGGCCGTGCCGGGCAGTGTCGCCGTGACGCGGCCGAAGTTTCCCGCGCCCTGCGTGACACCGATCGAGCCCACGGCGAAGCGCGGCGTGTTGCCCATGTTCAGCCATTCGCTGCGGAACTGCATGCGGACCCGCTCGGTCAGGTTGAATGTCTTGAACATCGACATGTCAAGCGCCGCAATGCCCGGGCCAACACCCGTCTGCGGGCCCAGGTTGCCGCCCGTGCCTGGGGCCGGGTTCTGCATGGCCGTCACGTCAAACCATTGGTCTGGCGTGCGTCCACCGGCCGGCGCATCCATCGGATCTTTGCCTCGCACCGCGTCCGGACGGCAGGAGTTGAAAGCCCCAACGCAGTTGGCCGAGCGGAATGTGAAGGGCTGTCCGCTTGAGAAGGTCAAGATGCCGTTCGTCTGCCAGCCGCCAATGAACACATCCGCCATCTTGCTAATGTTGTTGCCGATCGCCTTGCCGCGGCCGAAGGGCAGGTCATAGTTGAAGCTGGTCGCCCAACGGTGCCGGATGTCCCAGGCCGCGTTGCCATACTCACAACGGAAGCCACAAGTGATGTCGTAAACACCCGCACCGCTTGAGCCGCTGAGCGTCGTGCCTGTGTTGGCGAAGGTATGTCCCCAAGTGTAGGAAGACACCATGGTCATCCCGTGGCTCATGCGCTTTTCAAACTTGGCCGTCATCGCGTTGTAGTTCGAGAGGCCAAAGGTTGAGGTCAGCGACAAACCACCACGCAGCCAGGGATACATGCGCCGCGAGTTAACGTCCGCGTTCGGGATCGGGCTATTGATCGGCGTATTCGGGTCCCAATTGATCAACTGGCGGGAACCCTTCGAGCCGATGTAGCTCACTTCGAGCGCTGATCCCCAACCCAGATCCTGCTGGATCGAAACATTCCACTTTTGCACCAGCGGGTTGCGGAAGTTTTCTTCCACTCCGCGGAAGCTGATGTTCGCCGGCAAGTTGAACGTGTTCAACGGGAAGCCGTTCGAGAAGCGTTGCAGGAATGGATGTCCCATCTGGAACGCGCTATCGAGGTTCAAGTCCATGATCTGGTTGAAGGGCACGCTCAATCCGCGGTTCGGACTGCCGCCCTGGTTCTCTTCTCCGCCGTAGAACAAGCCGTAGCCGCCGCGCAGCACCGTCTTGGTGAACATCTGGTAGGCCACACCGATGCGCGGGCCGATATTGGTCTTATCCCACGGGATCAGGTGCTTGCCAACTTGGCCGCGCTGCACGCGAATCAACGGAAATGCCTGGGCAAAGTTGCTCGGCAGAGGATCGTCCTGATTTTTACCGGCCGGGATCTGCAGCGTTGCCGTTTGCGGAACATAATTGGCCTGCCGCGCGAAGCGTTCCGCGATCGGCGAGAACAATTCATAGCGCACGCCGAGATTGAAAGTCAGCTTCGAGGTAGCCTTCCAGTCATCCTGCCAGTAGAAGGCGTGAGCACTCTTTTCGGAGGAAACGAAGTTGGTCGTCGTCAGCCGCGCAAAGCCAGGGAAGCCCAGCAGGAAAGAGGCCGCGCCGTCACCGGTCTGGCCTGGTTGTTCCGGAATGCCCGTACGGTTCAGCGGGAACTGCATTTCCCCGCGCGCCGAAGGCACCTGGAAGAACGGGAACTGGATCGGCCGGTATTCGTAGCCCATCTTGACGTTGTGCTTGCCCTTGGTGATTGAGACGTTTTGAATGAAGTCCCAAACGTTGTTGTATTCGCGGGTCGGAAGCCAGTTGGAGCCACCAAATGCCGAATAACCGCCCATGCCGATCTGTGGCAGGCCGCCATTGCGGTCTGTCGCCTTGGTCGGGTTGATGCCGCCAATGCCAAAGGCCGAGAACTGATCTACTGTCGAGTTGGCCTGATAGCGCGCTGTCACCAACCGGGTAAAGGCCAGACGGGTTTCCGTCAGAAAGGCCGGCGACCACACGCGGGTCCAACTGACCATCGCGTTGCGGCCCAGGTTCTGCTCTTCGGCGCCGTTAAAGCCAGCCGCGTCGAGCGCGCCGGGCAGCGGGGCTGAGATGACCTTATCTTCGTTCGACCAGCTCACGCTGCCGAACAGCGAATCCTTGTCCGACAAGCGGTGGTCGATGCGCACGTCGAATTGATCGTTGTTCTGCCGTGCCGGAGCGGTGGGCAGATAGTTCGCCCCGGGCAGCCGGTCCGCCAGATTCTGGTTCGGGTTCGGGAACAGATCCATCAACTTCTTGGCCGCGGGGTCAAAGCGCGCCGCCGGAATTTGGTTGCCGGGGAAGAGATCGCGCACCACGCCGCCATTCGGCGCCGTCCGCTGCGTCATCATGTCGTAGATGCCGCCTTGCGGGATGCCCCGGCCCAGCGCATCGACGCCGAGGTTGCTGCCACTGAGCAGGCTCGCGAAGTTACCATTGCGGAATTCCGGTTTCGGAATCGTGATCGGATTGGTGATGCCGCCCAATCCCGGCACGATACCCGACAAGGACCGCACGCGCGTCCCCTGCCAGTCGGCGAACCAGAAGGTCCGGTTCTTCACGATCGGTCCGCCAATCGCCGCGCCATACTGATTCTGTCGCACATAGGGCCGCACCGCGCCCGCGCGGTTCCGCTCCCAACTGTTGGCATTGAACCGGTCGTTTTGAAGAAACTCAAACACCGCGCCGTGGATCTCATTGGTGCCCGATTTGATCGTGACGTTCACGACGCCGCCGGCGCCACGGCCATATTCGGCCGAGTAGCCGTTCGTGACCACTTTCATTTCACCGATCGCTTCCACCGAGGGGCCGATGACATAGGCCGTCTGGTTGAGGAAGTCGATGACATTGACGTTGTTGTCGACGCCATTCAGAAGAAAGTTGTTTTGCCCGTTGGACCGCACGCCGTTGGCGGAAAATCCGCCGCCCGCCGCGTCACGCGCACCCTGTTCGGCCGGCACTACGCCTGGGGCCAGCGGCGCCAGGAAGGTAAACTTCCTCTGCCCGCCCAGCGGCAATTCGCTTACCTGGCGCGCGCCCATGGTGTTGCCCAAGGCTGTTGTTTCCGTCTGCAGCAGTGGCGCGGCCGAAGTGATTTCAATCGACTGTGTAATTTCACCGATTGTCAAACTGATATTCACACCCACGCGGTCGCCGCCCGCCAGCGCGATGTCTTTCTGAATCGCCTTGCGGAAGCCAGTCGCGCTGACCTCCATCCGATAAACACCCGCTTTGAGCAGCGGCCGAATGTAGACGCCGTTGGCGTCGGATTCGGCGTTGAAGGTTAACCCCGTTGACTGCTCTGTAATCGTAATTTTGGCCCCGGCGATCACGGCGCCGGTTCCATCTGTAATTGTTCCTGTGATCGCACCCAAGTCACGTTGTGCCCAAAGCGCACCCGTGAGCAAAAGTGTGATCAGGATCAACACGGATAATCGTCTGATCATGAAGACTTCCTCGAATTCTTGATTCGCGAAGACAGAATCCCCGTTTCGCGTTAGGGTATATATTTCAAAAGCGTGCGTTGGAGTCAAGCCACCCTCGTCTTTTATGCGGGATTATTCATCCTGGCGGTTGCGCAATCGCCCGAGATTTTCGCCGACAGGGCCGAGGCTTGGGGCCTGGGGCGAGCGATTCCCTTCGGCACCTCGACGGCCACCCGTCTGCTGGTGGAAACCACCGGCGCCGGCCTCGCGGTGCTGGACTTCGATGGGGACGGCCGCAACGACCTGCTCTTTCTGGCCGGGGTCCGCTCGTCCGATTCCCAGCCCCAGGCTCCGCTGCTGTATCGCAATTTGGGAGGCGGGAGATTCTCGGAAGTGGCTGGGCAGGCCGGACTGACGGCCCAAGGCTGGGCCCAGGCGGTCTGCCATGGTGACATCGACAACGATGGTGATGCGGACCTTGTTCTCACCCACTATGGTGTGAGCCGCATTTACCGGAATGACGGCGGCCGTTTCCGCGATGTCACCGCCGCGCTGGGTCTGCCCGCCAGCGGCCACTCCTGGGGCGCCGGTTGTGCTCTGCTCGACTACGACCGCGATGGCCGACTTGACCTGTTTCTATCGCGTTATGTGAATCTCACTCCGGAAGCTTCTCCCGCTCCTGGTTCCCGTCCCGAATGTTTGTGGAAGGACGTGCCTGTAGCCTGCGGCCCGCGCGGTCTGCCGATGGCCACCAACTCTCTCTATCGTCAAACTGCGCTGGGCCAATTCGAGGACGTCTCGGCGAAGGCGGGCATTCTGAAGCCGGGCGGGCGTTACGGCCTTGGCGTTGCCGCGGCTGATTTCAACAACGATGGCTGGCCCGATCTCTATGTTGCCTGCGACCAGACGCCGAGCTTGCTTTACCAGAACACGGGCCAGGGGGCTTTCCTAGAGCGCGGCGTCGAGGCTGGTGTTGCCTTCGATAGCAATGGCCGCGCCCAGGCCGGCATGGGTGTCGCGGTGGCGGACTTCGATGGCAATGGAACCCTGGACATCGCCAAGACGAATTTTTCCGGCGATCTGCCCTCGCTGTATCTCAACGAGGATGGGCAGTTCTTCCATGATGCCGCTGCTTCGGCCGGCCTCGGCAAACATCTTCTCCTCGGCTGGGGTATCGCCTCCTACGATCATGATGAGGACGGCCGTCCCGACCTCATCCTCGCCAACGGTCATGTTTATCCCGAAGTGGATCGCGCCGGCCTGGGAGAGTCCTACCGCCAGCCCACCCTCGTGTACCGCAACCTCGGCAATGCAAAGTTTGCCGACTTGAGCGGTCTTCTCGGCAATGCGTTGTCCAGCCCGAAGGCCTCGCGCGGCCTTGCCCTCGGTGACCTAGACGGCGACCACCGCCCCGAGATCGTCATTACTAACCTAAACGCCACGCCCACGGTTCTGCGCCGCACCGGCGCGCGCCGCAACCTGCTCAAGCTCTCACTCCGAGGCTCCCGCTCGAATCGCTCCGCCTTCGGGGCCCGAGTCACGGTGATCAGCGCTAAGCTTTCCCAGGTGCAGGAGTTGGCAAGCGGCGGCAGCTACTTCTCCCAGCACGAAACGGCGCTGTACTTTGGCCTTGGGGCCAGCAGGGTCGCTGATCGAGTCGAAATCCGCTGGCCCAATGGCGCAAGAGAAACTTGGCGCAATCTCGACGCCTCCCGCCCCCACCACCTCATCGAAGGCGCCGCGCCGCGCTAGATCTGTCATAAATTCTGAATCAGCCCATATTCCGCTGAGTTGATCACGCCCCCCGTCACCAGCACCGCGCGTGAGGTCACCGCATCGGCTTGTGCCGTGATCGGCGTGAGCGAGTTTGTTCCCTGAACGGCATTCGCGGCATATTCCTTCGTACCGAAGAGGTTGGCCCGCACACAGTTATCAGCGTCAAACCCCATGACAACCACCGTTGCATAAGCTGTTACGAATTGATTGAAGGCCGCGTGAAAGCTGCCCATGTGCCGGTGTCCCTGCTCATTAACGATCACGCGATTGACTCCAAATGCATTGAATTCCATCGCTAGGGCTGGCAATACGGGTGGGGTGTTGCCGATATGCAGGGCGCAAGCATTTCCACCACGGTGCCGGACCGCTACCAGCACATTCTGCATGTGATCGATGACGCGAATACCATCCACCCGTTCGTGCATCCCATTTTGATAACCGTCCAAATGGATCAGTACGACTCCTATCGGACCCGCCGCGGTGTAAACGAAGTCCTCCACGCTTTGCGCCGCGGCCCCCTCCCACTGGTTTTGAGGTTGTAGCCGGGTTACGTTTCCGTTTGCATACATTGCTGGACCATAGGGATTGAAAACACCCGGCATCGGCGTTTGGGTGAAGCGAATTGCTCGCCCGCGCTGTGCTCCGAATGTCACCCATTGTGCCAGCGGAATGGGATATGTACGCTGCAGAAAATGCAAAGCACTCTTGTACTTGTTCGCTTTGTTCACGAAGAGCACGTCGGCGGTTGAGCGGATCCGAGTGATCGCCAATGCAACTTGATTGGCGTTGCCATTTGGACTGTTGAGTATAGCTACCAATGGTTGCAGCGAACTGGACTTTAGTCGCGAGTAGGTTGGATTAGCCGCCCTCACCATTTGTAGGAATTGTGTTGTTTGCGGGAATACTGGCAAGATCTTGATCCTCTCCACGGCCAAGTTTAATGCACCAAGGGTGCGCAGGAAATCGAGTAATGTTCTTGTTGCCTTCGCGAAGCGTTCTGATCAGATTCTGATCAGATTCTCACTAATTGGAACTAGCTTTCGCAACACACGCTATCCGCGCTGACGACTCTCAACTGCGGCAGAAAAGTCCCTTTCGCTTTCTGCTCGAGTACCTCATCGCAACGCAGGATCTCTCCCATTTCGCGCCCCTGCTTGATTTGGCGGGCGATCTCTTTTTCCGCGATAAGAATACTCTCCGCCGTCGCTATTGCCTGCTCGATCTTCGCCCGCGGCACCACCACGACACCATCTTCATCCCCCACTACCCAGTCTCCCGGGCAGACCACGACGCCGCCGCACTGCACCGGTTCGCCTACTACTCCGCGGTATTCCGCCCCGCCCGCATTCGGCACAATCGCTCGGGCAAACACGGGCAACTTACTGCCGCGGATATCCGCGGCATCGCGAATCGCCCCATCAATCACTACTCCAGCCAAACCCTTTCGCTGCGCCGCCATCGTCGTAAGCCCGCCCCAGAGAGCCGTGTTTCTTTCCCCCTGGCCATCAATTACCAGTACATGCCCCTTGGGACAAAGCGAAAGCGCCTTGGCCACCATCAAAATGTCGGCCGTGTGCACGCGCAAGGTAAACGCCGGCCCGGCCATTCGCGCCTCGGCTGAACGGCAATGCATATCGTGGTCCATCCCACCACCCTTACCAATCGCATCCGACAACGGTCCCGTTCCGATCTTGCGCAGCCGCGCTACTTGCCTCTGAGTCATGCCACCACCACCTGAGCCGGATTCATTGCCTGATATTTCGACTTATTCGCCGTAATCTCGAAGGCCTGCGGAACCTGCTCAAGCCCTTGCAGTACATGCCGGATCGCCGGCTTCAACCTCACGCGCCCCGAGGCGACCAGCCCCACCGTATGCTCCAAATGCTCGAGCGTGCTGATGTCCGGAAACAAATAGCGCACACTCCTTTCCCGCAGCAGGTCGATATCCACCTCAAGCGGAGCACCAAACCACGAGACCCCCACCAGCTTGCCCCCCGAGCGCACCGAGTCGATCGCTTGCATCAGGCTCCGCGTTCCCGCCAAACCCTGCTTCGGGCTACCCCCGGCACACTCAAACACCACATCCGCTCCATTACCTCCCGTCAGGTCGAGAATCGCCGCCACGGAATCTGTTTCGGCCGCGTTGATCACATGGTCGGCCCCCAACTCGCGCGATACCTCGAGGGCTTCCCTTCGTACATCCACGGCGATGATCTTGCCCGCCCCGCTCACCCGCGCGATCTGCATGCATTCGAGCCCCATGCTCCCCTGGCCGAAAAAGACCGCCGTATCTCCGATGCGCAACTCCGCCGTCTCCACCGACGCCACACTGTCGCTCAGGGATTGCAGGCAGGCTGCCTCGCTATCGGAAATCCGGTCATCCACCAGCGTCAAGGCAATTTCCGGCAAAACCGCATATTCGGCAAAACACCCCGGCAATTGAAACCCGATGATCGGACCTTTGCGGCACAAAGCCGATTTGCCCGACTCGCAAAAACTGCACTGCTGGCAAGGCAGCTTGGCCCGCGCCGCCACCCGGTCTCCCGCCCGGAAACGCCCGACCCCGGGACCCGTCTCCACAATCCGCACGCAATACTCATGCCCGAACAACTGCACAGGCGCCTCGGTCTCCAGGCGCTTCTTGATTTTCTCGTAAGCCAGCGTCCGGATTCCGAAGGCCAACTGCGCCTCCGTCACGCTCGGCTGTACGCACAAGACCTTCACCAGCACATGCCCCGGCTTCAACTCCGGAACCGGAACCTCGTCCATCCGCATGTCTCCAAATCCGTAAAAACGCCAGGCTTTCATTGCTGCTTACCCCACTGCCCCGACCTCAAACCGATCCCGGGCTCGCCCAGTATATAAGAATTAACTCCTCATCTCCTCCTCACCGCCGCTTGCGCAATTGCTGCAACTTCTCCATCACCCGGGCCGCATCGCCCCCCCGTCCCAGCTTTCGGTACACCGTGTTCAACTGCAAATAGGCCGCCTCGGCCAGCCCTGATTCCGGCTCCCACTCCACGGCCTTCTCCAGCATCCGCGCCGCGTCCCCATCCCGTCCCGTCGCCATCAGAGCCTTGCCCAATTCCAGGGCTGTTTCCGGCATCCCGGGGCGCAACTGCAGTGCTCGCTCGAACTCCGTCAGCGCCGCCGCGGGCTGGCCTAAATTCGCCAGACACAAGCCCAGCTTATAGGCCGCCTCAGCCGATGCCGGCGCCACTTGACTCTCGGCCCGGAACTCCTTCTCCGCTCTCGCAAAATCGGCATTCAGCAAATACAGTTCTCCCAGCGCCAGATGCACTCCGCGCAAGTCGGGCCGCGCCCCGAGCGCCGCCCGGAAATGTTTTTCAGCTTCGGCGCTCCTGCCTGCACTCATCGCCGCTTCGCCCCGCGCCTGCTCAGCCCTCGCCCCCGTTCCCGCCATCAGACGGCCAAACAAGCCTCGCGAAAGTTGCGCATGCGCCTGCCCCAGGTAATACAGCAAATCCGGATCGCCGGAGTGCTGCGCGAGCGCCGCCTCCAATCGGTCTACTGCCTCTCGCGCCCGCCCTGCCTCCACCAGCGCAATTCCAAGTAAATCCGTTGCCTTCACCTTCTCAAGATGAGCAATCGCCTCTCCCGCCAGCCCTTGAGCCAGCAGCGCCGTGCCGAGCATCTGGTGCACTCCCGCCAAATCCGGATTCAAGTTCAACGCCCGCCGCAAAGGCCCAATCGCCTTCCCATAATCCTTGTTTTCAAACAAAACGCTACCCAGGTTGGCGTGCGCCGCCGCCAGATCGGGCGCCAATTCCGCCACGCGCGAAAATTCCCGGATTGCCCGGTCCAAATCACCAGCGGCTCTTGCCTTCAGGCCCGCCTCCGCATGTTGCCGCAACTCGGGCGAGACCCCTTGAGCCCATAGCAGAATCATCACGGCGGCGATCATGGTTTCTCCGTTATTGTAGCCACCGGCCCAGGCCCGATCACCGCACTCTGCACTTTTCCGCCCGGCCAGCACACCTCCACACGCTCTACCTTTCCAGCCAGATGCACCCTGCCATCGCTGGCCGAAAGATAACTGCCCCCCGTGCTGACGTAAACGGTTTGCCCCTTCGCCTTCACCGTCGCCCCTGCCCCGTCGCGGTTCGATTTCGTACCTCGCAGCCGCACGGTCACACCCGGTGGGCCCGTCCGGTTCATCAGGATCATGGGCTTGCCGCCCAATACCGACACGGCCACATCCACGCGCCCGTCATTGTTGATATCTCCAAATGCCGCCCCCCTGCCCGCCACCGGCGCCAGCCCGAGCGCCGCGGCCTGAAACTTACCGCCGCGATTCCAATAAAGGCCTGGCTCCTCTTCGTACCGCAACCCGGTCTGGATCCGTTCGACGTTGTCCAGCACGTGGCCCTGCGCCGCGAACAGATCCTTATTGCCATCATTGTCAAAGTCGTGCAAACCCACCCCCCACCCGGAATGCCGCGCCGTCTGTGCCGCCAGCCCGCTCTCGAGCGTTGCGTAACGGAAACTCCCGCCTCCCTCGTTCCGGTACAGTGCATATTTTTCCAGCGCCAGATTCGTTACCACGATGTCCGGCCGTCCATCGTTGTCATAATCGGCAAACGCCGCCCCCATCCCCGCGTAGCTCCGCGCATCTCCCGATAACGCTACTCCCGCCTCCAAGCCCACTTCGCGAAACGCCGCCCCCTTTTCGTTATGCAGCAAATACTGCTCCATCCCATCGTTGGCCACGAATATGTCGGCAAATCCGTCCCCGTCATAGTCGTTCACCGCCACTCCCATCCCCTTTCCCACGATCGCGCCGATGCCGGTCTCCCGGCTCACATCCCGGAACCTGCCTCCGCCTTCGTTGCGGTACAACACGTTCGTCACGCCGCGAAACTTGTCCGGCCGGCAATAAGCGTGAAAGGGCGTCCCGCAGAGTATGTTTGTCGCAATACTCCATTCGAGATACCGTGCCACAAACAAGTCCAGCCAACCGTCGTTGTCAAAGTCGAGGAACGCAGCTGATACGCTCCAGCCGCCTGCCTTGGCCTCCCCGGTTCCGCGGAAGGTCCCATCACCCTGGTTCCGGTACAAAGTGTTTTCCCCATAGCCGGTCAAGTAAAGATCCACATCCCCATCGTTGTCGATGTCCCCGGTCGCCACGCCCATGCCATACACATTCGGCCCGTCCCGCAACCCCACCCGTTCCGTCACGTCCTCAAAGTTGCCGCTGCCTGTTTGACGGTAAAGCCGGTTGCCATATGCTGGCTCTCCCCGTGCGAAGTCCGGCTTGGGCCCCGATGGGTCTTCCAGCTTGCCCCCATTCACCAAGAACAGATCCAACCGTCCGTCTCCGTCATAGTCGAGCAGTGCAATCCCGCCGCCCATCGTCTCGATCAGATACTTCTGCGAGGTGGGCGAATTCCGGTGCTCAAACGGCAATAAAAGCGGCTCAAAAACGAAGAAGGTCTGTGCGAGCGCCAATGCCGCACAGACCCCCCCAGTCCAAGCTGAAATCAAACCCGCGCGCAAGCTCAGAACTGCAACCGGAGCGCGAATTGGATTAGCCGCGGATCGTTATACTGCCCGCTCACCACGCCAAACTGCGGGTTCCCCAGAGCCGTCCCCGGGTAATTGAATTGCACCCGGTTGAACAGGTTGAAGATTTCCGTGCGGAACTGCAAGCCCACTCTCTCCGTGATCGTCGTGTTCTTGAAGATTGTGAAGTTGTAATTCGCTATCCCGTGCGAGCGCACACGCGTGAGTGAACGCCCCACGTTTCCAAACTGGAATGCGGGTGTGGGCGTAAAAGCGGAGGTATCAAACCACCGGTTCAAGCGCGACTGCGCCGAGCCCTCGAGCTTCGCGTCCGCTCCCGTTGAATTCGGACGTTGTCCACCTCCCTGCGAATTCGAAGTGTTCACCGCCATCACCATCGCCAGCGGATTGCCGCTCTGGAAAGTCGTGATGCCGTTCACACCCCAACCTCCCACTAGCCGGTTCATGGCGCTCGATACATTGCTCATCAACTGCTTACCTTTCCCGAACGGCAAATCGTAAATGAAGCTGATCACCGCGCGGTGCGGTACGTCATAGAGGGCTACCGATTTTTCCGCCCGCAAGTTATACCAGTTCTGCACTGCCATCCCTCCGCCCGGCTCCAGCCAGGCCGTCAGCGTATCGGTATCGCTGATCAACTTGGCGAACGTATACGATCCCAGAATCGATGCCCCTTGCGCGAACCGCTTCTCGATCTTCAGCTGCGCCGAGTGATACACGGAATTGCGATTCATGGGCGCCACTTGGTTGAAGCCCGTATATTGCGGATACGGCCGCAGCAACTGTGCCCGAATCACATTGGGCTGCGCCAGCGCTCCCAGTTGCACCTCCCCACGGAACGGGTTCGGCACTTGCTGCAAGAGCGCCGCCCCTTGTGACAAGAACTCTACCGGCAACTGGTTCAAAGCCTGATTGGGCCCAGGCAGATGAGTTCCTTTCGAGCCGGCATAGGCCAGATCCACGGCAAATCCGCCCGCTACTTCCCGCTGCAAATCCACGTTCCACTGCTGCATGTAGGCCCGCGGATCCTTGTACAACGGCGCACTCACACCTTGGCCATAAAACAGCCGCTGCCCATTCGCGCTCCGTCCTGGCGCCGATACAATCCCGTTCGGGAATGGATTCGACAGCCGGTCCTGCGGCGTAATCGAGCCGTCGGTCGTTCCCAGATACGGCGTCGTGTAGGCATTCGAGATGTCGATGTTCGGAGCAGTATTGAAAGCCACGTCGTTCGGCAAGTAGAAGATGCCATACCCGGTGCGGAATACGGTCTTGTTGTTCATCCGGTAAGCCAGGCCAAATCGAGGCGAAAACACGTTCCGTAATTCATTGTTGTTCCGGCTCGGGCTGTCGGGGGAATTGACCAATCCGAACCGTCCCTTGAAGTTCAATCCTCCGCGTCCACTCAGTTCGTTCGCCGCATCCGGCAGTAGCACCACCAGCCGGTCGAATCGCTCGGACCACGGTCCCATCTGTTCCCACCGCAAGCCGTAATTCAGTGTCAGCCGGGAGCCGATCTGCCATTGATCCCCCGCGTAAAAGGCCCGGTAAATCATCTGCCCCGCCACGAAATTGTTGTGCGTCAAGCCACCACCGGAACCCATTCCCAGCAGAAACGAGGCAAAACCATTGCCGGTGCCCGCCGCTGCCAGCGGATTCACCGATGTCATCAGCGCATCGAAGTTGAACGACCCGGAAGGATTGTTCTGTTGGTAATAATTGTGCGTGTTGCGGCGCCACTCGCCGCCAAACTTGAATGTGTGCCGGCCCTGGATCTTCGTCACATTTGGGCTGAGCGAATAGACGTCGTTCCGCGCGATGATCGTGCTTCCGGTCCCGCTTGTTCCGAATACGCCGTTGTAGCCCACAACCAGCGGAATCGGCTGCACCCGCACGGCCACCGCCGAGTTCAAGGCCGACGGCCAACCCAACTGCGTCAGATCATATCCTGCCGTCAGTGCGGTGCGGTCATAGTGGAAACGCGAGAAACTGAGCCGCAGATCGAGAAACATCGTCGGCGTGATCGTGTAGGTGTCTCCCAGCACCGCCTGGTTCGTGTTCATGTCTTCCGTGCAGCGGTCCACGCAGGTCTTCGTGCCATAGGGATCGATCGGCAGGTTGAGATTACGCCAGTACGTATAGCGGGCAAAGACCCGCTGCTTGTCGGAAAACGTATGATCCACCCGTGTGTTGTACTGATTTTGGTCCCCGCCTACGCTCGCGTTCGCCGTGAAGTTGTTAACCGCCGTGAATGGCAGCCCCGGCGAATTCGCCCTCCCCCACAGATCTGTCATAACCCGGGCCGCCCGGTCAATCCGGCTGGCCGGTATCGTGTTGTTCGGAAACGGCGTGCGGGTAATTTGCGCTTGCCCTGTCGCATTCACCGGACAGGCCGGGTTACCCAGTTGCCCGCAAGTCGTAAGCGGATCGAAGATCGGAATCATCGCGCCACTCGCGTTGCGAAAGTCCGCGAAGTTGCCGCCGCGCATGGGGTCCGTTGGTACGGAAAAAACATAGGACGATCCCTGCCGCAGCCGGAATCCTTCATAGGATCCAAAGAAAAAGGTCTTGTCCTTCTTGATCGGTCCGCCCAGTGTTCCCCCAAATTGATTTTGCGAAAATGCCGGGCGTCCGACACCCGCGCGGTTGTTGAAAAATGTGTTTGAGTTCAACGAACGGTTGCGCAGAAATTCATATACCCCACCATGAAAACTGTTTGTACCCGACTTCGTGGACAGATTGATCACGCCACCTGCCAGCCGCCCGAACTCCGGCCCCAGGTTGTTCGTCTGGACGCGGAATTCCTGCACCGCATCCTGCGTCGGCACCAGCATCGTGTGGTTCACATAGCTCGAATTATTCGGCGCCCCGTCGATATAGGAAGCGCTTTGGTTTGCTTGTCCCCCGCCAATCTGGAAATTCGCCCAGGCAAACGGATTCGTGCCCGTCGGCGTCTGGCTCGATTGCCCTCCCGGCACCACCCCCGGAACCAGCGCCACCAGGCTGAACACGTTGCGCCCATTCAGCGGCATCTCGAGCACCTTGCGCGCTTCGACGACTTGCCCTAAGGACGCGTTTTCCGTCTGCAAAAGCGGCGTCTGTTCACTTACCTCGATCGTCTGCGTCAAATCGCCCACTTGCAGTGCCACATCAATACGAACCGCACTCTGCACTTCCACCGTGATGTTGTCCCGCAAGACGCGCCGGAACCCCGATTTCTCCATCTCTACCCGGTATTGCCCCGGAGGCAGATTCACGAATTGATATGCCCCATCGGCGGCCGTCTGCGCGGCCCGACGGTCGCCCGTTGCCGTGTTCGTCAGGCTTACGCTCGCCTGCGCGATCGCACTGCCCGTCGAATCTGTGACGTTGCCGACCAGCGAACCATAGAATGTTTGCGCTGGAGAAAGAAGCGGAGCCACCATCGTCAGCGACAAAATGGCGCACAAATATTTGAAGACTCGCATGCGGGGAGTATATTATAAAGCCCGCGCGAACATAAGACATAACAGAAAAAAGTTCGTGATTCCCAGCGAATTCATTCCGTACCAGAAAGTTAAATGAATTGGTTTATTGTGGCATTTCCGTCTCTCGTACTTTAGGATCTCAGTTCACGTCCAAGCCATTTGGCGCTCAGAGAATCGGTACCCGCCGAAGCTTCACTCTTTGCAAACCCGCACTCAATCGACAAGAACTCCCACTGCGCCGTGTCGTTGTCCAGTAATCTGTGCCAGAAATCAGAATCACCTGAAGCAATTGGACATAGCGAATGAATACCGGCCAGCAAGCAGTCGAATGGCTCTGCAAGAACCAACTGCAAGTCGACGCGAAGTGGTCCGTGCGCGACAAGACCTGTTTCACCTGGTGGGCTGACCGCCAAGCACAAACGATCCGCTGGGAGAATGCCCCCGGGATCCACGGTTGGGTCATTCCGACAAAGTTACTATTCGCACTGAGGTGCTTACCGGTTTCAAGCCAAACAAGGAATCACTCGCGTTGCTCAACCTCTGCATGGCGAACGCCTCCATGGCCGGAGCTGTCCACGATGAAGCCAAAGGCACCGTGGATCTGAGCAGTACGGTTCGCCTGCACAGCGGCATTGCGGATTGGATGAATCGCTTCCTCAGAACTGGATTTTGAGGGCCAGTTGTGTGGAGCGTGGGCCGCCCATGGTGTAAAGGGGGTTGAGTCCGCCATTGACGCCACCGAGGCCGAGGGCGCGGCCGAACATCTGGGTGGAGAAGCCGAAGAGCGGGTTGAGCAAGAAGCCATCCGGATTGCCGAAGCTGGGCTGGTTGAGGAGGTTGAAGAATTCGGCGCGGAATTGGAGTTTGATCCGTTCGGTGAGAGCGAAGCCGCGGCGGGCGGTCAAGTCGATCTGGTGCAGAGGAAAACCGCGAAGAGCATTACGGCCGAGGCTACCATTGCGCACCTGATTGGCGGGGATGGCGAAGGCGGCGCGATTGAAAATGCGGCCGCCGGGATAGCCGGGGCCAGCGAGGGAAAGGGGCTGGCCGGGTAGGGCATCGGGGCGGAATTGGAAGGTAGCGCCATTGATGACAGCGCGGGAGAAGATGTCGATGGGGAAGCCGGATTGAGCGCGGAGAATGGAATCGAGACCCCAGTCGCGAGTGAGGGCGCGGAGAAGGGGAGGGGTGGAGCGGAAGGGGAGGTCCCAGGACAGGGCGGCATTGAAGTTTTGGCGGACATCGAAGTCGGAGGGGCCGCGATTGGCGCGGGGGCCATCGAGGGCAGTGAGGGGGGGATTGAAGGCGACATTATCGCTCGCGGTGTCGATGGCATGGGACCAGGAGTGGGAGAGCATCCACTGCAGGCCGTGGCGCAGGGTTTGCCGGAGTTGGGTCTGCAGGGAATGGAAGTCGCTGGCGGCGTCGGCGCGGAAGACGCTGAAGCCCCGGAAGGCCGAGCCGGGAGTACCGGCGAAGGACTCGCGGCGCTGGAGTTTGCGGCCGAGGGCGCCGACGTAGGAGAGGGTAAGAAAACGGCCCTGGCCCCAACCCTGGTCGATGGTGAAGTTGAACTGAGTGGTGTGAGAGAGGCGGTAGTCTTCGTCATAGACGGCGACGTCATCGAAGGGAGGGCTGGTGCTGAGCGGGAGGGGTGCGGCCTGGGCTTCGGGCAGGGGGAAGACGGTGCCCGAGAGCCGGCGCGTGCGGCGGTAAGGGGGATTGGAACTGAGGGCCTGCAGACCGCCGAGGGGGAGGTCATAGAAGAGGCCGAGACCGCCACGGAGGGTGGTCTCGAAGCCGGCGCGGCGGCCGAGTTGGAAGGAAAGGCCGAAACGGGGGGCGAGGGCGTTCCACTGGGTGGGAAAAAGAGAGGCATTGGGGCCGGACAGTTGGGCGGTGCGCGGGTCGGAGGTGGTGGCGGTATAGAGAGGCCGATTGGTGGCGGCGAGGGCGGGGTTGAGCTCCCAGCGCAGGCCAAAGGTGAGGGAGAGCCGGTCGTTGGGACGCCAGGTGTCCTGGGCGAAGGCGGAGAAGTTTTGGGTGAGCGCGCGCATGTTTTCATAGGCGCTGACGATCACGGTGGCCGTACGGCCGGTGAGGATGCCGACCGGTCCCTGGAGGCCGGCGAAGACGCCGAACTGCTGATAGAGGGGGGATTCGACCAGGGGGGTGAGGCGGCGGTAGTCGACGCCAAACTTGAGTTGGTGGCGGCCGGCGAGGTAGGAAGCGGTGTCGGTGAAATTCCACTGATTCTGGCCGTTGGCGGCCAGAGAGCCGACGGCGAAGCCGCGCAGGCCCTGCGGGAGGATGCCGACGGCGCCGGAATCCGGGGAGGCGAAGCTGGGAAAGAGTTGAGCGGCTGAAAAGGGTTTGGCGCCGCCGAGTTCGTCCATGCGGGAAGTAAAAGAACCGCGCGAGCGGCTGTAGTTGAGGCGGGACTCGTTGAGGAAGCGGGCCGAGAGGGTTTGCGTGGAGCCGATGGTGAGCATGCGGGCGTCGTTGGTGTTCCGCGAGATCGAGTTGAGGCTCAAGTCATAAGATTGGACCGAGCCGCGGTAGCCGGCCTCGGAGGGAGACTCGACGAAACGCCCCCAGAGGGAGATTGAGTTGCTGAAACGGTGGTCGAGGCGGAGGCTGGTGGAGAAAAGGGTGGAGGGGTTGGAGTAGGTGGTGGCAAAGCGGCCAAATCCGCCGCCGAGATCGCCCTGGTTGGGAATGGGATAGGAATCGAGCAGGGGACGGTTGGCGGGGGAGGCAAGGTTGCGGATGGCGAGAGTCGGGTAGGCATCGGTGGCGAATTGGGGCTGGCGCAGACGAAGCTCTTCGTGTGAGAGAAAGAAGAACGAGCGGTTGCGGCCGTTATACACGCGCGGCACGAAAAGAGGGCCGCCGAGGACCCCGCCAAAGTTGTTTTGGCGGATGGGAGCGCGGGGCAGAGCGTCGCGATTCGCGAACCAGTCGTTGGCATCGAGCTTCTCGTTGCGGAAGTAGTTGAACAGCGTGCCGTGCCAATTGTTGGTGCCGGAGCGGGTGACGATGGCGATCTGGCCGCCGGGGGTGCGGCCGAACTCGGGAGCGAAGGTAGAGGTCTGCACCTGGAATTCCTGCATGGCGTCGACCGAGACGAGGCTGTTGGTGCCGCCGTTGGAAGTCAGCGCGGGGAGCGTGCCGTCGAAGCTGCCAGCCAAGGCGGGCGCGGCGGGCAGGCCAAAATTCCCGCTGACGCCGTCAACGGTGAGGTAGTTGCTTGAAGTGCGTTGGCCGTTGACGGAGAATTGACCGGGGTTGCGGGCCGTCGAGGAGGTTTGTGTGACGCCGGGGGACAAGGCGATCAGGTTCTGGAAGGTGCGGCCGTTCATAGGGAGGTTTTCGACAAAGCGGCGGTCCACAACCGTGGCAACGGTGGCCGATTCGACCAAGCCGAGAGCCTCTTCGATGACGGTGAGGGATTCGGTGGGACCGGCGACGTTGAGAATGAGGTCGAGGATCTTGCGATCGCCGATGTTGACTACGAGGTGACGAATTTCCGTGTCCAGAAAACCGCCGCGGGAAACTTTGAGCCGGTAAGTACCGGGGGGGATGCCGTTCAGGAGGTAAGAGCCGAGGGCATCAGTGGAAGCCTCGATCTTCCAGGTCGTGGCGGGGTTTTCGAGCGAGACACGCGCGTCACGAATGCCGGCCTGAGACGGGTCGCGGACGGTGCCGGAGAGGCTGCCGTCGATTGCCTGGGAAAAAAGCGGCCAAACGAACACGAGAGCGCCGAAGCAGCGCTTGAGCAGGAACATATGAAATTTGAGAACTCTAAATCCATGATGCTTCAGCCAAGCCTCCACGAGCAAACCATTTGCAGGGAGCATAGGGAAGGCTCTGGCACTTGACAGAGGTTGATTTCTGCTGACAAGCTAGACACTTCGACAAGATTGCCCGGTAAGAGGCGAAAGTGGAAGTAATATGTCGGCATCATTCGAGCAGGAAATCGAGGAACACAACCTGGATTCGTCGTTGGAGAGCGTGGATCTGGCCGAACGGGCGGCCATTGATTTGGCGTGCAAAGCCGGTTTTGGCGAGGACGATCAAAACGCGATCTCGATGGCTGTGCGGGAGTGCATGGTCAATGCGGTGGCACACGGGAATAAGTACAATTCCAGAAAGAAAGTTTATTTGAAGCTGGAGGCGGTTCCTGGAACGCTGGTTGTTACCATTGGCGATGAAGGGGATGGCTTTCGAGGCGAAGAAGTGCCGGATCCACGGGCACCGGAAAATCTGCTGAAGCAAAGTGGACGCGGGTTGCTTTTGATGCGCGCTTTCATGGACGAGTGTGAACACACGATGCGTGTTCCCCATGGCACCCTCGTCCGGATGTTGAAGCGATACAGTTAGAGACGGGAATCAATTGAACCAAGACTGAAGGAGAACTAGAACAGTGAGCGTAACAATCACCACCCGCCAAGTTGGCGATGTGACCGTAATCGATGCGGCTGGCCGCATCATACTGGGGGAAGGATCGAGCGCGTTTCGCGACACGATCAAGGACCTGGTAACCAAGGGTGACAAGAGGATTTTGCTGAACCTGTCGGAGGTAAGCTATATCGATAGTTCCGGCATTGGTGAACTGGTGAGTGGATTCACAACACTGTCGAACGCGGGCGGCCGGCTGAAGTTGCTGGGCCTGACCAAGCGGGTGCACGATTTATTGCAGATCACGAAGCTGTACACCGTATTTGAAGTATTCGACGACGAGGCCACGGGGCTGGCGAGCTTCAACTAAGGCACGCGGCAAGCAAGGGCGATTCCCAGGCGGCTCCCGCGGAAGGAGGGCCGGCTTGCTGTTTAGGGCTGAATGGCGATGTCGACCATTTCGTGGAAAGCCTGAAGCGTTTCGACGGCGACGGGCACGGCGGAACCGATAGGAGCGTTGTTGGGAATCACGACGTTGAGTTGGTAAAGGCCGGCAAAGCCAGGCGCGGCGCCGGCGAAGCTGACGGTGGCGCGCTGGCCGCCGATGTAGACGTTAACGGTGTCGGCGACACGGGAAAGCGTGGTGGTGGGAGCGGCAACGCCATCGGCTAGGGGTGGGTCGAGGGGCCCCAGGCCGGTGAGGTAAATCAGCACCGTCTCACCGCGGCGCGTGGGGTTGGCCGAGGTGAGCAGGGAAAAGTCCGAGCGGAGGATGGCGCCGGGGCCAATGCCGTTCTTGGTGTTGGAATAGATACCGGGCGCCGAGCGGGCAACGGGCACGGTGACGCGGTTGGACTCCTGGCCGCCTTGGAGGATGACGATGTCGGCCGAGGTGCCGGAGGTGGCAAAGGGCACGAGGGCGCTGATCTGGTTGGCGCTGACAAAAAAGAGAGGTGCGGGGCGGCCCTGGATGGTGAGGCTGATGCCGCCGAGGCTGGCCGGGAAAGGCGCGGCGGCGACCAAGGGCGTGGCCGGGCCGAGACCGGAGCCGAACAGAGCGATGAACTGGCCCGGGGCGATGGGGTTGCCCACGGGAGCGAAACTGGCGCCGTTGAGCACGCCAGCGGGGTTGATAAAAATTCCAGTGCCGGAAAGATCCCGGGAACGGATGCCGAGAAACAGCTCGTAATTGTCCGAGTCGGCAAAGGATACGCCCGCTCCGACAAAGGCGGTGTTATTCAGGCCCAGAACGAAGCGGTTGTTTAGAATCGAGCCAACGCCGTCGGGGCCAACCGTATAGTCGTTGACCGCGGTCAAGTCGGCGTTGCCCTCCGGCAGCCGCGAACGGCGGGACCAAACGGCGCGGCCATTGCCGAGGCCATTGATGGCGCCGGCGAAGGAGGAGGGCCGGGACTGGTCGATGCGCAGACCCGCGGCGTAATACAGGCCCTGAAAACTCGCGATCGAGGAGACGCCGGCGGCAGAGCGCATGGCGAAGAAGAAATCATGCACCCCCTGAGAGGTCGATCCGCCGATGAGGAATTCGCCGTTGGATGCCGTGTACAGCTGTTTGTCGCCCAATAGAAGCTGTGTGTTGGCGGCGAAGGGAGCCGTTACCGGAAAGATCAACTGGCCGGCGCCGTCCGCGCCGAGGCTATAGGAGCTGGGCCCGATTTGCTGCTGCAGCACGCGGCGGCCATTCTGAACGGTTTGGCCGGAAGTGTTAACCAAGCCGAGTGATCCGGCGCCGTTGGCCGTGAAACGGAAAAAGCTGTTTTTGATGTTGTTGAACAGTCCGTTGGGAAACTCGATCGACACGCCGGCGTAGGCCCCGGTGACCGTGGCGTTCGAGGTGGGCTGGGATGGCAGTGGCGCGGCGGCGAACAGATCAAAGAGATTGCCGGCCGAATCGGTTGTCGAGCCAAGCAGGAGACCGGCGCCGAGGCGGGCGTTTAACTGTGTATTCAAATCCAGCGGATTCGTCATCGAAACCAGACCGGAGGCCGAAACGGAGTAAGAACCGGAGCCGGAGAAAGGGGCCGGGGCGTTGTTGCCGTTGTTGCGCGTCCCTTGAAAGGAGAAAGAACCCCGCCCGTCGAAGCTGAGAATCCCGATGAGGGAGCGGCCTTCGATGGGCTGGCCAGCGGGCGTCGTTGAGATGAGAACCTGCCGGAAACCATAGCGCCCATTCAGGAAATTATTATCAAGAATTTGTGCTTGCAGTTGAGTTGCAGTGAACAGAATGGCCAAACAGTTGAGAAGAGGCAGTTTCATAAGTTGGATCAAGCTATACTCGGTGAGGTAGGACAAGTGAGTCTCCCGGCGAAAACATTGTCTCAATTGAAGATCGGCGAAAGTGCGGTCCTCGATGATTTTGAATTGCCGGAGGAGATGAGCCTGCGGCTGATGCAGATGGGAATGATCCCGGGGGCTTTGGTGGAAGCGGCGCATATCGCCCCTGCCGGTGACCCGGCGGTATACCGGGTGGACGGCACGGAAATTGCTTTACGGCGGGAGACTGCCCTGCACATACGGGTGCGAAGCGAGCAAGGGTAAATCATGGAAGCCTGCCACGCGGGTGGATCGACCGCGGCAACACCTATCATAAACCCCGCGGGGCACAAGCTGGTTGCGCTGATTGGTCCGCCGAACACGGGAAAGAGCACGATGTTCAACCGGCTGACGGGACTGCGGCAGAAGGTAGCGAATTATCCCGGCGTGACGGTGGAGAGACACATTGGGACGGCGCGCGTGGACCTGACGCGGGAAGTGACGCTGGTGGATTTGCCAGGGGTGTATTCGCTTGAGCCGCGGAGTGAAGACGAGCAGGTAACGCACGATGTATTGCATGGGGCGATGCCGGACTTGCCGCGGCCGGATGCGATTCTGCTGATATTGGATGCGACAAGCCTGGCGCGGCACCTGATGTTGGCGGCGCCGGTGCTAAGCCTGGGCATTCCGACTTTGTTGATTCTGAACATGACCGATGAGCTGAAGCGGCGCGGGGGCGCCGTGGATGCCGCCAAGCTCGCAGGCGAACTGGGAGCGCCGGTGGTGCTGGCGAGTGCGGTAGAGGGTAGCGGTATAGACGAGGTGAGGAATTTTCTTTCAAAGACGATACCGGCGCCGGTCAGAATCGAACTGCCGGTTCTGAACAATCTGTCGAGTTGCCGGAAGTGGAGCGGGGATGTGGCGGCGCTGGCGGATTTTCAAAAGCCCTCCCCCCCGGAATGGACTTACAAGCTGGACCGGATTGTGCTGGATCCGGTGTGGGGGCCGCTCAGCTTCCTGCTGGTGGTCGTGGCGGTTTTTCAAAGCATATTCACGTTCGCCAAGCCGTTGATGGAACTAGTGCAGGAAATGGTGGCGACCAGCGGGCAGTGGATTGCGCTGGGCTTGCCGGAGAGTTGGTTCCGCTCGCTATTGGTTGAAGGGGTGTGGGGGGGCGTGGGGAGCGTGGTGGTGTTCCTTCCGCAGATTCTGATTCTGTTCGCGTTTCTGGCCGTACTCGAGGATTCGGGATACCTGGCGCGGGCGGCCGTGATTGCCGACCGAACGATGGCGAAGCTGGGCTTGCAGGGCAAGAGCTTTATTCCGCTGTTGAGCGGTTATGCGTGTGCGATTCCGGCGATACTATCGACGCGGACGATTGAAAACAAGCGGGACCGGATTGCGACGATCCTGGTGACGCCGCTGATGACGTGTTCGGCGCGTTTGCCGGTGTACACGATGCTGATCGCCGCCTTCATTCCCGATCAGCCGCTGCTCGGGCCGCTGCTTGGGGCGCGCGCGGCTGTGATGTTGGGACTCTACGCACTCGGCTTCGTGGCGGCGGCAGGGACAGCCCGTCTGCTGAAGAGCACGATCTTCCGCGCCGAAAAAGCGCCGTTTGTGCTTGAGTTGCCGCCCTACCGGCTGCCGCGGCCGATGAGCATCGTCTACCGCCTCGTGGACCGGGCGAAGGTGTTTCTGAAACGGGCGTCCACGACAATTCTTCTGACCATGGTGTTGTTGTGGACCATGGCCCACTTACCGCTGCAAAACGGCGTGGCGCCACCAATGGAGGCGAGCTATGCGGCCAGCCTCGGCCGGGCGATCGAGCCGGTGATTGCCCCGCTCGGATTCAATTGGAAGATCGGCGTCGGGTTGATCAGCTCATTGGCGGCCCGCGAGGTTATTGTTGGCACGCTGGGCACAATTTATGGCATTGAGGGCGAGGGGAACGAGAAGGGATTGGAGGCGGCCCTGCGGCAGGATCTGAACCTGGCCTCCGCCGTGGCGCTACTCATCTTCTTTGCCTTCGCGCTCCAGTGCATTTCGACGATCGCCGTCGTGCGGAGGGAAACAGCGAGTTGGAAGTGGCCCGTGCTGCAATTCACCTACATGGGGCTGCTGGCTTATGGCAGCAGTTGGCTGGCCTACACGATATTGCGCTAAGGGGCAGGCAGCCTGGCCCGGTGGGCGAATCAGAGTTTAATTCACGGGGTGGAAGATGACGCAAACGGGAGCATCGACGGCGACAGTTTCTCCCGACGGCGTCAGACGGCCGTTCTTTTGATCGATCTTGAGCAAAGCGATGTTGCCGGTGTTTTGATTGGCCACGAACATGTAATTGCCAGTGGGATCGATGGCGAAGTTGCGGGGGATACTGCCCTGACTGGGTGCGTGCTCAAGAAAGGTAAGTTTGCCCGTTTTCGCATCAACACGAAAGACGGCGATCGAGTCATGGCCGCGATTGGACACATAGAGAAACTTACCGTTGGGATGGACCTCGATTTCGGCCGTGTTGTTGGGCTTGGCGAAGCCCCGCGGCAGTGTTGAGATGACTTGAAATTGCCGCAGACGGCCCGCGGCCGGCGTAAAGGCAAAAGCCGTGACCAGAGAGCCCATCTCGCTGTTGACATAGGCGAACTTGCCGTTGGGATGGAAGGCCATGTGACGGGGGCCGGATCCGGGAGTGATTGGGGTCGAGGGCGGATCGGCGGGTGTTAGCTTACCCTGCTTGGAGTCGACGAGATAGCCAAAGACCTGATCGAGGCCCAGATCGGGGACGAAGAGGAACCGGTGATCGGGGGACAGAACGGCGGCGTGGGCGTGGGGCCCGCGCTGGCGGCTGCCGATGCTCGAACCGCGGTGAGCCATGAGAGAAGAAGGTTCGCCGAGGCTGCCGTCGGGCTGTATCGGGAAAGCCGCGACACTGTTGCCACTGCCGTAGTTGGCCAGCAGGAGATACTTGCCGGTCTTTTCGACCACCAGGTGGCAGGGTACACCACCCCCCGAAGGCACCACGTTCAGTTCGCGCAGTTGGCCATTCGGACCCTCAATGGCGAAGGCGCTGACGCTGGCATCCCCTTCGTTGACGGCATAGAGATACTTTCGATTGGGATGAATCGTGAGAAAGGAGGGATTTTTTGTTCCGGCGGCCAGACCGAGGCTGGTCAGCTGCCTGCTATCCGGGTGATATCGATAAGCATAAATGCCCTTGCTGTGCTGGCGGGTATAGGTGCCGACATAGATGATGTACTCCGGCTTGGCGGCGGAAACGAGCGCGGCCAGCGGGGCGAGCAAGAGGGCTAGGGCCGGCAGGAAAATGAGCAAGCGGTTGGGTGGATTCTTCATGGCGACTCCGGTGACAGGATAGCGAGCCAGGCTAGCTCATGCGCAGCAGCCAGCGCAAGGCATTGTGTTTGAGTTTGATGAATTCGGGATTCCAGTGGGCCGTGATGGAGTGGCCGGGGGAAAAATAGCAGACACGGCCCTTGCCATAATCGTAGGCCCATCCGGCTGCCGCCTTCGCACCGAGTTTGCCGTACTCCAGCCCGTCTTCGTTGACCGATTCAAGCAGGAGATGCTTTGGGTCCTTGTCGTACTGCATATAGTGTTGCTCGTCGGTGACGATGAAGTCCTTTACCCCACGCGTGATGGGGTGGTCGTGGTTGATTATCTTGACCTTGAAGGGGCGGATGGCTGGGTGGCCCTGGTAGGCGGCGCCGAGAACATGGCGAAAGTCAGGATCGGTAAGGCCAACATGCGTCACATTGTGCAGAAACAGAGCCGCTCCTCCGTTTTCGACAAAGCGGCGTACGGCCTTGCCCTGTTGCGGTTTGATCCAGAACTTCGGTTCGCCCGCAGTGGGGGCTAGCGGCGGATCGCTGACGATTTCGGCCGCGGCCGCGCTGGCTGGCTTGGGCAGGGGATAGCCGTCGGGCCAGATCATGCCGTCGCGGTGCACGATCAGCAGCCGGTAGCCTTTCAGGTTTACGGCATTGAGCAGGTTGGTGTCGTCGCTCATATCAAGGGAAAGCCCGAGACCCTGGACGATATCCCGATGGAGCGCGGTGCGAATGTAGTCCGAGTTGTGGAAGCGGTCCCCGACCAAGGCGAAGGCATCCGATTTCTTACCGTCAAAGGCCAACGCGGAAGTGGTCGCCAAGGTGCACAGCAGTGATCTTCTGGTCATTTCCTGTTTGTCTCCTATGGCCGGGACTGGGCGCGCCCATCGCCTGGCAAGGAGCCACGCGCGAGACCGGACGATTCAGGTTAGTTCCTCGGCTAGTGGATCGTCAAATTCGCGCGCACAGCGACTTTGGCGGGGAGCGGTTGTAGACTAAGCATTAGCAATGCATAACGTCGTCATTTTGGGCTCGGGCTGCGCGGGGAACACGGCAGCGATTTACACGGCTCGGGCTGGACTCAAACCACTTGTATTGATGGGCAAGGAGCCGGGGGGACAGCTTTCGATCACCTCGGAGGTGGAGAACTTTCCCGGCTTTCCCGAAGGGATTCTCGGGCCGCAACTGGTGGAGAATATGAAACTGCAGGCCGAGCGCTTTGGCGCGGAGTTCCGGCTAGGCGAAGTGGTGGGGGCGGATTTGTCGCGCCGGCCGTTCCGGCTGAGCGTCGATGGGGAGTGGATCGAGACGTCCACCTTGATCGTGGCCACGGGGGCAAGCGCGCGTTGGCTGGGTATTGCGGGGGAAAAGGATCTGATCGGCAAAGGCGTCAGTTCCTGCGCGACCTGCGATGGCTTCTTCTATCGGGGCAAGAAAATCATGGTCGTGGGCGGTGGGGACAGCGCCATGGAGGAAGCGAATTTCCTAACGCGTTTCTCCGATGTGATGCTGGTGCACCGCCGCGAGGAGTTTCGCGCCTCCAAGATCATGATCGACCGCGTCAAGGCAAACCCGAAGGTAAAGATGGTGCTGAACACGGTGGTGGATGAGGTGTTGGCTCATGAAACCGGCATTGTTGGCGGAGCGCGGATGCGGAATGTGAAAACCGGGGAGACCTGGACGGAAGAAGTAGACGGCTTCTTTGTGGCGATTGGCCATATTCCGAATACCAAGCCCTTTGCCGGCCAGTTGGATATGGACGAGGAAGGTTACTTGATTTCGCACGGGGGCGCCCGGACAAACATCGCCGGTGTGTTTCATGCTGGGGATGTTCAGGACCGGCACTACCGGCAGGCGATTACGGCGTCGGGCGCGGGTTGCATGGCGGCAATGGAGGCCGAGCGCTTTCTCGAGGCGGAAGGGCACTAAGCGATGACGATTGCCGGGCGCAGGGCGCTGGTGACGGGTGGGGCATCCGGGCTGGGAGAGGCTTGCGTGCGGGCGCTGGTCGGCGAGCAGGCACGGGTGTTGATTGCGGATCTTAATGAGGACAAGGGCCAAGGCTTAGCTCGTGAGTTGGGTACGGGGGCACGATTCCGCCGCACGGATGTTTGTGAGGAAGCCGATGTACTGGCCGCGATCGAGGAGAGCGGCGGGCTGGACCTGGTCATTCATTGCGCCGGTATTGCGACAGCGGAGCGGGCTCTCGGCAAGGATGGGCCGCTGCCGCTCGAGCGCTTTGAAAAAGTACTGCGGGTCAATGTAAACGGGACATTCAACGTCGTGCGCCTAGCCGCGGCGGCGATGGCGAAAAACGAGGCTGGCCCGGACGGGGAGCGGGGCGTTATCGTGATGACCAGCTCGGTGGCGGCCTTTGACGGGCAGATTGGACAGGCGGCTTATTCGGCCTCGAAGGGCGCTGTGGCGGCAATGACCTTGCCGCTGGCGCGGGAACTGGCGCGCGTGGGCGTTCGGGTGCTGGCGATTGCGCCCGGGTTGTTCCGGACGCCGTTGTTGGCGGGCTTGCCCGAGGAGGCAATGAAGAAACTGGCTGAGACCGTTCCGTTTCCGGCCCGGCTTGGCGAGCCGGCGGAATTCGCCGGCCTAGCCCTGCACATGGTGCGCAACCGGATGCTGAATGGAGAAGTAGTGCGGCTCGACGGAGCCTTGCGGATGGCGCCGCGCTAGGCGGTTTTGCCCGCCGGGATCTCAATTTCGGTGCGTGTGCCTTGTCCGGGCCGGCTGTCGATCGACATGCGATAGTGCTCCCCGTAGAGAACTTCGAGACGTTCGCGCACGTTGGAGACTCCAATGCCGGAGTGGTTTCCGAACAGGTCTTCCATCTTTTCCTCCGGGATGCCTTCCCCGTCGTCCTCGACAGTAAGCAGAAGGCGCTGGGGATCGAGCATGCGGGCGCGGAGCCAGATGGAGCCGCCCTCGAGCTTGCCGGCCAAGCCATGTTTGATGGAGTTTTCGATCACCGGCTGAAGCAGCATTGCTGGCACCGGCACGGAGAGAGCGGCGGGGTCGATTTCCCGGAGAAATCGCAGTTTCTCCCCGAAGCGCACCATCTCGATGGCCAGGTAGTCGTCGATGAAGGCGAGCTCGTCGCGGAGTGGGGACAGCACATCGGTGTTGCGCATGGCGCGGCGGAGGACGCTTGAAAGCTTGTAGATCATCGTGCGGGCGCGGTCCGGGTCGATGCGGATGAGCGAAGAGACGCTGTTGAGAGTGTTGAAGAGGAAATGCGGGTTGATCTGGCTGGTCAGGGCCGCCAGGCGAGCTTCCGCGATCAGGCGTTGCTGCAAGGACAGACGCGACTCCATCCGTGTGATGTTCCAGATCTTCAGGGGCAGAAAGGCGCACAGCACCGAAGCCCCGGACAGGGCGCCGATCCAGAGTTCGAGGGGGCGGGAGTCGAGCGTAATCGGGCTGAAGATCGATTTCGGACGGAAGAGATAGAGCCCCGCCAGGCGCAAGGCTTCGGAAAGAAGCAGGCCAGCCGAAATGAGAAGGCGGTAGCCGAGCCGCGGCTGGCGGAAGATCCGCCAACTGCCGAGTATGTCGAAGACGGGCGAGTAGCGCCAAATCTCCCCGGTATCCGGCGCGCAATCGCGGATGATGCCGCCCAGCACGCCAATGGCGGCATAAAGCGGCATCGCCAGCAATTCGTTGCCGAACATGGCGGGCAGGCTCATGAGGATGCCGCTGACCATGCCGGTGACATAGCCGCCGAGCAGACCCGCCAGGTAGGCGCCGGCGAGGGTCAGGTCAGCGGCCTGGTAAGAGCCGGTGAACACGCGGGCGGCCGCTCCGGCGCCGAAGATTGTGCCGAAGGCGAGCGCCATCTCGAGCCGCTGCGTGATCGAGCGCTCCTCGCGCAGCAGCATGCGCTGGAAAGCGGGGATACGGGACAGTATCGAAGCCAGCGAGGCGGCAACGGCAAGGTTGAAAAGCAGCAGGACGAAGGCCGGCTCGATCATAATGGAAGTACCCCCACATTATGAAGCTATTGCATGCCGCTGAGGCGGATTTCCCCACCGAATTTGGCAGATTCCGCATCCACGGCTTCGAATGGGAGCAGGCAGGGGTCAGGGAAGAGGCGGTGGCGGTCGTGATGGGAGACCTGGTGCGGGGAGATGCGCCCCTGCTGCGGATTCACTCCCAGTGCCTGACCGGGGATGTATTTCACAGCCTGCGTTGCGACTGCCGCCAGCAGCTTGAGTTGGCCCTTGCCGCCGTTGGCCGCCAAGGGCGGGGAATCGTGATCTATGAAATGAAGGAGGGCCGGGGGATTGGCATCATCAATAAACTTCGGGCCTACCAACTGCAGGATGAGGGTGCCGACACCGTCGAGGCCAATGAGGCTTTGGGTCTGGCTGTGGATGCGCGCGACTACCGGCTGCCGGCGGCGATCTGTCAGTATTTCGGCGTCAAGGCCGTGCGGCTGATGTCAAACAATCCCGACAAGATCGCGGCGCTTGAAGGAGCGGGGGTGCAGGTAGTCGAAAGAGTACCGGCAATCGCCGCGGGAACCGAACACGCCCGGGACTATCTCGAAGTGAAACGCGAAAAGCTCGGGCATCTGATTTAGCTTTTCCGGAGCGCTCTGCCGCCGGAGCTAGCGGATGAAAACCATAAAGCTGGCCTGTGCCGCGGATTGAGCTCCCAGAGCGGTGTTGCGAACATTGACCCGATAGGTGCCCGCGCCGCGTGGAACAAAGGAAGTGCTCGCCGAAGTCGCGGTGATGTTCTGCACGGCCGCGCCGGCGAGGATACAGCCGGTGGAGGGGCAGCCTTGGCCGCGCACGACGAACTGCAGGAACTCAGCAAAGTTTGTACCGCTTGCCGACATGCGAATGGTGCTGTTGGTCACGAGATTGCCGGAAACCGTGATACCGGTCAGAGTGGGAACCGGGGGAGTGGAGCCAGGGTTTGCCGCCGGCGGCGGCGCACTGGGCGGCGCCGAGGGCGGGGGGGGCGGCGGTGGAGCTACCGTGCCGTAGATGGTCTGCAACCCTGTCGTGTCCCCAATTTCGAGCGTGCGGCGGGAGGTGTCGCCGGCGGCCACTGAGAACCACATGGTGTGCTGGTTACAAATGGATGGTGATGGGTGATTGAGGCCGGCGATGTGGCCGAGTTCATGAAGGAGCACGCCCTCGGTATCAAAAACTCCCGGGGCGCCGGTGGAAGCCCAGGTGTACAGGTTGTTGAGTGTGATCGTGTAGTCGACCATTGTTTGCGTGGAAGGGATAAACCGGTAGCGGGCCACGGCAAGAGTACTCGGATTGCCCGTTGTGATGCCCCCGCGGCTGATCAGGTTGGAACTGAAGGCGCTTGATTGAAAACGGACGGAAAGATTCAGGTCGTTGATCGTTTTGACGGCAGCCAGTGCGGCTGTGCTCATGTCGGGGGGCAGGGCGTTGTCGAGTCTGAATTGCACGCTGGTGGTGCGCCAGCGAGGGCCGGTCAGGACGTAGCAGGCGGTGAGTGGATTTTCCACTTGCGTTGTGGGATCGGCACCGGCCTTGCGGCTTGTCTTCTCAAATTCCAGCGTGCGTTGCCACTCAGAATCGAGGACCGCATTTCCCTGTTCGGTGAGAATACTACGAACGGTCTCGAGAAGTGCACGGCCTTTCAGGCCCACCTCGGGGATGTCCCGCCCATCGAGATCGTATTTGGCGGCCGGAGACAGGGTGCCGGGCGCCCATTCTTCCAGCAGAAGCAGAACGGGCTCGTTGACTTCAAACCAGGGAGCATTGGAAAAAGCGACGCCTTCCTCACCGACTATGCCGCCGGGGGTGGTGAAGGTGAGCAGGCCGGGGGTAGCTTCGGACTCCTTGAGCACGCCGGACACCCGCAAGGTTATGTCGGAATAGATTTCCCCATCGGGCGCGTAGTAGGAATGGAGGAGAGTCACCTCGCCGGCGACAACGGCTTTGGCGCGTTTCAGATCCCGCTTGAGGTCGCTGTCACGCGGAGTCGAGAAACCGGGCAGGCTGAGAAATAGCAGGGCGAGAAAGGCCCCAGGGAGAGCGAAAAGGCAATTCATACCGATTGGCTAGCGCATCGGTCCGAGGGAGCGATTCTTTTAAGAAAATGAGTGATTTACCTTAGCGTGCCGCACCAGGACCGCGAAGGACCGCGTTCAGGAATAAGAGATTCATGCTATCGATATAGCCACGATAGTTGGGGTCTACGGTGAAGCCGACCACGAGGCCACGACCTTCGCGGGCGACGATCACCAAGGGCTTGTAGGCTAACTGTTTGCGATTTTCCTCCCACATGTAGCCGCTCTGGAGAATATCGTTGGGACCGGAGAAGACGGCGGCGTTGATTCCGCGGTCGATCTTGATGGGGGAATAGATTGCGCGGCCATTGACGAGGGCGTTGACAAAATCCTGAGAGCCGGCGCCGATCCAGGATTCGGTGTCGACTTTGGCTTTGCAGAGAACGCCGGCGACGTCATCGGGCATTTCGCGGTCTGCCTGAATGGCGCGGAGGTAGTCATCCTCCTTGGTGAAGATCTTGCCGGGCGCCGGACCGTTATCGGCGTTGGGGGCATTGCTGCTGGGAGGAGCGGCCGTGCCCGTGGCCATGCGGCGGCCACCCGCCTCTGAGACGGGACCGGAGCCTGTGGAGGCGCCTTCCTTGGCCAGGAGTTCCTGTTGAACGGGCAGAAGACCGACCGGGCCGGATGCCAGGAAGCTGGTAGCGGAGCCGAGGCCGACGATGACTCCGCCGTTAGCGACCCAGTCTTTGATACGGCTGAGCCCGCGGCCGAGTTCTCCGGCGAGATTGCCCTGAATCTCGGGCAGGATGAGAACGTGGAACTTGCTGAGGTCGACCATGGGGAGGGAGCGGGTGCGCAGGCGCGTGACGGGATAGCCGTACTGACGCTCGAGCACGAAGGCGGTAGCGCCGGCGCTGGAACCGGCAACGGGGGTATCCCAGAGGATGGCCACATTAGGCCGTTTAAGCGAGAGGGTGTTGTTCGAGCCGAAGTTCGGACCCTCATCGACCCAACTAGTGTTGACGGCCATGATGTCGGCGCCAGTTGAGGCAGCGAGATTGGATACGGTGTCGTGGATAGAGCCCGGGTTCTCCTTGACCTGAAGGATGAGAGTGCCGTTCGGATACTTACGGCCGGCCTGGGTGAAGGCCTTGCCGGCGCTGAGAATGCGGAGGTTGGCGCGGAAGGCCGAGGCCAGGAAGCGGGATGCGGCCTGGCTGCCCCAGGGAACGAGATAGGCAACCGTGGCCTTGCCGCCTTCGATCTTGCCCGGGGGAAGCTTTCCGGGCAGCACGGGGGCGCCGGGGACAGTGAGGGCGGACTTGGAGATGATCTGGCGGACGTTGTACTGAACGGGCAGGCTCCAGCCGGTGACGTCATAGATCTCATCGCGCTGTTTTTTCTTGCGGCGGCGTTCCTGTTCCTTGAGGAATTCCTCTTCCATGCGCGTGTCGGGGTCGAGCAGGGTGCGGATCATGCGCTTCATGGGCTGAGCGGCACTGACGAGGTAAGAGCCGGCGGGTGCGGTGGCGCCTTCGACGAGGAAGCTGTCCTTGGCCTGACGGACTTCGATGCCTTGGGAGGCAAGAATGTCGGCGAGTTTGTCGGCAGCGGCCGTGTCGCCTTCGCGCAGCAGGACATATTCCTTTGACGCTTCGGTCTTGCCTTCTTCGAGGGCGGTCTTGCGGTAGTTCCAGAAGTTTTCAAGGAGAGCCTTGCGATTGGCCGCGGCCGTCTCGGCCGTTGAGATGGAGGCGACGAAGTGCTTCTGAACGCTTTCGGCAAAGGAGAAGGTGGTGCCGTCAGACTTTTCCCAGAGCAGGCCCCGCGCACTGGCATTCTCGTAGGTCATGGCAATCGCGCCGTAGTAGATCGGCCAGCTCGCGCCGTAGCCGGGATAGAACGCATCGAAGACCTCGCGGGTGAAGTAGCGGAATCCGAACTGGTCGAACCACTTCGCATTGTTCTTGCCGAATTGATAAAGCGCCTCGCGCTGATGCTTGACGATGTGCGGGTTATAGGGAACGGCTTCCGGAGCAAAGTAGTAGGTCGATTCGCCGCCCATTTCGTGCAGGTCGACGAAGACCAGTGGATACCAGTCGAGCAGCGTCTTGATGCGTCCGCGCGTTTCCGGTTGCGTCATCGCGAACCAATCGCGGTTCATATCGAACAGATAATGGTTCGTGCGCCCCCCGGGCCAGGGTTCGGCGTGTTCGGCGGCCAGCGGGTAGGCGACCGGTTCGAGGCCTTCGGCGATTTCAAAGTTGTGTACGAAGCGGTCGCGGCCATCCGGATTCTGCGTCGGGTCGATCATCAGCAACGTGTTAGCCAGGATGGAATCGACTATCTTGTCGTTGCGCGAGGCGAGCACATGATAGGCGGCGGCCATCGCCGCATCCGGCCCCGAGATTTCATTGCCGTGAACGTTGTAGGCAAGCATTACGCCCGCCGGCAGACTCGAGATCAATTTTTGCGCTTCTGCTTCAGCCGTCTTGCGCGGATCGGCCAGTTTCTTCATGCCAGCCTGGAATTCATTGAGCCGTGCAATGTTCGCCTCACTCCCGATCACCGCGATGATCAACTTGCGTCCTTCCCAGGTCCTGGCGTATTCCATCAGCTTGACGCGTTTTGGTTGGGCGGCTGCAAGAGCCTCGAAATACTTCATGATGTGCGCGTGAGAGGCGATTCGCTCCCCAGCCGAGTAACCCAGGGTCTTCTCGATGGTCGGTATGGCGGGGTCATACTGCGCCCCGGGCCACATCTCGACGGTGCGCTTTTGCGCGGACAGGGAACAGGCAAGCGCGAGGCCGGCCACCAGGAGAGAGAAAATTTGCATCACCTAACAGACTAATAAATCGCGCACGGCCTCGACTACTGAATCCGGATCGTCGAGCATAATCCAGTGCGTAGTTGCCGGAACCACCCGGAAGTCGCCCCGCCGCGAAAGACGGGCCAGTTTCGCCTGCCGCCCCTGGTGACCGGGCTTGCCATACTCCGCGCTCAGCACAATCAACGGCTTGTCGCCAAGGTCGGCGCAAATCGCCGCCTGGGCGCAGGAGGCAGGCAACTCCACCAGGTATTCCGCCATTGTCGTAAAGCTCGACGCCCGCGACCAGTGCGCCCGGATCTGTTGCTGCACCGCGAAAGGAAGTTTACGAATCTGCCCCGTAATGCGGCTCGTGAGCTGAGCGCCGCCGGCCCCAGCCAGCAGGCTGAGGATTTTCGGGATTTTTTGTTGGCCCCGCTCCAGGCGCCGCAGAGCAAAGCGTACGACCCCAAGATCCGCAAGCAGACTGCCTCGCCGCGTCAGTTCAACGGCCCGGTTCAGCACGCGCAGCCTCTCCCGGTCGGGCGGAAACCATTCCTCCGGCGGCAGTGCGTCCACCAGTAACACCCCAGAAACTTCCTCCGGGTACATGGCCGCGTACATCCGCATCATCATGCCGCCGAAGCTATGGCCCACCACATAGCGCGGCACGGGAACCGAGGCGGCCTCCATGACGCGCCGCATCTCTTCCACCAGCGCGCGCGCAACCTTCGTTTCCCCGCTCGGCGCGGACCAGCCAAAGCCCGCTCGATCATAGGAATAGAGCGTCGCAAAGCGCGCCACCTGATCCTCCACCAGCCGCCACGACAGACTCGTGGCCGCAATGCCGGCTTCGAAGATCACCGGCGGGCCGCTCTCGCCCCTCCGGTACACGTGCACCGGCCGCCCGTCGAGGTGAACAAAAAAGCCCGGGGCAGGGAACTGAGCGGCGTCTTCGCGAAGGCCTTTGCGCTCATACCGGCGCGCAAGCTCGAACACCATGTACTCTTAAGTTTACCGTCGTGGACTGGGACTTACTCTATCTCGCGATCACCCTCGTAGCGGCTATCCCCGTGCTCCACCGCATCGGCCGCGAATTGCTTGCCGGTAATTGGGCGACTGACCTGATCGCTGGCGTCTCGATCCTCACCGGTATCGTCACCGGCCAATACCTGGTCGCCCTGATTATCATCCTCATGCTCACCGGCGGCGGATTGCTCGAAAGCTATGCCGTCCGCCGCGCCAGCAGTGCCCTCAGCGCACTCGCCGAGCGCATGCCCTCAGTGGCCCACCGCGTCCTCGCCGAGGGCCATGAGGACGTCACACTCGAGGAACTCAAGCCCGGAGACCGCGTGCTCGTCTTTCCCCATGAAGTCGCCCCGGCTGATGGCGTCGTCGTGAAGGGCCAGGGGTGGATGGACGAAAGCTTTTTGACCGGCGAGCCCTGGGAGGTCAAGAAAGCTCCCGGTGTCGAGGTCATCTCAGGCGCCAAAAATGGCGCCAGCCTGCTTGAACTCGAAGTCCGCCGCCGTCCTGCCGATTCCCGCTACGCGCAAATCATGGCCGTCATGGAAGAGAGCGAATTGAAGCGCCCGCGCATCCGCCGCCTCGCTAATCAGTTGGGGGCCTGGTATTCGCCCGTAGCGCTTGTCATTGCCGCCGCAGCCGGTTGGTGGGCTTATGACTGGCAAAGATTTCTCGCCGTCATCGTCGTCGCGACGCCCTGTCCGTTGCTGATTTCGATTCCGGTTGCCTTGATCGGCTCTATCTCGCGGGCCGCCCGGGCTGGCATCGTCGTTCGCGATCCAGCCATTCTTGAGGAGATGCCACGCGTTAAAACCTTCATCTTCGATAAGACCGGCACTTTGACCCGGGGCAAACCCCAACTTATCGCAATCGACGCGCGCGGCGATGAGGCCGAGGCCCTGGCCGCCATCGCCAGCCTGGAGCGATACTCGCGCCATCCGCTTGCCGCACCGCTGCTCGAGGCGGCGGAGAAACGCGGCCTCGCTTTGTGGGACCCCGAGGAGGTTCGCGAGTTGCCCGGCCGGGGCTTGAGCGCGCGCCGCGCCGGCGTAAGCTACGAGGTCGTCGGACGCAAGCAATATGCGGGTACGTTGCCCGATTTGCCCGCTGGACATCTTGAATGCTTGCTGCTCCGCGATGGGGAGCTTGCCGCTGTATTCCACTTCTTCGATGCCCCCCGCCCCGATACCCGCCTCTTCCTCGATCACCTGGGCCCGCGCCATGGTGGAACCCGTACCGTTCTTCTCACCGGCGACCAAGAGGGGGCCGCGCGCGAATTAGCCGCGCAGGTGGGTATCCCCGAAGTGCTGGCCGCCCAGAGCCCCGAGCAGAAGCTGGCCTTCGTGCGCCAAGCCACCGCCGCCGGTCCGACTCTTTACGTCGGCGATGGCATCAACGACGGACCGGCGCTCACCGCAGCCACCGTAGGCGTGGCCTTCGGCATGGCGACCAACGTGGCGTCGGCCACCGCAAGTGCGATCGTCCTGGAGCCAAGCCTCGGCAAGATAGATGAACTGCTGCATTTGGGGATTCGTTTGCGGCGTGTTGCGCTGGAGTCGACCTTGGGGGGATTGGGACTGAGCGCCGTGGGCATGGTGCTGGCGGCGATGGGTTATCTGCCGCCGCTGTACGGGGCTTTGCTGCAGGAATTGATTGATGTTGCCAGTGTGCTCAACGCCTTGAGAACTTCCATTGGTGCCGATGGCATCGACTATGAGGGGCTGGGCGGTAAGCACTAAGTTCCCTCGTCTGGCAGCATGGCGCATTGCGGTTCGCAGCGAATTGGGCAAGGGGACGACTTTCATCATGCTGATACCAACGAAACGCACACGTGCCTGGAAGGAAGGGCCCAAGGCTCATGAGGGAGTTCCCCTGGTGCTTGTGATCGACGATGACCCCCGCCGTGAGGGAACTCGTCACGAGATCGGCGGAGAAGGCGGGATTTTGGGCCATTGCGGCCGCGCGGGGCGAGGACGGCCTTCAGATGGCAAGGGAGTTTCGGCCCGCCGCCATCGTCCTGGATGTGATCATGGCGGGAATGGATGGGTGGGAGGTACTATCGCAGTTGAAATCGGACCCTGAACTATCGCAGATTTCCGTCGCCTTGCTCAGCATCATCGAGAATCGCCGAATCGTGTTCGCGCTGGGCGCCAACGAGTAATTGGTTAAGCCCGTGGACAGAACCCAGTTGGTGCGCATTCTCACACGGTTCCGTGGTCCGGCAGGCAGCAACGTGGCCCTGGTTGTCGATGACGAGCAGGCGAATCGAAACGTTCTCAAGCGAATGCTCGAGTCCCAAGGTTGGACGCTCTGCGAGGCCTCAAGTGGAAGGCAGGCTTTGCGGTTCGTTGATTCGCCGACTGCACCCCACCTGATCATGCTCGACCTTCTGATGCCCGAGATGGACCGATTTCCAATCATGGAAGAAATCGCGGCCAGACCGTCGGCGTCGGATATTCCTCTCGCCGTTGTGACTGCAAAAGACTGGACCGCGGAAGACAGGCGGCGGCTGGAACGGACCGTGACACACGTCATCGAGGGCAGCAGTTACTCCGATGAGGACCCACTCAACTGTATCAGCGGCGAACTTGCGAATTTGGCGCCCGCGCCATTGAACGAGGCACAACGGCCTTGACAAGACTCATACTGGTGCAATAACTCTGGGAGCAATCGGGACAAGTTGTGCCGGCGACAGATTCGAAAGGGGTACGAAGTGATCATGGCGGTGGATGGAGAGCAGGCCGTGTCCGTAGCGTCGGCCGGAATTTCCGATCTCATTCTTATGGATATGAGCCTGCAGAAGCTGCATGGTTCGGAAGCGAATCGCATTCTGAGAAGCAACGAGCGAATGCGCGAGCTTCCCATCATCGCGCTAACAGCCCATGCCATGGACAGTGATCGGGATGGGGCGATTGCGTGCGGCTGCGATGACTTCAACACAAAACCCATTGATCTGCCGCGCCTGTTAGAGAAGATAGAGACTCAACTCGCGCGTCGGCGGGGAGTCCAACAGGCATGAATGGGCGATTGACATTCCGGCGCCGATGGCTGCTGCGCATGGGTTTTTTTTCTATCGCGGCCTTGTTCCTCGAGGGTTCGCCCGCGCAGGAAGCGACTCGGCCACCTGTTGGCACCGACAACGGCAGTCCCGCGCCTTGTGCGGACTTCTTTCTCTACGCCTGCGGCCATTGGATCCATCAGCACAACATACCGGCGGATGAATCCGGCTGGACCCCGATGTTCGAGCTCATGAAGTCCACCAGCGAGAACCTGCGAAAAATCCTCGAACTCGCGGCGTCTAACCGCGAGCCTCGCGACGCCACCAGCCAGCGCATCGGCGACTACTATTCGGCCTGCATGGACGAGTCTACAGTTGAGAGGCTGGGCGTAGCACCGCTGCAGCCCGTACTAAAGCGGCTGCGAAGTATCGCGAGTTCCCAACAGGCAATGCTCGAAGCAGGCGAACTCGGGCGGCTTCGCATTTTTGCCCTGTACAAATTCATTAGCCGGCCCGACCCTCGGGACTCGAATCGGGGCATAGGCGAATGGAACCGTCCCGAGTTGACTCTCGATGACCCAAACGCTTACATCCACGATAACCGCCAAAACCGTGCGCTGCGGCAGGGATTCCTCGCTTATTACGCCGAGTTGTTTCGCCTCACTGGCCTCGACCCAAAAAGTGCGGAATCCGCTGCGGAAACCATGTGGACAACCGAGACCGCCTTGGCGCGCCGTGGTTGGTCCCGCGAGTCCGAGGCTCATCCCAGGTCCAGGACGACCACGCTGACGGTCGAGGCAATCGAGCAACGCGCGCCAAATCTTCGCTTGAAACGGGTGCTGTCGGGCTACGGGGTTCCGGCTCGGGTCGACATCTTGGTCCCGCATCTGGACTTTCTTGTCGAATTGAATGCATGGTTGGAAAAGGTCTCACCAAAGGACCTTGCGACATATTTGGCGGGACGATACCTACATTTCGCTGCCGACATCGGGAGTTCGGCGCCGCCTACCGGCTTTCTCCGGGCCCGTTTGAGATTCAGGCAACTACAATATGGTGAGTCAGAGGTGGCACCGCGCTGGCGGCGCTGCACTGAGGCGGTGAATTTGCATATGGGAGAGGCACTGGGCAGGAAATTCGTCGAACGCCACTTCTCTGCGGAAAACAAAACCAGGGTGACGAAAATGGCGAAGAATATCCTGGCATCCGTTCGGGGACTAATTGAGGCATCAACCTGGCTCGAGCCCGCCACCAAGGCCGCCGCCATCGCGAAAGCGGACGCGATCCGAATCCGTGTCGGTTTCCCGGATCGATGGCGGTCCTATGACGGCTTGATCGTCCGCCGTCACGATGCGTTCGGCAACCGTGCCCGCGCCATTCGCTTTGAACACGCACGACAGATGCGGATGATCGGGCAGGAGCTCGACCGCGGCGAGTGGCCCTGGCCTCCGCAGACGGTCAACGGCGGGTATGCGGCGCAATTGAATACCATCTTCATTCCGGCCGGAATTCTCCAGCCTCCTTTTTACGATCCGCTGGCGCCCGATGCAGCGAACTATGGAACGATCGGCGCCACCATAGGGCATGAGTACATGCATGGGTTCGATAATCTAGGCCGTTTTTACGATAAGGATGGAAATCTCAAGGACTGGTGGTCGAAGGCGGACGAACAGGCCTACAACAGCCGGGCGGAGTGTTTCGTCAAGCAATATGATGGGCATGAAGTCTTGGATGGCCTACGCGTCAATGGGCGTCTTACGCTTGGCGAAAACATCGCGGACGTCGAAGGGCTCAGAGCGGCGTACAAGGCGCTAGAAACCGAACTGTCTCGCCTTGGAAAACGTATGGACGACGTGGTCCGGCCTGGGGAAGCTGCTACGTTTGCCCAGATGCTGTTTTTGAGTTTTGCTCAGTCGTCGTGCGCCAAACATCGCCCCGAGGCCATCCGCTCGGATTTGCTCACCAATCCGCATGCTCCCGATAACATCAGGGTCAACGGATCGGTGATGAACAATTGTGGTTTCCGGTCGGCCTTTGCTTGCAGCGCCATCAATCCAATGGCGCCGGCGAAAGCCTGTCGTATCTGGTGACCCTAGTCAGAACTGTAGCACCGCCAGTGTCATGTCCATCCGCCTGGTCCTCATCGGCGGCATAGCGGTCAGCAGCCTCTGCAACATTGGAAATTACCGCCGCCGGAGAGAGGCCGATTTGACTTTGCCGAATGCCCTCAACGGTCGAATCATCCCACATTTCGCCATCGCTGTTGGGCACCTCCGTGAGTCCGTCCGAACAGCAAAAGAGCAAGTCGCCATGTTGCAACTGCACACTTTCCTCTTCGTAGAGCACCGCTGCGAACAATCCGACCGGGGTGCCGCGAAGCCCGAGCCGTTCGATCATTCTGGACCGGCGCATCAGAAAAGGGGGAACTTGATTCGCGTTAACATAGGCAAGCGCCGAGTGGAATATCAACGATGCAACGGACGAGGGTGGGGCATCGGCTCGGCCATCCTCGCTAAAACAGCTCCTCTTCTTCTTGCTTGGCGCTGCCCTTTTTCTTGCTCGTCTCCGCCGGACCCATTTGAATGTTCGGTACCCCCAGTTTGCCGGACAGCTTGGCCAGCGAAGACAGATCCAGTTGACCAACGATACTGACAACCGCAATCTCGGTCGGCTCCACGTTCACAATCAGGAATCCAGCGTTCTCGCCCTTCGGCCCCTTGCGCATGGCGATCTCGGTGAAGCCGTTCTTCTTCTTCACCGAAATCAGCGATACCAGATTGCCCGTCATCACGCTCTCCCGCAGCTTCTCCGTTTCGGCGAGGGTGTATGCGCCTTCCTTGTCGAACTGGAGCGTTTTCACCTGCACTCTCTCGACCGTCTTTCCGAGCCCTTGCAGTTCCGGGGCCAACTCACTGCCGAGGCCCATCATCAGTTTGATCTGCTCCGGGCCCAGGTTGATATCTGTGGTCTCCGATGCCTTGGCCTCGAGCGCCTTCAGTGCGCGCAAATCAATTTCCTGCGCCGCGGCGGCTAGCCACGACATCAGCAAAACCGCGAATACTTGTTTCTTGATCATGGAATTACTCCGGGTTGAATTAGTTGGTTTGGGGTAGTTGCACAGGGACTTCAACGACCAGTTTTGCCTGGACCTCGAGGACCTCGCGATGGGCAATGCGCAGAGCCAGTTTGAATTGTTCTGCTACCGCTTCGGCGCGCCGGCGCTGCTCCCAGCGATAGAGGCCAAAAGATCCAATCGTCAGCAGAGCGGCCAGAGCAACGATGCGGCGCCACAAGACGGCGTGGGAGCTTCTACGCCCCCGGGATGCCGCGGCGTTCAGAATGCGCGCTCGCAGCAGGGGCGGCGCGGACGTCTCCCGCAGCGCCTCTCGCAATTGCAATTCCAGATCGGGAGATTCGTTCATCCTTTCGGCCTCGCTTCCGTGCGGCGTTCCAACTTGCCGCGCAGTAATTTCAAAGTGCGATGAATCCGGCTTTTCACCGTCGCCACCGGCATGTTCAGAGTGGCGGCAATTTCGCCCGGCTCCAATTCCTGCTGAAAGCGAAGCACGGTCAGAACACGCGCCTCCGCTGGCAGGGCCGCGACGGTCGAACGCAACAGCGCCAGCAGAAGCGGATCGCTGTCACCCGGTTCCGTAAAGGACTCCGGCACCTCATCGAGCCCCGGCCCGCTGCGGTATCTCCGGCGGCGAATCTCATCAATCGAGCGGTTCGCTGCCGTCCGCCGCAGCCAGTTGCGGACGTGGTCTTCGCTTTCCAGCCCATGCAGATGCTCGTGCAAACTCAGAAAAACCTCCTGGGCGAGGTCTTCGGCCGCTTCGCGTTGCCCCAGACTCCGCAGGGCTATGGAATAAACCATGCCTTGGTAGCGATCGACGAGCTCAGCGAATTCGGGAAGATCACCCATTTGATAAACAGTACGGATGGAGGCGGCCGAGCAGTGGCAAAAAGTTTTCTAGTTTTTTGGTTTCCCCAATTGATCGACGATGCGTGTGGCCTCTTCCACCGCGCGCGCCAGCACACTGCGGATCTTGCCGTCCTCGAGCATCAGCAAGCCGCCGATCGTGCATCCCGCCGGGGTCGTCACGTCATCCCGCAGGGCGGCCGGATGACGGCCGGTTTCCTGCACCATCCGCGCCGAGCCCAGCATGGTCTGCGCAACCAGATCCATGGCGAGTTCGCGCGGCAATCCCACGCGAACCCCCGCGTCGGCAAGCGCTTCCATCACCAGATACATATAAGCTGGCCCGGAGCCCGATAGTGCCGTGATTGCATTGAAATAATGCTCCTCGACCGGAAAGGTCCTCCCCGCCGCGGCGAAGATCGCCCGAGCACGGCTCAAGTCCTCCGGCTTCGTCCATCGCCCGCCGCAGTACACCGTCACCCCGTGGCCGACCAGGCATGGTGTATTGGGCATCGCTCGGATCACGCGCGGCTGGGCCGGATCGAGAAGATCCTCAAGCCGCGCCGTCGTCACCCCGGCCAGCACCGTGATCAGTAGCGTATCCGGCCGCAGCCCCGCCGCTGTCAGCGTCTGGGTAATGCGCGCGACCTGACCCGGCTTCACCGCCAGCAACAGAATTTCCGCATCGCCGACCAGCGGGGCGAAATCCGTCACCGCCTGTACGCCAAGACGCCGCGAAACCTCCTCGCATGACGCATCCGTCTTAGCCGCACCCCACGCCTGTTGGCGGCTCACCAGGCCTTGATCCAGAATCCCCTTCAGCAGGGCCGTACCCATGACGCCGGCGCCGATCACGCCAAACGTGCGCCCCGGACTCAGTAGCTCTTCACTCATATGCCCATACTGACAGCTTTCCCTTCCGATTTTCGTTGACAGCCTTCAAAACTGGATCTACTATCGAAGCTGTGAGCCTTCGAGGGCTCTCTTATGTCGAACCCCTCACTTCCGATCTAAATTCATCTTTTAGATCCCTTTCTAACCAAATCCCAAAAAGTTAAGATTTTCTGATCTCGAGAAAGGAGAGTCATCCCCCATGTGGATGATCATTCAGGCGAGCCTGGCAGGCGTGTGTCTGCTCGGCGCCGTCATCGTGCTTCTGCTGTCGGTACATAAGATTGGTCCCAGTGAAGTTGGTCTGGTAACCAAAAGATTTTCTTCCCGTAAGTTAGATGATGATAACCTCATTGCGTTTCAAGGTGAGGCAGGTTATCAGTCCGAGTTATTGATGCCGGGCCTCCGCTTCCGCTGGTGGCCGCTCTATGGCGTCGAAAAATTCCCCTGGGTCCAGATTCCCGCCGGCCAGATCGGCGTCGTCTTGGCGCAGGTGGGCCAGCCTTTGCCTGTCGGCGCCAAAAGCGCCGTCTATCGTCCGGCCTTCGGCCAGTTTGCTGATCTCGAGCTGTTTATTCGCGAAGGCGGCCAGAAGGGCGTACAACGGCCCGTCCTGCCTCCCGGAACCACGCTGCCCATACACCCCGTGGCCTTCCTCGTCGTCACCCGCGACCAGACTTTCGGCCTGCCCGCCAACCCCGAATTGAGCGCCGCCGGCGGCCCCATTACCCCCGCCAGCTTCGGCATGAACCCCTGCGATTTTGAGGTCGTCCAGATCCGCCGCGGCAACGACGCCCGCGACATCGTGGGCATCGTCAACACACTCGAAGGCAGCCCCCTGCCGAGTGGCGATATTTCGAGCCGCCTCAATGGCTTCGCCGACGTGGTCGAAATGGAACAAGCCGGCTCGGGCGACCAGGACATCATCGAAGTCTTACTCGGCGCGAAAAATGATTTGCACAACAACTATCAGGATTTTCAGGCCTTCCTCGATCACGGCGGACGAATCGGCCTCCAGCACGATCCTCTTCTCTATGGCGCCTACACCCTGAACCCATTCCTCGTCCGCGTCGAACTCGTGCCCATGCTGGTCATCGAGCAGGGCCAGGTCGCAGTCATCAAGAGCTATGTGGGTCTGCCCCCACGGGACACCTCCGGAGCTGAATTCAAATTCGGCACGCTCGTCCGGCCCGGTCATCGTGGCATCTGGCAGGAACCGCTGCGCACCGGCAAGTACCCCATCAATCCCTACTGCTACAAGGCCGAAATCGTTCCGACGGCGATTCTTACCCTCAACTGGGCCGAGCGCGTTTCGGCGGCACACCACTTGGACGCCAAGCTAGAGACGATCACCGCCAAGAGCGCCGAAGGTTTTGTGTTTCGCATTGATTTGCAGGTGCAGATCCATGTTCCCGATACGCGCGCTCCACGCGTCATCTCCACTGTCGGCACGATCAACAACCTCGTCGATGAAGTGCTCCAGGCCGCCGTCGGCAATCATTTCCGCGACACGCTGCAATCCATGCCGGCCATCAGCTTTATCGAGAAGCGGCGCGACGTCCAGCGCCAAGCTTTCGAGCGCATCGCCGAGCTCCTGTCAATCTACTTCGTCGAAACCAAGGGAGTCTATATCCAGGACGTCCTGCTGCCTCAGGACCTCGTGAAAGTACTCACCGAGCGGGAAATCGCCAAGCAGGAAATCGCTACCTTCGAGCAACAGAAACAAGCGCAGGAAGGCCGCATTCGCATGGAGCAGGCACGCGGCACCGCCGACATGCAGGCCGAACTGGCCAAGTCTGCCGTCGGCGTTACGATCAAAACCAATCAGGCCAGTGCCCGGCGCGCCGAGGCTGAAGGCGAAAGCTACTTTATCGAGCAAACCGGCAAGGCCAAGGGCGCCGAAGTGCGCGCTGTTGGCTTGGCCAAGGCCGAGGCTTACGATGCCCAGGTCAAAAGCTTTGGCGCCAACGCCACCGCCTTCGTCAATGCCGTCGACGCACTGTCGAAAAGCGGCAACCGCTTTGTACCCGAGATTCTGGTTTCCGGCTCGAGCGGCGGAGCTTTCGACGGCCTCGCCGCCACGCTGATGAAATATCTCAGCGAACGCAAGGCCAGCTAACTCGAACTCGATTGCGTCTTGCTCGCCATCACCGCGAGTTCGTCGCATCGGTTGTTGTCGGGATGGTCCGCATGGCCTTTCACCCACTTCCAGGTCGTTTCATGACGGGCGGCCTGGAAGTCCAACTCCTGCCAAAGATCCTGGTTCTTTACCGGTTGCTTGCTCGCCGTGCGCCAACTGTTGCGCTTCCAGGATTGAATCCATTCCGTGATGCCTTTGCGCACATACTCGCTGTCGGTAGTGATCGTCACGACGCACTTTTCCCGCAAGATCTTGAGACCTTCGACGGCCGCGCGTAACTCCATGCGGTTATTTGTGGTCTGGGCTTCAGCTCCCCAAAGTTCCTTCTTGTGATGGCCGTAGCGCAGAATGGCAGCCCAGCCTCCAGGCCCAGGGTTACCCGAGCAAGCCCCGTCAGTGATCAGTTCCACGTGTTTCATGCGGCGACTGTACTGTCCACGGTACCTTCTTCGTCAACGTGTTGGAGACGCGTGAAGAAGTCATCGACGGCATCGAGAATCGGCCCCGTATCGTGATGTTTGTAAATGGCCGCCCGCAGACGAGCCCCGTTGCGCACACCGTGCGTGAAGTAAGACGTAAACTGCTTCATCTTGCCGACGGCCTCCGGCCAATTGCTCTCGGCCAGCATTGTGAAGTAGCGCCGCATAATTTCGTGCCGGTCCTGCTCGCCCGGTTGCCAGTAGGCGCCCGTGCGAAGGTATTCATCAATCTGGCGGAAGATCCAGGGGTTGTAGCTGGCCGCGCGCCCGATCATGACGGCGTCGCACTTCGTTTCCTGGATCATGCGAACCGCGTCTTCCGGTGTGATGATGTCGCCATTGCCGATTACCGGGATCTTCACATTCGCCTTGAGTTCAGCAATACGCGACCAATCCGCCTTGCCCGAGTAGCCTTGCTCTCGCGTGCGCGGATGCAGCGCTATGGCCGCCAAGCCAAGGTCCTCGGCGATCTTGCCCATCTGCACAAAGACCAGTTCGTGATCGTTCCAGCCTGCGCGAAACTTCATCGTCAGCGGTATCGAGATCGCACTCTTCACCGCTTTGAGAATGTCTGCAATCAATGGCAGATCGCGCAGACACCCCGAACCCCCATTGCAACGAACCACCTTCTTGACCGGACACCCGAAGTTGATATCGACGAAATCGAAACCGAGGTCCTGGCAATGCCGCGCCGCATCGGCCATCACCGCCGGGTCCGCGCCAAACAGTTGGGCCGAGATCGGGTGTTCTTCCGGCTCGAAACAAAGGTAGCGCTTTTCTGTCTTCGAAGGCTTCTTGCCCCGCACGCTCGCCACCACGCCATGACTCGACGTGAATTCCGTCATAATGAGACCACAGCCGCCCTGAGACCGAATCAGGCGGCGAAAGATCGTGTCCGTCACGCCCGCCATCGGGGCGAGAACGGTCGCAGGGACGATGTTGGTGGAGCCAATAGGAAAACTGGCGGGGAACTCACGCATCTCTTCCTATTATGAAGGGTTCAGAATTCGGCCCGCTCGAAACTTGGCTCGATCCCGAGGCGTCAGGAGAGATATGAACCCCAAGATCATTTTGGCCTTTGCCGGTGGAGCCGCTGTGGCTGGTGTGCTGGCGTTGCTGTTGACGCGGGGTTCCGATCCGCGGAAGCCCGTTGGTACACCCGCCGCCACGACCTCAGCTCGTGTGATCGAGCAGCCGGTTGAGATGGCTAAGAGTTCGGCCGATGTCGCCGCCAGCAGGGAGGCTGTTAAACCGCGTCCGGTCGATATGGCGCGCCTTGAGACAAAGTTGCCCAAGCCCGCTCCCGTCGTCGTCAAGCCCGGCTCGGTTGCCGAACCCGTCAAGGCTCCTGTCGCCTCCGCGCCCCAGCCAGCCAGTGAATCTGCAAGCGGCGGAGTGATTCTGCCTCCCTTTAACTCCAATCCCACCCCGGCCGAGCCGGTCAAACGCGAAGAGCCCAAGCGGGCTGAGATCCTCAAGCCCGATCCCGTCGCTAAGCCCGCACCGGCCCGCGTCCCGGAAACCGTTACGATCCCCGCTGGAACCAGCATCACCGTCCGCCTTGGAGAAACGCTGACTTCTGAAAAAAATATCGCCGGTGATTCCTTCCGCGGCACACTTGATTCCCCGCTCGTGGTCAACGATATGGTCCTTGCCGAGCGAGGTGCTCGCGTCGAGGGTAAGATCGCCGAAGTCGATCGCAGCGGGCGCGTGAAAGGAACTGCGCGGCTCGCGCTCGTGCTAACACGAATCACTCTCAGCGACGGCCAGAAGGTCGAATTACGCACCGATAACTGGGAACGGATGGCCGAAAACTCGAGTAAACGGGATGCCGCCAAGGTCGGCATCATGAGCGGCATCGGCGCGGCGATCGGCGCCATCGCTGGAGGCGGCAAAGGCGCCGCCGTCGGCGCTGCCTCCGGCGCCGGCGCTGGCACCGGCGTCGTTCTCGCCACCCGCGGCAAAGCCGCCCAAATCGACGTCGAAACAAAAATCCCTTTCCGTCTCAGCACCCCGCTGACTGTGACGGAAAAGATCAACTGAGTTAAAATCAACCTAGAGGGCCGGTATAGCTCAGTAGGTAGAGCGCCTGATTTGTAATCAGATGGTCGTTGGTTCGATTCCGACTACCGGCTCCAACGCCCCCAGATGCAGCCTGAGTTCCTCAGTATGCACCGCATCCAGCCCCCGGCACGGCTTCCGGCTCAGTGGCGTGGCAATCACACCCGCCTCATAGAGCATCTGCTTGTGCACCGCGATCACCATCTCAAGAGTCTGCATTTCGAAATTCAACAGCGCCGACATCCGCGCGAATTCCTCATAGCCCCCACCCCCAAGCAGCCCCTCCACCATCCGGCGGTCCAACTCCAGATGCCCGCAACCCCCCATTAGTCCTTCCGCCCCTCGCCTCACCGCATCGAGCATTTGCACCCCTGAATATCCCACCAGATACGAGAGCCCGGCGAGTTCCTCGTTCTCCCGGTATCGTGAAATTGCCGGCCCCGTCGGTACTTGATCCACCTTCAGGCCGGCGAGATTCCCATGCCGCATCCGCAGCCGCCCCAGCATCGCCGGATCCAGCGTCGTCCCCGTCAGCCCCGCGGAATCCTGCACGATCACCGGCAACTCCGTTGCCCCCAACACCGCTGAAAAATGCTCCTCCGTCGCCCCCGCTGGCGCAGCCACGGTAAAGGGTCCCAGCACCATCAGCGCCTGGGCGCCCAATTGCTCAAACACCCTCACACGCTCCACCGCCGGCTGAGTCGCCTGCGCCGTAACGTTCAGGATCGTGCGGCAATCCGCGCCCGCCGCTTCCGCAATCACCTCCGCGCACGCCAAAATTTCCTCCTCCGTCAGCCGCCAAAACTCGCTGGCAAAACCCGGAAACGTCAATCCTTCCGCCCGCCCGCACACATGCCTCACCAGCCTCCGCAGCGAGTCAAAATCCACCGCACCCTCCGCGGTGAAAGGCGTTTGCACGATCGGGAACAATCCCCGGAACCGGCCCGCCTCACTCATGGCCGCCATTGCCCCGTCAACACGACTCGCTCCAGGTCCTCGCCACGGCTCCATCGCGCCAAATTCTCGCACATGCCCGCAATTCTCCTCCGAATCAGGCCCTGAGTCCAGGCCGAATAATGCGGCGTGCACTGCACGGAAGGCAACTCGTGAAACGGCAGCTTCGAGCCGAACCCGCGCTCACCCGGTTGCGGATACTGATACCAAACATCCAACGCCGCTCCTCCCAGCCTGCCGGATATTAATGCCTCGTATAGTGCTCGCTCCTTCACAATCTCCGCTCGCGACACGTTGATCAAAAACGCCCCCGCCGGCAGCAGCGCCAATTCCGCCTCCCCAATCAGGCCCTCGGTCTCGCGGTTCAGCGGCGCGGCGATCACGAGAAAATTTGCTTGCCGCAGCAGATCCCGCAGCCGCCCCGGACCACCCAGCAAATCCAGTTCATCCACGCACGTTCCCTCGCTTCTCCGCACCGCCACCGCCCGCATGCCAAATGCCCTCGCCCGCGCCGCGATCGCTCGGCCGATCCGCCCATAACCCAACAGCCCCAAGGTTTGCCCTGCCAGTTCCTCGTGTGGCCTGCCCCCGATCCGGCCACTGCCCTCCCAGCATCCCTGCCGCAGTGCCTCTGTATGTTGCCTCAGTCCCGTCACGTGCGCCAGCATCATCATCAACACATACTCCGCAATCGGCGTCTCGTGCTCATACACGTTCACCACCGGACACCCCAACGGATAATGCCCCGCCTCCGCATCCACCAAGCCCGCACCCGGATACAAAAACACCCCCAACCCGCGCGCCTCCGGCAATGCGATCGACGGCAAGCTCACCGCCACAAGCGCCGCGGCCTCTTTCAACTCACGCCGCAGCCATTCAATGTCTCCTTGCCCTGCCCGCACCTCCCAAGCCTCTCCCAGCAACCGCGAGAACTCCCCGGCATGTGGGCTCCAATTCACATCCCAAATCACCAGCTTCCGACGAGTCGTCTCCCGCACTGGCCCTCAGTTCTCCACGCGCCGCCGCGGACCCCGCACCATCCGTGAATCCTGCTCCTGCCGGCGCGCCAAATGCTGGAAGCGTTCAATCACATCCGCCTGCCGGAACCGCACATGGCACCGCATCGCCGCGGCCGCCTCCTCCGCACTGCCTTTCGCCAGCGCTTCCGCCAAGTCCCGGTGCCAGCGCTCAGGAAACTTCTCAAAGTCCCGGGCCACCGTGAAAATCCAGTTGAACAACAATACCCGGCTCCGCTCGATCGCATCGGCAAACAGCGGCACCTTCGTCGCCCGCGCGATCTGCATATGGAATTCGATGTGGATCCGCTCCACCTTGGCATGCCGCGCCTGACTATACTCCTTGCTGCGGCCCAAGGCATTGTAGGCCCGGTCGAGCCGCTCCGCTGTTCGCATCAATCGTTCCCTCTGCCTCGCATCGGCGCACTCGGCGAACAGCCGCGCCGAATGCGTCTCCAGCGCCTCGCGCAGTACATAATTGCCCCGGATCTCGTCCGCCGTGGCGATCTTCACGCGCGTCCCCGCCCGCGCCTTGCTCTCCACCAGCCCTTCCCCCTCCAGCCGCGCGATCGCGTCGGCCACCGGCACCGAACTCATCCCCAACTCCTCGGCCAACCGGCGCCGCGACAGTGGCGTCCCCGGCGGCAACGTGCCTTCCAGGATCGCCATTCTCAACTTCCTGAAGGCCGTTTCGCCCAGTACCTTCGCGGATTGTGTCTTGGAAACTGGCACGTCAGTTATCGGATATCTGTTGACAGTCTAAACTGCTTCAGCTAAGCTTGCAATACAAAAACTGGCACGCCAGTTATTCGAGGAGAGATTCCATGTCCGCTCGCGCTCTCTTGATCGCCTTCGCCCTTCTCGCGGCCTCCCGCTCCGTCTCCGCGCAAAACATCACCGGCTCTCTGCTCGGCAACATCACCGACCCCAGCGGCGCCCCGGTCGCCCGCGCTACGGTCGAGATCACCAACATCGATACGAATCAATCGCTGCGCGCCGAATCCGACGCCGCCGGCCTTTATCAGTCGCTCTATCTCCGCCCCGGCGCCTATCGCATTCGCGTCAATGCCAGCGGCTTCAAGCAGTCCTTGCGCGAAAACGTCACCATCCAGGTCGAGTCCACCGTGCGCGCCGACTTCCAACTGCAGTTGGGCGAGGCCAGCTCCACCGTCACCGTCACCGGTGAGGCCCCCCTCATCGAATCCGAAACCGCTTCCCTTGGCCAAACGGTTTCCACCAAGACCGTCGAAGAACTTCCCATACAGGGCCGCAACATCTTTGACCTCGCCGGGCTAACCGCCGGCGTGCAGGTCAATCCGCGCGCCAGCGGCGGCACCGCCTCCACCGGTGACGTCGGCACGCCCCTCTTCGTCCAATCCGACATTTCCATCAACGGCGGCCGCTTCCGCACCAACGAATACCTCGTCGATGGCGTCTCGATCATGCTGCCGGAAAACAACAACTACGCCTTCTCCCCCAATCCCGACGCCACCCAGGAATTCAAGGTCCTGACCAATTCCTTCGGCCCTCAGTATGGACGTTCCGGCGGAGGCGTCATCAACGTCGTTACCAAGGGCGGCACAAACCAATACCACGGCACGATCTACAACTTCTTCCGCAACGACCGTCTGCGAGCCAATAACTTCTTCTCGAACGCCCGCAACCAGGCCCGCCCCGTTTCTCACTTCAATCAATTCGGCGCCGTCGTCGGCGGCCGCATCATTCGCGACAGAACCTTCTTCTTCGCCGACTACCAGGGCCATCGCGAAGACGCCTCCGGCGCCGCTGGAATTCTCACCGTGCCTACTGCCGCCGAGCGCGCCGGAGATTTCTCGCGCAGCCGCGCCCCCAACGGCAACCTCGTCACCATCTTCGATCCCCTCACCACGGAGTTCAACGGCGCCACCTTCACCCGCACTCCCTTTCCCAACGCCATCGTTCCCGCCGACCGCCAGTCCCGCGTCGGCCGCAACTTCGCCGCCTTCTACCCTTTGCCAAACCGCCCGGGCGAAACCGCCGCGCTGATCAACAATTACGTCTTCGCTCCCGCCAGCTACGTCAACTCCGACCAATACTCCACTCGCATCGACCATCGCCTCAACGAGCGCCACTCCCTCTTCGGCCGTTATACCTACAACACCGGCAACACCGGCGTCACCGGGCCCTACAACAACATCGCCGACAATGTTCTTGGCGTAACGGTCAACCGCGTTCACAACGCCTCGGTCAACCTCACCAGTCTGCTGTCCACCACGCGCATCCTGAACGTCCGCCTCGGCGCCACGCGCCGCTTTGAAGGCCGCGTCCCGCTTGCCGCCGGCAAGGTTGACCTCACCGCCCTAGGCTTCCCCGCCGCCCTTGCCTCCCAGGTCGACGAACAGGTATTTCCCACCATTTCGGTCGCTAACTACGCGCAACTGGGGCCCGCCGCCGGCGACCGCATCCGCCGCGGCAATGGCGTCTACACGCTTGTGGTCGAACAGTCGGAAATCCATGGCCGCCACACCATCGTCTACGGAGCCGACACCCGCCTCTATGACCAGACTCCCTATCAGGCCGGTGCCCCCTCCGGCTCTTTCTCCTTTGCCCTGGCTCAGACCCAAGGCCCCAATCCCCTCGTTCCCACCCTCGGCGCCGGCAATGGCCTGGCCTCCCTGCTGGTCGGCTTCGGTGGCGGCTCGCTCACCAGCGTCCCCGCCCTCCGCGTCAAGAACCTTTACAGCGGTCTCTTCATCAACGATCAGATCAAGTTCAAGCGGCTTACGGTCAACGCCGGCGTCCGCTGGGAGTACGACCAGCCGCGCATCGAAAAGTACAATCGCTTCGCCAATTTCGATTTCAATTCTCCCTTCCCCATCACCGTGGCCGGCGCCGGTCCGCTGAAGGGCGTGCTGCGCTACGCCGGCCGCGACGGCCAGCCCCGCGGCCAGTACAACAGCACGTACAAGAACTTCGGCCCGCGTATCGGCCTCGCCTACCGCATCAGCCCCACCTTCGTGCTTCGCGCCGGCTATGGCATCTTTTTCGCTCCGCGCTTCGGCACCACATCGGCCGGTAACTTCGGCACCCCCGGCTTCACCCTCACCACGCCCTGGGTCTCCACCAGCCCCGACGGCGTCGGCTTCTCACAGCCAATCGACAACCCCTTCCCGGGCGGCCTCGCCAAGGCGCCCACCTCCGAGGCCGACCGCCTCCTCCTCGGCCAGACCGTGCAGATCATGGATCGCGGCAACGTCTCCAACATCTACAACCAGCAATGGAGCTTTACCATTCAGCGGCAGTGGTTCGGCGGCGTGCTCATCGAAGCGGGCTACGCCGGCAACCGCGGCGTCCACATTCCCGTCTCCTTCGATTTCAATCAACTCGACCCGAAGTATCAGTCCCTCGGCGCCACGCTGTCGCAGGCCGTCGACAATCCCTTCTTCGGCCTCACCAACCTCGGCCTTTTCGCCAACCGTACCATCGCCCGCAGCCAGCTACTTCGCCCCTATCCACAATACTCCGGCGTTAATACGAACTCCCCCGCCGTGGCGCAGAACATGGGCAATTCAAGTTACCACTCCCTGCAATTCCGGACCGAAAAGCGTTTCAGCCGCGGCTACAGTCTTACCGTGGTCTACACCAACTCCAAGCTGATCGACAATGGCTCGGGCCGCATTTTCGGCGAGAACGCATTCGTGCCCCCCGTGCAGAACGCTTACAATCTAGCCGCCGAGCGATCCATCTCCGAAGGCGATGTCTCGCAACGGCTGGTCATCTCTCATGCCGTTCAGATTCGCCCCCTGGCGGGTAACCCGTTTCTCAAGGCACTGACAAAGGGTTGGTCTTGGAGCGGTGCATTCTCCGCCAACACCGGCTTCCCCCTCGCACTGTCCTCGATCGGCAATTCCGGCGTGGGCGGCGGCGTGCTGCGCCCGAATTCAACCGGCACTTCCGCCAATCTCAGCGGCGATCCCCAGTCGCGCCTGTTGCGCTACTTCGATACCAGCCAGTTCACTGTTCCCCCGGCCTTCACCTTCGGCAACGTCAGCCGCACCCTGCCCGATACCCGCGGCCCGGCCCGTGTCGCCTACAACACCGCCGTGCAGCGTGCGATCCGCATTCGCGAATCCCTGCAAGCCATTTTTCGCGCCGAAGCTTTCAACCTTACCAACACTCCTTACTTCGCCCGCCCCGCGCAACAGCTCGGCGGCGCGGGCTTCGGCGTCATCAACGCCGCCAGCGGCGAGCGCCAGATCCAGTTCTCGCTCAAGATCAATTTCTGACGAGCCCACCGCATGAGCCCGACTTACGCTCAGACTTTGCCCTCCATCAAGAAAAAACCAGCGCTGGCGCCCCTGCTGACGCGCCGCTCCTGGCTCGCCGCCACCGCCGCCTGGGCCGCCCCGCCGCAACCCAACATCCTCTTCTTTCACGCCGACGATCTCGGCTTCGGCGACCTCGCCTGCTTCGGCTCCCCCGCAATCCGCACTCCCAACCTCGACCGGCTCGCCGCCCAGGGCGCCCGTCTCACCCAGCATTACGCCTGCGCCCCATGCTGTTCTCCCTCCCGCGCCGGTCTTCTCACCGGCGTTTATCCCCAGCGCACCGGCGTTACCGGCGTGCTCCGCGAAGAACACGACAACACCGGAATGCGCCAGGACCTCCCCACTATCGCCGAACTGCTGTCCCGCGCCGGCTACGATACCGCCCTCATCGGCAAATGGCATCTCGGTATGCCCCCCGCGTACCGCCCGTTGCGCCGTGGCTTCCAGCACTTTTATGGTTTCCTTAATGGCACCATCGATTACCACTCCCATCTCTCGCTCGGCGGCGGCTGGAAGGGCAGGGAAGTCACCTTCCACGGCAATCAACCTCTCCGTCAACAGGGTTACTTCCCCCACTTGCTTTGCGAGGAAGCCGTCCGCTACCTGAAACAAAAACGCAACCGCCCGTTTTATTTGCACTACGCCACGCCCCTGCCTCATGCTCCCTATCAGGTGCCGGAACCATGGTCCCGCCCCTATGCCCACCTCGGCGGAAACCGTGCCCTTTATGCCGGCATGGTCGCTCACATGGATGACGAAGCCGGCCGCCTGCTCCGCGCCCTCGACGAGTCCGGACAGGCCGCGAACACCCTCGTTGTTTTTGCTTCGGACAACGGCTGGGTCAAGCTCCAACCCGCCAACGCCCCAATCGGCGATAATGGCCCATATCGCGGCGGCAAGTACGAACTCTATGAAGGCGGCATCCACTCTCCCTGTCTCGTGCGCTGGCCCGGCCGCGTCAAGGCCGGCTCCCAAGTGACTTCTCCCGTCATCAACCTCGATTGGTTTCCCACCCTCGCCGCCGCGGCCGGTGCGCCGCTTCCCGCTCCCGTCGACGGCATCGATATCACTGCCGCGCTGCGCGGCCGCTCCCTGCCCCAACGCAGTCTCCTCTGGAGCTTCCGCGATGACCTCGTCCAAACGCCCCGCTCCTACGCTTGCCGCCGCGGCAAATGGAAATTCCTCGAAGTCGGCGGCAAGTCCCTGTTGTTTAACCTCGATACGGACCCGGGCGAAACCCGTAATCTCGCCCCACGCTATCCCAAGCTCTTCCGGCGCCTGCGGAGCCAGGCCTACTCTCTACGCCAGCCCGGCGACTAAGACCCCTCTCCACCAAGGATTTTCCTCATGCGATTTCTTCTTCTCGTTCTCACCCTCACCGCCTCCCTTCAAGCTCAAGTCGTCGATCCCCGTCACATCGTCAACGGCACCGTCATCCCCGATGAGTTCTACGCCGACCAGCCCTATGTTGTCAAGACCAACGATGGCGCCTGGCTCTGCGTCATCACCACCGGCCCCGGCCAGGAAGGCGCCGGCGGCCAGCACATCATCAGCCTCCGCAGCACCGACCAAGGCAAGACCTGGGAGAAGGCCGTCGACGTCGAGCCCAACAACGGGCCCGAGGCCTCCTACGCCGTCCTCCTCAAAGCCAATTCCGGCCGCGTCTACGTCTTCTACAACCACAATACGGATAACCTCCGTCAGGTCATTGCCGACAAGCCCGCCTACAAGGATGGCTTCAACCGCCGCGTCGATTCCCTCGGCCACTTCGTCTTCAAATACTCCGATGACCATGGCCGCTCCTGGTCCGCCAGCCGCTACGAAATCCCCCAGCGCGACTTTGAAATCGACCGCAAGAACCCCTACCAGGGCAAGATCAAATTCTTCTGGACCGTCGGCAAGGCCTTCACCTACAAAGACGCCGGCTACGTCCCGCTGCACAAAGTCGGCGGTTTCGGCGAAGGCTTCTTCACCTCGAGCGAAGGCGTGCTCCTGCGCAGCGCCAACATCCTCACCGAGCGCGACCCCGCCAGGATCCGATGGGAAACCCTCCCCGACGGCGACATCGGCATCCGTACGCCCGCCGGTGGCGGTCCCATCGCCGAAGAACAATCCTTCGCCGTCTTGAGCGACGGCTCCATCTTCTGCGTTTTCCGCACCATCGACGGCTACTCCGCCTACACCTACAGCCGCGACGGCGGCCGCTCCTGGGAACCATCCCAGTACATGCGCTACGCCGACGGACGCCTCATGAAACACCCCCGCGCCGCCAACTTCGCCTGGCGCTGCGAGAACGGCAAGTTTCTCTACTGGTTCCATAACCACGGCGGACGCTTCATCCGTGAGCATCCCAACCGCCGCACGATCGCCTATGAAGACCGCAACCCCGTCTGGCTAGTCGGTGGCGTTGAAGCCGATTCCCCTCAAGGCAAAATCATCCGCTGGTCACAACCCGAGATCGTCCTCTATGACGATGACCCCATCATCCGTATGTCTTACCCCGACCTCGTCGAAGACGCCGGCCAATACTTCCTCACCGAGACGCAAAAGGATGTGGCGCGAGTTCATCCGATTGACCGCTCGCTTCTCGAAGGGCTCTGGAATCAACTCGAGGGCAAAGGCGCGGTTGCCTCCGAAGGGCTACGGCTTAATCTCAACGCCAACATCCCCGCCTCGGTCCCTGCTCCCTCCCTGCCTCTCTTCTATCGCCGTTCCCAACGTGCCGACCACGGCAAGGAAGATCTCCGCTCCGCATTTTCCCTTGACCTCTGGGTGCGGCTCGCCTCGGCCGCCCCCGGCCAGATCCTGCTCGACAATCGCACGCCCGACGGCAAAGGCTTCGCCCTCCTCACCGCCCCCGGCGCCGCCTTCGAGTTAATCCTCAACGATGGCCGCACCGAAAGCCGCTGGACTTCCGATCCCGGTACCCTCCAGACCGGCCAGCTTTCTCACATCGCCGTCGTTGTCGATGGCGGCCCCAAAGTCATCTCGTTCATCACCGGTGGTCTGCTCAATGACGGCGGCGAAGCCCGCCAGTTCGGCTGGGGCCGCTTCAGCCCCCATCTCCGCTCCGTCAACGGATCCTCCACCCTCACCATCGACAACCGCTCCGTGCTCAAGCTACGCATCTACGACCGTGTCCTCCGCACCTCGGAAGCCATCGCCGCCTTCCGCGCCGGCTTGTAGAAAGCCTTACGCCAGCACCTCGCGCACCACGCGCCCGTGCACATCCGTCAGCCGGAAGTGCCGTCCTTGAAATTTGTAGGTGAGCTTTGTGTGGTCGACGCCCAGCAGATGCAGCATCGTGGCATGCAGGTCGTGCACGTGTACCGGGTCTTTGACGATGTTGTAGCTGAAATCATCCGTCTCCCCATGGCTCAGGCCCGCCTTTACCCCCGCCCCCGCCAGGAATACCGTGAAGCACCGCGGATGATGGTCCCGCCCATAGTCCTCCGCCGTCAGCTTGCCCTGGCAATAAACAGTCCGTCCAAACTCCCCGCCCCATACAAGCAGCGTATCCTCGAGCAAGCCTCGCTCCTCGAGGTCGGCAATCAACGCCGCCGTCCCCTGGTCCGTATCCCGGCACTGATTCACGATCTGCCCGGGCAAATGGTTGTGCTGGTCCCAGCCCCGGTGAAAGAGCTGAATAAATCGCACTCCCCGCTCAGCCAGCCGCCGCGCCAGCAAACAGTTCGCCGCGAAGCTCCCTGGCGTCCGCGACTCCGGCCCATAGCGCTCAAACGTCGATGCCGGCTCCTTCGACAAGTCCGTTAACTCCGGCACCGAACTCTGCATCTTGAACGCCATCTCATACTGCGCTACACGCGTCGCCGTTTCCGGGTCCCCCGTCTCGGCCAGCCGCATCCGGTTCAATTCCGCCAGATCATCGAGATACGTCCGCCGCCCCGGCTTGCTCACCCCCTCGGGATCCTTCAGAAACAGCACCGGGTCTCCTTGCGAGCGGAACTTCACGCCCTGATACTTCGTCGGCAGAAATCCACTCCCCCACAGCCGGTCATAAAGCGGCTGGTCGCTCACATTCCCCGTTCCTTGCGAGATCATCACCACAAACGCCGGCAAATCCTGGTTCTCCGTCCCCAACCCATAGGCCAGCCACGAGCCGATCGACGGCCGCCCCGCCAGTTGAAACCCCGTCTGAAAAAATGTCACCGCCGGATCATGGTTGATTGCCTCCGTGTGCATCGACTTGAGGAAGCACAGCTTGTCAGCCACCTTCGCCACATGCGGCATCAACTCGCTCACCCACGCCCCGCTCTGCCCCCTCCGCGCGAAAGCAAACTTCGAAGGCACGAGCGGAAACGTCGTTTGCGTCGCCGTCATCCCCGTCAGCCGCTGCCCCTGCCGCACGCTGTCCGGCAACTCCTGGCCCGCCATCTCCTTTAACCGCGGCTTGTAATCGAACAACTCCAACTGGCTCGGCGCCCCGCTCTGAAACAGATAAATCACCCGCTTTGCCTTGGGTGTGAAATGCGTCTGCGCCCCCGCCAGTTGTGCCGCCGCCACTTGTGCCAGAAATCCCCGTCGCGTCATTCCCGTGTAATCCCTTCATCCAGATTCAGCAGCAGGCTCGCCACCATTGTCCGCGCCGCCAACTCCACCACGTCCGTCCCTTCGTTCCGCTTGCTGTCTCCGTGCGCCAACAGATTCCGCGCCGCCGCCGGATCGCGCTGGTATTCCTCACGGTATCGCGCAAGCGCCCGCTCGATCACGACCATCTCCGCCGCACTGGGCCGCCGGCTCGTCACCATCCGGAAGCCCCGCGCCAAACCCTCCCGCTCGTCCATCATCCGCTCGGCCAGCTTCCGCGACGCCTCGAGAAACGTGACATCGTTCATCAGATTCAACGCCTGCAACGGCGTGTTCGTCCGGTTCTCCCGCACCACGCAGGTCTCGCGCCCCGCCGCATCGAAATTCGCCATCGTCGGCGGCGGCGCCGTCCGCTTCCAGAACGTGTACAGACTCCGCCTGTAAAGCCCCTCCCCCTGATCCATTACATAGTCCGCTCCTCCGCTCAACTCCTTCCACAGCCCCGCCGGCTGATACGGCTTCACCGACGGCCCTCCCACTTTTTCCACCAGCAATCCCGATACCGCCAGCGCATGATCCCTTACCTGTCCGGCATCCATTCGCAGCCGCGTCATCCGCCCCAGCAACCGGTTCTCCGGGTCCCGCTGCAGCATTTCCGCACTCACCGCCGAGCTCTGCCGGTAGGTCTCCGACATCACGATCGTCTTCAGCAGCTTCTTCACATCCCAGCCGCTTTCCATAAACTCCACCGCCAGCCAGTCGAGCAGTTCCATCTGCGCCGGCCATTCCCCTTGCGAGCCAAAATCCTCACTCGTCTTCACCAGTCCCACTCCGAACAACGCCTGCCACAACCGGTTTACCGTCACCCGCGCCAGCAGCGGGTTTTCGTGGCTCACCAGCCACCGCGCCAGCCCCAGCCGGTTTCCCGGCAGCCCCGCCGGCATAGGTCCCAGAGACTCGGGGATTCCCGGCTCCACCGCCTCCCCTTTCCGGTCATAAGCTCCCCGAATCAGCACATGCGCCTGCTTCGGCTCTCCCGTCTCACGCATCACCATCACTGTCGGGATCCGGTCCATTAGCTCTTCCCTCTCCCGCCGCAGCTTCACCACTTCCGCCCACGCCCCCCGTTCCACAGTTTCCAGATACTGCCGCCTCCGCGCTGCTGCCCCCGTCGCCGTGCCGGCTAAAAACTCCACCTCGAGCGGCTCGATCCGCCGCCCATAAAACCGCACATCCTCCCCGCCGGTCCGCACCGGCTCTTTCACCTGAAAATCCTGGTTCAGCTCATCCACCAGTACCCGCAGCTTCTCCGGCTTGCCATCTACATACAATTGCAGCCCCACCGCCAGCTTCGACCCGTCATAAACCATCGCCACCGCGTGGCTGGCTCCATCGGCGAATACCCGCTCACTCTCCACTCGAATCGCGTCATCCAACCACCGCTGCACCAGATGGATGTAGATCCGCCCCTGCTTCCAGCCGAAGCCAAACCCCATCGGGTCCTCCCCCGGCACGGTCTTAGCCAGAATCTCTCCACTCGCCCCGCTCATCCGTACCCGCGCCGCGATGCTGAAGCGGTCCGTGTAGCTCGGGCCAATCTTCTCCCGGCTCACCAGATCACGCTCCGGTTTCCAGTCCAGCCGCCCCCGGGCCTCTCCCGGTTTCAGCCTGCTTTCCGCCGCCCGGATCTTTTCCTCGATCGCATCCAATTCCTTCCGCTGTCCGGGCGTCGGCGCCATCTCAAACGGCGGCGTGTTCCCATATTTGAAGTACCGCCCCCGCTCCCCGATATTGTGAAAATACGCAAACAACCGATAGAAATCCTTCTGCGTAAACGGGTCGTACTTGTGGTTGTGGCACCGCGCGCAACCGATCGTGCTGCCGAGAAATACCGTCCCCATCGTCTCCACGCGGTCCGCCGCGTATTCCGCCAAATACTCCTCGGCGATGATCCCGCCCTCGCCATTGCCCCGATGATTCCGCTGGAACCCGGTTGCCATCCGCTGCTCGAGCCCCGCCCCCGGCATCAGGTCTCCCGCCATCTGTTCAACCACGAATTGATCGAAGGGCTTGTTGCGGTCAAAGGATTCGATCACCCAGTCCCGCCAGCGCCACATCTGCCGCTCCCCGTCCGTCTGGTATCCATTCGTGTCCGCATACCGCGCTACATCCAGCCAGCGCGCCGCCATCCTCTCGGCAAACCGCGGCGAGGCAAGCATCCGGTCCACGCTCGCCTCATAGCTCTCTTCCCGGTCCAATTCCTCCAGTGTCGGCGCCAACCCCGTCAGGTCCAGGCTCAGCCGCCGCAACAGCGTTTCCCGCCCCGCCCGCGGTGCTGCCTTCAGGCCCTCCCGCTCCAGTCGCGCCCGCACAATCCCATCGATGCTCAATGCCGGCTTACGCGCCGGCGGCAAATACGCCCAATGCTTTTCCCAAGGTAAACCCGCCTCCACCCACTGCTTCAATACCGCCGTCTCCCCCGCGCTCAGCGCCGCCCCCGTATGCACCGGCGGCATCCGCCGCGCCCGATTCGCCGTCGTGATCCGATCGAGGATCTTCTCCCCCGCTCCCCGCACCGCCTCCGCCTGGTCCAGCCGCAGCTTGATTCCCTTGGCCGCCGCATCCGCCCCATGACAACTCCAGCACTTGTCCGACAACACCGGACGCACACTCCGGTTAAACTCAACCCCTTCTCCCCACGCCGTCACCGCGATCAGCCAAAACATTGCTTTCATAACTGGTAGTGGTGCACCCGGAGGGACTCGAACCCCCGGCCCTCTGGTTCGAAGCCAGATGCTCTATCCAACTGAGCTACAGGTGCACGCATTCAAAGTCTATAACAAATGCAAAAGGGCCCGTGGCCAAAGCCCCGGGCCCTTTCCGGCAGTCCGCCTTGAGCCCCTTAGGCCCCGGCTCCGCCCTTCATCTTTTCGCGCTGTTCCTTGAGCAACGCCTTCCGGCTCAACTTGATCTTGTTGCCTTCAACGGCCAGCACTTTCACCATGATCTGGTCGCCTTCGTTCAACTCATCACGCACCTGCCGCACGCGCGCCTCGCTGATTTCGCTGATGTGCAACAGCCCGTCGGTGCCTGGAATGATTTCGACAAACGCGCCGAAATCCGCAATCCGCGTCACCGTGCCCAGGTAAGTCTTGCCCACCTCGGCCACCGCGCAAATGTTGTTGATCATCGTCAACGCCTTCTGCGCCGCCGTTGACTCGGCCGCGAACACCTTCACTGTGCCATCGTCCTCGACATCGATCTTCGCGCCCGTCTGCTCGACGATGCCACGAATCACCTTGCCTCCCGGGCCAATCAACTCGCGGATCTTGTCCACCGGGATCGACACCTGATACATGCGCGGAGCATGCGGAGACATCTCACCACGCGGCTCGCTCAGGCACTGCGCCATCGCATCGAGCAGGAACAAGCGTCCCCGCCGCGCCTGTTCGAGCGCTTCCGTCAGAAGAGAGCTCGAAACGTTGGCCACCTTCAGGTCCATCTGCAGCGCCGTTACCTTCGTCCGCGTTCCGGCTACCTTGAAGTCCATGTCGCCGTAGTGGTCTTCCGCGCCCGCGATATCGGTCAGGATCGCGTACTTGTCGCCTTCCTTCACCAGACCCATCGCGATGCCCGCGACCGCTTCCTGAATCGGTACGCCTGCATCCATCAGCGACAAGCTGCCGCCGCAGATCGACGCCATCGATGAAGATCCATTCGATTCGAGAATGTCCGACACGCAACGAATCGTGTAACCAAATTTTTCCGGTGGGGGCAACACGGCCGCAATGGCCCGCTCCGCCAGGTTCCCGTGCCCGATTTCACGCCGTCCCGCGCCGCGCATAAAGCCCACTTCGCCCACCGAGAACGGCGGGAAGTTGTAGTGCAGCATCCACTTTTTCGAAGTCTCGGAAGAGTCGAGCAATTCGATCTTTTGCTCGTCGTCGCTCGTGCCGAGCGTGGTCGTCACCAGCGCCTGCGTCTCGCCGCGGGTAAACAGGCACGAACCGTGCGTCCGCGGCAACAGGCCGACTTCCATTTCCAGCTTGCGGATCTCGTCAAACTCGCGCCCGTCCGGACGCCGCCGCTTGTCGAGCATCTCCTCGCGGAAGATCTTTTCCTTCAACATGTCGAAGTACTTGCCGGCCAGAGTCTGCTTTGCCTTGGCTTCGTCCGTGTCGCCTTCAAACAGCGCCTTGGCCTTCGCCTTGCACTCGTCGACCTTCGCGTAGCTTTCCAGCTTCGAATACTTCTTGGTGTCGAGCGCGTCGGTCAATTCCACCTTGATGGCCTTTTCGATCTGGTCGAACACCGTCTGATCGACCGCCGGCGGCACATACTCGCGCTTCTTCTTGCCACACTTGGCTACAAGTTCCTTGATGCCATCGATGATCTTGTGGCAGCAGGCAAGGCCGAAGTCGACGCAACGAACCACGTCTTCTTCCGCGGCGCCCATGCCGCCCGCTTCCACCATCACCACACCGGTTTCCGTTCCCGCCACGACAATCGAAATATCCGCCTTCTTGGCTTCATCGTAGGTCGGCATCACTATCATCTTGCCGTCCAGCAATGCGACGCGCACCGCGGCAATGAAGTGATGAAACGGGATGTCACTAATCGCCAGTGCCGCCCCCGCACCTGTCAACGCCAGAATGCCCGGGTCGCGTTCCGGATCAGCCGAAACAACATAACCCACGATCTGCGTGTCGTTTTGATACCCTTCCGGGAAAAGCGGCCGGATCGGCCGGTCCATCAGACGAGCGTTGAGCGTTTCCTTTTCGCTCATACGCCCTTCCCGCTTAATGTAACCACCCGGGAACTTTCCCGCCGAGTAGGTGTACTCGCGATAGTCGCAGGTCAGAGGGAAGAAACTCACCCCTTCCTTCGCCTTCAAATTTGAGCAGGCAGTGGACAACACCACCGAGTCTCCGCACCGTACTACTACACTTCCGTTCGCCTGTTTGGCCATCCTGCCGGTCTCAATCGTAATCTTGTGACCGTGGAGATCGATTTCTACACTATGAATCATCGCGTGATTCCTCCTGAATTGCCCGCTATCGAGCGGTGCAATGATCTTGATCAAGATCAAGGAGACGATTTGAATACTGATTGTGTGCCCTGTCCTCCGGGACAGAGATCAGGCAATACCCCAAAAATGCCAACAGCCGGAGAAGCGATTTCCGGCTGCTGTTTGATTTATCTGGTTACTTACGAATCCCGAGTTTGGCGATCAGCGCCTGATACTGCTGCGGCTGCCGCCCCTTCAGGTAGTCGAGCAACTTGCGCCGCTGTGCTACCAGCAGCAAAAGACCACGCCGTGAGCTGTGATCTTTCTTGTGCGTCTGAATGTGCTGTGTCAACTGAGAGATACGAGCGCTCAGCAACGCTACCTGCACTTCCGTCGAACCAACATCTTTTTTGTGGCGCGCATGCGCCGCCACGATTTCCTTCTTCGCTTCTACTGCCAATGCCATTTTAAGGGGGGTACTCCGTTTCGTTCCTTAATCAACCTTTTGTTCGCCTTTCAGGTTAGCATAATCCCCATCACTATGGAAAACTCCCGTCTCACTCTATTAGCTGCCTTTATGGCGGGCTCCCTTCTCACCGCCGCCCTTCCCGTCAAAACCGCTCTCGAAAACTCCAATGTCCGCGTTCTCGACACCACCTACCTTCCCGGCGTGCCCCGCCCGGCCGGCGTCCGCCCCACCGATCAGGTCATCGTCTTCCTCGACGATTGTTCCTACGAGCGCAAAGACCCCGTCACAGGCCAACTCACCATCCGCCACCGCAAGGCCGGCGAGGTTATCTGGCACGACAAGGGCGAAGCCGCCCCCCAGCTCACCAACAAAGGCTCCAAGCCTTACCGCACCATCACCGTCGAACTCAAATAAATGTGGTTTGCTCTCCTCATGCGGCTCGTCAGCCGCTTTCATGAGCCCCTCGTCGCCGCCCGCAAGCGGGCTTGGCTCCCCCGCCTCTCCGGCCGCGTTCTCGAGATCGGCCCCGGCCACGGCGTCAACTTCCGCTACTTCCCCCCCGGCATCGCCTGGACCGGCTACGAGCCCAACCGCTGGCTGGCCCGATCCATCCCGCTTCCCCCCGGCGCCACTCTCCACACCGCCCCCTACACCGGCCAGCCCGGCGTCTATGACGCCATTCTCTCCACACTGGTTCTCTGCAGCCTGCCTGATCCCGCTGCCACCCTCGCCGCCCTCTTCCGCTCCCTCCGCCCCGGCGGCGTCTTCGTTTTCCTCGAACATGTCGCCGCCCCAGCCGGCTCTCCACTCCGCGCCCGCCAGGACCGTCTGCTGCCCCTCTGGCGCGCCTGCGCCGGCGGCTGCCATCCCAACCGAGACACGGAGGCCATAATTCGGGATGCCGGCTTCGTGATCCAGGAAATCGAGCGTTTTCACCTGCCCCTCTCACTGGCCTCCCCTCATATAATCGGACTCGCCACCAAGCCATGACCACCGACGAACGCTCCCTCGTCTGGGCCGAACTCGAACGCGCCACCCGCGACCGCGATCACCCCTTCCGCCAGCCCGTCATCCTCAGCATCGACGACTCCGGCTTCCCTTCCGGTCGCGTACTCACCCTCCGCGCTGCCGACCCTGCCTCCCGCTCTCTCCGCTTCCACATCGATACCCGCAGCCCAAAATACTCCCACTGGTCCCAACGGCCGCTGATCTCCGCCGTCTTCTATGACCAGCAGGCCCGCTGGCAACTCCGCGTCCGCGGCGCCGCCACCCTCCACAATCAGAACGAGATTGCCCGCGCTGCCTGGCTCGCCAGCCACCCCATGTGCCAGCGCACCTACCTCTCCCAATCCCCGCCTGGCCTCGAGATCGATTGGGATTCCCCCGTCTTCCCCCCTGGTCTTGAACGCCGCCGCCCCACCGGCCAGGAGGCCGAAGCCGCTTACCCGAATTTCGCCGTCCTCCTGCTCACCGTCGCCGAATTCGACAGCCTCCACCTTTCCGGCGAGGGCCACCGCCGCTTCCTCATCGCCGAAAACCCTCATTCCGTTCGCCGTCTCGCCCCCTGATTTGCTACCTTGTTAAGACAGTTCAGTCTCCCCGTCCGAGCGCTTCTTTCCCCAGTCGGAATCCACAAAGGAGCGCCATTCTCAATGACAGCTATGTTCTGGCCGGTGGTCATCTTCATGGCCATTTCTCTTGCCATTGGCCTTTACACCTACACCCAGGTACGCGGCTCCAGTGAGCGCTACACCGTTTGCGGCAAGTCCATGCCCTTTCTCGTCGTCGGCACCGCTCTGCTCGCTCAAGCCGTCGATGGCAACGCCACTCTCGGCAACGTCTCTCTCGTCTGGTCCAGCAACGTCTGGGGTGGCCTCCTCATCCCCCTCGGCCTCGCCGCCAGCCTGCTCATCGTCGGCAAATACCTCGCCGCCCCCCTGAACGAAATGGACTTGCTCACCCTGCCGGAATTCTTCTTCCGCCGCTACGGCAAGCGCACCGAACTCCTCGTCAGTCTCATCACCCTCGTTTGCTTTACCGTCCTCATTGCCGGTAACCTCAGCGCCGTCGCCTGGATCCTGTCCGTCGTCAGCGGCCTGTCCTACACCCAATCCCTCCTGATCGGCACCGTCGTCATTCTCGCCTACACCATGGCCGGCGGCCTCTACTCCGCCATCTGGACCGACTTCTTCCAGATTCACGTCGCCCTCATCGGCTTTGTCGCCGCCGCCGCCTGGCTCCTGCTCACCTACGGCACCGCCCCGCTCGACTCCGCCCTTGCCTCCGGCAAACTCGACCTCTCCGCCCTCACCCAACTCTCCGCCGGCGCCCTGCCCAATTGGGCCGCCTTCATCTCTCTCGCTCTTGGCAACGCCATGGCCCTCGATTTCATGGAACGCGTCTTCAGCGCCAAATCCGGCAAAACCGCCCGCAACGCCTGCTATTACGCCGCTGGCCTCACGCTCCTGGTCGGCGGTTGCGCTACCCTCATGGGCTTGTACAGCGTCAGCCTCGTGCCGAAAATCGAGGATCCCCGCATGGTCCTGCCCACCCTCTCAAGCGGCATCCTCCCCTATTGGGTCGGCGTCATGGTCTTTATCGGCGTTCTCGGCGCTTCCATGTCAACCGCCAACGGCGCCATGCTCGTCATGAGCGTCGTCGCCGCCCGCAATCTCTTCGAGCGCTACCGCGAAACCCCCGTCAACGACTCCCTCATGCTCTCCCTCTCCCGCCTCATGGCCATCCCTACCGCTCTTCTGGCCAGCATCCTCGCCTGGCTCAAACCCGAACCCGGCATCCTCCTCATCATCGCCTTTGACATCGTCTTCGCCGGCTGCGTCGTACCCTTGTTCTATGGCGTCCATTCCCGCCGCGCCACCCCCGAGGCCGCCGTCGCCGCCATCCTCACCGGCACCTCCGCCCGCCTCCTCGCCCACTTCCTCACCCCGGCTCAATTCACCGGTCTCGATACCCTTCTACCTCCTCTCTTCAGTTGGTTCGCCTTCTTCATCGCTATGAAATTCGGCCGTGTCGCTGAGCTTCCCGCTCCCGCTGCCGCCCACGGAGATTAAACCATGCGCCCTGCTTTCATCTTGTCCCTCCTGCTCGCCTCTCTCCTGCCCGCCCAGGAGCCAAGCCCGAAAAAGCCCAGCGGCAGTCGCCCCCCTCGCATCGTCCGCCCCGGTGTCTCCACTCCCGGCGTCAAACGCGCCATGGAGACCATCAAGCCCCTCGCCGAAATCAGCATCCCCGGCGTGCCTGACTGGCAGGTCGTCACCAGCGACTCCCTCTGGGTCTCCAACGGCCCCAAGAACACCCTCCACCGCATCGACGCTAAGTCCAACCAACAGTCCGCTACCATCCCCGTCGGCACCCGCCCCTGCTCCGGTCTCGCCGCTGGCTTCGGCAGCATTTGGGTCCCCCTCTGCGGAGCCCGCGGCACCGGCGAGGGCAAAGGTCTCGCCCGCGTCGACATCAAAACCAATCAGGTCATCGCCACCATCCCCGTCGGCCCCGCCGACAGCGAAGGCGGCCTCACGACCAGCAAAGACGCCGTCTGGATCGTCTCCGACCCTAAAGGCGTCCTCACCCGCATCGACCCCAAAACCAACAAGCCTGTCGCGGAAATCACCATTCCCGCCGGTTCCGTCGCCGCCCATTTCGCCGCCGGCTTCGTCTGGGTCACCGCCAACAAGGCCTCCAAACTCATCCAGATCGACGCCAAAAAGAACGCCGTCGTCCGCGAAATCGAAGTCGGCCCCTCCCCACGCTTTCTCACCTCCGGCGCCGGTAGCGTCTGGACCGTCAACCAGGGCGACGGTTCCGTCACTCGCGTCGATGCCAAGTCCGGCGCCATCCAGGCCAAAATTGAAGCCGGTATCCCCGGCCCCGGTGGTGAAGTCAGCTTCGGCGGCGGCGGCCTCTGGATCACCGTCTTCGACATCCCCATCACCTTCATCGACGCCAAAACCAACACCGTCACCAAACAATGGACCGGCCCCGGTGGCGACGCCATCCGTTTCGGTCTCAACTCCGTCTGGTTATCCAACCTCCGCCAGCAAAACCTCTGGCGCATCGACCCTAAAAAGCTTTGAAGTCAGTCCGATAAGCCGTTTGGCGCTGCTGAAATAGCTTAGCCGCCTGAGAAAAAAATCTGAGAAATGACATGATGTTCTATTAAAGGACGCTTTTAACATTAGATATGTCCAACCAACGACCCGTTCGCGCCGACGTACAGGCGCTGTCCGGACTGCTCAGGCAGTTCGACAATGAACTCAAGGAACAGGGTAGATCCGAGGAAAGAGGTATTGTCCTGGATGCTTTGCGGAAACTGGAGGCCTCGCCAGTTTCCCTCCGCGTGGTGTCCAAAGACGTCCCAGTCCACCAACGGCCTACTCAAATTGCAAGCACGGAACAGAACAAGATTTCGGCTGCCTGATTCATAACTCTAACCGGAGGGCAGAGTGGCGCCCCAAAGGTGCTGTAACTGCCCTGTTTCATTTTCCTCCTTCTTTCCCCAATCTTCCCTCTCAACTCACCTTGGCCTCCAACTCCGCCCACCGCGCATACAGCGCCTCCACTTCCGCTTCCATCCGCCCCAGTTCCTCAAACACCACCTGCACCCGTACGTGATCCGTCACCACCTCCGGCAGCGCGCTTTCTCGCTGCTTGGCCGCCAGCCGCTCCTCGGCCTCCGCAATTCTTCCCTCCAGCCCGTCAAACTCCCGCTGCTCCGTGTAGCTGAGCTTCTTCTTGGCCCCGGCCGCCGGCCCTACACTCACCGCCACCGCACTCTTCGCATTTACAGCCTCCTTACGCTTCTCGATCAGATCCTGCTCATACTGCTCGTAGTCCGTGTACAGCGTTGCCCCGCCTCGCCCGTCCAGTCCCAGAACATGCGTCGCAATCCGGTCCATCAGATAGCGGTCATGCGTCACCAGTACCAGTGCCCCCGAAAACTCCTCCAGCGCCTCCTCGAGCACTCCCAGCGTCGGAATATCCAGATCGTTGGTCGGCTCGTCGAGAAACAATACGTCCGCCGGCTCACGCATCAGATTCGCCAGCAGCACCCGCGCCCTCTCCCCGCCCGATAAACGTTCCACCGGCTGCTGCAGTTGCGCTACTTCAAACAGAAACTTCTTCGCCCACGCATTCACATGGATCACATTGCCCTGAAACAGCACGGAGTCCCCATCGGGCGCCAGTGCCTGCTTAAGCGTCGCCTTCGGGTTCGGCAGCGCCCGCTGCTGGTCAAAGTACACCATCTTCAACTGCTCGGCCCGCTTCACGGTCCCCTCGTCGGGCTCCATCTCTCCGAGTAGAATCTTCAGCAGGGTCGACTTTCCGCTTCCGTTCGCACCCACAATCCCCAGCTTGATTCCCGGCGTCAGGACCAGCTTCAGCCTCTCGAATAATACCTTTCCTCCCAGTGCCTTCCTGAGCCCATCCACTTCGATCAGCCGCTTGGTTTGCCGCTGTGACGCAGTGAAATCGATCGTCGCGGTTGAAACCTTCTCCCGGTCCTCCATATCCTTCAATTCCCCAATCAGAGCGTGGGCACTGTCGATGCGTGCCTGCGCCTTTCTCGTGCGCGCCTTGGCCTTCCGCCCCAACCAGGCCACCTCGCGCCGCACCACCGCCTCCAGTCCCTCCTTGCGCCGCCTCTCGGCTTCAAAATACTGCTCCCGCCTTTCGAGAAACTTCGTGTAATTGCCCTCCACCCGAAACATCCCCTCTGGATACACCGCGTTCAACTCCGCCACGTGAGTAGCCGTGTTCTCGAGGAATTGCCGGTCGTGCGAGATCAGCACGCAAGCGAAATTCGCCCCCGCCAGCGTCTTCTCGAGCCACACAATTCCCTCGAGATCCAGATGATTCGTCGGCTCATCAAGCAGCAGCAGTTCCGGCTTCTCGCTGCCCGCCGCCGCGATCGCCAGCCGCTTCTTCCATCCCCCTGACAGCGTTGCCGTCGCCACCTCCCCGCCGCTGAATCCCGCCATCCCAAACCACGGGCTATCCGGCGTCACATAATCCTTCACCCGGCTCCCCTCGGCAAACACCGGGTCCTGTGCCACGCTCGCAATCCGCAATCCCTTCCGCGGCGCCACAATCCCGCTATCGGCTTCCTCCACCCCCCGCAGGATCTTCAGCAGCGTCGACTTGCCCGCGCCATTCGGCCCGATCAGCCCCAGCCGCTGACCCTCTTCGATCACCAGCGAAACATTCTGAAACAACACCGTCGCTCCAAATGACTTGGTCAGCGACTGTACCGACAACAACAAACCCATTCCTTATAGGGTAACGGGCAAAAATGCGTAGCTCCCCAAACCGGTTCGCCCGCGGAGCCAATACCGCGCGAAAGCCCAATCCGTATCGCATCGCCAACTGAAAGGCCCTCGGCACCGGCACCGTCCAGTCCCGCACTGTGTGCCCTTCAAACGGCGGCCAAAATCGCTCCGCCACCCCGATATCTCAACTCCGGGGCCCGTCCCTTCTCTCCACCAATCGTATTGCACGCCCGTCCGGCTACAATCGTCATGCCCCCCCGATATACACAAAATGACTGCAATCACCCCCAGCCATCGGCCGAGCGAAAGTGATTTCGACACGATTCCCCTTCTTGTTTTGGTGGTTTGATTTTTGTTGCGCCAGTCTGGGCGCGGTGCAAACCGCACTGGTAGCTTTCCGCCAACACAAGCCGAATTCGCTGCAAGCTTGCGAACCACAAAAATATGGATTCCGATTCCACATCCCCTTGCTGGACTGTTCCTCGGCCCGCTGCCGCCCCTCCGTTAACCGCACCAGCTGCTCGATCGACTTTTCCAACTGATCCCACTACCGCACACACAGCCGTCCCGGATAGCGTGTGTCCCTGATCAGCAACAACACCGTCCCGTTGTCAGCAAACGCCAAATCCCCCGCAGGGTGCCGCGCGATTGCCAACGTCTCGACCATCCTCCCCCCAAATCCAATCTCCCCACGCTCTCCGGCCATGGCCCGATCGCAAACGCCTTCCGCGCCTCTGGTATCGTCAACGGCGTAAACTTTACATCCGCCTGGCCTGGTGCCGGCCCCCGTATCGATCCGCGCCACTTCTTGCTCACCCGACACGATAAGGAAAAAAGGCTTCCCATAATTCGTGCAGCCGCTCTCCCGCGGGATGTTCAGCTACGCCTTGCACTCTTCGATTTCCCACTCCGGCTCCTCCATGCACTTCCGTCCGCCGTGATTCCACTTCGCTGTCGGTACCCCCGGCTCCACTTCCGCGCCGTCCCGCCGCGGTACTTGCGAATCAAGGCGTAACAGGCACACTGCGGCGACGAGGGCGAGCATGCGAAACGCCGCGACGGGTTGCTTTCTGTTTCCCCAGTCGCCGCCGCTCTTGTCTTCCCCTGTCAATGCGATATCATCAGTTTTGAAGGGCGGGAGTAACTCAGTGGTAGAGTCTCAGCCTTCCAAGCTGTTGGTCGCGAGTTCGATTCTCGTCTCCCGCTCCAGCCTTCGCCCTTCACCCACCCTCCCTCTGGCGTACAATCTCCTCATGGTTCAATTCAAAAATCTGCTCCTCGCCGCCGGTCTCGGTGCCGCCATGCTTCTCGCTCAGGATAAAAAAGCCGCCGCCAAGGCCGCCGCTCCCGCTGCCGCTGCCGCTGCCAAAAAAGCCGAACTCCTCGATATCAACTCCGCCTCCAAGTCTGATCTCGAAGCCCTCAAGGGCATCGGCCCCAAGTACGCCGAAGCCATCATCAAGGGCCGCCCCTACAAGGGCAAGGACGAACTCGTCTCGAAGAAAATCGTTCCCGAAGCCACCTACAACGCCGTCAAGGATCTGATCATCGCCAAGCAGGGCGCGAAGAAGTAAGGTACTCCCACAGGATCGTCGCGGCGGTCTTCACGCCCACCCCCAGCGCGGCTTCATCCACATCGAAGTCCGTCGTGTGCAGGCCGCTCGTGATCCCCTTGGCTTCGTTCCTCACCCCTAGCCAGAACATCGCTCCCGGCGCCACCTTCTGAAACAGGCTGAAGTCTTCCCCTCCCATCTGCGGCGCCATCTCCTTCACATTCTCCTGCCCTACTGCCTTTCTCACCGGTCCCAAGGCCCACTCCACCACCCCCGCCGGATTCACCGTCACCGGGTAGCTCGGCTGCACCCACTCCACCTGATAGCCCCCGCCGTTGATCTCCGTGCACCCCGCCAGCGTCTGCTTCACATACGTCCGGTACGCCTCCCGCGTCTGTTCATTAAACGTCCGCAGCGTCGCCTCCATTCTCACCTCATCGGCAACAACATTCCCGCGGTCCCCCCCATGGATCGTCCCGATCGTCAACACGCTCGGCTCCATCGTGCTCACCCGCCGCGAATGAATCGTCTGCAGCATGTTCACACACTGTGCCGCCGCCACCAGCGCATCCGTGCCCGCCTCCGGCGTAGCCGCATGCGCCTTCTTGCCCAGCACCTTGATATTCACGCTGTCCGCGCTCGCCAGCAACGGCCCCTTCGCATATCCGATCTTGCCCGCCTCGAGCATCGGCGACACATGAAACGCAAAAATCGCCTCCACCTTCGGGTTCTCCATCACTCCCTCGCGGATCATCAGCGCCGCGCCAAAATACTCCACATCGCTCACCCCTTCCTCGGCCGGCTGAAACAGGATCTTCACCGTCCCCGGCATCTCTGCCTTGCGCCGCGCCAGAATCTCCGCCACCCCCAACGCCACCGTCATGTGCGCATCATGCCCACAGGCGTGCTTCACCCCTTTGTTCAGGCTCCGATACGGCACGTTAAACGCGCTTTCATCGAGCGGCAGCGCATCCATGTCCGTCCTCCAGGCCACCACCGGCCCCGGCTTGCCTCCCTTCAAGATCCCCACCACCCCATGGCCCGCCACCCCCGTCTTCACCTCGTCAAATCCCAGCGCCCGCAGCCGCTCGGCTACCACTTTCCCCGTTCTCGCCTCCTGATTCGATAACTCCGGATGCTGGTGAAAGTCCCGCCGCGTCTCCACCAGCTTCGCCTCCATCTCCTTCGCCTCCGCGCCGAAGTCCTGCGCCCACACGCTCATTCCCGCCAGCAAAATCAATGCTTTCATTGCCCGCTCCTCCTCAGATAATCCACCACCACATGCGCCCCCGCCTTCACCCCGATCGCCAGCGCGTCCTCATCCAGGTCGAACTCCGCCGTATGCAGACCCGCCGTCAATCCCTTGGCCGCGTTCGCCACCCCCAGCCCCAGCATCACGCCCGGCACCTGTCTCTGGTAGTAGGAGAAGTCCTCGGCGAACATCCCCGGTCCCACCGTCACCAGATTCCCCTTTCCCAGCAACCTTTCGAGCACTGGCCGCGCTCCCTCGTTCAAGGACGGGCTGTTCATCATCGCCGGGTAAGATCGTTTGAACTCCAATCGATATCCCGCTCCCATCCCCCCCGTGCAACCCTTCAGCGTCTGATGAATCATTGCCTCATATTGGTCGAGCACCTTATCGCTGAACGTCCGCACCGTCCCGGTCACCTTCACGCTCTCGGCAATTACATTCCGCCGGTCTCCCCCATGGATCGTCCCCAGTGAAAACACGCTCGGCTCCTGCGAGGACAACCGCCGCGAATGGATCGTCTGCAGCGCCACGATGCACTGGCTCGCCACCGCCACCGCGTCGATCCCCTGATACGGATACGCCCCGTGCGCCTTCTTGCCCTGAAATTCAATCGCCACCGCTCCGCTTGCCGCGCTCGCCGCGTTGTCCGTCGTGCTCATTTGCCCTACCGGAATGTGCGTGCCTACATGCAGCGCGAAGATCGCCCCGGGCCGCGGATTCTCGAGCGCCCCCTCGGCGATCATCTGCTTGGCGCCCCAACTCGCCGCCCCGCCCGCTCCTTCCTCCGCCGGCTGAAACAGAAACTTCACCGTCCCCGGCAACTCTTCCTTCACCTTCACCAGCGCTTCGGCGATCCCCAGCCCAATCGCCGTGTGCGCGTCATGCCCGCAGGCATGCTTCACTCCCTTCACCGTCGACTTGTATGGCACATTCAGCTTGCTCTCATCAATCGGCAGCGCATCCATGTCCGCCCGCCACGCCACAACTCCCCCCGGCTTGCCCCCCTTCAACACACCCACCACTCCATGCCCCGCCACCCCAGCCCTCACCTCATCGAGCCCCAGCGCCCGCAATCGCTCCGCCACCAGCTTCCCCGTCCGCTCCTCCCGGTTCGATAACTCCGGATGCATATGCAGGTCCCGCCGGCATTCCACCAGCCGCGGCTCCATCGCCTTCACCGCCTCACCGATCCGTTCTTCGATCGTTTGCGCCCCCACCATCGCCGCCGCCGCTCCGATCCAAATCAACACTCTCATAAACTAAAAGTGTACCCATGTCCAAAATCTATTCGCGTCCAGACCTCGTGGCGCAACGCGCTGTCTGGAAGCACGAGGGCAAACGCGTCGTCTTCACCAATGGCTGCTACGACATCCTCCACCCCGGTCACGTCCGCCTGCTCGAGTCCGCCCGCTCCCTCGGCGATATCCTCATCCTCGCCCTCAATACCGACTCAAGCGTCCAGCGCCTCAAAGGCCCCTCCCGGCCCATCTGCGACGAACAAACCCGCGCCCGCCTCGCCCTTTCCCTCGCCGCTGTCGATGCCGTTACCTTCTTCGACGAGGACACTCCCCGCGAATTGATCGCCGCCGTCCTGCCCGATTTCCTCGTCAAGGGCGCCGATTGGTCCCACTTTATCGCTGGCCGCGAAGAGGTCGAAGCCGCCGGCGGCCAAGTCCTCGCTCTCCCCCTCGAGCCCGGCTACTCCACCACCAACCTCGTCCAGCAAATTCTCGATCGCCACTCCTCGTGATCCGCGACCTCCTCGCCGGCCTCGCCGCTCACCCCCAATTCGAAAAACTCCTCGCCGGTCTCGCCGCCGACGACCGCCACACCCTTTCCCTCGGTGGCCTCACCCTCGCCGCCAAAGGCCTCATCCTCGCCCTTCTCTGGCAAAAGAACTCCCAGCCCCAGCTCATCCTCACCGACGGCAACCGCCAGGCCGAGAGCCTCCTCGAAGCCGTCAATACCTTCCTTACCCTCCTCGCTCCCAATTCCCCCCCCGCCCAACTCATCCCCGCCCTCGACGTCCTCCCCCACCAGAACCTCCAACCCCACTCCGCCATTCTCGAACAGCGCGCCATCGGCCTCTGGAAGCTCTCTACCCAGCGCGCCTCCCTTACCATCGCCCCCATCGCCGGCGCCATGCTCCGCGTCGCCCATCCCTCCTTTTACCGCCAACTCGTCCTCTCCCTTCGCGAAAACGACGAGGTCTCCCTCGACGACCTCGCCTCCCACCTCCAGCGCATCGGCTATGAACCCCACGAACCCGTCGAGAGGACCGGACAGTTCTCCATCCGTGGCGGCATCGTCGATATCTTCCCGGCCGAAAATGAAGAACCCATCCGCCTCGAATTCTTCGGCGACACCATCGAGTCCATCCGCCGCTTCGCCGTCGAAAGCCAGCGCAGCATTGCCCGCGTCCCCGAGATTCGCATCCTCCCCCTGCTCGAAACCCCCTCCGACTCATCCGGCCCCCGCGACTTCTCCCTGCTCAATCTCTCCTCCTCCGGCCTCCTCGTCTGGGACGAACCCGAACAGGTCCGCGCCGCCGCCGAACGCTTCTGGAAGCGCCTCGAGGAAGGCGCCTCCACCGTCGAGCCCGAAGACCATTACTTCCATTACGGCGAGCTCGCCTCCCACGGCGCCGCCAGCCTGCGCGAAATCGAAATCCGCGAACTCTCCCTCGATCACGGCCCCTATGCCTGTGAATTCTCCTCCCGCCCCGGCATCACCTTCCGCGGCAACATCCGCATGGCCGTCGAGGAATCCCGCACCCTCGTCTCCTCCGGTCATCGCGTCGTCTTCTTCGCCAATTCCCTCGGCGAAGTCGAACGCTTCGCTGACGTCTTCAGTGAATACAAAGTCCCCTACCAGGTCGTCCTCCCCCCGGAGGAAGCCATGCCCCAATACCTCGCCGACCGCGTCTATTCCGGCCCCTCGGCCAACGTCATCCTCGTCAAGGGACGCCTTTCCCGCGGCGCCGTCTTCCGCGACCCCAAGCTCGCCCTCTTCGGTGGCGATGACCTCTTTGAATCCTCCGATCTCGTGGCCCGCTCCAACCAGCGCGGCCCCGTCTCCTCCATGGGCGCCTTCGCCGCCGATATCGCCGATCTCAAGGCCGGCGACTTCGTCGTCCACCAGACTCACGGCGTCGGCAAATTCCTCGGCATCAAGCTCATCAACCAGGGCGGCGGCAGCGGTGAGTTCCTTCTGCTCGAATACGCCGGTGAATCCAAGCTCTACGTCCCCGTCACCCGCCTCGACCTCATCTCCAAATACCGCTCCGGCTCGGGCGCCGAAACCAAGGCCCCCCTCGACAAACTCGGCGGCATCACCTGGCAGAAGACCAAATCCCGCGTCAAGGCCAGGATGAAGGACATGGCCGACGAGCTGCTCAAGCTCTACGCCCAGCGCCGCATGGCCGAAGGCTTCGCCTTCTCCCCCGACTCCAACTGGCAACGCGAATTTGAAGACTCCTTCGAGTACAACGCCACCAAGGACCAGCTCTCCGCCGTCCGCGACATCAAGCGCGACATGGAGTCCATTATGCCCATGGACCGCCTCGTTGTCGGCGACGTCGGCTTCGGTAAAACCGAAGTCGCCATGCGCGCCGCCTTCAAGGCCCTCGGCGATGGCAAACAGGTCGCCGTTCTCGCCCCCACCACCGTCCTCGCCTTCCAACACTTCGAGAGCTTCAAGCGCCGCTTCGCCGCCTTCCCCGTCCGCATCGAACAACTCAGCCGTTTCCGCAACCCCAAGGAAACCAAACAGGTCCTCGAAGACCTCGAAAACGGTAAAGTCGACATCCTCATCGGCACCCACCGCATCCTGTCCAAGGACGTTCAATTCCCCGACCTCGGCCTCCTGATCGTCGACGAAGAACAGCGCTTCGGCGTCCGTCACAAAGAGCGCCTCAAGACCCTCAAGCAAAACGTCGACGTACTCACCCTCTCGGCCACCCCCATCCCCCGTACCCTCCACATGTCCCTGATTGGCATCCGCGATCTCAGCGTCATCGAAACCCCACCCAAGGACCGCCTCGCCGTTCACACCGTCGTCGCCAAATTCGACCAGCAGGTCATCAAGGCCGCCATCGAACAGGAGATCGCCCGCGGTGGCATGGTCTATTTCGTCCACAACCGCGTCGAATCCATCTACGAGCGTGCCTTCTCCCTCCAGGAACTTGTCCCCGGTATCCGCGTCGGTGTCGGTCACGGCCAGATGGTCGAGGACGAACTCGAAAAAGTCCTCCTCGGCTTCATGCGCCATGAGTTCGATGTCTTCGTCTGCACCACCATCGTCGAGAACGGCCTCGACATCCCCCTGGCCAACACCATCATCATCGAAAACTCACAAAACTATGGCCTCAGCGAGCTTTACCAGCTCCGCGGCCGCGTCGGCCGCTCCAACCGCCGCGCTTACGCCTACCTCCTCGTTCCCCCCGACACCGAACTCACCGAAGTTGCCCGCAAACGCCTCGCCGCCCTCAAGGAATTCTCCGACCTCGGCGCCGGCTTCAAGATCGCCGCTCTCGATCTCGAACTCCGCGGCGCCGGCAGCCTCCTCGGCGGCGAACAATCCGGCCACATCAACGCCGTCGGCTTCGACATGTACATCAAAATGCTCGAAGAAGCCGTTCGCGAAATGAAAGGCGAAGAAGTCCCGCTCGAGATTCAGTCCACGCTCAACCTCGGTTTCGAAATTCGTATCCCCCCCACCTACATCCCCGAGGACAACCAGCGCCTCCGCGCCTACAAAAAAATCGCCGACGCCAAAACGCCCCAGGTCGCCGCCGAAATCGTCGCCGAATTCGCCGACCGCTACGGCCCCGTGCCCGATGACGTCCGCCTCCTCGTCGATTTTGGTCAGGTCAAAAACTTGGCCCAATCCATCGGCGTCGAAAGCGTCGAACGCCGCCAGGGCCTCTTCCAGATCAAGTTCCACCAGCAAGCCAAGATCGAGGCCCGCAAGCTTATGGACCTCGTTCAAAAATCCCCCAACGCCTCCTTCTCCCCGGCCGGCGTCCTCCGCGCTAATGACACCACCGGCCTCCCCCCCGCCAAAATCGTCAGCGCCCTTTACGCGCTGCTCGACGGCATTCGGCAAAAGCCCTTCGAAACGCCTCCATCGCCCCCTCTTCGCGGCTGAACCGCGCCCGCTCATACAGCCGCGTCATCTCCCCGTCCTCCACCTCCCGCGCCGTCTCGCTCGCCGCCCGCCGCCTCGCCTTCATCTCCAGATATCGCCCAAACAGCACGCTCGCCTCGTGTCTTTCCCCCTCGCCCCGCCTCCTCCGCCGCCACAACAGCCACCCCAACGGCAGCAACACCGCCACTCCCGCCCACCTCCAGTCCACATCCGGCACCGTCAGATTCGGCCTCTTCAGCCCGCTCCCGCTCCCCATCCACTCCTCGCTCAAGATCACCATCCGGTCCTGCAACCGCACCAGCCATGCCAGCACCGCCGGCATTTGCTTTTGCACTCCCCCCGGTGGCGTCGGATCATAGCTCACCCACCCCCGCCCCTCGATCCAAGCCTCCACCCAGCTATGCGCATTCGCGCTCCGAATCACATACCATGGCCCCACCGGTTCCGGCAGCGCCGCATAAAAACCCGTCACCACCCGCGACGGCACTCCCTTCAACCGCAGCATTACCGCCATCGCGCTCGCAAAGTACTCGCAATGCCCCTCCTTGGCCTCAAACAGAAAATCCACCAGCGGATCCTTCCCCCCAATATTCGCCTCCAGACTGTAGCCGTACTTTGTTCGCAGATGCGTTTCGATTCGCCCCGCAATCTCCGCCCCATCCCGGCTCGACCCCGTTACCTCTTCGGCCAACTCCCGCACCGGCCCGGCGATCGCCGGCAACCGTAAATACCGCCTCCTGACCAACCCCTCCAGCACCACCCCTGGCTCCGAGACCCGCGGTGGCCGCTCCCCGTCCAGCCAGCCCGATATCGAATAACTCGGCAAATCCTCCCCCAACGCGATCTGCCGCAGCGCCCCCTCCCCGTTGCGCCGCAATCTCCCCTGCGGCAAGTACACATACTCCGGCACCCCCACCGTGAACAACACCCGCTCCATCGCCGCCAGCGTCTGGATCTCGTAGAACAGCCGCTGCCCCTCCCGCCGCCGCTGCTCATCCGACGCCGTGATCACCTTGCCCTGCTGCGCCGACTCCTGCCACCCCTCGACAATATTCGCCCACTGGATCCCATTAAAGTCCCCCAGCGCCACTCCCCGCCACCGCACCACCGCCGGCGGCTTCCCGTCAAGAAAACGAACCCGGAACGCCGGCGTCCGGTCCTCCTGCAACCTTCCGATCTCCCCCAGCCTCACCGTCCCGGAAAATCCCACCAGCCGCCGCGGCGGCCGGAAGTTCAACGGAATCGCCGCGATCGCCGTCCGCGGCATCAGCACATAAAGCACACCCCCAAATAGCCCGATCCCCACCGTCATCAACAGCGTAAAGCCCACCAGCGGCCGCACCAACCCCCACCCATCCGGTCCCTTCCAATCTATCGACTGCTCCCGGTTCCGCCTCAACTCATTCAGGCTCAGCACCACCAGAAACCAGATAAACAACGCCCCCAGCAAGAACCATTGCTGCGGCCCGCTTGACGGAAACAGCGATGCCAACATGATCCATACGCAATAGCTCGACACCGCTCCGAAATCCCGCCCCGTCCTCGCACTCAACAAAAACACCATCAACACCGACAAGAGAAAATCCTTCAACCCCATCGTTCCGATTCCGCGAAAGAAAAACCAATACAGCGGCGCCACCCCCGCCACCCCCAGCAACAGCGCACACCCCACATTCGTCGAGACTCTCACCCCCGCCAGCCGCAACCCCCCCAGCGCCACACAAAACAGCAGCGTCGGCCACCCCAGCCCGTCCGTCACCAATACCAGCAGAAACGTGCCCGCGATCAGCAGCCCTACTGCCCCTTCCTGGATTCGCGGCAACAACACCTACAAGCCCTTCTGCAGCGCCCGGCTGAAGTCCATCATCATCTCCCGGTTCGGATGCCCACTCCGCACCACCACAAACACGTTCCGCTTATAAAACCGGTCCTCCTTACCCTTGGCCCGGTATTTCTGCAGACACTCGAATGCCGCCGTCTCGCCCGGCATTTCGTAAAACTCCACCTCCACATCCGTCGGCCCCTCATAGCGCACCCGCACCGCTTGCCGGATCTTCAGAATCTTCAGCCAGTCCTCCGCCTCAAACCCCTCCTTCCCGCTCATCTTCCATCCCCCTTCCACCGCCTCCGGCGCCACAAACGGCCCCGCCGCTCCCCCGCATCCCCACAATCCCCATCCCATCGCCCCCACCAACACCTTCATGGCATACCATCGAGAATATATGGCTAAATCCCGGCCGTCGCGCGGCGGCATCAGGAAGGCCGCCCCCGAAACACCTTCCCCTAAGTCTTTCGTCGGCGCCATCCCCTGCTTGCTCATCATTCTCATTGGCATTGGTCTTCTTTCGCTTCTCTTCTATGCTTCTCTCTCGGGGATGAAAGCCAAATGACGCGTCTCGATGGCCGCGCCCCCGGCGAGCTTCGCCCCGTTCATCTCCATACTGATTATCTTCTGACGGCCGAGGGCTCCGTGCTTATCTCTGTCGGTCATACCCGCGTGCTCTGCGCCGCCTCGATCGACGACGGCGTTCCTTCCTTCCTCCGCGGCAAGGGTTCCGGTTGGGTCACCGCCGAGTACGCCATGCTCCCTCGCGCCACCATCACCCGCACCCCCCGCGAGGTCAACAAAGGCCGCCAGTCCGGCCGCACCATGGAAATCCAGCGCCTCATCGGCCGCAGCCTCCGCGCCGTCATCGACCTCGCCGCCCTCGGCGAGCGCACCCTCACCATCGACTGCGACGTCATCCAGGCCGACGGCGGTACCCGCACCGCTTCCATCACCGGCGCCTATGTCGCCCTCGGCATCGCCGTCGGTAAGCTCCTCAAATCCGGCGTCCTCAAAAAATCCCCCCTGCGCGATAACGTCGCCGCCACCAGCGTCGGCATCCACCAGGGCATCCCCTTGCTCGACCTCTGCTACGAAGAAGACTCCGCCGCCGAAGTCGATATGAATCTCGTCATGACCGGGGCAGGGAAGTTCATCGAAGTCCAGGCCACCGCCGAACAACTCCCCTTCGACGACCCCCAACTCGCCCAACTCATCGCCCTCGCCAAGTCCGGCATCGCCTCCCTCATCCAACTCCAAAATGAAGCTCTATCTGGCCACCTCCAACCCCGGTAAAGTCCGCGAATTCTCCGGCGCCGGCCTCGACATCGAGATGCTCCCCGCTCTCGCCTCCCTCCCCGTCGCCCCCGAAACCGGGGCCACCTTCGAGGCCAACGCCATCGAAAAAGCCCTTTACTACGCTCGCCACTCCGACCGCTGGCTCATCGCCGAAGACAGCGGCCTCGAGGTCGACGCCCTCGGCGGCGCTCCCGGCATCCACTCCGCCCGCTGGGCCGGCAACGACGCCGACAACAACGCCCGCCTGGTGCGCGAAATCGCCGGCCAGTCTCTCCGCTCCGCTCGCTACGTCTGCGTCATCGCCCTCGTCGACCAAGATCGTGTCCTCGCTACCTTCCGCGGCACCGTCGAAGGCGCCATCCTCGACTCCCCCCGCGGTGAACATGGCTTCGGCTACGATCCTTACTTCCTCTATCCCCCCGCCGCCCGCACCTTCGCCGAAATGACCAAGGAAGAAAAAGCCACCATCTCCCACCGCGGCAACGCCATCGCCCAACTCCTCACCTGGCTGCGCAATCATGCCCCGGTGCCCGAAAGCCTCTGATCTCCCCTAGCTCCCCCCGTGGTATCGCTTCCACGCCAGATACCCGATCATCGTCTTCCCATCGTCCATCTTCCCCCCCGCGATCAACTCATCCATCTCCTCGCCCGTAAACCACCGCATCTCGATCCGCTCATCCTCCATCGGCGCCGCCTCCCCGGGCGCCAGTTCCGTCGCCAAGTACACATTCATCCTCTCGGCCAGAAACCCCGGGCTCGCCCAATAACTCGCCAGCTTCTTCCACCTCCCCGCCCGATACCCTGTCTCCTCCCGTAACTCCCGCTTGGCCGCCGCCAGCGCCGTCTCCCCCTCATCTATCTTCCCCGCCGGTAATTCCCAAATCCGCTTCCGCGCCGGCAACCGGTACTGCCTCACCAATAGTACACGCTCGCTCTCGTCCACCACCAGCACCACTGCCGATCCCGGATGATGCACCACCGCCCGCTTCATGCGAAACCCATCCCGGCCTTCCGCCACCTCTTCCACTACCTGAAACAGGCCGCACCGGTATATTTCCTTGGATGATAATAATTTCATATAATTTAGTCAGGTCTCCAGGTATAGCTATGCGCTTCGCTGTCTGTCTCTTTAGCGTACTCTCCCTCACTGCTGATCCTCCGACTGACGTGGTCCCGGCGGACCGCATCCAGGCCTCCCTTGAGCGCATGATGCAGCGCAACAAAGACAAAGACCTCCTGCTCTACACCCGCCGCCAGCAAAAGCGCGAGCTCACCGCTGACGGCAAGGTCGAAAAACAAACTATCCTCACCCTCCGCCGCGATCCCTGGGACGAACTCGTCGTCACCCGCGTCATCGCCAAGGACGACAAGCCCCTCCCCGCCGACCAACAGGCCAAGCAGGAAGAACGCCTCCGCAAACAAATCGAGACCATCCGCCGCACTCCGCCGCAATCCAAACTGGAGGAATACTCATTTCTGCGCGAAGTCCCCAGCGCCCTCCTGTTCCGCCGCAATGGTTCGGAAATTCACAACGGCCGCCCCTGCGACATCATCACCTTTGAACCCCGCCCCGGCTACAAAGCCAAACAAACCCGCGCCAAACTCTTCGAAAAAATCCGCGGTCAAATTTGCTTCGACCAAACTGACGGCGAAGTCGCCAAAATCAATGCCCTCGTCTTCGACAATGTCAATCTCGGCTTTGGCCTCCTCGGCAAAATCGACAAGGGCACCCAGTTCGAAATGGATCGCAAAAAATGGGATATCGGCGTCTGGTTCGAACAATGGCAGCGCATCCGCTTCGATGTCCGCATCATGATGGTCAAAAACATCCGCCAGGAAATTGAAACCAATTGGTCCAACCTCAATTTCCACCCCCGCTCACAAGAAGCCAACCGCTAGAGATACCGCATCCGCCTCGGCTCGTACCACCGGCAGAGCGGATACAACAACGCTGTCACCCCCAGCGCCACAACCGCCGTCGCCCATACCGGAAAACCCACCACCTCCGGCACCCCGCCAAATCGCGCCCCCAACTCAACCTTGCCCCCCGCCACCACTCCCGCCAGCAGCGCCCCCGCATGCAGCACCACCAGATGCGTTATGTAGAAGAACATCGCCGTCCGTCCCAGTTGCTCCAACTGCTCCTGCCTCCACCCCCGCCGCCGCGCCACCCCCAGAAACACCATCGCCGGCCCCACCGTCATCAACACGAATTGCAGCGACAGCGGATACTTCGTTACGTTCAAGAAAGATTGCAGTGCCAACGAGTTCCGCTCCCACTCATTCGGATCTCCATACACTCCGCTCGCCCGCAAAGCCACGAATAGCCCCATCATTCCCAGACCCGTCTTCACCCACGGCGCCTCCCCCCTCTTCCACCAGTTCCCCAACCCATATCCCGCCAGCCCCAGCCCCATCACCGGCAGTACCGGATAGGTCGTTCGCACCGAAAATCCCCAGCCTGCCGGCAATACGTTCTTCTCATGCAGCAACGACCAAAGCGCATGCTCCCATGTCCCGCTGGCGAAATGGATGCCGTCGAGCAGGTTGTGCCCCGCCACCAGCCCCACCCCCGTCCACAGCATCGCCCGCTCCCCCAGCGGCTTCATCGCCGCCATCACCAGCATCGCTACCCCCATCGCTCCGATGATCTGGAAAAAATACCGGTGCCACATCGGATTGAACGTCCACGCCCAGTTCATCACCGTGAACTCGAGGGCCAACATCACCAGTCCCCGCTTCAACAGCTTCTCCCGGCTCGCCCCGCTCAACCACGCGCTCATCCCCATCAGCAGCGTAAACACCGGCGCGCAGAAATGCGCCAGGATCCGCCAGAAATACACTAGCCCCGGTGTCACCGCCAGATTCATCGGGTCCGTCACCAGCCCCCGCCCCGGTCCCGCCTGATATTCCTGCGCATGATCCACCACCATCAGCACCATTACGATGCCTCGTAGTAGATCAATCGTGCTTTCCCGTTTCTTCGCTTCCATTAGCGCCCGCGGCGCGCCACAAAGTGCAATCCAATGCTTGCCGTTCGCGGCGCCCCTGGCATATTCCCGGCCCGCGCCGCAAATAAGCTCGCCGTTCCGTATAGTCTATCGAAGGCATTATCCAACTGCGCCCGTAAATCCAGCCTCGGCCCAATCTTCTGAAATACTCCCACGTCAAACACCGCGTAGCCCCCTGCCGCAAACCCCGCATACGGCTCAAACCGCCGTCCCCGCGCCTCCGACCCCACATGCAGACTCGTCCCCGTCCGCTCATAGTCATAGCGCACAAACACCCCTCCCGCATGCCTCGCTACGTTCGGTAACGCTTTGCCCACCGCCGCCGCCGTAAACCGGTCTGCCAGGATCTCGCTGTCTAGCAGCGCATAGTTCACAATTACGCTCAGGTTCTTCGTCACCTTGCCCGTCACATCCATTTCCACTCCCTGGTTGCGCACCACCCCAATCGGAAACACCGCCGCAAAATTATCCCCGTTCGGCCCGAAATTCGGATCCAGCCTCAACACATTCGTCTTCCGGATCCGAAAGTATGCCGCGTTTACCAATATCCGCCCCCCGCTCAACTCCTGCTTCACCCCCACCTCCAATTGACGTCCCCGCTCCGGATCGTGCGGCCCGTTGGCCAGCGGCGTCTGCGCCAGCGACGGCGCCCGGTTGAAGTTGTTGCTCACGCTCGCATATGCCGCCAGCCCCGGCATCAACCGGTACACCGCCGCCGCTCGCCCCGTCCAGGCCCCCACTTCCGCCCGTAATGGCAGTGCCCCCGCCCGCCCCTCATCCGTGAATCGCTCCCACCTCCCCCCAAACAACAATTGCAGCCGCGGACTCACCTCGATCTGATCCTGCACGAACAAACCCTGCCGCTGCGCCAGCACTTTCTGCTGCACATACGCCCCCGCATTGATCAGCGGCCTTGTGCTCCGCCCATACACCGGCGCCAGGAGGTCGATGCCCGGCACCGGCCCGCCCCGCTCCGCTTCCCGCGCCGTCCCATACCGCCCCGCCCAATCCTGCCTCACTACCTCATAGCCAAAACTCAAGTTGTTCCGCTTCACCCGCTCATAGAAATTCGCCGTCAGCGATACATCCTCGTTGCCCCGAAACTGATCCCGGTACTCCCGCCGCATCGTGCGGCCATCCGCGTTGATCCCTCGCGGCTCGTGATACCGCTCCGGCCGGTCATAATTCAAATACCGCACCGTCACATCCGTCCGAAAAGTCGACGTGATTCCATGGTCCAGCCGCCCCTGCAATACCCGCGCCTGCAACTCCGACCGGTCCGTCGGCTCTGCCGCCGACCACTCCCGCGCCGCCAGCCAACCCCCCGCCGCATTCACCGGGATCCCTCTCAGCCGGTGCCCCAATAGATTCTGGTCGATGTACTCATACTCAAACCCAAGCGAAGTCGCTTCCTTCATCTTCCAACTCAGCCCCGAAGCAAAATGAAGATTCTCGCTCCCCGAGTTGTAGCGAAAAATCTTCCGCTCCTCCCCATAAATCGCCGCCCGGTAAAACACGTTTTTCACCCCGGCCAGCGGTCCGCTCAACTCCCCATGCCCGCCCCGCTGCGCAAAGCTCCCCATCCGGTAGCTTGCCTCCCCCGTCGTCGTCCGCCGCGGTTTCCGCGTGACAAAATTCACCACCCCGCCCGGCTCTCCTCCTCCAAACAACACCCCCGCCGGCCCCTTCAATACCTCCACAAACTCCACATTCGTCAGCCGCCCCTGCGATGTCGAAAACCCCGCATCGTTGATGTCGTTGTCCAGGCTCCCGTAAGGATTCCCCCTCACCCCGTTAAACAAAACCTCCCGCTGCGTAAATCCCCTCATCGTCATCGCGGAATACGGCGAATCCTGCACCCCGCTGATGTTCCGGTACAGATCCTTGATGTCTTGTATGTTCCGGTCCTCGATCAGCGCCTTCGGTAACACCTGCACCGGCTGCGGCAAATCCAGCAGATTCATCGGCGACTTCGTCACGCTCACCGAAACCGTCGCCAGAAAATCATCCGTCGGCGCCTTCACCTCGATCGTCGTCTGCACCGTCTCCATCTTCACCACCACATCCCGGCACGGCAAACTGACACTCACCTGCACCGGTATGTACCCGCGCCCCTTCGCCGTCAACAGCGCTACGCTCCCCGTAGCCCCCTCCAGCCGGAACCGCCCCTCCCCATCGCTCACCACCGGTTTCAGTCCGCTGGCCTCGATCTCGATTCCCCCGATGGGCTTGCCCTCCGCATCTCCCACCCGCCCCGTGCAAGTCCCACTCTCCTGTCCAAACGCCGCCATCATGGCGGCCCCTACCATGCAAATAATTCTGTTCGTCATTGCTGCAAATGACCTATCAGTATCGCATGGCTGCCGCCCTTACGCTACTCGCGCCAGCACATACGGCCCCTCCGGTATCACCGCGATCTCCGCTCCCGCCCCCAAGCCCGCCGTCAGCCGCTCCATCGCCGGCCCAAACTCGCTGTACACCGGCCCCCACATCTGCCCCCGGTACTCCTCCGGTACCCCCGGCGTGTGAAACACCACTTCCTTCGTCTCCATCACCAGCGCCAACTTCTCCAACTGCCATTGATCCACCGTCACCGGCGCATCCTTCACCGCTTCCAAAAAGCCCCGCGGCGTATTGAACCGCTTCATCATCTCCCGAAACTCCGGCGCCCCCGGCCCCTCCGAACACTCCGCCGAAATCAGAATCCTCCCCCCCTCCCGCACAATGTGGCTCGCCGCCGTCACTCCCTTCACTGCCTGATAGAACGTCAGATCCAGCGGATACCCCGCGCACGTCGTCACCACCGCATCCACCGGCCGCTCAATTTTCTCGAGCATCACCCGGCTCACAAAATCCACCCCCGCCGCATGCGCCTGCTCCGGGTGCCCCGCGAACACCTGCGCGATCTCGCGCTTGCGCGTCAGCGCCACATCGAGCATAAAGCTATGCCCCGCCATCCGCGCAATCTCCTGCAATTCCCGGTGCAGCGGATTGTCCGCGATCGAACCCTCCACGCTCCGCCGGTCCCTCATAAAACGCGGGCTGTGTATCACCTTGATCGTCTCCTGCGCCGCCAGCCCCGGTGCAATCAGCTTCCGCCCCCCCGAATAACCCAACATCAGGTGCGGCTCGATAAAGCCCAGCGTGATCCGCAGATCCGCCGCCACAAACGCCTCCGCGATGTAAACCGGAATCCCGCTCCCCGTCTCCCCCAGCCCCCGATGATCCCCAAACACCTTGGCATCGTGATTGAAAATCTTGTACTTCGCCGCGATCTCCGGCCCCAGAATCTCGTCCAATTCCCCCGGCGTCGCAATCCGGTGCAGCCCCGTCGCAATGCAGATCGTCACGTTCTCCGGCGCGATTCCCCCCTGCTCAAGCGCCCGCAACACCACCGGCAACGTCCTCCGGTTTGGCGCCGGCCGCGTAATGTCGCACACCGAGATCGCCACCGTCTTCTTGCCCCGCGCCATCTCGCGCAACGCCGGCGTCCCGATCGGATTCTCTACCGCGTGTTCGAGCGCCCCCCGCTCATCCGCCAGCGCCGCCGCCGATTTCGCCTCCAACATCCGGTAGGCATATCCCCCCGGCAGCTCCACTTCCAATCCCGTCTTCCCAAATGCCAGCTCAGTATTCATATGCGCAAGCTAACATATTTTCCCCACGCCCCCCCTCACTTTGGCCCATTGCGTGCTCATTTTACGCTTATCCAGTTGGAGGACCCCATGACACTCGCCGCTTTTCTCTGTGGATTATTGATCGTAGGCCTTTTCTTTGCCATGCTTTCCGGCTCTCCCCGCGAAGAAGAGTCCGAATAGCCACTACCCTTGCCCCTGTCGCCATTTCACCCACCCCTGGGTGAAAAAGACCCAATTCCTCCACCCCTTAGGCCGCCTTCTCCTTCGTCCCCCAATCAATCGGCTTCAACTCCGGAATGATAAACGCATAGGCCAGCGCCCCCATCACCACCATCCCCGCCACGGCCAAAAAAGCTCCATCAAAGCTCTTCGTCTCGTTCACGATCCGCCCCGTCAGCCACCCCGCTGCTACCCCGGCAAAATTCCCGAAGCAATTCTGGAATCCCGTCCACTTGCTCGCCGCCCCCGGCCCCGCCAGCGTCTGCGTCACCGCCCAGTGATTCGAGGTCGCAAACCCAAACGCGAAACACGCCAACAAAAACAAACCCATCGACACGTTATCATCCGTCGCAATTCCCGCCGGATACAGGATCGTTCCCGTCAGCAGCCCCGCGATAATAAACGACTTTCTCACCAGCGTCGGTGTATGTCCCTTTGAGATCAGCCGGTCCGAAAGCCACCCTCCCAGCGTCGCCGACACCGCAATCATCGCAAACGGCAAACTCCCCAGCACCGCCATCTTTTGGGTCGAAAACCCACGCTGCTTCTCCAGGTAATACGGGAACCAGTTCACCATGAAGTACCACGCGTAGTTGATCGCAAACAGACCCAGAAACGACCCCCACACCGCTCGCCGGCTCAATAGATCCATCGTCGTTGGCTCTGCCACCGGCTCCGCCTTCACCGCATTCTCCGCCCGGTGCTTCGGCGCCGACCGCATCCAGAACGGCAGCCACGCCAGCGCGCCAAACCCCAGAATCAAAAACAGGCTCCGCCACCCCAGGTTCGCCACGATCAGTCCCCCGATCAGCGTCCCCAGCGCCGGCCCCAGCTTCGAGCCCGCATCGATAAACCCGTTTGCCTTCCCGCGCTGATCCTCCGGAAAATCCTTCGCGATAATCTTCGAAAACGCTGGGTACGCCACCGATTCGCCCACCCCCAGAATCAACCGGAAGGCAAACAACGTCGTGAACGTCGTCGTCAATCCCGTGAATGCCGTCGCCAGCGACCACAATAAAAACCCGGCCGCGAATACCTTATGCACGTCATAGCGCTGTATCAGCCACCCCGCCGGCACCTGACACAACGCATAGGTCCAGAAGAACGCCGACGACAGTTGCCCCATCATCGCCGGATTCAATTGCAGCTCATCGGTGATCTTTGCCGCCGATACGCTCAGGTTCCCGCGGTCAATGTAATTGACAAAAACCGCAATGACCAGCAATATCAGCAGTCGCCACTGCATCTCGCTCTGGGGTTGTGCTACCGGTGTCGCCATCGTGGCATATTCTTTCACGAATTAGCCGGTCCAGGCGGGAAAGTGATAAATTTCTCTTGGGTTCACGTCATGAGCAACTCTTCGCCCACTCTCTTCGATCGCATCGGCGGCGATATCGGCATCTCCTTGCTCATCGATCGCTTCTACAAACGCGTTCTCGCCGATCCCGCCCTCGCTCCCTTCTTCCTCCATCTCCCCATGGATAAACTCCGCCAGATGCAGTTCGAATTCTTCACCGCCGCTCTCGGTGCCCCAGCCCGCTCCTACTCCGGCCGCCCCCTCGACGCCGTCCATAAAGGACTCGGCATCACCAGCCACCACCTTGACCTCTTCCTCCGCCACCTGCTCGATACCATCGAGTTCCTCCATCCCAACGAGTCGGAACGCCGCGAAATCTATGACCGCATCGCCCTGTTTGGTGAATCCGTTCTCGATTCCCCAATCGAAGGCACCGAATAGCCCGCCCCGCTCAGGCCGGCCGCGACCACCCATACAACACCTGTGCCGGCATCAGCTTCGCCAGATACGGCACCCCCGGCCAGTTCAGCGCTTTCCGCATCACACTCGACCACGCAAACGCCGGCGCCAGCATCTTCGCGCACTCCCGCATATACTGCTCCCGCCTCCACCCCTCCGCCACCGCCCGCCCCGCCAGTTTCCCCGTTACCACCGCCCCCAACATCCCCGAACCCGTAAACGGATCGACGAAACTCAACGCATCCCCGCACGGATACCCCACCGTCTCCTCCACCGGCCCATAAAACAGCGGCCCCGTGAACAACCAATCCATCCGCCGCTCCAGTCCCCCCAGCCGCTTCGCTACATGCGATTGCCCCGCCAGAAACCGGTCCACGTCAAAACCCACCGCCCGCAATTGTTCCTCCTTGGCCACCCCGCACACATTCGTCCTCCCCCCTTCCACCGGGTTCACCCCCGTATACCCCACCCCCTCGAAATACAATTCCACCGCCTCATTCACCGGCCCGGCAAAATGCGCCTTGTACCCGAATAACCGCTCCCCCCTCGTGCTCACCGGCTTCCTCCCATGCGCCACAATCGCCCCCGCATGCGCCTTGCCCGCCTCCTCCCGCCACACACCCCCCAGCGCGCAAACCTGCTCTTTCAGTGCCTGATCCAACCGGTACCGGCTGATCCCCACTGCCGCCCGCGGCAGCGCAAATCTCTTCTCCACCCCCCGCCACACCAGCGCCGTTTCCGTAATCCTCGCCCCTTCTATCCCAAGTCCCCCCAGTAACTCCACAGCCTTCCCGTCAAGAAACTCCCCGCACACCTTGTGCCGCGGAAACTTAGTCTTCTCGTAAACAGTAACTTCCCGCCCCCGCCGCAGTAATTCCAGCGCCGCGCTGGCCCCCGCCAGGCTTCCGCCGATCACCTCAACCATGATTTGCAATACTCGTGTTCACCGGGTTCAGTTTCTTCATCGCCTCCGCCACCGGCCGCGGATACCAGCTCGGCTCCGTATACCGCAGTTGACGCTCCCGCACGCTGGCCTCCTCCAGCTTCTCGAGCGCATGGTGCGCATCACCCTGCAACCAAAAATAATGCCCGTCCAGCTCCATCCGCGCCACCGCCAGCTCTTCCGGCATTGAGTAATTCGTCAGCCGCAGAAATTCACCCAGGGCCTTGTCCATCGCCGTCATGTGCTCCCGCGCCTTCGCCGCATCCTTGTCCCGGTGCATCGCCGCCAGCGCCTGCAGCCAGTGCCGCCATGCCTCGAAGCGCGGCTGCTTGATGTTCGGGATCAGCTTCTCATCCCCGGCCACTCCCCACATCTCATGCTGCGCCACCGTCCGCAACGCCGAGAAAAACCCTTGCCGGTACGCTCCATAAATCGCATCCGGCCGCGCTGCCTCCGCCGCCGTATCCCCAAACGCCAGCAGGTGCCGAGCGCACTCGAGCGCCTTCTCCGGCTGATTGTCCATCGAATACACCATCGCCAAGAAATGCACGTTGTGCCCGTGATGCCCGCTGCCGTATTCCTTGTCCTGCGCCATATACTGCAACTCCAACGCCATGCATTCCCGAAACGCCGTCTGCGCTTCCTTCAGCTTCCCCGTCTGCGCGTAAATGTGCCCCGGCATGTGCAGTGCATGCGGAATCATCGGCACCAGCCGCGCATACGCCTCGCAGCTCGCCCACGCCTCCCGCGCAAAGCTCGATCCCTCAAACCCATGAATGATGTAGTGATGCAGCCCCGGATGCTCCGGCGCCTCCGCCAGCAGGCTCCGCAGGATTTCCACCGATTCCGTCGTCCCCTGCCGCGGCTTGTGGTCCGGTAGCGTAAATCCCCGCATCGTCGCCAGCGCCAGATACAACTTCGCCTCGATCTCATTTGGGTAAATCGTCAGAATCTTCCGCAGCCCCTCAACGTATGCCCCATCCGGGTTCACCGCGCCCGGATCACACTTCCCCTGGATCGACTCCACATACAGCCTCTCGATCAGCGGCAGATCCTTGCGCTTTCCCGCCAGCTCCCGCGCCCGCTGCGCCGCCTCCCAGGCCCGCGGCGTGGTCCGCGGTTGCTTGCCAAAAATCTCGTCCAAATGCTCCTGCTGGAACTTCGGCCGGTAATCCCCCGACGCCGCCATCGCCACGCCCCACCATGGCATCGGCGCCTCGGGATCAATGCTCGCCGCCATCCGGAAGCTCCGCTCTGCTTCCTTCGCCCAAAAGCTGTGCAACTGCGCTACGCCCTGCTGAAAGTACAGCAGCCCGATATGTTCCTTGATCGTGATCGGAAACGCGATCTGCCCCATGCCCCCCATCAGCTTGGCCGGCAGGCTCGGCGCCCCAGCCGTCGGCGGTGGCGTACATCCGTGCCCGGCGTGTTCGCCCGGCTTCGTCGTTTGGGCAAACAGCGGCGTCGTAGCCAGGCTCATCAAGGTGCGGCGGGTCATCCCTTCATCTTAATCCCGCACCAGTTGATACGGCGCCGGCGTAATCTTCAGCGCCCCCGCCATCGGCCCGGCATGCCGCGTCTTGACGATCACGTCGGCCCCCGCCTGCCGCCACTCGAGCGCCCCAGCCTCGCCCAGCTTCACGATCGTCGACCCCGGCGCCGCCATCACCCGCGGCACCCGCAGTTCGTTGCCCGTCGTCGGTTTCAGCAGATACGCATACACCGCGTCCCCCTTGCGCGTAAACCGCACATCCGCGTCCGCCTCGCGCGCCGCCGCCCGGATCCATGGCTTCGATTCAAACAATCCCTCCCCGTGCACCTTCAGCCATTGCCCCAGCGCCTTCAGCCGGTCCTTCTGGATCTCGCTGATGCTCCCGTCCGGCCGCGGCCCCACGTTCAACAACAGGTTCCCGTTCTTGCTCACGATGTCCACAAACAACTCCACTAGCTTGTCGCTCGCCAGCACATGCTCCGGCCCTTCAATCTGGTTGTAGCCAAAGCTGAAGCCCAGCCCCCGGCAACTCTCCCATTTCTTCTCCACGATCCGGTCATAGCGCGAATACTCCGGCGTCGTGAAATCAAAGTGATCCCGCCCAAACCGGTTGTTTACCAGCCCTTCCTTGTCCCGGTTGTAGAAGTCCGCGAAGATCTTCTCCAACTTCCCCACCTTCGGATAGCCGATATCGTTCCACAACACCGCCGGCTGGTAGCGGTCCATCAACTCATACCAGTGCGCATCCGCGTAGTCCGCATATTGCTGCGTCTGCACCACCGTCTTGCCCACGTCCATCATCGTCCGCACTGGCCGCGTTTCAAACGTCCAGTCAAGCCCCCCTGAATAATACAAACCCATCTTCATCCCCGCCTTGCGCACCGCCCCCGTCAGGTCCCCCACCAAGTCCCGCCCAATCACCGGCAGGTCCGCCTTCACCGGGTTCTTTACCTTCGACGGCCACAACGTAAACCCGTCATGGTGCTTCGTCGTCAGCACCACATACCGCGCCCCCACTTGCTGAAACAGCCCCGCCCATTCCTCCGGGTTCCACTTCATGCTCTCCTGCGTGAACTTCTCCGCGAACCGGTAATAGTCATAATCCGCCCCATACGTCTTGGCGTGATGCGCATACGCCGAAGACTCCTTCAGCCGGATCGAATTCAAATACCACTCCGCATACGGGTTCTGGTAAAACCACTTCGAGAAATCAACCTTGCCCAACTCCCCGCTCGGCTGCGCCCACGCCGGCACCGAATACAGTCCCCAATGGATGAAGATCCCCAGCTTCGCATCCCCAAACCACTTCGGCAGCGGATGCCGCTTCAGTGAATCCCAGCTCGCCTCATACTTCGACGGCGGCCCCACTTCCCCAAATTGCGCCATCGCCATGCCCGCCGGCATCGTCGCCAGAAATTGCCTTCTTCTCATCCCTGACTGTCTATCACAAATGGTTATGATTGTCATGGAATGATTCGGAGCGTCTGTCTTTTCCTTGCCGCTCTTCCTCTCCTCGCGGTCCACCCCTGCCAGTCTTGCCACCCCGCGCAAGTCTCGGCCTTCGCCCGCACCCCCATGGGCAATGCCATCGCTCCCGCCCAGCCCACCGCCCCCGGTTCCTTCGTTCATTCCCCCTCCCAGTCCCGCTTCGAGTCCTTCACCCGCGACGGCCGCCTCTGGCACCGCATCGAGCGCGGCTCCCTCTCCGCCGAATACCCCATCGACTGGCAAATCGGCTCCGGTGCCCACGCCGCCGGCTACCTCGTCCGCATCGGCGAGGCCCTCTTTCAATCCCCCGCCGCCCTCTACCGCGACAACCACCTCTGGGCTGCCGCACCCGGCTATGAACGCCACTCCCGCCTCGACTTCGATCGCCGCGTCACCACCCAATGCCTCGATTGCCACTCAAGCGGCGATGCCGCCAATCCCCAACCCATTTCCTGCGATCAATGCCACGGCAATCCCGCCGCCCACCTCGCCCGCCCCTCCCGCGCCAACATCTCCAATCCCTCGCGCCTCGCCCCGGCCGCCCGCGACTCCGTCTGCGAGCGCTGCCACCTCACCGGCGAAACCCGCATCGGTCCCCTCACCATCGTCTACGACCGCCCCCGCCAGGACCTCCGCGTCGTCAGCCACGTCGAACAACTCGCCCTCAGCGAATGCGCCCGCCAATCCTCCGGCAAGCTCTGGTGCGGCTCCTGCCACGCCTCCCACGGCCCCGCCATCAACGTCACCGCCACCTGCCGCTCCTGCCATTCTTCCCTGTCCCCGGCCCACCCCGTCTCCTCCCAGACCTGCGCCTCCTGCCACATGCCCCGCCGCCCCGCCTCCGACGGCGGCCACAGCGCCTTCACCGACCATCGCATCCAGTCCCGCCCCACCCCCGCCTCCTCCGCCCCCGCCCAACTCCGCGTCTGGCGCGATGCCGGCTCCCCCTTCGACCGCGAGCGCGCCCTCGGTCTCGCCTCCATTGAAATCGGCGAACGCGACGGCGCCCCCGAACTCATCCAAAACGGCTACCGCCGCCTCGCCGCCCTCATCGCCCGCCTAGACCGCGATCCCGAAGTCCTCTCCGCCCTCGGCATGGTTCTCTTCCTCAAAGACCAGAAAGCCGATGCCCGCAAGCTCCTCCGCACCGCCGTCTCCCTTCGCCCGAACGACCCCTCCCTCCGCGAAAAACTCGCCCTCATCGAAAAATCCCTCGGCGATACCTCCGCCGCCGTCACCCACCTCGAACAGGCCGTTCGCCTCGACCCCTTCTCCCCCCGCGCCTGGTTCCTTCTCGCCGACTGCCAGCCCAACCAGCGCCGCGCCATCCTCTCCCGCTTCCTCCGCCTCGCCCCCCAAAGCCTCCTCGCCCGCGAAGCCCTCCTATCCCCCTGATACCTGCTTCAACAACCGCCTCACAAAATCATCTTCCGGAAACAAACCCACATACTTCTCCAGCGTTTCCTTCGCCTCCCCGTATTGCCGCATTTGAATCAACCGCAACGCCAGCGACTTGTACAGCACCGCGTGAAACGGCGCCACCGCGATTCCTTCCCGCAATACCCTCACCGCCCGCTCGTTCTGCCCCGTCCGCGCCAGCGCTTCCCCCAGATCCTCATATGTCGTCGCTACCTTCCAGCCCCGCTCGAGCGCCCGGCTCAGTTGCTCCACCGCCACCCCATAGTTCTTTTCCCGCAGCGCTCTCCGCCCCAGCGTCGCCAGCACCAGCCCGTCCTCCGGGTTCTCCACGGCCGCCTTCCCCAGCCGCTCCTCAAACTTCCTCATCCATTGCGGCCCCTTCTCGGCCACCATCCCATAGGCCTGCATTTCAATCAGCGTCCCCCACGGTTTCCCCGTCCGGTTCACTCCCACTAGTTCCTCACCACTCTCAAGCGCCGCCTTCATTTCCGGCCGTCGCGGAATCCGGTGGTTCGTCAAGGCCGCATGCGCAATCACTCCCACCTCCCGCTTCGGCATATGACAACTCACACAATCGCTCTGCGCTCCCACGTGCTTCGGCCCCAGCTTGCCCTCATGGCAGCTCAAACACTTTGCCCGGTAATCCGTCTTCACCTCGTGCGGGTTGTGGCAGCTCTGGCAGTTCATCGTCCCGCTCTTCTGGTAACACTCGCTCAGCCGCATCGATTCGTGATGCTCGAGCAGGTCCGTATCCTTCTGCCGCGGCAGCCGGAAGATCGCCACCGTATCCGCTAGCGCCTGCCCGGGCCGGTAATCCGCCTCCGTCTTGCCCGGCAGCAAAACCCGCGCATCCCCTCCCTGATGACAGCGCATGCAGATCTCATCGGCCCGCTCCCGCTCCAGTTTCTTCGGGTTTACGATCGTTCCCTTCGCCCCGCCTGCCGCAACATGCTTCTGCCCCGGCCCATGACAACTCTCACAGCCGATCGCCAACTCCGCAAACGGCGGATCCTCATACTTCCCGCTCGTCTGCGCCACCGTCCGCGGCCTCCCGCTGTGACAGTGTATGCACCCCGCCGCGATCGGCCGGTTAAACCCATAATCGGCAAACTCATAGCCCGGCGACAAGCCCCATTGCCCCACCCGCGCATAATACGACAGCGGCGCCTGAAACAAATGGTCCCCCCTCTGCACCACAAAGCTATACCCGTTCACTCCCGATCCGATCGCCCACTTCACCACCTGATCATGCGCAAACCCCTCCCCCGCCTCCCGCTGCTTCATCACCCCTTCCTCCACCCGCACGCTGAACTCCCGCCTCAGCTTCTCGGCGCCTACCTTCGTCTCTCCCCCCACTTTCCCCAAATGTTCCCCCGCACTGCTCATGCTCCGTCCCATCGCCGACCCCTTCCAGTGCTCGCTGATCGCCCGGTGACACGGCGCGCACCGCCCCGATCCCACATACTCCTCGCCCAACAAACTCGCCCCGATCAATACCCACAACATCGCTTCAAGCCTTCTTCTTCCACGGCGTTGCCTTCACAATGCCCGCGCCCTCTTTGATCTCGATCAGTTGCCCCGCCGCCACCTTCGCAAACCTCTCCACGCCCCCACTCGGCCACCGCACCTCCACATCCACCACCGTCGCCGCCCCCAGCCCAAAGTGCAGACGGAAGTCGTTCACCGAATAAAAACTCCCCTGGCTCATCACCTCCTGCGCTTCTTTCTTCACCCCCCGGCTCACCGTCACCCGCGCCCCGATCGCGCTCCGGTTCGACTTCACTCCCTCCAGCTTCACCTTCAACCACTGGCCCCCACTCGTCACATCGTTGCGCAACAGACTCGGCGGCTCATGCAGATTCACCACCACCACGTCCATGTCCCCGTCGTTGTCAAAATCGCCAAACGCGCACCCCCGGCTCGAGTGCGCCTCCCCCACCGCCGGCCCCGCCAAATCAAACAGCTCCTCAAACTTGCCTCCCCCCAAATTCCGGAACACCACCCGCGGCGTCTTGAACGGATAAGCCGGCAGCTTCGCTTCAATCTCCGGATACACGTTCCCCGTCACAAAAAACAAATCCGGTTGCCCGTCGTTGTCGAGATCCACCATCCCCGCCCCCCAACTCACATACCGCGTCTCCACCCCCACCCCGCTCCGCGTCGTCACATCCTCGAAATTCGCCTTCCCATCGTTGCGGTACAACACATTTGAATCATCGGCGAAATGCGTCTTGAACAAATCAAGGTTCCCGTCCAGGTCGAAGTCCCCCACCCCCACCCCCATCCCCGCCTGCTCCATGCCGTCTTCATTCACTGCCACCCCCCGCTCCAGCCCCACCTCCTCGAAAGTCCCGTCATGCCGGTTCCGGAACAGAAAGCTCGCCGTCGAATCGCAGGCCACATAGATGTCCGGCCAGCCGTCGTTGTCAAAGTCCGCCGCCACCGCCGTCATCCCGTAGCTGCCCCGCGCCTTCGCCACCCCCGACTTCACGCTCACATCCTCAAAGGTCCCGTTGCCCCGGTTCCGGTACAACGAATGCACACCCGGCGTCAGCCCCCGCGGCCCACAGTTCACCGGCACCCCCTTCCAGTTGCAGAACGAGTTCTGCCCCGGCCGCGGCACCTTGTCCGGATCGAAATCCACATAGTTCGACACAAACAGGTCGAGATGCCCGTCCCGGTCATAATCGACAAACGTAGACCCCGCCCCCCAGCGCCGCTTTGCCTCCCATAGCCCCGCTTCCTTCGTCACATCGCTGAAGGTCCCGTTCCCGTTGTTCCGGTACAGCACGTTCTGGCCCCAGTACGTCACAAACAGGTCCGTCCAGCCGTCGTTGTTGTAATCCCCCGCGCACACCCCCGACGCCCAGCCCGTCCGCTCCAGCCCCGCCTCCCGCGTCACGTCCGTAAACGTGCCGTCCCGGTTATTCCGGTACATCCGGTTGCTCGCCTGAGACCCCTCGAGCGTCGTCCCGTTCAACAAAAAGATGTCTAGCCACCCGTCGTTGTCATAATCGACAAACGCCACCCCACACCCCACCGTCTCCAGCAGATATTGCTTTGCTTTTTCCCCGCCATACGTGCACGGCTCGAGCAGTCCGGCCTGCTTGGCCACGTCCACTAGCTTCGAGTGAAACGGCAGCCCCGACGGCTTACCACGCTGCTGCGGTCGCACCACGCGCGACACCACGCCCTGTCCGCGCGCCGCCCACACCCCGCCCAGCAAACTCAGCAGGCTTCGTCTGGTTGTTTTACCCATTCCTCAATCGTTTTAGCAGATTCCCCTCACCCCCGACATCCGTCAGCCGGAATTCCCGCCCTTGGAAGAAGTACGTCAGCCGCTTGTGGTCCAGTCCCAGCAGCCCCAGCAATCCCGCATGCAGGTCATGCATGTCTACTTTGTCTGCTTCCGCCTTCAGTCCGATCGCATCCGTCGTCCCGATCGCCTGGCCCCCCTTCACGCCCCCGCCCGCCAGCCACACCGTAAATCCATATGGGTTGTGGTCCCGGCCATTGCGGTTCCCACCCCCACCCTCGGCTCCGTCCGTGAACGGCGTCCGGCCAAAATCCCCGCCCCATAACACCACCGTGCTCTCCAGCATCCCCCGCGACTTCAAATCCGCTAGCAGCCCCGCGATCGGCTTATCCACCTTTCGCGCCATGAATTCGTGGTTCTGGTCACACTCGTTGTGCCCGTCCCAGCCCACCTCAGCCCCCTTCTTCCCGCCCGAATAAAGCTGAACAAACCGCACACCCTTTTCCACCAGCCGCCGCGCCATCAAACACTGCGTGCCAAACTCCGCCGTCATCGGGTCATCGAGCCCATACAGCTTCTTCGTCGCCTCGCTCTCCCGGTCGAGTTCAGTTACTTCCGGCACCGACATCTGCATCTTGAACGCCAGCTCATAGCTCGCCATCCGCGCCGCCAACTCCGTATCGTCTGCCCGCGGCGCCCGGTGCGCTTCGTTCAGATCGCGCAACACCGATAGCATCGCCTCCTGTTCCCGGTCGCTGATTCCCTCCGGCCGCTTGATGTTCAAAATCGGCGGCCCTTCGCTCCGCAGTACCGTCCCCTGATACGCCGCCGGCAGAAATCCCGACCCATACGCCGGCGCTCCCGCCTTGATTCCCCCATCGAGCATCACCACATACGCCGGCAGATTGTCACTCTCATTGCCCAGCCCGTACACCACCCAGGAACCCACGCTCGGCCGCCCCACCCGGCTCCATCCCGTGTTCATCCACGTCTGCCCCGTCACGTGCGTAAACCCGTCATGATGGCACGACCGGATCACCGCCAGATCGTCCGCGTGCCCCGCCGTGTGCTCAAACAGATCCGATATCTCCAGCCCCGATTGCCCCCGCTTCTTGAACTTCCGCGGCGAGCCCATCAGCGGCGTCCTCTCCATATTCGAGAACTGAAAGTCCACCTTCCCAAAACTCTTCGGTATCGCCTGCCCGTGCAGCCGGTTCAACTCCGGCTTCGGGTCGAACGTGTCAATGTGGCTCGGCCCCCCGTGCATGAACAGGAAGATGACGCTCTTTCCCTTCGCCTCGAAATGCGGGCTCCGCCGCGCATACGGGTTCGCCATCACATTCCCCGCCAGCGCTCCAAATCCCAGCGCGCTGCGCAGCAGAAAATCCCGGCGAGAGTGCGCCGCCACCGTTTTCGGGCAATCAGTCCACATATAAAAACTCATTCGTATTCAGCATGACCAGCGCCAGTTGTTCGCGGTTCGCAATGCGCCCCGCCTTCTCTTTCTCCGCCGCCGTCGGCTGCCGTCCATGCACCCGCCGCCACAGGCTTTCCACGTCCCCCGCCTTGCCCGCCAGCACCTTCGCCTGCTTCACCATGAAGTCCCCGTTCATCAACGTCAGCGCCTGCGGCGCCACCGTCGTATTCTCCCGCCGCGAACAGCTCTGCGACGTCTCCGGCGCGTCAAACGTCGTAAACATCGGCAATGGAAACGCCCGCTTCACATACAGATACACGCTCCGCCGCGCCTGCTCACTCTCATCGAGCGACTCCGGCCACTGGTTCCGCGCCCACATCACCGTGTATTCCTCCGGGCTCAACCTCGGCACCACCGGCCGTCCTCCCATCTTCAGGTTCAACTCCCCGCTCACCGCCAACACCGCATCCCGCAGCGTCTCGGCGTCCAGCCTCTGCCGGTTCATCCGCCACAGATAACGGTTGTTCCCGTCGATCTTGGAATTCGCTTCACTCGCCTCACTGCTCAATTGATACGTCTCCGACAGCAGTATCTTCCGGTGCAGCTTCTTCAGGCTCCAGCCCGATTCCATGAATTCCGCCGCCAGCCAGTCGAGCAACTCCGGATGCGTCGGCTCCTCGCCCTGCCGCCCAAAGTCATTCGGCGTCGCTACGATTCCCTTGCCAAAATGCCAGTGCCACACCCGGTTCACCATCACGCGCGCCGTCAGCGGATTCTCCTCGCTCCCCACCCACAACGCCAGCGCCGACCGCCTCGCCTCCTCCGCTCCAATCTTCTGCCCCCGCGCCAGCACCCCCGGCACCGCCGGCCCTACTTCCTCGCCCTGGCTCCGCCAGTCCCCCCGGTGCGTCAGATGCACCTTCGGCACCACCGGCGCCGGCCCCAACACCGTGGCCGTCTGCGCCACCGGGTTCGCCTTCAACGCCGCCCGGCCCAATTCCACCACCAGCTTTTCCCGCTCCTGGCTCTCGGCCTCCGTCAACGGAATGTCCGCTTCCTTCCCTTCGGCGTTCTCCAGCAGCCCCGCTTGCGTCATCGCCGCCTCCACCCGCGCCGCCGTCTTGCGCTGCTCGGCCGTCCGCTTGTCCACCGCTACGTCATACGCCGCCAACTCCTCGACCGTAAATCGCTTCCGTACCAAGTCCACCACCCGCTTTCTCGCTTTCTGGTCAATCCTCTGGATCGCCCCCTTTAGCTCCTCCACCCGGATCCAGCTCGGATACCCCGACTTGAACCCGAATGTTGCAAACCGGCTCACCACCGGGATTTCCTTCTCCTCGCTCGCCGCAAACACCGCCATCATCCCGTGATAATCCCGCTGCGTCAGCGGATCAAACTTGTGGTTGTGACACCGCGAACACCCCAGCGTCAACCCGAGAAACGCCTCCCCCGTCGTATCCACCGCATCCGTCAGCCACTCATAGCGCACCTGCCCGCCAAATAAAGCCGCCTCGTGATACACCGGTCCGATCGTATACATACCCGTCGCGATGCTCGCATCCAGCTTCGCCAGCTTCTCCGGCGCAATCTTGAAGCCCCCATCGAGATCGAGATTCGTCGGAAACAACTCATCCCCGGCGATCTGCTCCTGCACAAACTGCTTGTAGGATTTGTCCTCGTTGAAGCTCCGGATCACATAATCCCGATACCGCCACGCGTTCGGAAAGTAGATGTCCGTCTCAAACCCCCCCGTATCCGCGTACCGCACCACATCGAGCCAGTGCCGCCCCCAACGCTCCCCATACCGCGGCGACGCTAGCAACCGGTCCACCTGCCGCGCATACGCATCCGGCCGCCCGTCCTGCTCAAACTCGGCCAACTCCTGCTCGCTCGGCGGCAGTCCCGTTAGCGAATAACTCACCCGCCTCAACAACTCCCGCTTCGTCGCTTTCCGCACCGGCCTCAGCCCCGCCTGCTGCCACTTTTCCCGAATAAATCGGTCAATCGCCTCTCCCTCCCCGGCCGGTACCGCTGCGCGCTTTACCGCTTGAAACGACCACCAGTTGCTCTTCGCCTCAAGTTCCTTGCCCAGGCCCGGCGCCCCGGCCTTCACCCAATTCGCAACCGCCGCAATCTCACTCTCGCTCAGCCCCTTCTTGCCCGGCGGCATCGCCTTCGTCGTCACCATATGCGTTACTTTTTCGAGCACCGCATCCCCGCTCTTCACATTCCGCAGATCCAGATTCCCCATCTTCGCCGCGCCATGGCACGCCAAACAGTGGCGCGACAGGATCTCCCGCGCCTCTTGCCCCAAGCCAAGCATGCCCGCGCACAGGCCCACCATCACAGCCCGAATCATGAACTGAAATCTATCACAGCCCGCCGCCTATTTCTTGCGTGGCGACTCGATCTGGTGCGTCCGCGCCTCAAATAACAGTGCACTCATCGTCTTCGGCATGTGGCAATCCACGCACACGCCCTTCTTGCTGTGGCTCGCCTCGTGGCACTGCAGGCACATCCCATTGTCCTCGGGCCCAAACTTCAATCCCTTTTCATTCACCCGCCCGCTCTTCGGATGCGGATCATGACAGTGCGCGCACGTCGCCTGCCCCTTCTGGTAACACGCGCTCCGCTCAAACGATTCCACAATAAACGTCGTTTCCCGGAACCTTCCGTCCGCATGGAACGCATTCCGCCCAAACTCCACATACGGCCTCCGCTCATATCGCGGCGGAAATTCCGCCCGCGGCGTTCGTAGCGCCGATTGCGCATGACACTGCGCGCACACCGCCACCGATTCCTCCGCGCTCAGCTTTCGCATCTTAGCCCCCTGCGCATGCGCCTTGCCCGGCCCGTGGCACATCTCGCAGTTGATCCCCGCCTCCTTCGACTCCCGCTCCGCCCACTGGCTCGTGTGGCACGGCGCGCAGTTTGATTGATACTCCGTCACTTCCCGGAACCGGTGAAACAGACTCGGGTCCCCACGGTCATAATAAGGCGGATCAATCATCCGCCAGTAATTCACCCACTCTCCCTTCAGCTTGTTGTATTGCAGCGGCAGAACGTGCAGCTTGCCGTCCGGCGCCCGTGTTGCGTATGCCTCCTGCCACTTCGATCCAATCCGCGCATCCACCGGGTAGCGCCGCGCCCCAATATCCACATACTCCTTCTTGCCCTCCGTCACCGGCCGGAACATCTTCGCCATCCCCGTCTGCCGCCACGCTTCATATTCCGCTTTGTGGCAACCCTGGCACGAGGCCGTCCCGGCGTAATCCCCTGCTTGGGTCAGCGTCTGTTTCGGTGCCGGTCCCAGAATCTTCTCGACCGTTGTTTCGATTCCCGGCCGGATCGCTTCCCATTGCTTAGGGCGGAACAATTCGAGGTAACGGCGGCTTAATTCCGCATAATGCCGTGCGCCTTTTTCGTCTCCCCGGTTCTTCAGCACGGCCGCCACGCTGCTGGCTAGCAGCGGATTCTCCGGATAAATCCCCAGCGACTGCCGCGCATAATAAAGCCCTGTTGCCTGATCGCCTAGCTCAAAGCACGCCATCGCCCCCGCCTCGTACACCGCCGCCCGGTGCTCCGATTCCGGATACCGCTTCAAGTATTCGCTCACCCGGCTGCGGCGCGTCAGCGCGTCGGGGGCCTGCTGTATGGATTTGAGATCCGAAGTGGCGTCGAAACTGAAGAAAACAATAGCAAGAAGTACCGATTTCATTTCGATCCCCGAGCAATACTATTTCAGATTTCGCTCTTGAAGTCGACCGAACATTGATATATGCTAGCGAGGACTTTGTAATCTATTTGTACCTTGAAGAGGTGTCCGTTTCATGATCCGAATTCTCGTCTTCGCCTTTACGCTCTGTCTTACCGGCGCAACGGCCATGTTCGCGCAGGCTTCCTCCGCTACGATCAACGGAACGTTGAGAGATTCCTCCGGAAGTGTGATCCCGGCTGCTTCCCTCGCGTTGCGCAACACGGCCACGGCCGTTGAAACCCGCACGGCGAGCAATGAAAGTGGTTACTACGCCTTTCTGAACATTCTCCCCGGGCAGTACACCCTCGAGGTCACCAAACCCGGCTTCCGCACCAACAAGCTCAATCCCTTCGTGCTTGCCGTCAACCAGACCGCCACGATCGACATCGTCATGGAAGTCGGCTCCGTCGACCAGTCGATCAACGTCGAAGCCATCGGCGCCGAAGTCCAGGCGTCCACCTCGGAAATCGGCGCGGTCGTTGCCCGCCAACAAGTCGTCGACCTGCCGCTCAACGGACGCAACTTTACCCAGCTTCTCTCGCTCACCCCGGGCGTTGCCCCGGTCAGCGTCTCCCAAAACAACGGTTCTGGCTTCGCCCACCCCGGCATCGGCGCCTTCATCTTCCCGGCGATCAACGGGCAGACCAACCGCTCCAATTTCTGGACCCTCGACGGCATCACCAACCAGGGTCTGATGCTCTCCACCCCGGCCGTCAATCCGATCGTGGACGCCATCGCCGAGTTTAAGGTTCAAAGCCACAACGACCAAGCCGAATTCGGCGGCGTGCTCGGTGGCGTGGTCAACGTCGCCACCATGAGCGGCACCAACCAACTTCATGGCTCAGCCTGGGAATACCTGCGCAACAGTGAATTCGACGCGCGCAACACATTCCTGCCGGAAGTCACTCCCTTCCGTCAAAACCAGTTCGGCTTTGCCGTTGGCGGACCGGTGCTCATCCCGAAACTCATCAACGGACGCAACAACACCTTCTTCCATGGCAGCTATCAGGGTTGGCGCTTCCGCCGTGCCAACAACGCGCTCTTCCGTGTTCCCACCGCGGCCAACCTGGGCGGAAATCTGAGCGACGAAAGCCGTCAGATCTTCGACCCCTCCACCACGCGAGCCAATCCGGCCGGAGTCGGCTTCATTCGCGACCCTTTCGCGGGCAATATCATTCCCGCCAGCCGCATCAACCCCGGCACCCTCCTATACGCCCGCACGACCTTCCCGGTCGGCGGCGCACCCATCACCGCCGACCGCAATGCCCTCGACCCCTCCTCCTTCAGGCAGAACCAGGAAGAATATAGCTTCCGTGTCGACCGCGTCATCGGCCCGAAGGATAACGTCTTCTTCCGCTTCAGCCACTCCATGCTCGATCAGACTGCCTCCGGTGGCCGGCCGATCCTCGCCAGCTTCCGCGAGTTCAATGCTTTCAACGTCGGCACAAGCTGGGTCCACACCTTCAGTCCTTCCACCGTTTTGCAGGCTCAATTCGGACGTCTCGAAAACACCGACAACAGTGGCAATCGCTTCCGCAGCCTGCCTGCCGATTTCGCCCGCAATGTCGGATACAACCCGGTCTTCTGCTGCAACTTCCTCGACAGCCAGACGCTCATGCCGGCGCTGAACATCGACGGCTGGGTGGGTGGCGCCGAGTCCCTTTCGCTCAACCGTCCCTCTGATGTTTGGCAATATAAGGCCTCCTTGACCAAGATCAAGGGCAGTCACCAGATCAAAATGGGCGGTGAGTGGAATAACATGGACTTCTTCGGTTCTCCCCGCAACGCCAGTGCTACCTTCCGTCCCCTCCAAACCGCAAACCCCCAGACTCCTGGCACCACGGGCAGCCAGTTGGCCAGCTTCCTTCTGAACGTGCCCGATGCAGCTTCGTTTCGCAACCGCGCCACGACAGTGCGCCGCGGCGGACACATGGCCTTCTTCGTGCAGGACCAGTGGAAGGTGAATCAAAATCTGACCATCAACATCGGTCTGCGTTACGACAAAACTTTCATCCCGGCCTTGGGCCAGGAAGGCAACGACAACATCTTCACCGGCGGCTACGACATGCAGCGCGGTGTCTACATCATCCAAAAGCAGCCCGGCTCTTGCGAAGAATTGAAGCGCGCCCCCTGCGTGCCCGGCGGCCGTCTCCCGGCGAACGTCGAGGTTTCCCCCAACGCGAAACTCTATCGCAACACCAGCGACAACTGGCAGCCGCGTATCGGCTTTGCCTACCGTCTGGGCCAGCGTACGGCAATTCGCTCTTCCTTCGGCATCTTCTTTGACAACTACGCGGCAGTGGTCCAGACCGCTCAGAACTACTCCGCCCAATGGCCCAGCGTCGGGGAACAGTTACAGGAAAATCTGAATAACCCCACGGCTGCCCAGCCCACCCCAACCTTCAGCGGTCTCAATCCCTTCCCCTCGGGCGCTCTGCCCCAGTTGACCCCCTTCGAACAGGTTCAATGGTACATGGACCCGAATTTCCGCAATCCTTACTCGATGCAATGGAACTTCGGCGTGCAGCACCAGATCTCGAACGACACGGTTTTGACCGTCAACTATGTCGGATCCGGTTCGCGCCGGCTCGACATCGGCGGCTTCTACAACGTCGCGACCACTCCCGGACCCGGTAACTTCCGCGACCGTGCCCCCTTCCCCTACATCCGGCCCACTTATTATGACCGCAGCTGGGGTCGTGGTAATTACAACTCCCTGCAAGTATTGCTCGACAAAAAGTTCCGCAGCGGCTTTGCCTACATGATTAACTATACTTACTCGAAATCGATCGACATCGGTTGTTCCGGCTGGTACGGCGTGGAAGGCTGCTCCATACAAAATCCCTATCTCTTCAATAACGACCGCAGCGTTTCGGGTTTCGACTTGACGCATGTAGCCACAATGAACTTCGTCTATGACCTGCCTTTCGGCAAAGGCAAGAGGATGCAGGTCGGCAACGCCTTCGATTATCTTCTTGGCGGTTGGCGCATGAACGGGATCATCCGTCTCAGTTCCGGTCAACCCTACAACTTGCAGATCAATGGTGACTTGGCCAATACCGGAAACACGAACTATCTGCGGTTGAATTTCCTCGGTAACCCGAAATTGTCTAACCCGACGACCGGCCGCTGGTTCGACACTTCGCTCGTGGCCTCGCCCGCTCCCTTCACCTTCGGTAACTCCGGACGCTTCCGGATGCGCTCGGATGGCTGGGAGAACTTCGATCTATCCCTCTTCCGTGAATTCCCGTTGCCTTTCCTGGGAGAAGGACGCCGTTTGGAGTTCCGCGTCGAAGGCTTCAACATGTTCAACCACCCGGTCTACGCTGCGCCCAATGCCAACCTTTCGAATACTCAGTTGTTCGGCCGGGTGACGGGCACCGCCAACCAGCCTCGCCAATTGCAGTTGGGCGCTAGATTCGTCTTTTGATGAAACTGGCGGTACTGCTACTGGTTTTAGGCCAGACCCCATTTGAGTTACGCGAACAGGCGCGGCGGCTGATTCTCGAGGAGAGATTCTCAGCCGCCGCGCCTCTTCTTGAGCAGGCTCTTGCCGCTGAACCCAAGGAACTCGGCCACTACTTCGCTCTCGGTTTCGTCTACACCGAGATGGGGCAACCATCGAAGGCCATCACGATCCTCGAGCGCGCCCTCGCGCTCAACGCTCAATCAGAACCCGTGCAAACCGGCTTGGGCCGGGCCTACGCACTCGCCGGCCGCTTCCCCGAAGCCGCCGCCGCTTACAAGGAATCCCTTCGCCTCAAGCCCGCCCAGCAGGAGACCCTACTCGCTCTCGGCCGAACCCTGGTGGCCGCCAAGGATTACGAAAGCGGCCTCGCCGTTCTGCGGCAATACCGGGGCCCCGAGTCCTTCGAGCCCGCTTATCTAAAGGGCTTGGCCTTGCGCGCGCTCGACCGTCACGCCGAAGCCGAGGTGGAATTGCGCCGGGCCGTCACCGCCGGTCCCAAGCACGCCGACGCTCATTACCAGTTGGGCTTCGTCCTCCTCAAGCAGGCCAAGGCTGTCGAGGCACGGGCCATGCTCGAGCGTTCCCGCGACCTGAATCCCTTGCCGGAAACCCGTTTCCAATTAGCCCAGGCATACCGGCAGTTGGGTGAGACGGAAATGGCATCCGCCGAACTGCGCGCCGTACAACAAAGCCGCCAGCAGGCCGCCGACGCCGCTGTCGGCCTGACCCAATACAAGATGGCTATCGAGCGGCTTAAGCAGGGAGACCAAGTAGGCGCCGAGACTCACTTCAAGGCCGCCGGAGATTTGCCCGAGGCCAAGATCGACTACGGCGTGATGCTCGGCCAGTTGAACCGCTTCGCCGAGGCCGAACAGCAGTTCCGCCGCGCCACCGAACTCGATCCCAAATCCGGTTGGGCCTGGCTCAATCTTGGCCTCATGCGCGCCAGCCAAGCCCGCTTTCGCGACGCCCAGCGCGATCTGGCCGAGGCCAATCGCCTGATGCCGGCGCAGGCTCGCGTTCTCACTGCTCTCGCCATGGTCTCGGGCCGGCTCAACCAGTGGAAAGAAGCGGCGGCCCTCTTTGCCCGCGTCGTCGAAATCGAGCCAGGCTCCGCGGATGCGCACCTCAATCTCGGCATCGCCCGCGCCGACCAGTATGACCTCGATGGGGCTCGTAGCGCTTTCGAAAAAGCCGTGGCGCTCGCCCCGGCCAGCCCCCTGGCCCGCTACAACCTCGGGCGGGTGCTCTTTGACTTGAAGCTGTTCGCCGCCGCCCGGACGGAACTCGATTCAGCCGTGCGGGCCGACGCGAAGCTGTCTCATGCCTGGTATCTGCTCGCGGCGGCCCACCGCAATCTCGAGCAGCCCGAATTGGGCCTCGCCGTTGTCGATAACTTACTGACCCGCGAGCCAGCCCACCAGGAAGGCCTCTTCTTGAAAGGCCAGATATGCGTTCAGCTCGGCCGCAAGTCTGACGCCATTACCGCCTGGGAAAAGCTCTTGGCCCTAAGGCCAGACCACCATGAAGCGCTCTATGCCCTCTCGCGGCAATTGCAGAGCGTGGATGCCAAGCGTGCCGGTGAATACCGGGCCCGGCTGGCGGCGCTGACGGCGTCGCGGCAGGTGGCCGAGCAGGCGGAATCTCTCGGTAACTTCGGCCTGAGCGCGGCGGCCGTCAATGATTGGCCGCGGGCCATCGATCGGCTGGAAGAGGCCATTCAGTTGTGTGGCGATTGCCGGGCCGATGGCGACCTAGCCAAGAATCTCGGCCTCGTGCTGGCCAAAAGTGGCGACATGCAGCGCGCCGAACTGGAACTGCGCAAGGCCCGCGCAAAAAAGCCCGGCGATATTGAAATCGTCCGGGCTCTCGAAATGATTCGTCTGCGGCAGCGAAACTAGCTGCGTGTAAAAACGGGAGAAGAAAGCGTCCCCGTGGAGTCCGAGAACGACTCGACCGGCAGGTTCATCGAGCGCAGAATGCTCAGGTACATGTTGGACATGCGCTGCTCGCCATTGCGCCAATACTTGTTGTGCTTCAGCCCCATGTTGGCCCCGCCGGCGACAAGCGTCGGCAGGTTGCGCGGCGTATGTGTCGTGCTCGCCCCGGAGCCGAAGAGCACGATTGTGTTGTCGAGCACGCTGCCGTCACGATCCTTGTAGTGATTGAGCCGCCCGAAGAAGTAAGCGATCTGTTCGGCGAGGAACTTATCGTACTTGGCGAAGTTCAACTGGCCTTCCTTATCGGTGGCGTGGGAAAGGTTGTGGTGGGTCTTGCCAAGGCCCATCTTGATGGGGAAGGTGTCGGAGATCCCCATGCCGTCCTCGCGATTCAGCATGAACGCGACCGAACGCGTAATGTCCGCATCAAAGGCAAGCGTGATCAGGTCAAACATCGTGCGGTAAAAGTCCGACGGTTCCCCTTCGTTGGTCGCGTCCAGATTGAGGTGCGAGTAATCCTGCTTCTTCAGCGGAATGTCGATCCACTTCTCGCTGGCAATGAGCCGTGACTCGACTTCGTTGAGCGAAGTGAGGTATTGATCCATCCGTTCGCGGTCGCTCTTGCCGAGTTTGGCGTCGAGTTCCTTGGCGGACTGGGCCACGGCATCAACCAGCTTGATGCGGTGCTGAAGCTTGGCATGCTCTTCGGCCAGCGAGCCGCGATCGCCCTTGAACAGGCGGTCGAAGATGCGGCGCGGATTGTTCTCGGCCGGAATCGGCCGGCCTTCAAGGCTGTAAGAAATCGTTCCCGTGCGCGACAGAAACCCCGTGCCCGCGTCAATTGAAAGAACCAGCGAAGGCTGGCGGCAGTACTGTTTCGTATGCTGGGCCACAACCTGATCGAGGCCCACCGTGTTGTATGTCCCAGGCTTCGGGTTGTGCAGCGGCGCGCCCGTCAGCCACATGTCCGAGCAGGTGTGCGGGTCGGCCTTCGGGCCCGACGGGTGGTGCAGCCCGCCAAGAAAGCTCAACTGATGCCGGAACGGCGCGAAAGGGGCCGTGGACTTCCCAAAGACAAATTCCCCATTGGTTTCCGCCGTCGGAAACCAGGACCAGTCATCGAGCTTGTGCTCGGCGCGCGGCAGCGACATGCCGTTGGCGGTGTATAGGGCGCAAAAGCGGCGCGGCGACAATTCGGTGACTTCGGCGCCCATGGCGTCCAGCACCGGCAGGGCCAGGCTGACGCCACCGAGTCCGCGCAGGAAAGCGCGGCGGTCGAGTTTGAGGGAAGCTTGCATCGTGTTATTTCTCCCGGAAGATTGGACTGGCAACAACGAACTGGATCATGTCACGCATACGATAGCCGGAGGCGCGAAGGGATTTCCCTTCCGTCTTCAGGTAGTTGACTTCATTGTATGTCAAGGAACGGCCTGAGGCATAGGTAGCGAGGTGCTTGAGCACCGAAAATGCGACCTGGTCGATGCGGTCATCGGCAAGGTATTTGCGGAAGTCTTCGATATCGCGCACGACGGTTGAATCGGGTAGTTTCGACTCGGCCCCCGTTGGCTTCGATTTGAATAGCCCATTGGCGTCGTACTGCTCAAGCGCGACGCCCCAGGGGTCGATCTTCATGTGGCACTGCAGGCAACCGGGATTCGATCGGTGCTGTTCGAGCCGCTCGCGGAGCGTAAGCCCCTTGGTGTCTTCCTGCAGGGCCGGCACATTCGGCGGAGGATCCGCCGGCGGCTCGGCGATGATGCGGCGGGCCAGCCAGGCGCCGCGCTTAATTGGATTCGATTCGCGCCCGTCCGATAGGCCCGCGAGCAGAGAGGCTTGCGTGAGGACACCCCCAAGTTCCCGCCGGTTGTGCGGAATGGCCTTGAACTCGAGGCCGGAATCGGTTTTGTCACCCAGGCCATAGTAGGTGGCCACGGTCTCGTTGGCGACAATATAGTCCGAGGCGATCAGATTACGTGCCGGCAGATTGTTGCGGAAGAGATGTTCGACGAACTGTATGGGTTCCTTCTTCAGTTCGGCGCGCACATCGCGGGTGAAGTTGGGGAAGCGTTTCTTGTCCGGCTCGAGGACGGCAAACTTATCGAGCGCGAGCCACTGGTGGACGAACTCGCTGGTGAAGCGCGAGAAGCGCGGGCTCCCCACCAGACGGTCGACTTCGGCGGCGATGTTCCGCGACAAAGTGCCGGAGGCTGCCTGGGCGAGCGTGGTGCGGTCCGGAGCGGAGTTGGTGAGAAAGTAAGAAAGCTTCGAGGCTAACTCATAGGGGGACAGCGGTTCGGGTTTAGGTGAGGAACTCAACTCGGTCAGGAAAAGGAATTGCGGCGAGGTGAGGGTTACGATCAAGGCATCCTTAACGGCCTGGGTGAAAGGCGCACCACCCGCCGCCGATTTGGCATAGACCTGAGTGAGGCGATCGACTTCTGCTGGAGAGACGGGGCGGCGCCAGGCACGCGTGGCAAAGGAGCGGATGACTTGGTTGGCGTAGGCTGCGTCGTTTAACCCGGCGGGCCGGGCAGGGAAGAGGTTGCGATGCGCCGGCGGGGGCCAGCTTTCGAGAAAGGGTCCTTCGAATTCGACGCTGCGGATCAACAGCCTCGGCATGTCGCGGCCGTCGGTGTACTCGCTGCGCACGCCGAGTTCCTTGATCCCCGCCAGGTAGTTGACGTTATCCTTTTCGACATCAGGTTGCGGGTAGTTGTTGAGAACTCCCTCGAAGGTGTACTTGGCCAGGTTTGTACCGGGTAGCGTCACTGGCTTGCCGACCGGATACAGCGTGCTGCCGCAATCCCGGCGGAAGCCAAGATGGACACCCAGGCGCGGGCTCCGCTTCTCGAACGTGGCGAAGCGCTGGAGCGCCGAGGGGGCGGTTACGGGCGTGAGAACCACGCGGTCGAGGGAGGCCAAGCCAGCCGGCTTGGCTGACACGGCGAGAGCCCCGGCCGGTAGCCGCACGTGCAGAAAGCCAGTCTGCAGCGTGCCGCTGAATTGCCGGTCCCCGAGGGAAACGGTGACGTCCTGGATGCGCTCGGGCGGCGGGAGAGCAAAGCGCCTACCCGGTTCAATCAGCGCCTGCACTTCCGGGATCGCAAGCGGACGCGTGTAAAAGCGTATATCGTCAATCATGCCGCGGAAGGTCGGTTGTTGCTTCGGAATACGGCCGATGTGCAACTCGATTTTGGCGTTATCGAGCGGAGCAGGGCTGATGTTGCCTTCGGCGACCTGATAGCCATTAACATAAATTCGTGATTGGTTCAGCCGGGGAGCGACAATCGCGATGTGCTGCCACACGCCGGGGCGGAGCACTCCAGGGGGCGAGGTGATCGTCCCGTTCGGGGTGCCGTCCGGCCCGGTCGTTTCAAAGCGCAGCGCGCCGCGATTGTCCGGGATGTCCAGCAACCAGCCGTGCGTGTAGTCCAAGGCGCCGGCCGCGAGGATCCCCGTCTTGCGAATCTCCGAGGGGCGAATCCAGAGTGATATCGTGAAGCTCGAAATACTGAAGTTGGTTTCCGGACCACGCGGCAGCGTCGCATAGTCACCCGTCGCATTGAGCGAGAGCCCTTGGCCAAACGGCGATTCCGCAATGGTGGCGCCCCCGTTCAGCTTGAGCTTCGGATCGGGTTGATCAAAGTTCCAGACGCCGATGCGCGACTGCGTCAGTTTCGAGTCGTCCGTGGGTGGGTGCTCAACCTGGGGCTGTGTGCGGTAAAGGTCCACCTGATAAATGCCGGCCTGGGGAATTTGCACCGTGCGGGCCGAGGAGGGATCCGGGACCGTGATGGCCCCGGGGGCGGCAGCGGGCGCCGGTGAGCTATCTTTATCGAGCAGAAGGCCGTCGTTGTACTTGGCGGCTGTGACGGTCACGCGGAAGCGGCCGCTGTCGGGAAGTTCGCGGATGGGGATCTTGAAATTCGCCTTGGGGCCGTAGGTGCCGTCGCCTTCGAAGATCTCGTCATTCGGGATGGCGGGGCGCAGTAACAGGCCCTGAGGCACCACGGTGTGCGCCTTGCCCTTCGGGTAGCCGCCAGCGCCGCGCATGTCCGCGAATACAGCGTGGTAAATGCTGTCGAAATCGCGCCAGCCACGGACAGTATCATTGCCCTGATAGCCCTCGATGAAGCGATATTTGGTGCGCATCCGGAAGGGTGTAAACGCAAAGGGCTTGGCCGGTGTCAACTCCGTCACCATCCATTCCGCAGGCTCAAGCAGAGCGCTGCCGGCCCCGAGGATCAGCTTCTCCTTGACGGGATTCGGATTGATGCCCGCCCCAAAATCGAGCCGGAAGTTCTGGATCGTGGGCTTCTGTTGGGGATCGACAATCGCTCGTGAAAGCGCTTTGTTTGCTATCTCGAAATAGGCTTCGAGCAGCAGCGGAGAAAGCTGCAGCGTGTCGTTGTTGTTCACAAAGCCATCGGCGGAAATGGCATCCGGTGGCAGGATATCGCTCGCCTCATCCTCAATGCCGAGTAGGTCGCGGAGAGTATTGCGGTATTGGGCGACGGTGAGCCGCCGGGCAATCCCGTTCTTGGGAGCGGGGCGGAGGCGGGCGACCTCGAGGCCCTGGCCAATCCAGGCCGTCACTTCGTGCCGGTCCTCTTCGCCCGGGCGGGGAAGACCTTTCGGGGGCATGGTGCCATTCTCCACGCGATGGCGAATGGATTCCCAGAGCCGGATATGGCGCTCATCGAGCGAGGCGTCAAGGTGGTCAACGCGGACGCCGGCGGTGGGATTGTCGGCGTTGTGACATTTGACGCAATGCGTTGAAAGAAAAGGCTTTACAGTCGAGCTAAAGACAGCGGCGGAAGCGGCCGGGGCAGTGGACTGGGCGCTCAGATAGTGGGCGGCGCCGGCGAGGGCGGCGAGGCTGATGGCAGCGTAAACCGGGAGCGGACGACTGGATTGAAAAAGCTTCATATTGGCCCGTGGACTGCCTGCATTTTATCACCTCTTCGGCCAATTTTCTCCATTTTTTGTCGCTCAAGCGTGTTCGAGTAGGGGCGTCTCGGACGGCGTGTTGAAGTGGCGCAATGCCAGGGCCAACTGCTGTGTGAGCGAGCCGGTCGATTCTTAGCCATTCGCAGGGTTGGCGCCCAGCTCCGCCGGGCGCGTTGCTTAGGTGAGTTTTCGGGTGCGGTTGTAGGTTCGGTTTTCCATGGCCATGCTTAGAACTAGCCAAGGGGCAGGACGGAACAGTGCCGTGGGTTCAAGTAGTTCAATTGTGGAGCGATAAGCCGCTCGAAATTCAGTTGACCGGATCACGCCACCTTAAAACTTGCGCCGACTGCGCAGGACTCTGACTGCTGTGAGCGCACCACCAAGCAACATCCAAGTGCCAGGCTCAGGGATCGATTCGCCCGTTCGAGTTGCTATTACGTTGTCTATGCTTGTGTTCCCTTCAACCTGACTACCGAAATGATCTGTTTTTGAAATGAAGCGAAACCCACCGATTCCACTCGACGAAGTCGCCGTAAAGTTGAAGTAGCTGCCAGGTTTAGTCGTTGCGTCGCCCCAATCTACATCTTGGCTCAGAAGGATCACACCGGAAGGGTCGAATATTTCTAAAGCATGGAAGTGTGAGCGGCAACATCCAAGGACAACTGGGATAGAGTCGCTCCGAATGTTGGATTGAAGGCAATGGTTACAATGCTGTCATATTTATTGCTGTTGCCGTTCTCGACCCAGAGACCGTCCGGGTTATTGCCGCGATCTTTAGCATCAGCATACCAATTCTTAAGATTTGAATTCACCCCCAGCCAACGCGACTCCCAAGCCGGAAACTCATCGTTAAAGTCCTCAGAAAAAACGGCTGCCGGCGGCGCGTGTCAACGACTTTGAGACAGTCGGCAAAGAAGTTTACTGAGTATTGTTGTCTGGTTTCGCCACGGGTTTGTTGATCCAGACGGCGATTGGCGCTTGGGGATGAACTGGCGGCTTTTTCACAAAGCGTTCCGGA
>JAINDK010000112.1 GCA_019931185.1 Bryobacter sp. CoA8 C33
GGCGCAGAAAGATTTACACCTTCTAAAGCTTGTCGAGCCGGGAGACTACGTGATTTCCCTCCGTTCGTTTCAGGGCGGGATTGAGTATGCCCACAAGAGAGGCATTATTAGCCCAGCGTATACGATTCTCAAGCCTGGACCAGACGTGAGGCGTGGATTCTTTGAACACTACTTCAAGAGTGCGCCATTTGTTGGCGCGATGAGCCTATTTGTGACTGGGATTCGCGAAGGGCAGAATATTGACTACGTTCGTCTGAGCCGTGCCTATATGCCAGTCCCCCCATTGGAAGAGCAAGATCAGATTGGGCGGTTTGTTCGGCACTTGGATTCCAAGGTGAATCGGCTGATCAAGGCGAAGCGGCGGTTGATTGAGCTTTTGAACGAGCAGAAGCAGGCGATCATCCACCACACGGTCACCCGAGGCCTCGACCCCACCGCCCCCCTCAAACCCTCCGGCATCGACTGGCTGGGCGACGTGCCTGAGCACTGGACGATTCGGAAGGTCTCTCGGACGTTCAGGACGACGGGCAGTGGTACGACCCCGTCAACGGGCAACCGGACATACTATGACGAGGGCGAGATTCCCTGGGTTATCACAGGTGACCTGAAGAACTGTGAGCTTCACACCACGAGCAAGTTCGTCACTCCGCTTGCACTCCAAGACTGCAGCGCACTGAAGATGTTTCCGGCTGGCAGCGTCATCGTCGCAATGTACGGAGCGACCATCGGCAAGGTGGGCTTGCTGAGGATTCCAGCTTGTGTCAACCAGGCATGCTGTGTTCTAGCCAACAGTCCGTTCATGTCACCTGAATACGCTGCTCAGCTATTCATTGCCTTCAGGGACGACATTGTGCGGCTGGGAGTAGGTGGCGGACAGCCCAACATCAGCCAGGACATCATCAAGCAACTCAGATTGCCTGTGCCGCCTCTTCAAGAACAGGACGATATTCTGAAGGTCGTGGGCGAGTCAACTCATGGATTTGACCAAGCCATTAGCAAGGCAAGCTCCGAAATCGACTTCATCCGTGAATACCGAACCCGCCTCGTCGCTGACGTGGTGACCGGCCAACTCGACGTTCGGCCGCACCCGTGGGCGAACACCGAGATCGGGGAATCAACCGAGGCTATTACCCACGACGCCGAACTTGAAGACGACCTTGAAGAAACCGATGATGTTTTGGAGGAGGCAGGAGTCTAAGTATGCCGCGCCCCGAATCCCCCAAGCTATATCACATCGTCCATATGGACAAGCTTCCGTTCATCGCAAGTGACGGGTTCTTGTTTTCGGATGCGGTGATGCAGGATCTGGCTGAGGAACGGGGAACAGTGGTTGGAATGAACACGATCAAGCAGCGACGCCTGACCAGTGAACTCGAATGTCAGCCCGGCCTGATGGTCGGAGCGTGCGTCCCGTTCTACTACTGCCCACGATCTGTCATGCTCTACCTACTTCACATGGGCAACCACGTGGATGTGACGTACAAAGGCGGTCAGCGCCCCATCGTTCACCTTGTCTTTGATCTTCAAAGCGTTGTGGCATGGGCCGGGACAGGGGGCACGCGGTGGGCTATCACGCTGAGCAATGCAGGCTCTTCCTTCTTTGAGTCGAGAAACGAGTTGAGCGGATTGGATGAATTGAACTGGGATGCTATAGGTAATACCGACTTTCGAGATCGAGACGTCAAGGAAGGAAAGCAGGCCGAGTTCCTGGTAGAGCGGCAAGTGCCCTGGACTTTGGTCGAACGAATTGGCGTGATTGACGCCCGTACTCAAGGTGCAGTCCAGCGCATCCTCACCAGTTGCGAACACCGCCCTCAAGTTGACATTGAGCAGGATTGGTACTATTAATGGAACTAAGTGAGGCTATGATCCACCCAACCAAAGGCAACATTCTTCATGCCGACGTCGAGGCAATGGTCAATACAGTGAATTGCGTCGGGATCATGGGACGCGGAGTCGCGGCACAGTTTAAGGATGCTTTCCCGGCAAACTTCAAGGAGTACAAGGCAGCCTGTGATCAAGGAGAAGTCCAGCCGGGCCGAATGTTCGTCCACCAGACCGGATCACTTACGAATCCCAGACTGATCATCAACTTTCCGACAAAGAGGCACTGGAAGGGCAAGAGCCGGATTGAAGATATTGTGTCTGGTTTGGCGGACTTGAGGAATGTCATCAAAGAATATGATATTCGATCAATCGCAATTCCGCCTCTCGGTAGTGGTCTGGGTGGGCTGAACTGGTCTGAAGTGAGACCGTTGATTGTGGAAGCCCTAAGTGATATGAACGATCTTGACGTATGGCTATATGAGCCGACGTCAGCGCCCGCTGAAAAATCGACAACCATGAATCATCAACAACCCAACTGGACAGTGGGTCGTGCGCTTATGGTTGTCTTGATGAATCGCTATCAAATGGCGATCCTTGATCCCTTCTTGTCGCTTCTGGAAGTTCATAAGCTCCTTTACCTAGCCCAGGCTGCAGGTCTGCCGTTGCGGCTCACATTCAACAAGGCTCTTTATGGACCATATGGCAAGAATGTTCGCCATGTTCTGAAGAAAACCGAGGGGTATTTCACGTCAGGCTTCGATGGTGAGGCAGATAATCCGAACAAGCAGATATCGATAGTGCCTGGGACGATTCACGATGCTAATGAGTTTTTGAGCCATCACGAGTCTGTCCAAGAAGTGCTTGAGCGAGTGTCGCGTCTAGTTGAGGGTTGGGAGACACCACACGGGCTGGAGCTCCTCGCAACTGTACACTGGGTGGTTGTTAACGAGAACGCAACCGGACTGGATGATGTTGTCGAGAAGACATACGCTTGGAACGATCGCAAGAAGAGATTCTCCCAACGACAGATTCGACTCGCGTATGATCAACTCTTGAGAACTGGATGGATTGGTGAAGCGGGTCAGGTATGATCACTGATACAAGTGAGAAGGGGCTAGAGCTTCTGATAATGCGCTCGTTGACAGGTTTGTCCAACGAGCAGATTTTGTCATTCGGTCAATCTAGCGTCGTTACTGAATCTCCGACTGGCTATGCCGGGGCCGGTTACCTGCTTGGCCACACGAATGACTACGATAAGGATCACGCCGTTGATCTACGCCATCTGCTGGCATTTATCCAATCCACTCAACCACTGGCCTTTGAGCAGCTCGGTCTGGCGACGGAAGGCAACGCCCGTCTTCAGTTCTTGAATCGCCTTCAAGGTGAGATCGCCAAGCGGGGCATCGTCGACGTCTTGCGAAAGGGCGTTTCGCACGGGCCGGTAACCGTTCAACTCTGTTACGGAACCCCCTCTAAGGGCAACGCGAAGGCTACTGAACAATGGAACTCAAACCTGTTCAGCATCACTCGGCAACTTCAGTTCAGCAAGGACAATTCGCAGCTCGCGCTTGATCTTTGTCTCTTCTTAAACGGGCTTCCTATTGCGACGTTTGAGCTCAAGAACCGACTCACCAGGCAGACCGTTGAAGACGCCGTCCAGCAGTACAAGCGGGATCGAGACCCTCGTGAACTTCTTTTCCAATTCCCTCGATGTCTGGTGCATTTTGCCGTTGATGACCAGCAGGTCATGTTCTGCACGAAGTTGGCAGGCAAAGACTCCTGGTTCCTTCCGTTCAATAAAGGCTGGAACGACGGGGCCGGGAATCCACCGAACCCAGATGGAATGAAGACCGACTATCTCTGGAAGGAGATTCTCACCAAAGAAGGTCTGGTCGACATTCTGGAGAACTACGCTCAGCTCGTCGAGACCAAAGACGACAAGACCGGCAAGAAGAAGCAGACACTCATCTTCCCGCGCTACCACCAGCGTGACGTGGTAAGGAATCTTCTTGCTGATGCGAAGACCAGGGGTGCGGGGCAACGGTACTTGATCCAGCACTCAGCGGGGAGCGGGAAGTCCAACTCGATTGCATGGCTCTCTCACCAGCTTGTGGGTCTCGAAGATGGCTCGGTTCCGATTTTTGACTCAGTGATCGTGGTAACCGACCGCGTGATCTTGGACAAGCAGATTCGAGATACGATCAAGCAGTTCGCCCAAGTTGGGAGCATCGTCGGCCACGCCGAACGATCTGGTCAACTCAAGGAGTTTTTGAAGGCTGGAAAGAAGATCGTCGTCACCACGGTCCAGAAGTTTCCGTTTGTGCTCGATGATATTGGGAACGAGCACCGCGACCGCAAGTTCGCCATCTTGATTGACGAAGCCCACTCCAGCCAAGGCGGGCGCACGGCAGCCAAGATGAATATTGCCCTCTCCGAGGTCGGAGGCGCAGAAGACGACGAGGATTTGGAGGACGAGATCAACCGGATCATGGCGGCGCGAAAGGTGCTCCCGAACGCAAGCTACTTTGCCTTCACTGCGACACCGAAAAACAAGACCCTTGAGGTCTTCGGAGTACCTGATCCTCAGTCTGATGGGTCAGTAAAGCACCATCCGTTCCATAGCTACACGATGAAGCAGGCCATTCAGGAAGGCTTCATCCTCGACGTTCTCGCAAACTACACGCCTTACCAGAGCTACTACAACCTCGTGGTCACCGTCGAGGATGATCCAGAGTTCGACAAGAAGAAGGCTCAGCGCAAGCTCAAGGCGTACGTCGAGGGGAATCCTCACGCCATCCGCCAGAAAGCTGAGATCATGGTTGATCACTTCCACGATCAAGTGCTCGCGAAGCAGAAGATCGGAGGTCAGGCGCGAGCCATGGTGGTTACCGGCAGTATTCGCCGGGCGATGGAGTATTTTCAGGCGTTCCAAGCCTACTTGATCGAGCGGAAGAGCCCCTATCGTGCCATCGTTGCCTTTTCAGGTGAGCACGAGTTTGGTGGCCAGAAGAAGGTCACCGAAGCCACAATGAACGGCTTTCCAAGCTCGAAGATTCCGGAGTACATCCAGGAAGAGCCTTATCGATTCCTGATTTGCGCAGACAAGTTCCAGACCGGCTACGACGAGCCATTGCTGCACACGATGTACGTTGACAAGGCACTCTCCGGAATCAAGGCAGTGCAAACCCTCTCACGTCTCAACCGGGCGCATCCGAAGAAGCACGACACTTTTGTTCTCGACTTCTCGAATGATTTGGACGTTATCCAGGCATCCTTTGAGCCTTACTACCGAACGACGATTTTGGCTCGGGAGACCGATCCGAACAAGCTGCATGACCTCAAGGCGGATTTGGACGGCTATCAGGTCTACGACTCCGAGGCAGTTGATCGCCTCGTTGAGCTTTACCTTTCGGGAGCGGAACGCGACAAGCTTGAGCCGACCCTCGAATTCTGTGTTGCGACGTACGTCGAGAATCTGGACGAGGATCAGCAAGTGGACTTCAAGGGCAAGGCGAAGGCGTTCATCCGAACCTATGGATTCCTCGCGGCCATCTTGCCGTACTCAAACGCTAGCTGGGAAAAGCTCAGCATCTTCCTGAACTTCCTTGTGCCGAAGCTCCCCGCACCGATAGAGCCCGACCTTGCGAAGGGTGTGCTCGAAAGCATAGACATGGAGAGCTACAGAGTGGAAGCACGCTCAACAATGGCGATTGCCCTAGCTGATGAGGATAAGGAGATTGATCCAGTTCCCGGCACTGGGGGCGGCAAGCTTCCCGAACCCGAACTCGATCAACTCAGCAACATCGTTAAGACGTTCAACGAGCAGTTCGGCAATATCGAGTGGGAAGACAAGGATAAGATTCGCCAAGTCATCACCGAAGAGATCCCGCAGAAGGTCGCTCAGAACCAGGCTTACCAAAATGCCATCAAGAACAACGACAAGCAAAACGCCCGCCTGGAGCACGACAAGGTTCTCGGGCAGGTCATTGCAGGCATGATGAAAGATCATATGGAGCTGTTTCGGCAGTTCTCCGATAATCCCTCGTTCCGGAAATGGCTTGGAGACAGCAACTTTAATACCACCTACAACGAGCGGTAGAGTGCGAAGTAAACCTAATCAGAAAGGTCTGCCGTCTTCATCAAGGGCGAGTGGTTTCTTGCATGGATGATAAAGTATCAGGTGGAGAATAACTTCCAAATAGCCACCTGCAATTGTGTGTAGCATCCCTGAATGATTGCTTTCAATGTCGAGTGTAAGAAGCTGCTGAATAGAGTGTTTTTTCCGATGAACTCATTGAAATTGTAATGTTCGGCAATGATGATGTGTTGAGGTGAAGCGATTGCGGCAAAAAGCTTTCGATAGGACCTGTGCGGAATCTCGATGAAGTCACACTTTATGACCAGCTTTCATGATTCATGGCCTACGCGTTTACCTCGAGCGTAGCTTGACTAGCGTAGGCCTTTCCGACTTATACGATGGGTGGCAAATTACAAAAAAACAATTTCGGTAACCTGCACCAAGGACCGGAGTGATAGCCCTGCTACTTACCGGCGCCTGGACGTGTAGCGGCCAGCAAAGTGAACCTACAGAAGGAACCGGGCAGTGACGGCTGTGCGGAGCAAGCCCACCACCAGCGCCAAGATCAACCTGTCACCGATGTACGGAACTTGCAAAAGAGTGCTGGGGAATGACGGCTAGCTCATGACTGGAGCGCACTGATGCCTGGTTGGTGAGAGTGATCCTCACCATGATGCGATTGAAGCAGATCCACTAGATCTTTGGCTGGCCATGGATCTGGCAGTTGCTTTTCCAATCCGACTCGACCAGCTGAAAATTGACATGCGTCAACAAGCAAGGAGTGGGGTGCTCAACCGAAAGGCAGGGTGGGAGGTTAGGGATGTCCATTCGATTTCCAAGCATGGTGAATGCCGAGAAGCGGCACCTGGCACGTTCGAGTGACGGGTGGAATGACGGAAAAGTGACGGGACATAGAGCCAGCCAAGGGCAGGAAATTGAACCTAAAGGTGACGGGAGTGACGGGAGTGACGGATAAACACAACAATACACATAACGCACATACAGGCACAGATGCATGCGCCTACATGCACATGCTACGCAAGAACCAAGAAAAACCCGTCACCGTCACGGAACGCGTCAATGTTGAGCACATCGGTCAGGAATTTGAACCTGGCCGCAGGTGGCCAGGGACGCGTAGCACGTCCAGTAAACCCGTCACCAACGCCAAGTTAAACTCGTCACAAATCGCCGAAATGTGCACGAATGTGCAGAAGAATGGGGGCTACTTGCTGGAGCCCGCAGGCCCGTATGTTCGGCGGGGTGAAACTCAGGTTGGTACCGCTGATGCAGACCCACCCAGTCGTCGACCGAGTAGTGAATCAAAAATTGGTCTGGCATTCCGCTTCGATCATGCTGTGACCGACCCTGTCCATTGATCCCGAACGCAGATGCCCAATTCCGGTTGATGTTTCAGGTGTGCCCAGTGCTCTTCAAGCCTAGTGGCTATCCAAGCTCAACCTGATTCGTGTCGAGCTAGTGTCGGGTTAGTGTCAGGTGGTCAGGCGACCTGGACATCCAATTTCAACCTAAGAGTGTCGGCAGTGTCGGGAGTGTCGGGTTTTTCCAACATAACACGTAACGAACATGCAGACGCAGGGACATGCACCTGTACATGCAGGTTACGCAAGATCACAAAAAAAGCCGACACTTCGGACACTCGAGCCCCTCAGTGGCCTGCGAATTGAACCTACCGACGGTCGGTTACCTGGTGTCGATCTCGACACTCGGAGTCGACACTGGCGAAATTCCGAGCCGACACCGATGTTCAAAATTTGCACGAAAGTGCAGAAAAAAGTCTGGTGGGGTTGACATGCGGGTGGGTCGGCTGGTAATTCGGCGGCGTGAATCTGGGCCGGCCTTTTGCATTCAAGCAGACTTGGGATGGGAGCTACCTCGCGTGGCTTTGCGTGCCTAGCTCGAGCCATTGGCCCGGAGTGAAAGCGGATTCGCGAAACGAAACTCACGTCCAGACGCGCACATGGGTTCGGTCTTGCACAACGGTCGCCGCGAGCCAAGGCGGCCGGGCCCGGTGCTTGGAGATTCACCGCTTCCAGTGTCAGCGGGGCGCGAGTGACAGCCGATGCGAGCGAAGTCACGGACAGCACGATGCTTGCCTGTGCTCAGGCCATTCCCACCGATTTGGCTCGGAGAGGGCATGATGTCGTCGCAGCCTCTCCCACGCCTGGCGGTATCGGTGTCGAACGCGGCCACCATACTGGGAGTTTCCAAGGAGGCTCTGCAAGGGCTGATCGACGCAGGCAAATTGAAGCCGCTCCCTTATCTCGGCACGGTGGCCGTGTCCGATTTAGAGGGATTGATTCATCAACTGAAGACAGAACAAAACTGCACCAATGGAACGCAACTACAGAGGGATCCGGATCACGGGGAGAGTTCACGCCAAGGGGAAGATCGAGGCCCGCTGGACATTCGAAAAGAAGCGGAGCTCTTGTTACGGAGAAACGTGGGAGACGGCCGTCGAGAGCGCCATCCTTCGGTTGAAGCCATTGCTCGCGGTTCGAGAGGCCGAGGGGCAAACCCGTCGTAGCCGCCTGGTCATCATCTGGTTTGCCAGCGAACTCAGCGAGCTCTATGCAGACAGTTCGCCCGCGACCAGAGAGCAAGCGGCTTGGGCAATCCAAACTCTTTGCGACTGCACGCCCACTGACTTATCGATTGATGACTTGACCCTCGGTGCCGTGCTGGGAATATGGCGAGAAGCCTGCCGCCGATACGCAAAGCCCAACACACGTCGAACGATTCGAAAGTTCTTGGTGAGGGCATGTGGAATTTGGGCTCGAACCGGCACGACACCTTACGACTACACCAGGGAAATCAAGGCACCAGCAGCGACCAGGAAGGAAATCGTGCCGACCGCTGAAGAAGCCATGCGTCTCTGGCTGGATCACCGTGATCACTACCTTGGTCCGTTGCTCTTCTGTGAGTTCGTGCTCGGGATGCGCTCGAGCGAGGCCCGCTCCATCACGCTCGACATGCTAGGCGAAGATACGCTCCTCGTCCCTGGTACGAAGACCAAGGCAGCACACCGAACCTTGGCGCTCTCCCCGGGGATCAGCGAAGTGCTCCACGAGTACGCTAGCAAGCAGACTCGGTACCTCTGTGCCAATTCCCAGGGCGGATTCTTGCGCGATAACATCACGCGAGACCTGAGGCCGCTCTATGCCGCTTCAGACGTACCCTATGCGGCTCAACACGGCCTGCGCCATGCCTTTGCGACGGGAGCAGAGCTCTTGGGAATGCCGCGATCAGTTCGTATGGCCATCATGGGGCAATCCGTGACCCACGAGATTGGCGATCTCTACGTACACCCCACCCCGGTAAATATACGGGATTGGCTCACAAAATGGGAAGCCTCAATCGGGCTTGAATCACAGGCCTCGTGGGGTACCAGTGGGGTACAGGAAATCAGGGTGCCGAAGTAATTCGGCTGATTTGAACCTGAAATGTGGCCCGGCCGAGAGGACTCGAACCTCCGACTTCTTCCTCCGGAGGGAAGCGCTCTATCCACTGAGCTACGGCCGGGAACGGACCCGAAGGCTACCCGATGAGTTTTTCGATCACCTGGCCGTGCACGTCGGTCAGGCGGAACTCGCGCCCCAGGTGGTTGTAGGTCAGCCGCTCGTGGTTCATGCCCATCAGGTGCAAGATCGTGGCATTGATATCATGCACGTGCACGGGGTCTTCCACCACGTTGTAGCCTAGTTCGTCGGTCTGCCCCAGCGAGAGTCCGGCCTTGACGCCGCCCCCCGCCATCCAGATCGTAAACGCGCGCGGGTGGTGGTCGCGGCCCAAGAACGTCGAGCCATCGCGCTCCTCATTCATCGGCGTGCGGCCAAATTCGCCGCCCCAAATCACCAGCGTGTCGTCCAGCATGCCGCGCTGCTTCAGGTCGGCAATCAGGGCCGCGCAGGCTTGGTCCACCTGCCGGCAGCGCTCGGGCAGGCTGGTCATGATGTCGTCGCCGGGGTTGGTGCCGTGGCTATCCCATCCCCAGTGGTAGAGCTGAATGAAACGGCAGCCGCGCTCGGCCATGCGCCGCGCCAGCAGGCAGTTGTTGGCAAAGCTCACCGCGCCGGGTTCGGTGCCGTACATGGCGTGGGTTTCCGGCGATTCGTCGCTCAGGTCGGTCAGTTCGGGCACGCTGGCTTGCATGCGGAATGCCATCTCGTAGCTGGCAATGCGGGTGGCGATTTCGGGGTCGCCGTGGTCGCTCAATTTGAGGGCATTCATCTCGCGCAGCGCATCCAGCATGTGCCGGCGGGAGGTGCGGTCCACCCCATCGGGGTCGGTGACGTACAGCACGGGGTCGCCCTTGCTCCGGAACTCGACGCCCTGATGGTGCGAGGGCAAGAAGCCGCTACTCCAGCAGGCCTTGCCGCCATCGGGATTGTTCTGGCCGCTCACCAGCACCACAAAGCCGGGGAGGTCTTGGCTCTCGGTGCCGAGACCGTAGAGCAGCCACGAGCCGATGCTCGGGCGGCCCGGGAGCTGGTGCCCGGTGTTGAAGAAGATCTGCGCCGGGGCGTGGTTGAACTGGTCGGTCTGAACGCTGTGGATGAACGCCAGGTCGTCCGCCACGCGGGCGGTGTGCGGCATCAGGCTGCTGATCCAGTGGCCGCTTTGCCCGTGCTGCTTGAACTCATACGGGGAGGCCAAAAGCTTCGGCGTGCCCTTGATGAAGGCGAAACGCTCGCCCTCGATAATCTCTTCCGGGATGGGTTCGCGGTCGTACTCGTTCAGTTTGGGTTTAGGGTCAAAGAGGTCGAGCTGAGAAGGTGCCCCGGCCATGAAGAGGAAGATGACGCGCTTGGCCTTGGGGGCAAAGTGGGGCGCCCGCGCGGCGAAGGGATTGGTGGCCACGGGCGGGGCGGCCAAGGCCGCCGGATTGAGCAGCGAACCCAGCACCAAGGTGCCGATGCCGTACGACGTCATGCGGAAGAAGTGCCGCCGCGTGATGTCCTTCAAGATGATTTCGTCGAGTTCGTTCTGGTTCACGGTCTTGGGTTCCTGGGGGCGTTTATTCGCGGGTGATGGCCTCGTCGAGGTTGAGGAGAAGGCTGGCTAGCATGCGCCACGAGGCTTCTTCAGCATCCTCGCGCTGGGCAGCGGCAAAGACCTTGGCTTGCAGAGCTTGGTAGTTCTTGAGAACTTCGAACTCTTCCTTGCTAGGTGTGCGGGCAAGGACGAGACGGAAACCTTCTTGGATACGATCCTCCGGCTTCTCGCCGTCCATCCGGGCGGCCAGGGCCGCGGCGGCTTCCAGATAAACGGGGTCGTTCATCAGCACCAGCGCCTGCAGGGGCGTATTGGTGCGCACACGCACGTCGGTACACGCCTCGCGGCTAGTGGCGTCGAAGGTGAGGAAGCTGGGGTACGGGGCCGTGCGCTTCCAGAATGTATAGATCCCGCGCCGGTTCTTATCTTTAGTGGGGTCGGTGATCCACTGGTCGCCGCTATAGGGGTTATCCCAAATGCCGTCAGGTTGCGGGGGGAACACGCTCGGTCCGCCCGTCGAGAGATCCAGCAAACCGCTCACGAAGAGGGCGTTGTCGCGGATCATCTCGGCTTCCATGCGGTAGCGCGGGGCGCGGCCGAGGTAGCGGTTGTCGGGGTCCCAGGCGCGCATGGCGTCGGTCACCGCACTGGACTGCCGGTAGGTGCGGCTGGTCACGATGGTGCGGATCAGCTTTTTGAGGCTCCAGCCTTGATCTCGGAAATCCACGGCCAGATAGTCGAGGAGTTCGGGGTGAGAGGGCGCCTCGGACTGGGTGCCAAAGTCGCCAGGCGTCTTGACGATGCCGAGGCCGAAGATCAA
>JAINDK010000007.1 GCA_019931185.1 Bryobacter sp. CoA8 C33
AAAATCTGACTGAAAATGCTGGATACTTGAGCCATGGGCGGTCTCCTTGGGAGGTTGAGATGTGTTCTTGCAGGAACTTCTTTAACTTACCAGTGGGCTGCCCTGAGCTTCACCTCATGGAGCTAATTTGGACACGAGTGTCATTCCCTTGACCAGCTCACATGCCCAACTGGGAGAAGCGCCCACTCTTGCTCCGGTCGAAACCAATATGCTGCCTTCTCCCAGCTACGCCATCTGCCACCAGATCACAAGTCTCGATCGCGGCAAGCTGAGGAATTTTATCGCCCCCCCGATCCGCAAACCCTGACCCGGATCGAGGCCGGTATCCCCGCTGCCCTTCAATTTCCTTCCCTGCCCCAGTAACCCATTCCCCAATCCCCCGTCTGATACCATATGCTTGCGGAGTAATCCTGATCGCATGAATCGCCGCTTCCAATTCCTTTTCGTCTCCTCCTCCCTGGCCGCCGTTCTTCTGCTGCTGGTCGGCGTCAAACTCGGACGCTCGGCGGCCAACAACGACGACCCCTACAAACACTTCGGCGTCTTCAGCGAAGTCATCACCCGCATCAAGAGCGATTACGTCGAGGAGCCCGACATGAAGAATGTCACCCTTGGCGCCCTCAATGGCCTGCTCGAATCCATCGACCCCTTCGCGAGTTATCTCAACGCCGATCAGTTCAAGCAGTATCAGGCCTCCAAAGGTTCGAACAAAGCCAATGTCGGCCTCGTGCTCAGCCGCCGCTTCGGCTACGTCAGCATCGTGGATGCCATTCCAGGCTCCCCCGCGGCCAAGGCGGGGCTCCATACGGGCGATATGCTCGAAACCATCAAGGGGATCTCCACGCGCGACATGCCGCTGGCCTTTGCCGAAATCCTGCTTACGGGCGAGGACAACACGCCGGTCGACATCCAGGTGCTGCGCTCCCGTAAGCCGGAGCCGGAAAAAATCAGCCTCACCCGCGTCAAAATCAATTATCCTCAGCCCGTTGTCACCTTCGGGCAAGACAGCCTGGCCACCATCGTGGTCTCCTCGCTCGAAGGAGATCTGAAACAGGCGGTGCGCAATGGCATCGAGAACGCGAAAGCGAAAAATGCAAAAAAGCTGATTCTCGACCTGCGCCACTGCGCGACGGGCCAGCCGTCCACCGGGGTGGAACTCGCCCAGTGGTTCCTCGAGCGCGGCGTCATCGGCTCCTCCAAGGGCCAGCGCTCGAATGAAGAAAAATTTGCCGCCGAGCCCGCCAAGCAGATCTGGAAGGATTCGGTCGTTCTCATCGTTAACCGCGGCACGGCCAATGCCTGCGAAGTCTTCGCGGCGGCACTGCTTGACAACAAGCGTGCCGACCTTGTCGGCGAACGCACCTACGGCAGCGCCGCCATCCTAAGAGCTCTATCGCTCGATGACGGCAGTGCTGTGATCCTCTCCATCGCCAAGTTCTATGCCCCCAACGGCAAAGCCATTCAGGATACCGGAGTCACGCCGAACTACCCCCTCAACGATGCCCTCCTTGGCGGAGACGAAGACCCTGACGGCGACGGGATCCCCAATGCGCCCTCCGACAAACCGAAGGAAGACAATCTCATGAAGAAGGCCATCGAACTCGTCAATGGCCTCAAAGCCCTGGCTGGCCTCAGCCCGGATGCCGCCCTCCGCCGCTAACCTGCGAACATAGAATTATGCCGATTTATGAGTACCGCTGTTTGGAATGCGGTAAAACTTTTGAGTCCATCCAGAAATTCAGCGACGAGCCCTATGCCGTCTGCGGCCAAGCCCCTTCCGCCAATTGCCCCCACCAGGGCCAGGGTAAGGTAGAACGCCTGCTCGGCTCCCCGGCGTTCCAATTCAAAGGAAGTGGTTTCTACATTACGGATTACACCAAGTCTGGCGGCGGCTCTAAGACAAAGGGCGATTCGGGAGCCAAGCCTTCCCCGTCGACAGACTCCGCTTCCCCGTCCTCTTCCAGTTCTTCCTCCAGCACCAAGAAAGAAAGCTAAGTTTGCTATCGATGGCGGCGGATTATGATTACCAACCCAATCAACGCTAGTCCAAGCAGGCCGATGGTATCCGGCTCGGGTACTTTCTTGGGCGGAACTTTTAGCGCCATTAGGAATACATAGTCGGGATTCGCCCGGCTGCGAAATGGTCCGCTGTGGACCCACCTTTGCGCGCTCGTATCATACTTGAGAAGCGGCCTGCTGTGATGCTCAACAACCAAGTCCGGCTGCAGAACATCCAATTCATCACTCTCAGATTCACCCTCGGCAGCGCGCAAAAGTTTGTCGGCCGCCTCGAACCACGTGGCGGCCTCCCGGCTGCCCTCCGCGTCCGGGACCTCTTGCCAGATCATTTCCCGTATCGCAAAAGCATCACGGTCCAAGATCTCGATGGCAGCATCATGATTCACCCCGGACGATTGATTCCGGATCACCCAGCCAAATTCGTTCGTTCCAAAAGAGTAGTGCGGAAACTCGTATTCTGATTCTGTCGGCAGAAATGCCAAAAAATCCAAGATGGAAGCACTCAAAGAAACAAGCTTTGCTCCCAACACCAACTTGCCATTCGGTAGTACCCAGCAAGCCAAGCCACCCGTATTGCTGAAATTCATTACCTCTGTAGTCGATGCCCTCAACCCCGCAGTCCTATTCAACTCGATCGGTGACCCGAGCGTGACACCAACGGCGCCAACACCAACCACGACTATAGTCCGCGCGATTGCTTGAATCATTGCGACTCCGCTGAAACTCCTGTTGCCAGCCCGTTCCGATCCGGATCTTAAAACTTCACGATGTTTGTTAACTTTGGACTGCAGTTGGTGAGTCAGTTATTCAATTTCCACGCGTGAATCCTAACAACAGAAAGAAGACCCATCGATTTCGATAAAAACTGCTTTCTGGCATTGAACTTATCGTCGAAACTTAAAACTGTTTTAGGGTTCATTCTGGTCGCACTTCCCGCCAGGCGATCTTTTTCTAATCAGCTTGGCTGGAGAGCGATGGGGCAGGGCTTTTCAAGAATCAGCATTTGAGAGCCGCCAACGCGCCTTTTCGCGGGTCTGAATGGAACACAAACCCGCCAAAATCGGCGAAGATCCTGCGCAGCATGACACCCCATTGGCATGATCTTTCCAACTGCTCCGCAGGCTTTACAAATAACTGCAACCACTCGCTGATCCGCCCCAATAAGTGAGCCACCCGCTTCGCCCTGGCATGCAAACTCGAGATACTCAAGCGCGTCCGGTTGTCATACCGCGTCTTCTTGGCAACAGCACTCCTGTCCAAATTAAGCCGGAGCGGGATTTGGGACCCGCATAATGATTCGCCTGTGGCGAAGTTTTTCCTGCTTGGTCAATCGAGGTTGGTCATCGGGAGGGAGGTCGCTGGGCGCGAATAGGGCAGGTTGACCGGGTAAGTGGTCTTGCCGAGTTCTAATTGGGCCCTCGAACGGGTAATCGAGGAAGCGGAACAGGCCGCCAAAGTCCGCATTGCCTGCCTCACCTGTCACGAGTCCAAACACGCTCGGCCCCAAGCTCGACGCACTACACAAAGTCACTCACTAGCCCGGGCATCCCTTCCCTGCCCTGATTTTTTTACATTTCCGGGCCTTGCTTTCTCCCTCGCCCTCTGGTGTCTCGCTGTCCTGGCTGCCAATGCCCTCGACGCTCCGCGAAAGAAGCCCCGTGCTCGATCGTGAGCATCACGCCATCGCCCCTCTTACTGTCACGCCGCCATCCGTCCGTCGCGACTGCCAAATCCATCACTCTGCTCAAAGATGCCGTGTAGCACGCCAACCACCGCATCCTCCTCGCCCTCGGCGTCACGCCAGGTCTTTGCGTTTCGCTCAGCAGCGTTCTCTCTCGTCTATCCGCCTCACACCGCTTTGCTCGACAGATTCGAGCCCCGCCAAACCATCCCGGCTCTCTCCTTGCTGTCAGTCTCTGGGCCGGCCACCATCATTCTTCACCCGAGTCCTGCTCAGCTTCAGCGTCATCTTCCTCCTTCTCCTGATTGCAGCGAATGCCTCAGCCAAACTTTCCACGCCAATGCGCCTCACCTTGAAACCGTTCCTGTCTCGCACTCTTGGCTGCCCCCCAAGCGTGCCCGGCTAAAGGCTCACTGACGGACTCGGCATCAGGCTCCGCCCCGACAGTCCCAATTTTGCGCACTCCCGGTAGGCGGCATAAAGATCTTCAAACACGTCATCCCACGTCTGCACAAATTTCGAATGCAGCGCCCCCTCGCGCAACCGCCGCCGCGCTTCCCCATTGCGCGCCAGCGCCGCCGCCGTCGCCACAAACTTCGCATCGCTGCCGCAGACCACGCCCGAAACTTCGTTCTCCACCAAGAACTTCGGGCCGCCCCCGCCCGTCACCACGCACGGTGCACCACAGGCCAGCGCTTCCAGAATCACGTTGCCGAAGGTATCCGTCCAGCTCGGGAACAAGAAGACGTCCATGTTCGCGTAGGCCTCGGCCAGTTCTTCGCCACGCAAAACCCCCGGCAAATCGGCGCTCTTTAGGTTCTGCGCCAGCCATTCGCGCTCGCTGCCGTCGCCCACAATCAAGAAGCGATAATTCGTTACCCCTTCGGCGATCAGCATTTCTTCGATCTTTCGCAAAAGCCGAACGTTCTTTTCCGGCCGCAGGCGCCCGCAGAATCCCAGTACGATCTCGCCGTCGCGCCGCGTCCGCCTTTGAGGATGAAACAACTCCCGGTCGACGCCACGGTGCATCAGCTGACAGCTCCGCTTCGTCTTTCGCTCTAGCATCTCTTGCAGTTCCTGATTCGGTGCCAACAATAGTTGGGCGAAAGAGTAAAAAAGACAGAGAGCGTCCAGGCTTTTATCCTCGGCTGCCTTCTCCACCTTCTTTCTCGCCATTTCTGGCATGGCCCAGGCCACCATGCTCCCCAGACGCTTGCCAGCATATTCATGAAGATTGGTGTGCCAACTCGCCAGCATCGGAATTCCCAAACGGTGTGCCGCCATCGCCCCCAAAAGCCCTACGTCGCTCGGCCCCGTGATGTGCAACACCTCCGGCTGAAACTGCCGCAAAGCCTCCACCACCCTCGGCCAATGCCGCGCAAAAGCCATGTCAAAACTCATGTTCTGATCGAGCGGCAGCGCAACGCGGCTCCGCTTCAGACTCAACTCCACATGGTTACCCGTCCGCTGCTGCCCGGTCTGATCCCCGGCGTGCACGCTTAAAAAAGGTAGACCGCGCCGGCGCGCGAATCCGTCGAGCTGCCGGCTCGTGTGGGCTACGCCGTTGATCTCATGAAATGAATCTGTAAAAAACGCTACACGCATCGCTTCCATCCGTTCTGGTTTGCCGCCTCATTCTGCCGCCAGCGCCAGCCGAAGCATCGCGCGAACATGGCGCGATTCCACCAGCCGCATCGCCGATACGAATTGGCCCACGACATCCGGCCCGTTACCCTTCCAGACGTCCGATAACCGCCTTACGGTTGCGTCCTCGCACAAGTAGAAAATCCGGTCGGACCATTTCTGCCGCTCCGTTGCAAGTTCGCGATAGGTTCTCAACACGTCTGAAACTACCTGCAGCACGCGGAGCCGAATCGGCTCTTCATACTGCTCCATATAGACAGTGTGGGTCGGTACTCCGTTTCTCACCTCGTCGGCAAATTCCGAAAAATTCGCAGCTCGCGTCAGATTCACAAGCGCATTCGGCTCACAACCGTGCCGGTCGCCCCCGGAAATCACTGCGTAGCCGCGCTCCCGCGCGAGCCGTTCCACGGCCAAATTCTCCTCGGGTGACCGTAAGCCGTTCAACTCCAGCGCGTGAATGTGCTGCCCGTGGCGGGCGAGGAACCCGTCGAGCATCTTCCAGTGCTCGCCGGCCCCAATTTTCGCTTCATCCCAAAGCGGATGATTGAGAACGATCAGCGTGGCCGGATCCCTGCCGAGTTCATCGAGCATCTCCTCCACCCGGGCCGCATCCGGCTCGGCAGTCACATCCGCCATCGCTGCCTCCAGCATACGCGCCCGACCCGGCCCCAGATTGTGCACACCCAGATGCAGGAAGCTCGCTCCAATCGGCACGGTCCACTCGGTCGAAATCGGCACCCGCCGCGTGTTCGCAAACATTTGCAGCACAAACCCCGCATCCACGTTGTCGTGGTCACTGAGACTCACTAGAGCCCGACGCCCCAGTTTTCGCTCGATCTGCGCCACTTCGAGATCGAAGGCAGCCTTCGGCTCAAGCGGAGGCGTCCACCAGACTCGCCGATAATCGAAGCATTCTCCGTGGTGTTTGTGGTAGCGCGCCTCCAAAGCACGAATTCTACTTGTCAGATAAGGTACCCGGTCCACATAACGCGGTATGAAACTCATCGTTTCCCGGCTGCGGCTTGTGTGCGAGTGCAACGATACCGCGGTATGGAGTTCCCGGGGCAAGGCGTCCCGCCGGACCCGGTATATGAAAGATCGTCTCACGCCAACGCTCCGGTTTCGATCACAACCAGAGTTTGACGCGATTCGATTACAAGGCTATCTGCAGCTGGTAAAAACACAGTGAATCCGCCAAAACATCGGCGTTCACTCTTGTTTTAAAGCGCGCGCCCTTCGAGCTCGTCCTCATCCTCTTCCTCTTCGCTAGCGAGAAAGATCGGCTCCTTGCCTTCACTCTCGAGGCGCATGTCGAGCGCAATACCCACACTCATGGCCTCGTCGTGATTGAGGCCGCCCGCTTCCTTTTCAATCCGCGAATAGAGGCTGCGCATCCGGCTCGGGCTCACATCCGTAGGCACCGCCAGCGCGTAGGCGAAGATCGCATCCTTGCGCAGATCCTCATCCATCAGCAATCCCCGCAACTTGCCCACCGCCGTGACATCGCCGCACACGCCCGCACCCCGCACTGCTTGCCGCCGCACCGCCAAATCAGGATCTTCAAGAAATGTTCCGAAACGGTTGGCATAGCTCGCCTCGCGCGACCGCCACATCGCCTGCACCGCATCCGGCCGGCTCTCCTGGTTACCCAACAGTTCCTCAATCAGCTCTCTCACCCGCTTGGCAGGCAAACCATCCGGCAACAGGGTGATCAGGCTGGCCGCCCGCAGAGCCGCCGCCTGGCCCGTGTCGCCCATAACTGCCTCTGCCTGCGCCCGCACTTGCTCGATCTGATTGAGCCGCGCCAGAGCCCGATAGGCCGCCGCCCGCACCGCTAAGGTGGCATCCGTGTTCCGAGCCAAGTCGAGCAGCGGCGCCGCCGCCGTCTGCGGCAACTCTAAGTCCTCGAGCACGTCCAGAGCCGCCAGACGCACGGCTTCGTCCTCGTGACCGGTGGCGAACTCGACAATCTCATCATCGTCAAGGACTTCAAATTCCGGTCCGCGTTCCTCATCGTATTCTTCGAGAAAATCGACCCGGGGCTCCTCAACCGGCGCACCCGCGGCCGCCCGCAACTGCTCGATCGCGAAATCAATCTCCCGGTTCTTGCCCAACTCGGCCGACAGCTTCATCAGCGGCTCAATGCCCGCCGGATCCCCATACAAGCCGAGCAACATCGCGCCGTCTTCCATATCGAATTCCAGCCGCTCCAGACAAATCGCCAGAATCCGTTCGTCCCGCCGCCCAAGCCCCGCCAGCAGAAAGGCCACTTCCCCGCCCGCCTCTTCTTCCAACTCCCGGTAGAGTGCCACCAAGCTGTCCACACCGGCCGCCCCGGCGTCTCGCACGATCTTCAGAATGCTTTCGGAAATCTCGCTGTGACCCTGCTTCAGCAGTCCCAATACCAGGTCGAGACCCTTACCGGGAGCTCCGATCGCCGCCACCAGATTCAGAATGTCGGCATCCATCTCGAGCCGCGCCGATTCGGGAGGCTCCATCCCGTAGGCAACCAGGGCTTCCACGGCCTCCGGACCCCGCGCTATGATCGCACGCGCCAGGCGCCGGTCGAATCCGATGCGGCCCATACCGGCTTGCTCAAGCAGTTCCCGAACCGGCGTTGCGCCGTAGTGCGAGGGTTGAATCAACATTAGTAGGTCGCCCGCCCCCCGCTGGCGTCATATGTCTGCGCCGTAACGAACGATGAGTCCGGGCTAGCCAGAAAATGCACCACCGCCGCGATTTCTTCCGGCTCTCCCGTACGCCGCATCGGAATGCGCTGCGTCATGTAGTCCACCTGCTGCGGCGTCAACTGTTCGAGAATCTTGGTCCGCACCACCGCCGGCGTCACGCAGTTCGCCGTGATGCCTTCCTGCGCCACTTCCTTGCCCAGCGACTTGGTGAAGCCGATCAGCCCCGCCTTGGTCGCCGAGTAGGCGCTCATGTTCGGGTTGCCTTCCTTGCCGGCAATCGAAGCAATGTTGACGATCCTTCCATACTTCCGCTCGCGCATGTGGGGCACCACGGCCCGGCAAAGATAGAAAGGCCCGTTCAGATTCACCGCCACGCACCAAGCCCAGTCCTCATCGGTCTGTTCCCAAACCGGGGCTGCTTTCCCCGCTACTCCCGCGTTATTGACCAGAATGTCGATCCGCCCGGTCCGGGCAATCACCTCTGCCGCCACCTGCCGGCAACTCTCACTCGAGGTCACATCCAGTCTGACCGCGAATGCGGCATTCGGAAGTGTCGACGCAATCGCCTCACCAGCCTCCAGGTTCAAGTCCGCCACCACGATCGTGGCTCCTGAAGCCGCCAGCCGCCGGGCGATTGTCTCGCCAATGCCGCCCGCCGCTCCCGTGACAATCGCTGTCTGGCCAGTGAGGTCGAAATACGCCATTTGTCTCTCCTAGTTGTTTTCCTTCACGATGTTAACGGTAATCTCAGCCGTTACACCCTTGTACAAGTGCAGACTCACCTTGTGCTCGCCAAGCGTCTTCAGCGGCTCATCGAGATGAATCTTCTTCTTGTCAATCGTAAAGTTCTGCCGGGCCAGACCGCCTTCGATGTCAAGCGCTGTCACCGAACCGAACAGATGATCTTCCTCGCCCGCCTTGCGCGCAAACTCAAGCTTCACATGCTTCAGCAGCGCCGCCAGACCTTCTGCGTCTGCCTGTACCTTGGCTTCCTTGCGGAGCCAGCTCTGCCGCTCCTGTTCCACGATCTTCTTGTTGGCTTCCGTCGCCAACACCGCCAGCCGTCGCGGCACCAGATAGTTCCGCGCGTAACCGTCCTTTACCTTGACGATTTGCCCGCGCGAGCCAAGCTTTTCAATGTCTTCGCGGAGAATGACTTCCATTTCTACTTCTCTCCTTCCCGCGTTGCAAACGGCAGCAACGCGATGTTCCGGGCCCGCTTGATCGCCGCCGCCAGCCGCCGCTGGAACTGCGTGCTCGTTCCCGTCAGCCGCCGCGGTACGATCTTGCCCCGCTCGCTGATGTATTGCTTCAACAGCGCTATGTCCTTGTAATCGATGTAGTCGATCTTGTCCACCGAGAAGCGGCACACCTTCTTGCGCCGGAAATACTGCTTCTTGTTGACGATATTCGCTTTGTCTCCGCCCGTCGGGCGCATCGAAGCCGCGATCGGGCGGCCGCCTTTGCCTTCAGCCATGTTTTTGCTTCCTTTCTCGCTTCCTCAATTGCTACTCCGCCGCCGGCGCTTCCGCGCCTTCCGTCGGCTTGCCCGGGGCCGGAGCCGCCGGCTCGGCCGGCAACGCCGGAGCCACGGGACCCGCCGCCGGCGCCGCGCCCGGCACTGCCGGCGCTGTCACCTGAGGCTTGCGCGCCGCGCGCTTTTCCCGCCGCTTGCGCCGCTTCTCCACCCACTTCATCTCTTCATCGAGACGCACCGTCAGGTACTTGATCACCAGATCGTTCACCCGCAGACGCCGCTCCAATTCCTTAATCGTTACTCCCGAAGCTTCAAACTTCAGCAGTATGTAGTAGCCCTCCAGATACCGGCCCACTTGATAGGCCAGCTTCCTCGTGCCCCACTTCTCCGACGTTTGCATGTTGCCGCCGTCCTTGACGATCAACTGGGTCAGGCTTTCAATCAGCGGATCGACCACTTCATCGGTCGCATCCGGTTTTACGATAAACAGTTCTTCGTAAAGTCTGAGACTCATTGTTCCTCTTCTCTTGAACCTTGGGCGCGACGGTTAAACCTCGTCATGGCCTTTTCGGCGCCTTCGGCGATTATGGCTTCCAGTCCCGACGATGCCTCATCGAGCCAGACGCCCACTTGAGCCCTCATGCTCTTCGGGATCACCGCGAGCACATAGTGCTTGGCTTTTTCGCCCAACACCACGGGCCCGCTGCCTTGCGGTCGGCCCGGATTGATGCCAAGCCGGACTCGCGTGAATTCCTCCGTTCGGACTGCCGCGATGATCGATTTCATCCCGTTGTGCCCGCCCGCCGAGCCGCGCATTCGAATTCGCAGGTTGCCCCACTCCAGCGCCAACTCGTCATAAACCACAATCAATCTTTCCGCCTCCAATTCATACTTGTCCAGCAATTGCTTGACGGCGGCTCCGCTCAAGTTCACATAAGTGAGCGGTTTGGCGACAATGACGCGGTCCCCCTTCACGTCTCCCACCCCCACCAGTGACTGGCATTCGGGCCGGGAGATCCGCAAACCGTTGCGCTCGGCAAACCGGTCCACGGTCAAAAATCCAACATTGTGCGGCGTCCATTCGTATTCGGATCCAGGATTGCCCAGCCCGACGATCAGCCAATTCCGCACAGGGCAACCAACTACTTCTTCTTCGCCGGAGCCGCTGCCTTAGCCGGCGCCGACTTGGCCGGAGCCGACTTGGCCGCCTTGGCCGCGGGCTCTTCCTTCTTGCCCTTCTTGGCCACTTCCGGTTCCGCCGGACCCGCTTCGGCCGCCGCTTCTTCCCGCAGCGACACCACGTGCGAGATAACCAGTTCCGGATCGCTCATTAGCCGCATCGACCCCGTCATCGGAATGTCCTTGGCGCGAACGCTTTCGTTCAGCTTCAGAGCCGCGACGTCGATTGTGAAATTCTCCGGGATCTCGTCCGGCAGAGTCTCGATTTCCACTTCGCGATTCACCAGTTCGTAGTGCCCGCCCTGCAGTTTCACACCATGCGGATCCCCAGTGGTCACCACCGGCACCTTCGCCACCATCTTCTTGTTCAAATCGACCCGCTTCAGGTCCACGTGCAGCACGTTACCCTTGATCGGGTGCGTCTGCCAGTCGATGATAATCACCGGCGTCACTTGTCCCTGCACTTCCAGGTTGAAGATCGTGTTGTAGCTGCTCGGGCTCATCAGGATCTTCGTCACTTCCTTCGGGCTTACCGTTACCGCCAGCGGTTCGCCACCGCCATACAGCACCGCCGGGCTCTTGTGCGCAACCCGCAAACGCCGCGCTGCGTTCTTGCCACGCGTCTCGCGGGGCTCGGCTACCAGTGTGATGTCTTTACGCATATGTTCTGCCTCTGATCGTCTTTCTTCCGCCTACTCAAAAAGTACGCTGATCGATGTTTCGCCATGAATCGAATCGATGGCCCTTGCCAGTAGTTTGGCCACGGAGAGCACGCGGATCTTTGAACACCGCGACGCCTCCGGACTCAGGGGAATGCTATTGGTGATGGCCACTTCCCGCAGATACGGCGATTCCGATATCCGTTCCACCGCCGGCCCGCTCAGCACCCCGTGCGTCGCGCAAGCCTCCACCGAGGCCGCCCCCCGCTTGGCCAGCGCTTCGGCCGCCTTCACCAGTGTGCCCGCCGTGTCGATCAAATCGTCCACCAGCAGACAGTTGCGCCCTTCCACGTCGCCGATGATATTCATCACCTCGGCCACGTTCGGCTGGTCGCGCCGTTTATCGATAATTGCCAGCGGCGCCTGCAGCCGCTTGGCGAACGCCCGCGCCCGCTCCACTCCCCCCGCATCCGGCGATACCACCGTTAGCTTCTCCTTGGGGTTCTCCTTGAAGTGGTCGAGCATCACCGGCGTCACAAACAAATGGTCCACCTGGATGTCAAAAAATCCTTGTATTTGCGCCGCATGCAGATCGAGCGCCAACACCCGGTCCGCTCCCGCCCGCTCGATCAGATTCGCCACCAGACGCGCCGAAATCGGCACCCGCGGCTGATCCTTACGGTCCTGCCGCGCATAACCGAAATAAGGAAATACCGCCGTGATCCGGTCCGCCGAGGCCCGCTTCAAGGCGTCTATGATCAGCAGCAATTCCATCAAATGATGATTTACTGGTGTGCATGTCGACTGGATCACGAACACATCGGACCCACGCACGTTCTCATGCACCTGAATCCAGGTTTCCCCATCGGCAAAGGTTTTCACCGATGTCCGCGCCACCTCCACATCGAGATGTGCGCAAATCTCCTGTGCCAACCCCGGGTTCGCGTTGCCTGTCAGTATTTTGATGCGGTCAAATCGCATGGCTTCGAGTGTTTATTGCCGTCGCCGGTTCCGTTCACACAACCAATGACCGGGGCGGCCAACTCGTGCCATCCGTGAGGGATGCTAAAGCGGTATGCCAGGCACGCTCGTATTGGCGGCGGTTGATCGTGTGGAATCTCTCCACTCTCACATCCGTCACGTGCCCCGATAATTGCGACTTGAGCAGGCTTTCCGCGGCTTGCGCCGCTTGCTCACTCTCGTAGAATCCGTATAGAGACGATCCGCTGCCCGACATACGGACCAGCTTCGCTCCGCTTGCCGCGATCCGCTCAAGCATTTGCCCAAGCTCCGCATGCTCCGCGATTGCTACGCGCTCAAAGTCGTTTTCGCTGAATGCCGCCCAGTCTCCCGGGGGGCCCCCCTCTTGCAACAAAGCCACAAGAGCGCGAAACTTTTCCATTATCTCGTCTCGCTCCGCCTCTGTCAATTCGGCCTCCCGCGGCCGGCCCAGCGCCCGGTAAGCCCCCGGCGTCGGAATCCCCACTCCCGGCGCCACCAGAACTCCGTGCCAGTCCTCCCCACCCTCCGCCATTTCCGCCAATCGCTCTCCCCTCCCACCCGCTCTTGCTCGCCCGCCCCGCAGAAAAAACGGCAAGTCCGAACCCAATTCCCCCGCCACTCGCGCCATTGCCGGCTCACTCACCGCAAAGCCCAATAGCACCGGCAATGCCAGTAGCACCGCCACCGCGTCGGTCGATCCGCCCGCCAGCCCGCCCCCCATCGGAATCCTCTTGCGGATGTGTATCCCCACCCGCGCCCGCACCCCCACCTCCTCCAGCAAGCCCCTCGCCGCTCTCACCGCCAAATTCTCGCCCGGAATTTCGACATCCGCCGTACAGAGCACTGCCGTTTCCCGGCAGTGCTCCGCCTCGATTTCCAATTCATCGGCCAGCGACACCGTCTGGAATACCGTCGCTATCTCGTGAAAGCCGTCCTCCCGCCGCCAAAGCACCTTCAGGCTCAAGTTCACTTTGGCGAAGGCCGGCACTCTCACCCGCATCAGTAATGCAACAGACTGAAAATGTCGTGTCCCGGCAGCCGCTCCCGTCCCTTCAAGAAGTCCAACTCAATGACAAAGCTCAATCCTTCCAGACGCCCTCCCGACTGCCCTACCAATTCCGCCACAGCCCGCGCCGTCCCCCCCGTCGCCAGCACATCATCGACGATCAGCACCCGTTGCCCCGGCTGTATCGCATCCTCGTGAATTTCCAACCGATCGGTACCGTACTCGAGTTCGTACTCCATCTGCTTGGTCCGGTAGGGCAACTTGCCCGGCTTGCGCACCGGCACAAACCCCGCCCCCAGTGCATAGGCCACGGCGGGAGCAAAAAAGAAGCCACGCGCCTCGATCCCCACCACCGTATCGATCTGCGAGCCCTTGTAGCGCTCCTTCAGCGCATCCAGTGTCTTCTTCAGACCCGAAGGGTTCTTCAGCAGCGTCGTAATGTCATAAAAATTGATTCCCGGTTTCGGAAAGTCCGGTACTTCCCGGATCATTGCTTTGAGTTCATTCATCGGATCTGAAATCCATCGTAGCGAACCACCTCGGCCATTTGCTCATCCACCGTGCGTACCTCCGCAAACATCGGCCCCCGCCGCACATACCCAGACAAACGCTTCAGCCCCTCCTCGGCCCCCACCCCATGCACTTCCACCCTCCCGTCTTCCAAGTTCTTCGCATAGCCGGTCACCTCAGCCCGCAAAGCATGTTTCTGTACATAGTTACGAAACCCCACACCCTGCACTCGCCCGCTTACCACCCACTTTCTCGCCGTCATATCCTCATCTTAAGGTCCCAGAGCCCATCTGTCGATCCAGTACTGAGCTTCAGGCAGGACATGCTTGACATCAATTGTCTCAGGCGTCACACTGCTAAAGATTAGGGGGGTCCGGTCCGTTCGGATCGTTAAGCCAATGCAAATTCAACGTCCTTTTCTGTTTTCACTTCTCACTTTGCCGGTTCTTGCCCAGGTAGGCGGCGGCGTCGGCGGCTTCGGCGGCCCAGCCATCCTCGGTCGCGGCGCGGGCGCCGGCACTGGCCAACGGGGTGGCGCCGATCTCGGCATTAGCTTCTATGCCGGCGTATTGGGTACTTACGATTCCGGCCTAACCGGCCTTCAACTCGATTCCAATGGGAATCTCCTCAGCTCCGAGCTCAAGGGCGTCGATGCAACTGTCGGCGCTACCGGCAGCAAGCGCCTCCGCCGCGGCAACTTCGGCATCAACTACAGCTCCCATTACCGCTACTATACAGGCGGCGCCGTGGGCGCCCTTCGCGCCAATAGCTTTAACAACTTCAACGGTACCGACCAGGTGGTCAGCCTCTTCACCTCCCGTACTCTCACCAAACGCTCCAGTGTTTCCTCCAATATCACCGGCTTGACCACCAACCGCGGCTTCGCCAACATCGGTATGCTTCCCGGCCTGTTCCAGAATCAGCCCAACTTCTTGTCCCCATCCGGGGAAGTCTTCGATAACCGCATCTACTTCGCCAGCGGTACCGGAGAGTACAATTACCAGAAGACCGCCCGCCTTTCCTTTGGCGCCTCCGGCACCGGCATGATCACCCGCCGCACCAGCGGCCTCCTGTTCGGCGTCAATTCCGGCTTTGCCAATGGCAATATCGGCTACCGCCTCTCTCGCCGCCAAACCATCAGCGCAGGCTACCAATTCATCGCCTTCGGCTTCACCCGCAGCTTCGGTGACACCTTCGGCCATGGATTCTTCGCCGGCCATTCCATCCAAATCGGCCGCCGCGGCCAATTGGCCAATCAAGTCGGAATGATGCGGATCGAATCCCTCGGACTGCGTACCGTTTCGGTCGACCCCTTCATCGCCGCCCTCATCGGGATCTCGTCCACCAATGAAGTCTTTTACTCCAAGACCTGGATGCCGATCCTCAACTCGTCTTTTAACTACCGTGTCAACCGCCTCCATAGCTTCGATCTCATTGGAAGCTACGGCGCCGGTCCCGGCAACGGTGTCATCAACACTGCCCGCATGACCACCGCCGGCGCCGGTTATGCCTATTCCGGCATCCGCAATCTCGGCCTCTCCGTCAACGGCTTCTACAATCGCATGTCCAGCATGATCGGCCCCAATCAGATCTTCTCCATGTTCCAGCTCTCCGCCAGCGCCAACCGCCGCATCTCCTCCTCCCTGTTCGCCACCGTCAACACCGGCCAGCGCAAGTTCCTCAACTCCGCCACCAACGACTTCCGCCGCAATTCCCTGTTTGTCTCCGCCGGCATCACCTGGAGCCCCCGCGAAGTCCCTGTCTCGATTCGCTAATTTAACCTCTGCCGGTTTTCCATCAACTCCCCGGCCAACTTTCTCAATCGCGCCTCCAGCGGATCCCCCGACTCGCTCCACAGCCGCCGCTCGCGCACCGGTGTCTGCTGTTCCCAGTCCATCCCCAACTGCAGCACACTCCGAATATTCGACTGGTAATACCGCGCCGATCCCGCCTCCACCACCTCCGGCACGAAGTGCACATCCAGCCCCAACTCCACCCGCACCGCATCCCCCAGCTCCGTCTCATACTCCGGCCCGTGAAAAAACAGATTCACCCGGCTCGGCGATAGCCGCCAGCCCTCTTCCCCCCATTGCCACAAATCCCAGTAGCCCTCGATCTCGAAACAAATATCCGCGCTCGTCCATCGCTCCATCGCCGCCAGCATCTCCTCCCGCTGCTCGGCCACCGCGTAGGTCTGCTCAAACAACGCCGGCTCACTCGAATCCACCGCCGACACCCGTAAATAACATTGCTCACTTTGCGGGCTGAACGGAAAACTCCGCACCAGCCGCGCCATCTGCCGGTGAAAGCCCATTGCCTGGTGCTGCTTCCACCAAAGCGAAAGATAAATCAAGTCCGCCATTCCCTCACGATACTACCTCGGGCTATCCTCAAAATGGACTGTCTTTCTTTTCATCTTGCTCACTGAATCTTCTTCCCTCTCGGGCATCCTCGTTCTCGATAAGCCCGCCGCCTGGACCTCCCATGATGCCGTCAACCGCGTTCGCCGCCTCGCCGGCACCCGCAAAGTCGGCCACCTCGGCACCCTCGACCCCCTCGCCACGGGCGTCCTCCCCCTCGTCATTGGCCGCGCTACCCGCCTCGCCCAGTTCTTCTCGAGCGACCGCAAATCGTATCGCGCCTCCATCCAGTTCGGCGTCCCCACCTCCACCTACGACTCCGAAGGCGAACCCCTCGCCCCGCCCCTCCCCATCGACCTCACCACCCACGATATCCCCGCCCTCCTGGCCCGCTTCACCGGCCCCCAGTCCCAACTCCCCCCCCCCATCTCCGCCAAGAAGATCAACGGCGTTCCCGCCTACAAGCTCGCCCGCCAAAACCAGCCCGTCGAACTCAAGCCCGTCGACATCGAGATCTTTCGCATCTCCCTGCTCCACCTCACCCCCACCACCCTCGAGCTCGACATCGATTCCACCGCCGGCACCTACATCCGCTCCCTCGCCCACGATCTCGGCCAAGCCCTCGGCTGCGGCGCCCACGTCTCCGCCCTCCGCCGCACCCGCAGCGGCGACTTCGACCTCTCCCACGCCCACACCTTCCCCGAACTCGAAGCCCACCCCGATCAGTTCCCGTCCTTCCTCCTGTCCGGCGCTCAACTCCTCCCACACATCCCCGCCTACACCGTCGATGCCCTCACCGAATCCCAAATCCGCCACGGCCGCGACTTCCGCACCTCCCCCTTCCGCTCCACCCCCACCGCCGAGCGCCTCAAGGTCCTCAACCAGCACGGCCACCTCATCGCCATCGCCGACCAGACCCTCCCCCTTCTCTACCACCCCTCCGTCGTGCTCTAGTTCTCCCCCTGCTCCTCTTCACCCACCCCGGCTTCACCGTCTGCCGGCTTCGCATTGGCGACAACAGCGTCGAGCTAATCTCCCCCTTATCTCTGTCTGGTACTTCTCCACCCCGGCGCAAGTAATCGGCCCCGCCTCCACACACTCCGCCCCAATCGTCGTCCTCCCCCCGATCCGCGCAAACGCCCCGTTCACCGTATCCTGCCCCACCTCCATCTTGCTGTCGATCGACACCGTCTCCCACTGCCCAACCGTCACCCCTCCCAGCATCAGTTCCCGCGCCAACCTCCCCTGCGGAATTCAGTGCGGCCTGTGCGCCCGCCATCGCCGCCACCGATTCTGTTTGTTCTCTGCCCGAGCTCATCCGCGCCTGGCCGCCAGTCCTTTACATCACACTCGAAACCGATGGGTTTTGACGCAGAGATTTCCGCCCCGCTCTGCACCGATTCTCCGGCGACGACGCGCGCCATGATCGCCCTTGCAGCCCTGCGCGCCCTCGCAGCCGAAGATTCCTTGCCCCAATCGCAGGAAGGGGATTTTGGACAAAGATTCTCACTCCGCCACAACCCCGCACCGCCCTGGACGCTGTAGTCCGCCACAGCTTCCAGCGCGGCCGTCGCAACGGCGCTCTCGCCCGGCCGCTGCTCAGTCAAGATAGCCGCGTATCACATGACCATGAACATCGGTGAGCCGCCGCCGCACGCCGTTATGGTAGTAGTTCAGTTTTTCGTGATCGAGGCCAAGCAAATGCAACGCCGTCGCATGAAAGTCATGCACGCTCACCGGACTATCCGCCGGCTTTTGCCCAAAGTCATCCGACACCCCATACGCAAATCCCGGCTTCACGCCTGCCCCAGCCAACCAGCAGGCAAAACAATCCGGATGATGATCCCGGCCCGCCGTCTTGCCGGTTCCCTGGGAAACCGGTGTCCGGCCAAACTCCGTTACACCCATCACGAGCGTATCCTTCAACAGACCGCGCGCCTCCAGGTCCGCGAGCAGCCCCGCCACCGGCTTGTCGTACTCGGAGGCTCGCTTGGTGTGGTTGGCAATAATGCTCCCGTGCGCGTCCCAATCGACCGAGGATCCGCCGTGGTACACCTGCACAAACCGCACCCCCTTCTCGATTAGCCTCCGCGCCAGCAGGCACTGCCGGCCAAACGGCTCGGTCTCCTTCTCCTCCAGACCGTAAAGCCGCCGCGTGGCTTCCGTTTCCCCATTTAGATCCGCCACCCCAGGTACGCTCAATTGCATGCTCGCCGCCAGTTCATAGCTCCGCAGCCGCGCCTCCAGTGCCGAGTCCCCCGGGTTTTCTTCCGCGTACCGGCGATTGAACCGCTCCAGCCATGAAAGCGCTGCCCGCCGCGCTTCCGGCTTCAAGCCTTCGGAATGGGTCAGATCGGGAACCGGAATCGCCGATCCGCGAAACATCGTCCCTTGCGTCGCCGCCGGCAAAAAGCCGTTTGACCATTGCAGGGTCCCTCCCCAAGGATGGGCCCGCTGATCAGGCAGCACAACGAATGACGGTAAGTTATCCCGCTCCGAGCCAAGTGCGTACACCACCCAAGCCCCCATGCTTGGAAATCCTGACAAAACAAAGCCCGTATTCATGCACGCCACCGCCGGCATGTGGTTCGCGCTCTTGGACACCATCGTGCGGATCACCGTGAGTTTATCGGCGTGCTGGGCAAGTTGCGGCAACAGATCGCTCACCCACAAACCGCTCCGCCCTCGCTGCTTGAACTCAAAAACATTCCCCAACAAATTGCCGCCCTGCCCAAAAAAAGTCGGCATGTCAAACGGCTTGCCATTTCGCCGGGCCAGTTCCGGCTTGTAATCGAACGTGTCCAGATGGCTCATCCCACCAACACAGAACACCTGCAGCACCCGCTTGGCCCGCGGCGCAAAGTCCACCCCTCCGGCGCGCAGCATCGCCGAACACGCCATCCAGCCAAATCCAGCACCCGCGTCCAGCAGCCAATTACGCCGGCTAACCCGTGGGCCCCAGGAAGAACTCATCGACGGGCTCGCTGGTCCCGTCCGGCCTGCCCCGCGCTTTTCTTCATTGAACATACAAGAACTCACTGCTATTGAAAAGTGACCAACATAACGATTCGAGCCCAGCCTCCCGAACTAACTCCAGGCTCGAGCCAACTTCAGCCTTCTCCGGACTCCGCCCCAGCGCCAGCTCAAAAGCCCGGCGCACTTGCGCTTCCTCCGGCTGCCCAACTTCCCTGGTCACTCGCTCCGCGAATGCCTTCGCCATGCGGTTCACAAAAGGATTGTTCATCAGACTCAGCGCCTGCAACGATGTCGTGGTCACCGACCGCTTCGGAGTCTTCATCGAAGGCAGCGGGCAATCCAGCGCGTCCAGCAGCGGATTGCCTCCCGAGTTCACATTCATCCGGTAAATCGTGCGCCGTTGGAATTCGGCATCAGCCGAATCGATCGGCTCATAGGAATGGTAGGAACCTGGGTTCTTGATGATTTGGAACGGCCGGAAGCTCGGACCGTACATAGCCGGATTTAACCGCCCACTTGCCATCAGCATCGCATCCCGCACCGCCTCGCCTTGCAGCCGCATGGGTGGAAACCGCCACAGCAGCCTGGTACCGGCATCTTGAGCCGCCGAGGCGGCGTCGAATCGCGAGGATTGACGGTAAGTCTCCGACATCAGAATCATCTTGTGCAACTTCTTGATGCTCCCCCCGGATTGAATGAATTCGTTCGCCAGCCAATCGAGCAATTCCGCATGGCTCGCTTCCCCGCCGTTAAATCCGAAATCGTTCGGGCTGTCAACCAGTCCGAATCCAAAATGATAGTGCCAGACCCGATTCACGATCACCCGCGAAAACAAGGGATTCCGCGGGTTCGTGATCCACTCCGCCAACCGTCTTCGCCGCTTACCCTCCGGGCTGTCGGCCGCCAGGCCCAAATCGGCAGCCAAACCCTTCACGCATGACACCGCCCCCGGACTAACCACCTCCCCAGGTTGGTTCACATCTCCTCGCAACAACAGCCGCGTCGGCTCCGGAGTTCGCACCTCAACGGCAAACGCCTTGGCTGGCGCCGGAAGTTCACTCAATTCCCGCCGCACCCGCTCCAGCTCCGCGGCAAGTTGCGCACGCTCCTTACCCGCGGCAGGCCCGGCATTCAAAACACCTGCCGCGAAGGATTCGGCAATTTGCCCCGCACTCAGCGCCAGATCATAAATTCGCGCCTCTTCCAACTCCAAACCATTCGAACTGGATAGCTCGACAATCGCATCCCCCTTCATATAGGTCTGCAGCCGGCCATGCGCCACCGTCGGATCGGGTCGATAACCTTTTCCATATGGGCGGCCGTTCCGGTAAATGCGAATTCCCCCATCCGCCGCGTAGGTGATCGCCATGTGGATCCGCCCTCCCGCGGCGGTATCCTCCGGCTCCCCCGCCACCTCTTCGGTCCGAAACCGCACCGTGCTCATGTTCTCCCACTGCTTCTGTTGGCCGCCCGCGTATTGTATGCCGTCGTGGGCTGCTCCCCGAAAACCGCTGCGGTTGCGGATGCGTAACAGGGTCGTACTCTTTTCCGGAACCTGCCTCACATGAATCCAGGCTTCCAGTGTCTTCTCCCGCAGATCAAACGCCAGCGGCGGCGTCGCCAGCACGATCGTTTCCTTCCCCGCCGTCGGCTGCATGCGGCCTTCGCGAATCTCAAACGCGGCACTCGAGTCGGCATGCAGTGCCCCAAAGTCATCAAGCGCATCGGTGTCAAAGGTCCATTGCGCCAGCGGTGCCGGCCGCCCCCCGGGCACCCGCCCCGCGGGCCGCGCCTTGCGGTCCAACTCACCCAGCTTCCCCGCTAACTCGTTAACCCGTTTTCGGAGCGCCTGCAACTTCCTCTCCCGCCCCTTCTGCTCCGCCGGCGTCAGGATCCCACGGCCATCCGCCCGTAATTCCTCCCCTGTCGCCGGTTGCCAAACCCCCTCGAAAACCGACCGCATACGGTAGAAATCCCGCTGCGGTATCGGATCAAACTTATGGTCATGGCATCGAGCACAATTCACCGTCAGGCCTAGAAAGGTCTGCGAGACCAACCCAACTATCTCTTCGAGCTGATCCGCTCTCACTTGCGCCCGCTCTTGCGGCACTGCCGATGTCAGTCCGACCGCATCAAACGGGCCCATCGCCAGCAAGCTCGTCGCAACCACGCTATCGTGACTCACCGGCTCGATCACGTCGCCGGCGATCTGTTCGCGCACAAATTGGCCATACGGCTTATCTTCATTGAAGCTCCGAATTACATAATCCCGGTATGGCCAGGCATTGTCGCGAAGCCAGTCCCGTTCAAAACCCTCGCTCTCGGCGTACCGCACCACATCGAGCCAGTGCCGCCCCCAACGCTCCCCATAATGCGGCGAGGCCAGCAACCGGTCCACTTCCCGCTCATAGGCGTCCGAACGCCGGTCCGCGACAAATGCCGCGATGCCCTCCGGCGTCGGTGGCAGCCCCGTCAGATCGAACGAAATCCGCCGGATCAAGGTGCGGGCATCCGCCGCCGGAGAGGGCCTCAAGCCCCGCGCGCTCAACTTCGTCCGCACCCAGCGGTCAATCGGGTTCACAACGCCCTCCACCACCGGCGCCGCTGCCTCCCGCAGCGGCTGCAATGCCCACCAATCCGATCCACCACGGCGCTCGGCGATTCCCCCCCCGCTCCAAGGCGCCCCCTGCTCGACCCATCGCCGCAGCAATTCCTGCTCCGCCGCCGGCAGCGGCTTGGCCGGAGGCATCTGCCCGCTTTCGATTCGCGCAATCATCAGACTCGCGCTCGCCTCACCAGGCTTCAACGCCCCTCCCTTCACGCCTCCATCCAGCGCACTGGCCCGGCTCGACAGATCCAAGCCTGACATCTTCATTCGACCCGAATGACATGCCAGACACCGCCGCGCCAGAATTTCCTTAGCCTGCTGTTCGAGGTTTTCTGCGCCGCTGGCGGCTGACAAGCCGATACCAAGACTCAACCAGACCGGTAATGCTTGCATCATGATTTAAAAAATAAACTTCATCGCCTCTAGAATCAACTGGCGTTCGTTGCTCAAGCTGTTTATACCGCCAAGATTAGCCCTCCCCAGCGCATTGCCGGCCGGACTGAATTGCACACGGTTGAAAAGATTGAAAAGCTCGGATCGAAACTGCACCTTCCGGCCCAAACCGGGTGTTTACAAAAATCGATTTATCCCAGTTGTGCACCCCCTGAATTCGTGCATTGGGCTGCGAGCGCGGCACGTTTCCGCAACGAAACGCCGCTGGCTGCGCAAAGGCGCTCGTATCAAAACACCGCATGAGCCGCGATTGCGCCCATCCCCTTAGCTCCGCTCCGCATCCCAAATGATCCGGCCGCGATCCCCCACCTAACGCATTCGTCAGATTCAACGCCGTCAACAGCTCAATGGGCGTTCCCCGCTGCGCCATATCAATCCCGTTCATCGCCCATGCTCCGATCAGTTTATCAACCACGTTTCCCGCTCGCGCCAAGAAATGGCGTCCCTTGCCGAATCACGCGTGTCAAAATTCACTTTTTAACTTCGGTTTGAGACCCAAAAACTCAAGTATCCAGCATTTTCGGTCAGCTTCTAGGCTTGGCCCCGCGCCGGCGCTTCGATGCCGCCGTGGCCCGGCATGGTGGCATGCGGCACGCCGGTTTTTTTCCCGTTGGCATCAGTTCGTGGCGATGCTGTTCCTTCAGTTGAAACACGCGCAGCCGCTCCACGCTCGCCTCAGCCAAAGAACACCGTGCTTGGGAGATTGATCAGAATCTGTTTCTGGCACTGGCCGGCCATCTCCAGCAACCGCTTTCCGGCAAGGTCCTCAGCTTGGGCGGCATCCTATTCGATTCGTGCGTGAAGGCGTTTCCCCCGCCCAGGTTCCGCGCCACCAAGGGTGCGGTAGAGTTGCGCTTGCTCCTCGATCCGGAGGGGTGCCGCACTACGCGCATCTGGCCACGGGGCTGTGCGTGGCCGCGTGCCGGCAGAAGCGGCGGGCGCGCTTCACAACGGCGGCTGCCTTGGTGAACGAGTTGGTGGAGGCCAAGCAGCACCACCAAGTGAAACGAGTTATGGCCAAGTGGTTGAAGTACGAACTCATCTTGCTCGATGAACTCGGTTATGTACCGTTGGCTGAGATCGGCGCGGATTTCTTGTTTCAAGTCATCAGCGATCGAGCCGAGCGCTCGGCGTGGATCGTAACGACCAATCTGCCCTTCTCGGAGGGGACGAATATGTTTCCCAATCCCAGACTCTGCAAGGCGCTGCTGGATCGTGTTTCGGACCGGGCGCACATCATCGAAACAGGAACGGAATCCTACCGGTTTCCTGGAACGATGGAGGACAGCAAGAAGCGCCGCTGAGTGGCTAGGCGCGCGCTGGGGCGGGCCGGCTTTCGTTCCGCCTAAACGGTTCCGCCCTCCCGGCCCAACCAGGCTCCACTGCAGCCACCCCTCCCCAGCGCAAGAAGTCTGAAACTGAGAGAAGCTACATCCAAGGGTGGGCCAAATGAGAGCATCGAAGTGGGCCACGCTGGAGTAGCGAACGCAAAATTGACACCACGGCCCGCCGCAATAGGGAGCGAGACGAAATCGCAGTTGCATAGGCCTAATCATCTGCCAGCAGAGCTGTAACCATCGTGTTGCAAAGTTAACGACGTCGCGTATCTTTGAGATTCTTAGGACCCGAATGCGGACGACCAACGTCGATGAACAGGGACCTGCAAGACCTCCTGATTTTTTTCAAGTTTTCTTGGTGCTCCCCGTCTGAGGCAAGAAGCAGACAGACCGGGAGCGTGGTGGCGCGACCGGGGAACTGCAAGGGGGCAGGCGTGCTGGTAGCACTTCCACCGGGGAGAGCGTAGTAGAGCCGGCTTGTTGAGAGGATGCGGCGGGAGCGGAATTTGCTGAGGGAATGGGGTTTAGAGCAAATCCTGACATAACATCACTGCTCTGGCGATGGCTCGAAAAACAAGCTGGCTCCAACCGATTCCAACGATTTGCGAGCCAAGTTTTTGTGCGCCTAGGAGAAAGGCGAAATGGGCCTGAAGCGGCTGGCCGAG
>JAINDK010000103.1 GCA_019931185.1 Bryobacter sp. CoA8 C33
GAAGGAAACCCCCTGCGCGTAAATTGATGAAAACACACAATTGCGCGACCGGCGGGATAGGTCATTTTTTGCGTTTTTCGAACTCCCAGTAATTCCGCCAAACCTTCGCTTTTTCGCTCTTCGAGCTCGTAAGAATGGGCTGGTGAGAGAACCGCGCTGGCTCGTCGTGCTGCTCTACGACCTGACGAGCACCTATCTCTAAGTAGAAGCCGAAGGGATTCCGCGCGCCAAACGGGGCGCTAACCGCTATTGGTGGCCCGACTATCTCCAGTTGATAATCGCCCTGGTAGTGGCCACCGATGGAGCGGTGTGGGCCATGGACCAAGGCATCCCGACCGAGGCGGTGTCGCAGGCAATGCGCGAGTCCGATCGGCCGGTGCGGTATCTGGTGGGCACGCCGCGAGCGAAGATGCGGAAGATGGATCTGTAGTAGCTGGAGTTGCCGTGGCGTCAGGAGCGGGAGTCGGTGTCGGTAAAGCCGGCGGCCGAGGGCGGCGAGATGCATGTGTTGGCCTGGAGCGAAAGGCGGAACGTGTCTTACGCCACGCTGCCGGTTGCTGGTCCTTAATTTTGCCCAGACACAGGAAGGTTCGCTGGATCGTCCTGCCCCCGGCCTCGCGCTGATTTCTCACCCCGCTGTAATGTCGGTTTTTCAGTCTTTTTTGCGATTGGTGGCGCGGACAAACGGTTCCTTGGCAGAATGCCGGACTTTGTTTCTCAGGCAATTGGCTAGGTCTTCACTGACGGCTTATGGGAAAACCTTCTTCGTTTCTTCTCCCACCTCCGAGGATGAGTGGGGCCAAAATCGGCAAAAACCCGATTTAGCTGGGAAAGTCAGGTTAGGCAAGTACTCGAGAGAGCCGAGATGGGGAAAAGATCCGACAGGCGCGGCCTCATCTAAGCCTGTTCAGCAGCCGGGTTGCTCCCAAGCGAGGGAACGGGTGGAAAAGCGGGGGCTTGCTTGCCTATACTCAAGAGTAGCCGGGCTCGGCCCTGCCCCCTTACAGCCGTCGGTTGCGGCCAGTCCGTCCAGGAATCTCATGCTACCAAGCTCCGCGCTACAACGTTCTGCACCGCCCGCCGTTGTCCCCGGCGCGATCGGCTGGCTTGTCGTGGCCGCCGGCTTTGTGCTGGGCGTGGCGAATGCTGGAGCCTCGCTCAAAGCGGATGATGTATGGAGCCGTAATGTTGTTCTGGCACCTTGGCCCGAGCTGCTCCGGACCTTGCATGAGGACGTCCATCCGCCGCTGTACTTTCTCCTGCTGAAGCCGGTTGTCTCTCTCCTAGGTGACGCTGAGTTTGGGCTGCGGCTTCTTTCGATAGTGCTCTACTGGCTGTCCGGCGTGGCCATGTATCGGATGGCGCGCCGGTTTCTGCCATCGGAGGGGGCGCTGATCGCCACGGCTGTGTTCCTCACCGCTCCGCTGGCTTCTCTATCGGCCGAACTGGTGCGCATGTACTCCCTGTTGGCGCTGCTGGCGATCTTATCCACCACGGCGCTCATCGATTTCCTGCGAAAGCCTTCGTGGCGCCGTATGGCCGTTTTCGCCGGCCTCACCATCTGCGGAACGTTTACCCACTTGTGGTACTTCTGCCTACTGGCGGGCCAGGGGTTGGCCGTCCTGATGCGCGCTCCGCGGCAGGTCGGCCGCGTGTTGGGCGCGGTGGCCGTCGGCGTGGCGCCGTATGTGTTGCTATGGCTGCCTATTCTGGTCCGGCAGTTGGACCGTTCGCGCGAGGCCGCGGCGTGGCTGCCGCCGCCCGATCTGGAGATGCTGCCACAGATCGCCTTTCTGTGGTTGGGGATGACTATCCTGTTGCTGCCCTGGTTGGCCTGGCAGTGGCGGCGGTTGGTCGCCGCGGCACGGGAAAGTGGCGCTGAAGCCGCCGCGTGGTCTGCCTGGCTGCTGGTGGGCAGCGTGGTGCCGCCGCTCGCGGTCTCGTTCTTCAAGCCCTTCTTCTATTCGCGCTTCACGATCGTGGCACTTCCCTTTGTCGCGTTGCTGGTGGGCTGGATGCTATGGCGCGCCGTCGGCGTGCAGGCGGCTGCGGTGCTGGCCGTAATGGCGATGTTGATGACGTTGGGTCTTCATCTTTCCTCTCCGCAATGCACTGGCCGCTGGGCCGCTGCGCATCTGCTCGACCACGCCCGGCCGGGAGACTTTGTCATCTACTCCGGCTTGAGTCGTCCCGCGGCCCGCTACTACCTCGATCGGGCGCGTCCGGATCGTCGCTGGACCGAGCAGACCTTCCCCACCGAGATTGACAGCCACCCGGGCTACGAGGGCGCCGTGGGCGACCCGATGCGGGTGCCGGCGTTGCGGCGAGAAGCAACGGGGTTGGCTGAACGCATCCGGCACTCGCCATCTGGCACCCAAGTGTTTCTGCTCGAAGGCCGCATTCCGGCGGTGGAGGCGATTTTGAAGGAAGCGCTGAGCAGCCCTTTCCCGCCTGCCAGCGGGACTGTTCTTCGCCCGGTTGCCGTAGGCGGTTGTCCGTCAGATGGCGGCGGCTACTTCCACACCATCAGCACTTGGATTCTTCGGTAGCAGGCCACGCTGGCGGCGTGCCTGAATCCGTGGAGTGATAGAGAGATGGATTCGAACCCTCCATGGAAAAACGGATTGACGAGTTGGGCCAAGTCCAGCAGTACCGGTCGCTGTATCCGGCTCAGGGGGCGAAGGGGCCGGGGCGAGTGGCGACGGTTCTTTCCCAGCAGTTCATTCCGCGGCACCTGCTCGCCGACTCGCTCGGGCTCGATCAACTCCCCTCCGGCTCTCGTGGGTGGTCCCCGCCAGAAACGATAAGCCTTCTCCTATCTACTAGTAAAAGGGCTGCTCACTTCATTGGCAATAAACTCCCGCTAGCCCGGATTTCTCACGAAGAAGTGGCAAAAGGCCTCGTTTCGTGGCATAACTGGTTTATCTAGAACGACTTAATGTCCAGAACGGAGAGGCCTTTGCTATGGCAGAGTGTATCCAAGAACGCTTCGAGTTTGCAGCTC
>JAINDK010000132.1 GCA_019931185.1 Bryobacter sp. CoA8 C33
CGAGGCAGTGGCTGGTTAAGGGCCGCTGCTGGTCCCCGGTGTCCTGCCGCCGGCGCCTGACCCTGAAGGTAGACGGCAAGACGCTGTTCGCGCGGGCTTGGCGCCGGGGGAGGTTGCGGAGCCTTGCCGAGAGTGTATCAACAGTTATAACACAGTAGTACTAGAGCCAGCCACGCCGCCCGTATTCGGCCCACTTGATGGTCTCCAGAGCCAGATCCGCAGCCACTTCAAAACGCGACGTCCAACTGTTGAGCCGTTTGCCGGCATCCGGAGCCGGTAATGCATCAATAATCAGACCGGCCCGGCGCAAAGCAGCGCTGGCGCGGCGGCAGTGAAAATCACTGGTGAGCAAGACGAGCCGCCTGCCCGTCGATTGGCCCAGCAGAGCCGCCAGCCGCAGCGCCTGTTCCCGCGTGGTCTTTGACTCATTCTCGACTTGAATGGCATCGGATGGCACCCCCTGCTGGATCGCGAAGTCCCGCATCAGCAGAGAGGAATTGTGCCCACTCAAAACCATTCGCTGATAATGGCCCTGCCGCCACTGATAAACGGCATTCACCATCCGCCAATATGTATGCAGGCCGAGCATCGGGCCCGCGACTTCCTCGGCGGCCAGCACAATGAGCGTATCGCCCTTGCCATGACCCCACGGGCCGGTCAGCACCTGCAGCCATGGCCTGAGTGGTGATACCGGCGGTGGCAGCAGAACCGTCAGCCAGCAGCACAGCGGCGCCCAGAACAGGATCCGGCGGAAAGTCGCAAGTCGGCTCGCCATTGCTGCCATTCAACCTTGAGCTGGTTTGCGGGAGGGACGGCCGTGGTTCTTAAAATACACCTCGGCCGGATTTCCGAGCGCCAGCGCGTAGGGGGGAATATCCGTGATGACAACGCTATTGGCGCCGATTACGGCGCCCTCGCCCACCGTTACGCCTTTCATAATGTGGCTTCCGTTTCCAATCCAGGCGCCCCGGCAAATTCGAACCGGGCGAATGTCCCGCGGATCGAGGGGCGCATTCGCGATTCGTAAATCCATCTGCCGCGGATGCCCGTCGCTGTCGGAGATGCGGCAATCATAGGAAATCAACACGTCGTCCTCGATGACCACCTCCTGGTTAACGGTGATGTTGAGATTCCAGTTCAGCTTGGTCCGAGCTCCCACCCGGAGGACCGGCGTATCGAAGAACCGGCCGCTTTGGATGGCCATGTTGCCGCCTAGCCAAACATCATCGCCAAGGTGAACCTCGACCGGTCCGGCAACAAACGGCAGTCCGTCGATTGAAACATTGGACCCTATCGAGGCGCAACGGCCCTGCAAAAGCGGATGGCGATAGAAAATCGTCAACGCCAGGCGCGCAAAACGAATCAGAAAAAAGTGGAACTGATACAGGCCCCGCAACACAGGCTTGAGAACGGCGGGCAGGCGCGGCGAACGGGGGTACAGAAAAAAACGCGCAAGATTACCGATGGCTCGATATAGAGGGGTCTCGCCGCGCTTGATCTTGGAAAGGAAATTGTTCATTCCGAACCCTGCTGCTCCGCTCCGGCGCCACCAGTCGCCCAAAGGGACATTCAGACCGCCTTCGCTATAGTATATAAGGCAGAACAGAAACGCTGATCATGGAGGGAAGAGGATGGATAAAGCAGCATTTCTGGCCGAAATGGCCGAGTTGCTCGAACTGGACTCCAGCGCCTTGCGCCTCGAGGACAAACTCGAGGATCTTGAAAACTGGAACTCCATGGCAATGATCGGCTATCTCGCATTGGCCGATTCGGCCAGTGGCAAGAAGCTGTCACCACGGCAGATTCGTGAATGCGAAACCATTGCCGACTTGGCGCAACTAGCCGGCATTGGCTAGAAGTACATCATGAAAAATGCTCGGATTGTGGCGATTGAGTACCATCTGCCGGGGGAAATTCTTGACACAGCAAGGCTGTCGGCGGAGCATCCGGGTTGGAATGCGGACAAGCTCGATCAGGCCAGCGGAATCCGTCAACGGCGGATTGCCGCCGCGGGGGAATGCGCTTCCGATCTGGCTGTGGCAGCGGCTGAGAAGCTGTTCGCAACCGGACTGCTGCACCGTGAGGAAGTGGACTTCCTTTTGTTCTGCACCCAAAGCCCGGATTTTCTTGTGCCAACGACGGCCTGTCTGATACAGCACCGGCTCGGGCTGCCAAGCAGTTGTGGGGCGGTTGATTACAGTCTAGGCCATTCAGGTTATGTCTATGGTCTGGGCTTAGCCGCGGGCCTAATTGCCAGCGGCCAGGCGAATACACTGCTGTTGCTGACGGGCGAAACTTATAGCCGCTACATCCATCCGGAGGACAAGAGTTCGCGGGTGATCTTTGGCGATGCGGGCACAGCCACTTTGATTCGCGCCACCGATGAGGCTGGGACAATGGGCCCATTTGTTTATGGCACGGATGGATCCGGGGCGGAGAACATCATGGTTCCCGCCGGGGGGGCCCGCCTGCCAAGAACGCAGGCGACCGCTTTGGCGCAGACCGACGAGAACGGCAACACTCGCAGCGAAAATGATTTGCGCATGAAGGGCGCCGAGGTGTTCAGCTTCACGCTGGCGGCCGTACCGGCTAGCGTCCAACAATTGCTGGAGCGCGCCGGCTGTGAAATGAGCGAGATCGATGCATTTGTCTTTCATCAGAGTAATCGCTACATACTCGAGCATTTACGCAAGAAGTGTGGGATTCCCAGGGAAAAGTTCTTGGTTGCGCTTGAGGAATGCGGCAACACGGTGAGCAACAGCATCCCGCTGGCGCTCAAGCTGTGCCGCGAGCGGGGCCAGTTGATGCCGGATCAGCTTCTGGCGCTGGTGGGCTACGGCGCGGGCTTCTCCTGGGGAGCGGCACTCGTCCGATGGTAGAAATGAATCCAGCCTGGCTGATTGTTTCGGTACTGGCGGCGCTGATCATCTACATACTGGTTGGCTATCCGGTGATTCTGGGTGTGCTGTCCCGCTGCCGCGCCCGCCCGCACCGCCGTGGTGAAATCACTCCCACCGTAAGCGTTATCATTCCGGCATATAACGGGGAAGGGTATCTGTCCGCCAAGCTGGACAGCATTCTCGCTCTTGAATATCCCCCGGACCATCTGCAAATTCTCGTTGTCAGCGATGGCTCAACAGACCGGACCGACGCCATTGCCCTGGAGTATGGGAGCCGCGGGGTAGAGTTGTTGCGGGTGGAGCGAGGAGGCAAACCGGCCGCTCTGAACGCGGCAATTCCTCAAGCCACCGGTGAAATTTTGCTGCTCACCGATGTGCGCCAGTATCTTGAGCCGAAAAGCCTCCGCCGGCTCGTAAGCGCCTTCGCCGATCCGGAGGTGGGTGTGGCAAGCGGCGAGTTGATCATTCGCAACGCACGAAGCGGGGCTGAGGCTGAAATCGGTCTCTACCGGCGGTTTGAGACTTGGATGCGGGACCAACTCAGCCGGCTTGATTCGATGTTCGGCGCCACAGGCGCTTTTTATGCGATGCGGCGGGATCTGGCGGTTGCGATCCCCCCGGACATGCTGCTCGACGACGTTTACCTGCCGTTGACGGCCTACTTTCGCGGCTACCGCCTGGTCATGGAAAATCAAGCGCGGGCCTACGACATTCCGACTTCCCGCGATACGGAGTTTGCCCGCAAGGTGCGGACCCTGGCGGGAAACTTTCAAATTCTTCGGGAATTTCCGGCGCTCTTGGGACCTGGAAACCGGATGTGGTTTCACTTTGTTTCCTATAAACTGGCCCGGCTGCTACTGCCTTGGTTGCTGCTGGCCCTGGCTCTGAGCTCCTTGCTGGTGGAAGCCTGGGCGCGGCCTTGGCTGCTTGCACCTCAATTGGGCTGCTACTTTCTTGCGGTTGCGGACGGCTGGATACCAGCCGGAAATCCGCTCAAGAAAGTCAGCTCCCCCCTACGGACTTTTGTTGTGATGATGATCGCCGCCATGCTGGCTGTTCAGGTCTTTTTCGTATCTCCGAGAAGCCTGTGGAAGGTGACTTCGGCAAGCTCCCCCACGGCGGATCAGCTAAGCCCGAACGCAAGAAACAAGAATGGATAAGATGAGCAACACTTACTATATCCTCCAACCTCGAGAATTACCGCATCTGCTCTCGCTCGTAATCCCGATTTACAACGAGGAAGAGGTCCTGGGCTTGCTACTGGAGCGCATCGACAAGCTCATGGCGTCGATGCCCTGCCCGGTGGAAGTAATTCTTGTTAACGATGGCAGCCGTGACCGCAGCGTCGTGCTGCTGCTCGAGGCAGCCCGGCGTGAGCCGCGCTACAAGGTCGTGTCCTTGGCGCGCAATTTCGGCCACCAAGTAGCGGCGACGGCCGGTCTGGAGCATGCTCGCGGTGATGCGGTCGTGCTGATGGATGCCGACTTACAGGATCCTCCCGAGTTGATTTTGTCGATGGTGGAAAAGTACCGGGAAGGCTGGGATGTCGTCTATGCGCGGCGGATCGAGCGGCAGGGGGAGACAAAGTTTAAACAATTCACCGCCTGGGCTTTCTATCGCATCATGCGTAAATTGATTCATAAGGATCTACCGGTCGATGTGGGCGATTTTCGTCTCATGAGCCGCGCCTGTCTCGATGTTCTGCTACAGATGCGGGAACTGCATCGATTCTTGCGCGGCATGGTCACCTGGGTGGGATTCGCGCAAACCGATGTGACCTTTGTTCGGCCCCCGCGCGCGGCCGGTGAGACAAAGTACCCGCTGAGCAAGATGATCCTGTTCGCCTGGAACGCCGCCGTTTCGTTCTCTCCCTTGCCATTGCGGCTGTCGCTGGGCGTGGGTTTTTTCACAGCCGGATTCAGCCTGATTTACATGGCTTACGCCATCTATGCATTGTTGAGCGGACGCATGGTTGCTGCCGGTTGGGCCTCGACTATCACCTTCATCGGCTTGATTGGCGGCGGCATCTTGATCAGTATCGGACTGTTGGGTGAATATGTCGGCCGCATCTTTGAGGAAATCAAGGGACGGCCGCTGTACACGGTCAATGTGACGGCAAACCTCGAACCGGGCAACTCGCGCCGGAACTTATCGAGCTAAGGTAGCTGCCGTCAACCGATCCCGTTGATGTCCAAATCCGGCTCTGCGCAGGAATGTGAAGTGATTCTGAAAACGGCAGTTCGCCTTGCCCCCTCCGCACGCAACTGAGGGATACGGAACGGGATGAGCACCCGCGAGGACGATTTTGGCCTTCCCCCATTGGGTAAGCAGGAAGAAGACTTTGAGAACTACCCGCCACCGCGGAAGTGAGACACCTCTGGCGGCATGATCGAAGTGCGCTGGGAAGAAGATGCCGGGGTGAGCATGCACGGCGGGCTGGCCTTCTTCATTGAGTTCTTTAAGGTGAGCGGGATCTGCGAGCGGTTCGTTGAAGAGTGCCCACTGAAGTATGTCTCGCCGAACGCGCCGAGTCAGTCCGGGATCCTGGGTACGATTTTGTTGAGTGTGTTGAGCGGTCATCGGCGCTACTCTCACATCACCGGTATTCACGGGGACTCGGTTTTGCCCGGGCTTCTGGGTATTCGCCATTTCCGCAGCGAAGACAGTATTCGCCGCGCTTTTGAGAAGCAGGACGAAGCCGCACGGACCTTGTGGATGGATCGTCAGCTGGACATTACGTTCTCGGCCTTATTGCGACAGGACTGGATCCTCGACCTCGACGCCACGGTGAAGACGCTCTACGGCCGGCAAGAGCAGGCTCGTGTCGGATACCGATGAAGCCCGGTAGGCCCTTGCACGTGTATCTGTCAACTCCGCCTGAAAAATCCCCAAATCTCCAGTCGAAAATTCCCCACCCCCAAAACACAAAAGTTAGCTTTCGGGTCCGGCGGCGGGAGCGGAGCCCTGCGCCGCCCTTGGGCGGCGCGAATTGGGCGTAGCGGACGCCGGCGGACGCGAAAGTGCGGGCGCCTGGCGGACTGCTGCTTGCGGATCGGAAACCAATCCGGCCTTGCGGCGTTGCTTCAACGGGTAGCTCCCGCCCCGAATACTAATCGTGGTCGAGTGGTGTAGCAACCGGTCCAGAATGGCCGTCGCAATGATCGGATCGCCAAAGATCTCACCCCAATCGCCGAAGCTCTTATTCGACGTCAGAATGATGCTCCCCCTCTCATACCGCGCACTCACCAGCTGGAAAAAAATGGTCGCCCCCATCTCATCCAACGGCAGATAGCCCATTTCATCAATCACCAGCACCTTCGGGGCCAGATAGACCTTCATCCGTTGATCCAGCCGTCCCTCGCGATAGGCCCGCCCCAGATCATCCACCAGATCATGTGCCGTCAAGAAATACGCCGCCTGCCCGGCCCGGATTGCCGTCTCGGCCAGCGCCACCGCCAGATGCGTCTTGCCCTCACCCGGCGGCCCCAGCAGGATGACATTCGACGCTTCATGCACAAACCGCAGCGTGCGCAGTTCCCGCACCTCCCGCTCATCCAGCGATGAATGCGGCAACTGCAATCGCGTCTTCAAATACCGTTGCCAGCGGGCGTCCAGTTCCGTGACCAGCACCTGGTGTAAAAAATCCTCATAGCTGGCCTCCTCTTTCGCCGCCTGCTCCAACAACGCCTCCAACCGCTGATCCAACGCCGTCAGCGACAGCGCCGCCAGCGAGTTCGATCTCCTGGTTGAAGGCCGTGAGAGCCGCTTGCATCTCCGCGACGCTGCGGCATATCACGGCGCGGCTCTCGAATTCCACGCCCAACGTGCCGCTTCCGATCGCGGTGATCAGAGCGTCACCCATTCTTTGCAGCTCAGTCAGAGTAAGCGCCACGGCAACACTCCCGGATTGCCGTACACGCCGCAATAATTGAGCACTCCCGCGTCGAAATCGAGACGGACGCGGGCGTTTCCACCTGGAGGCCTTCGTTTCCGACCAAGTATGCGTATCCCACACCGGGGAACGAGTTGCCGGATCAAATGGAGTTTCGTTTGATCGGCTGTGCTATGTATCGTAGGGGACGTGATGAGGCGAGCCGGGAAGCGGCGGGGGAGTGTAAGCGCCGCGTGGAGTATTTCAACGGGCACTGAGGCAAGCGAGAATGGCGACAAAACAAGCGCCGCGTCGGGACTTCTGGGACCAGCCACTGCGGGAGCTGTTCGAAGAGCTGCAGGCAACGGCGGCGGGGCTGACCACAGCCGAGGCGAAGATGCGTCTCGAGCAGCATGGCCCGAACTCGTTGGTGAAGGAATCCAGATTCGCCAGGTTGACCGGGTTTCTCGGCTTCTTCTCGAATCCGCTGGTGGTTATCCTGCTCGCCGCCGGCACGATCTCTCTGTCGTTGGGGGACTCGATCGGTGGATTGATCATCATCACGATGGTTCTGCTGAGCGTGCTGCTGAACTTCCTGATGGAGTTTCAAGCCCGCAACGCGATCGATGAGATCCGTAAGCAGGTGGCGACCACGGCGGCTGTTCTGCGCGATGGTAGGGAACAAGAGCTACCGGTGGCGGAGCTGGTGCCTGGGGATATCGTCCGGCTGAATGCCGGAGATCTGGTGCCGGCGGACGGGCGGCTGTTGGAAGCCAAGGACCTGCAGCTTCGTGAAGCGGCGCTGACTGGCGAGTCTCTGCCGGTCGGGAAAGAAGCGGGCGATCTTGCGGCGGGCAAGCACGGAGCCTCGGAGGCGCGAAACAGCGTATTTCTGGGAACCGCGGTGCAAACCGGTATCGGTACGGCATTGATCGTATGCACGGGGCATGACACGGCGCTGGGTGAGATTGCGCAGCGACTGGCCGCGCGGCCGCCGGAGACCGAGTTCGGACGCGGGATCCGCCAATTCGGCTTGATGGTGACGAAGGTAATTCTGGGGCTGGTGTTGTTTGTCTTGCTGGTCAATCTTGTTCTTCATCGCCCGGTGCTCGAGTCATTTCTGTTTGCGGTTGCACTCGCCGTCGGGATGACGCCGGAAATGATGCCACTCATCATCACGGTTACATTGGCCCAAGGCGCGAAGCGGATGGCGAAAAAGAAGGTTCTCGTCAAGCAACTTTCGTCGATTGAGGATTTTGGAAGCGTGACGATTCTTTGCAGCGATAAGACCGGAACGCTGACTGAAGGCGAGATCGTGCTGGACCGCCATGTGAATATTTTTGGCGAGGACGATGAAAATGTTCTGCGACTGATCTACCTGAACAGCTTTTTTGAAGCGGGCATTAAGAGCCCACTGGATGCGGCCATTTTGAAGCACGAGCGCCCGGCTATCTTCGATTACAGAAAGATAGACGAGATCCCATTCGACTTCAACCGCAAACGTCTTTCGGTGGTGGTGCAGCAGGGTGAGGAACTGAGTTTGGTCACCAAGGGAGAAGCTGAAAGTGTATTTGGCATTTGCGCGACGGTGATTGTTGGCGGTGCTTTACAACCGTTCGACGAGAAGCAGAGGGTGCAGGCGGCCGAGACCTTTCAAAAGTTGAGCGCGGAGGGGTATCGGGTTCTCGGCGTGGCAATGCGGGTGGTAGACAGACAGGACAGCTACGAGGCAGAGGCGGAGCGGGGGATGACGCTGGCCGGATTTGCCGCTTTTCTGGACCCGCCCAAGGAGGGGGTCGAGTTGGTGCTCGAAGCACTGCAACAGAATGGAATCTCTGTCGTGGTCATGACCGGGGATAACCAGTATGTGTCGCGGAAGGTAGCGCGCGAGGTCGGGCTGAAGGCAGACCTGATTGTGACCGGAAATCAACTCGACACCATGGACGATGCCGCAATGGCATATCAGGCGGAAAGCGGGGCTATCTTCGCGCGCGTTTCTCCCGAGCAGAAAAGCCGCATTATCCTCGCGCTCAAGGCTCGCGGGCATGTTGTCGGATTTCTCGGCGACGGCATTAATGACGCACCTTCGCTGCACACGGCCGATGTGGGCATCTCGGTGATGAATGGCGTGGAGGTGGCGAAGGATGCCGCGAAGATTATTCTCCTCGAGAAGGATCTTGGGGTGCTGAATGACGGCGTGATGGAGGGCCGGCGCAGCTTTGCCAACATCATGAAGTACATCGTGATGGGTACGAGTTCAAACTTTGGCAACATGTTCAGCATGGCGGCGGCGTCTCTCTTTCTGCCGTTTCTGCCGATGCTGTCCACCCAGATTCTGCTGAATAACTTTCTCTATGACATTTCGCAAATCAGCATTCCCACGGACAATGTAGATGCTTCGTTGCTACACAAACCAAAGCGCTGGCAAATTAGTTTCATACGCCAGTTCATGACGATCATTGGCCCGATCAGTTCGGTCTATGACTTGCTGACATTCGGGATTCTGCTCTGGGGCTTCGAGGCTTACACGAACGCACCGCTGTTTCACACTGCCTGGTTCGTGGAGTCGCTGGCGACCCAGACTTTGGTGGTGTTTGTCATCCGAACGGCGGGCAACCCGCTCAAGAGCCGGCCGTCTCGCCCCCTGCTGATCGCGGTGGCGAGCGTGGTGCTGGTTGCTGGGGTGCTGCCGTACACTGCATTGGGAAGACTATTGGGGTTTACGCCTTTGCCTTTGGCACTGCTGGGGTCTATTGCCGGTCTGGCGATGACCTACCTTTTGGTGGTCCAGGGCGTTAAGACATGGTTCTACCGGAAGCACGCGTTGCTGTGAAGATTTCGGCGGTTGACGGCCCTCAAGACTGCCGACGGTCCGCACTGTGTCTTCGCTAGAAGCGGGGGAAAAGGATGGGGAGGGCCTGGTCGGCGGTCCAGATGCAGCGGTTGTTGTGGCCGCAGAGGGGGACGGGGATGAAGGAGATGTCCTTAGCTTTGAGTTGGCGCATGCGGGCGAAGTGGGCTTTGGCGCGGTCGAAGCGGGTGGGGCCTTGGGCTAGGGAGGGGCAACTGGAGTCGAAGCCGGCGATGGGGAGGGTGTCGAGCTCGCCCATGAGGTAGATGATGGGACGGGACAGGAGGTTGGCGCGCATCTGGTCGGCGCCGACGGTGGAGGCATAGCCTTCGAGCTTGTCGAGACCGTGGCCCCAGTCGTTATAGGTGGTGCAGTTGCGGCCTTCGGCGTAGGGAGCGAAGGGTTCGTCGCACTTGCCGGAGGTGTCGCAATGGAAATCGCGGGGGAGGCGGAGGCGGTCGGGGTAGACGTAGCTGGAGGGGTTGGAAACGACGTAGCGGACGGGGACGCGGAGGGTGTTGTGAACTTTGTTGGCGGCGGCGTAGCGGTGGGTGAACTGGCCGCCGGCGGAGTGGCCACTGAGGATGATGCCCTTGAGATTGGGGAAATTTATTTCGTCGTTGAGGCGGGTGAGGATGGCGTCGATGAAGTCGTAGCTGGTGAGGTCTTTTTGGTTGAGGGCGGGCATGCCGAGGCGCCAGGTGCTGCAGGGCCAGGAGATTTCGCCTTCGGCGAGGGGGTCTTTGCAGGCTGAGCCGTTATTGCCGGCAAAGCGTGGGCTGATGACGAGGGTGTTATCGAGGGCGCCGGCGAGGAAGGCGGCGGCCATGCCGGTGTGGAAGTAATCGTGGGCGTTGCGGCCTTGGCCATGAATGAGGATCATGGCGCGTTCGATTTTGGGGTTGGGCTGGGTGAGGGGGTAGTTGCGGTAGAGGAGGGAGTGGCGGCCGTCGGAGGCGAGGGGCAATTTTTCGCTACAGGCAGGGGTGGCGGTGCTACAGTACTGGGCAGCGAGCGGAAGAGCGAGCAGCGGCAGCAGAATGAGAGATTTCATTTCCCGGAGATGATAACAGTATGAAGCAAGCGGTGATTGAGGGTGGATTTGGGCTGGACCGGGTGGTGTGGCGGGAGGTGGAGGCGGCGGCACCGGGGCCGGGGCAGGTGTTGGTGGGGGTGAGGGCGGTGAGCCTGAATTACCGTGATCTGCTGGTGGTGAAGGGCCGGTACAACCCGAAGATGCCGCTGCCGCGCGTGCCCTTGAGTGACGGGGCGGGGCAGGTATTGGCGGTGGGGGAGGGTGTGACGCGGTGGAAAGCCGGAGACCGGGTGGCGGGAATTTTTATGCAGACGTGGTTGTCGGGGGCGTATGAGGAGGGGCATGGGAAGTCGGCGCTGGGCGGTGCGGTGGATGGGATGTTAAGCGAGGAAGTAGTGTTGGGGGCTGAGGGGCTGGTGGAGATTCCGGCGCATTTGAGCTATCGGGAGGGGGCGGCGCTGCCGTGCGCGGCGGTGACGGCGTGGCATGCGTTGTTTGAGAGGCGGCGGTTGGGGCCGGGGCAGACGGTGTTGGTGCAGGGTTCGGGGGGGGTGAGTGTGTTCGCGCTGCAATTGGCGCGAATGGCGGGGGCGAGGGTGATTGCGACATCGCGGTCGGAGGCGAAGCGGGAGAGGCTGAGGGCGTTGGGGGCGGACTGGGTGATTGATTATGAAGCAGTGCCGGAGTGGGGCAAGCTGGTGGGGAAGGCAGGCGGGGTGGATCATGTGGTGGAGGTGGGGGGAGTGAGGACGCTTGAGCAGAGCCTCGCGGCGGTGCGGCCGGGGGGACAGGTGAGTGTGATCGGGGTCTTGACGGGGTTGGCGGGGGAGGTGAATCTGGCGCCGGTGCTGCATAAGAACTTGCACCTGGAGGGGATTTATGTGGGGAGCCGGGCGATGTTTGAGAGCCTGAACCGGGCGGTGACGCAGGCGCATCTGCATCCGGTGATTGATGCGACGTTTGCGGCGGAGGACATACGGACGGCGCTCGGATTTATGGAGAGCGCCGCCCACTTTGGCAAGATCGTGCTGGAGATTCGCTAGATATCGAGATTGCGAACGTCGAGGGCGTTCTCTTCGATAAACTTGCGGCGGTTTTCGACGTCGTCTCCCATGAGGGTGGAGAAGATCTCGTCGGTTTCGACGAGGTCTTTCAAATCGACGCGGAGCAGGGTGCGGGACTCGATGTTCATGGTAGTGGCCCAGAGCTGTTCGGCGTCCATTTCGCCGAGACCTTTGTAGCGGGTGACGTTGGCGCCGGCCATGCCTTCTTCCTTGGCGCGGTTGAGGAGGGTGCGCCAGTCGGGGATCTCCTCTCGGCTGCCGTTTTCCTTGAGCAGGAGAAATGGGGGCAGGGAGTCGAGGTTAACTTGTTTGACGAGGGCGCGCATGCGGCGGTACTCGGCGCTGGCGGCGAGTTCAATGCCGACGATGCGCTTGGCCTTGGTGGTGTCTTCAAAGAAGAGCTGGAAGGTGGAGTGTTCTTCGTCGCGTTCGATGCGGGCTGGGATGCCGCGTTCAGCGAGGACTTGCTGGAGTTTGACGAGCTCGGTTTCGGTGGAGAAGTTGTCCTTGGTGTCGAGCTCGAATTTTTGGCTGAGAAGGGCCTCGACGGCTTTCGCGTCGCGGAGGCGGCGCTCGAGCTTACGGGTGACCTGGACGAGTTCGTCGAGGGCACCGAGGAAGTTGCGCATCTCGGCGCCTTCGAGCTGGCGGCCGGCCATACCGATGGTGATGTTATCGGAGGCGCGGCGGAGGATCTCCTTGGTGAACTCGGCGTCGTTCTTGATGTACTTTTCGCTTTTGCCCTTCTTGATGAGATAGAGGGGGGGCTGGGCGACGAAGACGTGGCCGCGGTCGATCAACTGCTGCATGTGGCGGTAGAAGAAGGTGAGCAGGAGGGTGCGGATGTGGCTGCCGTCGACGTCGGCATCGGTCATGATGATGATCTTGCCGTAGCGGAGGCGGGCCATGTCGAAGTCGTCCTTGCCGATGCCGGTGCCGATGGCGGTGATCATGGCGCGGATTTCCTCGTGGCCGAGCATTTTGTCGTAGCGGGCTTTTTCGACGTTGAGGATTTTGCCGCGCAGGGGGAGGATGGCCTGGTAGCGGCGGTCGCGGCCGCCCTTGGCGGTGCCGCCAGCGGACTCACCCTCGACTAGGAAGAGTTCGCAACGGGTAGGATCTTTTTCCTGGCAATCGGCGAGTTTTCCGGGTAGGCCGGAGCCGTCGAGGGCGCCTTTGCGGCGGGTGAGGTCGCGGGCTTTGCGGGCGGCTTCGCGGGCGCGGGCGGCATCGATGGCCTTCGAGACGATGCGCTTCATAACAGCCGGGTTCTTGTCGAAGAACTCCTGGAGTTTTTCGTTGACGACCTGGGTGACCTGGCCGGAGATGTCGCTATTGAGCTTGCCCTTGGTCTGGCCTTCGAACTGGGGTTGGGGGAGCTTGACGCTGATAACGGCGGTGAGGCCTTCGCGGACGTCGTCGCCGGAGAGTTTTTCCTTGACGTCCTTGAAGAGGCCGGCCTGGTCGCCGGCCCAGTTGATGGTGCGGGTGAGGGCGGTGCGGAAGCCGGTGAGATGGGTGCCACCATCCTTGGTGTTGATGTTGTTGGCGAAGCTGAAGAGGGTTTCGGAATAGGCGTCGTTGTACTGGAGACCGATTTCCATGTAGACTTTGCCCTGGTTGTTGGGCAGTTCGCGCTCGCCTTCGAAGTAGATCGGCTTGTCGTGGAGCACCTGTTTACCCTTGTTGAGGTGCTTGATGAATTCGGCGATGCCGCCTTCGTAGAGAAACTCGTGGGACTTGCCTTCTTCGCGCTCGTCGAGGATGTCGATCTTGAGGCCCTTGTTGAGGAAGGCGCGCTCGCGCAGGCGGGTGGAGATGGTGTCGAAATTGAATTCGACCGTGTCCATGACGGTCGAGTCGGCTTTGAAGGTGATCTTGGTACCTGTCTTCTTGCCGCACTTACCGGTTGCTTTCAGTGGAGCTTTGGGAACCCCGCGTTCATAATCCTGTTCCCAGGTTTGGCCGCCGCGCCAGATTTCGAGGTGGAGCCATTCGCTGAGAGCGTTGACGCAACTGACGCCGACCCCGTGGAGACCGCCGGAGACTTTGTAGGTGTTCGAGTCGAACTTGCCGCCGGCATGGAGTTTGGTGAGAACGACTTCGGCGGCGGAGACACCTTCGGTGGCGTGGATGTCGACGGGGATGCCGCGGCCGTTATCGGAGATAGAGATGGAGTTGTCGGTATGGATGACGACATGGATCTCAGTGCAGTAGCCGGCGAGCGCTTCGTCGACGGAGTTATCGACGACCTCATAGACGAGATGATGGAGGCCCATCTCACCGGTTGAGCCGATGTACATGGCAGGACGTTTGCGGACGGCCTCGAGGCCCTCGAGAATTTTGATACTTGATGAATCGTAAGCTTGATTTTCGGCCATTTTGTGGGTTGTCAGATGCGCATGGGCATCACGACGTAGCGGTAGGTGTAGCCTACCTCTCCCCCTTTCTTATCTCCCTCGCCCTGAGCGGCGGGGCGCATCTCTCCGGCGCTTTGCGCGTCGTTGAACAGGAAACTGAAGGCGCCTTCGGCGCTGGCTCCCAGGAAGTCGAGCAGGTATTGTGCGTTAAAGCCGACATCGACGGCGGGCCCGGAATAATCGATAGCAATGGTCTCTTCGCTCTCGCCGGTTTCGGACATGGAAGAGAACACTTTCATTTCGCCGTCGGCGAACTGAAGGCGAATCGCCTTGGAGCGTTCTTCAGAGAACTGGCTGACGCGCTGGATGGTGGATTTGATTTCGTCCTTGCCGAGATGGACCTGATGGGTTTGGGTTTTGGGCAGGACGCGTTCGAAGTCGGGGAAATTGCCGGTGAGCTTACGGCTCAACAGGAGACGCTCGCCGAGCAGGAAAAAGAGATGATTGTCATCGCCGCTGAACTGAAATAGAGCGCCTTCGTCGGCCTCGGCGGCGAGTTTGAGAAGCTCCTGCATGGCCTTTTTGGGGAGCAGTGTTCTGTAGACGCCTTCGACGGCTGGGTTGGGGACTTTATGTTCGACGAGGGCGAGGCGATGACCGTCGGTGGCAACCAAGGTGAGGGTCTTGTCGGTCATCAGAAGCTGGGCGCCGTTGAGCGTGAAGCGGCTCTCTTCGTTTGAGATGGCGAAGATGGTTTTCTGGATCATGGCCGAGAGCGTGGCGGCGGGAATTTCGCCGAGGGAGGGGGGCATCTGCGGCAACTCAGGATAGCTGTCGCGGCTCATACCGGCGATGCGCGAGCGCGAGCGGCCACAGACGATGTTGGCCCACTGGTTGTCCATGACCTTGAAGTTGACTTCGGAATCGGGAAGTAACCGGATGTAGTCAAGCAGACGCCTGGCGGGCAGCGTGCTGGCACCGGCTTTGATGATGCGGGCCGGGCAAGAACAACGGACTCCGAGCTCGAGATCGGTGGCGGTGAGGTGAATCATGCCGTCGCCGGTTTCGATCAACACATTCGACAGAATGGGGATGGTCGTCTTCTTTTCGACGACTCCCTGCGAGAGGTTCAACTCCCGAACCAGGTCTGATTGCTTTACGCTGAATTCCATTCTTTTCGGTCCTTCGAGGATCTACTAGAAGACTAGATATCTAAACTTATTGTTTTAAGAACCATCGTAGTCGGCTCTGTCAAAATGTGGATATCCTTCTAAATGATACAAAACAAAAATGCTTCTGGCTATGGTTCTCGCTGAAAAGGGTGTTGTCGAGCGAGGAAGAATTTCGGACTACGGAAGTTTTCCTAGCCTTTCCATGGAGCGAAGGAGTAGCGAAACTGTGGAAAATGAATTATCACCCATGGAATGAGTCAATTAGACTGTGGAGAAGCTTGTTCAATTCGGTGTCCTTGTGTCGGAGATCGTCGATTTTCTGGATGGAGTGGAGAACGGTGGTATGGTGCTTATTACCAAGGGAACGGCCGATTTCGAGTAGGGAAGCGGTGGTGAGTTCTTTGGCGATGTACATTGCGATCTGCCGGGGATAAGCAATACGGCGTTCGTTGGAGCGCTGTTTGAGCTGATTTGGGGAGAGCTCGAAGCGCTCGGCGACGGCCTTGACGATGGACTCAATGGAGATACGCTTTTCGTTGACTTGGGTGAAGTGCTTGAGCAATTGCTTGGCCATCTCAAGGCTAATGGGAGTATTGGATACCGAACTGTAGGCGACGAGTTTGACGAGAGCCCCTTCGAGCTCGCGGATATTGGATTTGGTGCGTGTGGCGAGGAAGATGCGGACATCCTCGGGCAGGTTGATGCCTTCGCTTTCGGCCTTGTGGTCGAGGATGGCCATTTTTGTTTCAAGGTCTGGGGGTTGTACGTCGACGATGAGGCCCCACTCAAAGCGGCTGCGGAGTCGTTCGACGAGGCCGGAAACTTCTTTTGGTGGAGAGTCGCTTGAGATGACGATTTGCTTCTGGTTATCGAAGAGTTCGTTGAAGGTATGGAAGAATTCTTCCTGAGTGCGTTCCTTGCCGCCGATGATCTGGATATCGTCGATGAGGAGGACGTCAGCCGAGCGGTAGAACTGGTGGAAGTAGCTCATCTTTTCCATGCGGATGCACTGGATCATCTGGTTCATGAACTTTTCGCTGGTGGTGTAGACGATCTTCATGCCGGGATGTTCGCTGAGGAGACTGCGGCCAATGGCATGCATGAGATGTGTTTTTCCCATGCCGACACCGCCATATATGAACAGAGGATTATAGCTGCGGCTGGGGCGTGTGGCGACGGCATGCGCGGCGGCGTGGGCGAACTGATTGCAACTGCCGACGACGAAGCTGTCGAAGGTGAACTTGGGATTGAGATGAGCGACGGGTTGGGAGAAGAGGCTTTCGATGGTGTTGGGAGAGTCGTTATAGCCAGTGGAGAAGGGATGAGGGCGGCTGTTTGCGCCGGCAGCGAAGGCCAGACGCTCTGCCGGGGCTTCGAGATCGTAAAGAACCCGCTGGAAGGGGAGTCTGAGATGGTCGAGAGCATGGCGGACCTGTGGAGCGTACTCACGCTCCATCCAGGCGCGAGTGGCCTCATCCGGTACGGAGACAATGAGGGTGTCGCCCTCGGTTTTTGCCAGCGTGGTCCGCACCACCCAGTTCTCAAAGCTTTCGGAGCTAAGAGATGCCGCCAGCGTTTGTTTTACCAGTTCCCAAGCGTTCATACAGTTCCACCGCAAGCCCGGTTTGAGGATTCAAGCACAAAAATCCCACAGGATTTCCACAAGTGTGGAAAAGTGGGGGAAGAATATTGCTTGAAATGGAGATCTCTGAGGCTAGGGACGACTCCAAGGTCAGTAGCAGCTCAAGCTCTGACCGCCTGCGAATTCAAAGCATAGCACACGCCCGGTCGATGGCAAGAGAATTTGAATCAAAAAATAAACCATTTCATTTCAATGATTTAACGACAAAATTGAAAAACTGTCTGGAAGTCGTGCAACTGCCATGAAATGTAGCCTTTATGGGTGAAGACTTCGCGCATTTGACATTGGGAGAGGTGGTGCGGCATACTGAAATTTACGCGGGAGTAACTCAGCTGGTAGAGTGCAACCTTGCCAAGGTTGATGTCGCGAGTTCGAATCTCGTCTCCCGCTCCACCCCTTCTTCTTTCCTCCACCAATTCCAAGACTTTAAGGATCGCTGTAGCAGTTTACGGACGGGCAGTGCTTGGTGTCCCTTAGCGAGAGCATAAGCGACGCAGCGCACGGGTTGAGCCCATTCTTACGAGCTCGAAGAGCGAAAAAGCGAAGGTTTGGCGGAATTACTGGGAGTTCGAAAAACGCAAAAAATGACCTATCCCGCCGGTCGCGCAATTGTGTGTTTTCATCAATTTACGCGCAGGGGGTTTCCTTC
>JAINDK010000013.1 GCA_019931185.1 Bryobacter sp. CoA8 C33
AAAATCTGACTGAAAATGCTGGATACTTGAGCCATGGGCGGTCTCCTTGGGAGGTTGAGATGTGTTCTTGCAGGAACTTCTTTAACTTACCAGTGGGCTGCCCTGAGCTTCACCTCATGGAGCTAATTTGGACACGAGTGATATGGATGATATGTCGCGACCGGTGACTTTTTCCGTAAATTGACGAGCCACCTCAGTTATGATCGCCCAAGCTATGAAGCAATCGCTGCGGTTAGGCGGATCTTGATCGATGGCGGTTGCCATTGGGGGCGGATTCAGGTACTCAGAGCGGCAGAGGTTTTCCTGGGAGGCGATGGAGACGCTGACGGAAACGGGACCAGCATCGAAGAGCACGGGGGCAAGGGTGGAATCAGCGCCGAGGGGCACGACACGATACTCACTGCGCTACCGGACGCCGTTGAGGGAGTGGGAGATGGTAACGGGGAGCAAGCCATTGAGAGCAGCGCCATCGAGTTGGACGTCGAGACGCCAGTTCGTGCGGCCAGGTACGGTAAGGGGGCTGGCAGCAGGAAGCGGGGTGAGCGTGCAGGCGAAGCGCGGGGGAAGCAGGCGCAGCGTGACGGGAATGGGGTTGGACAGAGCGGTGGGGGAGGTGAGCCTGTATGCGAAAGAGTCGGAGGTGAGATTGGGGGCTGGGGTGTAATCGAAACTGCCGTCAGCGCGGAGGATGAGGCGGCCGGCGGGCTGGGCGGTGAGATCGGCGCGGAAGCCATTGTTGGCTTCGCGAACGCTGTCATTGGATAGAACACCGGAGGAGGCGGGGATGGTTTGGGTGATGGGGGATTGAGAGAGGAGGTAGGTGTCTGGAGTGGCGTCGAGGGTGAAGGGGCGAGAGAGGACGATCCGGATTTCATCGATGGTGGTTTGGAGTTCGGTGGTTTCGGTGGCGGTGAAGCCGCGAACGAAGCCGAATTCGAGAGGAGGAGCATTGGGGGAGAGGTTGAGGCGATTGCCGTTGGAGCGCTGAAATTCGCGGAAGTCCTTGGGGGAGAGGTTTGCGAGAGACTTGCGCTGCCAATTTTGATCGCGGGACCAGAGCATTGCCGGACCCACGAAGACGGTGCCGCCCTGGCGGATGGCGGGGTAGGTGCTGAGGCCTTCCGTGCAGGAAGTGCAGGAGTGGTTGACGAATTGGGAGGACTCGGAGTAGTGGATGCGGGAGATGGGTGGGCTGATGGAAGTAGAAACAGTCCAGTCTGGCTGGTTGAAGAAGAACCAGGCGGGAGCTTCAATGGCATGAGCGGGGTTGTAGTTGGGATAGCCACCGGAAGAGGAGCTGGGCGCGTTGAGCCGGATGGCGATGAAGCCGTAGAAGTTAGTGGGGTTGCCGAGGAAGTCGCGAGTTGTCGAGCGATCGAGGCGGGCGGTGGCGGGGTAAGTGTTGTCGCCGATGCGGGTGATGGTGTAGGGAGTGGTGAAATCGGTGTCTAAGAGAGTTTGTTGGGAGAAAGCGGGAAGGATCGAGAGAAGTAAGAGAAGAGCGCGCATGGATGAAGGTTGCCTCTAATTGGTAACGCGGAGGCGGGCGGGAAACCTTATCATGGAAAAACGATGCGGAAGTAACGGAGCTGTTGGGTAGGTGGCGGCAGGGCGAAGCCGCGGCGGGGGAGGAGCTGTTTGGCCTGGTGTACCGGGAGTTGAGGCAGACGGCGGCGGCACTAATGCGGCGTGAGAACGAGGGGCATACGTTGCAGCCGACAGCGCTGGTGAGCGAGGCGTATTTGCGGTTAGTGGCGCAGCGGCGGAGTTTTCAGCACCGGCGGCATTTTTGTGGGGTGGCGGGGCAATTGATGCGGCGGGTGCTGATCGATCATGCGCGGGAGCCGGGAGCGTTGAAGCGGGGTGCGGGGCAGGCGCTAGTGCAGTTGGAGGAAGTGGGGGGCGGGTTTGGGGGGGAGGTGGATCTGCTGGATCTGGAGGGGGCGCTGCAGCGGCTGGAGAAGGAGTTGCCACAGCATGCGCGGGTGGTGGAGTACCGGTTTTTTGGGGGATTGACGCTGGAGGAGACGGCGTTATTGATGGAAATGAGTGTGCCGACGGCGTCGCGGTATTGGGCCTTTGCCAAGGCGTGGCTGTATCGGGAATTGCGGCCGGGCGGTGAGAAGGAAATTGAGGGAAGTGCGCGTTAGAGATTATGGCGAGTTTGCAGGAAGTGGAGGAGTTATTTGGGAGCTTGCTTGAGGTGGAAGCCGGAGCGCGGGAGGCGGCGTTGCGGGAGTGGACGGCGGGGCGTGAGGAGTTACAGAGAGAGTTGCGGGAATTGCTCGAGAGTCATGGAGAGGCGGGCAACTTTCTTGAGACGGGGCGAGGGGTGACGATGAAGGGGAGGCAACTGGGGCCTTGGAAGCTGGGGGAACTGGTGGGGATGGGGGGTATGGGAGATGTGTACCGCGCGGAGAGGGCGGATGGGCAGTTTGAGATGAGTGTGGCGGTAAAGGTGTTGGGGGCGGGGGTGATAACGGAGGAGGGGCGGCGACGATTTCTGGCCGAGAGGCAGATCCTGGCGCGGCTGGACCATGCGGGGATTGCGCGACTGCTCGATGGGGGAATCACAGAGGAGGGCGAGCCGTATCTGGTGATGGAGTATGTGGCGGGAAGGGGACTGGAGGAAGCGCTGGAGGGGATGGGGAGGCGGGGGAGGCTGGAGCTGTTGTTGGGCATTGCGCGGGCAGTGGAGTATGCGCACCAGCAGTTGGTGGTGCATGCGGATTTGAAGCCGTCGAATGTGCTGGTGCGGGGGGACGGGACGCCGAAGTTGTTGGATTTTGGGATTGCGTGGGTGGACCGGGAGGATTTTGTAGGGGGAGCGATGGGGTGGACGCCATCGTATGCGAGCCCCGAACAGAGGCGGGGGGAGAGGCCGACGGTGGCGAGTGATGTTTATGGGTTGGGTTTATTATTGCGGGAAATTGCGGGGCCGTACGCGAAGGAGGCGGATCTGGCGGCGGTGGTGGGGTGTGCGACGGAGGAGGAGGCAGGGCGGCGGTATGCATCGGTGGAGCGGATGGCGGGGGAGATTGAGAATGTGCTGGCGCGGCGGCCGGTGGTGGCGCGGAGCGGATCGATTGGGTATGTGGTGGGAAGGTTTGTGCAGCGGCACTGGTTTGCGTTGGGGTGCGGGTTGGCGATTGTGTGCTTTGCCGGGTGTGCGGTGGAGCAGCGGAGGGTGGCGGAGGAGCACTTTCTTGAATTGCGGCGAGCGGCGCGGATGATGGTGTTTGACGTGTATGAGGGGATCCAGTATCTGAACCCGCCGCCGGATGTGATGGAGCGGATTGTAGAGTCGAGCAGTGAGGTACTGGCGGCGCTGGAGAAGGCGAAGCAGGGGGAGCCGGGGTTTTTGTTTGACATTGCGAGCGCAGAGGAGAGGTTGGCGGAGTTGTTGATTCTGAGTGGGGGAGACGGGGCGCGGGCCGATGGGTTGTTGCGGAATTCGCTTGCAAAGGTGGAGGCACTGCTGGCGCGGGATGAGACGAAGGGGAGTTATCACCGGCTGGCGGCGAGTGCGTTGCGGTATATGGCGCAGAGACATGAAAAGGCGGGACGGAAGCAGGAGGCCCTGGCGGCACTGGATCGCATGGAGCGGCATGTGAAGCGGGCGATTGGGTTGCCGGAGGCGAAGTCGCGGGATTGGATGTATCTGAGTGTGATTGATTTGCGGCGGGGGGAATGGGAGGGGGAGGCGCGGTTGCGGGGGGCGATTGAGCGGATTGAAAAGCGGGGGAAGGAGGGGCCATTCCGGGATGCACGGCATGCGCAACTGGCGCTGGAGGGACGATTGAAGTTGGCGGGGATGAGGCCGAGGGATCTGGGGGAGGTGTTGGCGGGGTATGAGCGGGAGGCAGGATTGTTGCGCAGCGCGGGAAGGATGGTGGCGATGGTGGAGATGAAGCATGGACTGGAGCTGGCGCGCCTCGACGGGGACAGACGCAGGGAGATGCTACAGAGGGCGCTGGAGGCGGCAAGGCTGATCGAGGCGACGCAGGGAGCGAGCCCGGCCTACCATGTGTTGCGGGGCGATCTTGAAGCGGCCGCGGGAGACGCCGCCGCCGCAAGGCGAAGCTACGAGCGGGCACTGGGCGTGAACCAGTGGCATGCGGAGGCACTGGCGCGTGTGTTTGCGATACGGAAGGCGGGGTTTGACAAGGTGGCGAGGGAGAAGCGGTGCGGGGAGTATCGGGAGTTGGAAACGATGGCGAGAAGGCTGGGGAGGGAAAAGGAAATGCCGGGCGGGCTTGAGTTGGAGGCGTGCCCGCCCGGCGAAAAGTGAGAGGCTAGAACTCGACGCGGAGGGCGAGTTGGCCCTGGCGGGGGGTGTTCTGCTGGCCGGCGATGCGGCCGAACTGGGCGTTGGAGACGTTGGCTTGGGGGGCGGAGAAGACGGTGCGATTGAAGGCGTTGAAGAGTTCGGCGCGGAACTGGACGAGAACACGGTCCATGAGGCGGAGTCGCTTGATGAGGCCGAAGTTCTCGTTGAGGAAGTTGGGATTGCGTAGATCGGTGTAGGCGCGAGCCGAGGAGCCGAAGGTGAGAGCGGGGGGAGCGGCGAAGGCGGAGCGATTGATCCAGAAATCGCGGGCGGGATCGAAGTCGCCGCGGGTACCGGCGCGGTCGGAGCCGAGTGCATTCGGCCGGAGCACGGAGGTGAAAAGGGGCAGGCCGTTGTTGGCCGACAGGGTGATGGGGGTGCCGACGGAGTATTGGTGGATGCCGGTGAAGGTCCAGCCGCCGATCAGGTGGCGGGCGGCGCCGGAATTTTTGAATTCAGGCAGGGCGTAGCTGTAGCTGAGGGCGAAGACATGGGGGACATCGGTGGTGGCGATGGCCTTTTCAGCGCGGCGGTTGTAGGTGGTCTGGCCGGCGGGACCACCGCCGGCGAGGATGTCGGAATCGGAGATGGTTTTGGCCCAGGTATAGGCCATCTGGACGTCGAGGCCATGCCAGGAGCGGACCTGGAGCTGGGTCTGGAGGGCATGATAAGTGGAGGAGCCGGCGGGGTTGGAGCGGTTCCATACAGACTGCATGTGGGGGAAGGGGCGGAGGGCCTGAGCGACGGAACCGGTGAAGCCCGGGAAGGGTACGCGAATGCCGGCGGCCTGGGCTTCGGGGGAAGTGACGGGCCGGGTGAGCAGGGAGCCGAGGGAAAGGAAGCGGGGGTCGAGTTCGTTCCAGTGAACGAGGCCATTGCCGATGCGGGTGCCCTTGGTGCCGAGGTAGGTGACTTCGAGGTTGATGCGCTGGGCGAGTTCGCGTTCAAGGGTGAAGGACCAGTTCTGGAAATAGGGGGCGCGGCCGTCGGAGCGGAGCATCATGCGGACGTCGGCGCCGTTACCGGCCGAGGGGCTGATGAATGGGGGTTGGGGGAAATTTTGGGGGAAGCCGCCGTCCCAGTTGAAGCCGGGAGTGAAGCCGGCGTCCTGAGACAGGAAAACCGGTTGGGCGACGAAGCCGACGCTGGACTGGAGGGAATCGCGGAGACCGGCGTTGGCGTTGCCCTGAGCGTAGTAGATACCGTAGCCGGAGCGGAGGACGGTTTTGTTGTTGAGAGCGTAGGCGAGGCCGAGGCGGGGGCCGAAGGCCTTGAAATCCGTATCGGCGAGACGCCCGAGGCCGCTTCTTCCCTGCCCTTCTCCGAGGAAGGTCATGGCACCAGGCAAGTTGCCGGCGGCGGGGTTGGGGAGCTTGAGATCGAAGGTGGAGAGATTGTTGCGGGCTTCATAGCGGGGGAGGAAGACGTCGTAGCGGAGGCCGTAGTTGAGGGTGAGCTTGCGGGAAATCTTCCAGTCGTCCTGGGCGTAGCCGGCCCAGTATTGATAGCGGTTGCGGGGGAAGTAGCTGAAGACCTGAAGCTGGCCGCGGTTGACGTTGCCGAGGAGGAAGGAGGCGATGGCGTTGCCGGAAGCAGCGGCGCCGGGGAGGCCGGTTTCGAGGGCGTTGAACTGGAACCAGCCCATGGTGCGCCAGGGGTCGATGCCGTTGGTTTCCATCCAGCGGTAGTCGAGGCCGAATTTGAGGTTGTGGCTGCCACGGGTCCAGGAGAAGGATTCGCCGAGCTGGAAGGCGTTGTTGGCCTGGAAGACGCGGCTGTTGCAATTCTGGTCGCCGAGGCGGGAGAAGCCGCTGGCGATGAATTCGATACAGGGAAAGGTGTTGTCGGGGCCGCGGTTGACGCCGGTGAGGCCGAGGCGGTTGGGCCAGTCCTGATTGAGGCTGTAGGAAGCGATGCGGACGGCGGTGCGGGTGTAGCCGAGGGTGATGTGGTTGAGCTTGGTGGGGGAGAGAACAAGATCGTGGGAGAGGCGGACCCAGTTGTTGCGCGAGGCGGTGGAGCGGTTGGGGGTGATCGGGCCAGGGACGATTTCGGCGTCGCGGATCTCGTTCAGGTCGTTGTAGTAGTAGCCGGAGACGCGGTTGCGGTCGGAGAAGGCGTGGTCGATTTTGACGTTGTGCTGATTGGAATTCGTCTGGCCGCGGCCGATGGAGAGGAAGTTGTTAAAGATCGAATTGTTGTCGGGGGTGGGGAGAAGGGGAAGGATGTTGCGGGCGACGGAGCTGAAGCGGCTGGCGGGGATGCGGTTGCCGGGGAACTGGTCGCGGGTGTTGGCGCCGCCGGCGGTGCGGTTGGTGGCGGGATCATAGATGGGGTTGGCGCGGGCGAAGTCACCCTGGCGGAAGTCAACAGGGATAAGGCTCTGGAGGGTATTGGGCGAGCCCTGGCGGAAGCGGTAGCCGCCGTAGACGTAGTGGAAAAAGGTTTTGTTTTTGCCGTTGTAGAGTTTGGGGATCACAACGGGGCCGCCCAAGGTGACGCCGAACTCGTTTTGGCGGTTGACCTGGCGGGTGCGCTGAAAGAAGCCACGCGCGTCGAGTTTGTCGTTGCGGAGATAGTTGAAGACAGAGCCGTGGAGTTCGTTGGTGCCGGATTTGGTGGTGAAGATCTGCACGCCGCCGCCGGTGCGGCCGTATTCGGCGTTGAAGTTGGCGCGGACCATTTTGAATTCACCGATGGTTTCCACCGACGGGCGGGCATTGCCGGCGATGACGCCGCCAGATTCGATGCCGGTGGAGGCGACGCCGTCGAGCAGGACCTCTTTGGCGCGGGAGGGGGAACCAGAGATTTGGGTGTTGCCGGTGTCGCCGGTGACGCCGGGGGCGAGGAAGATGAACTGCTCGAGATTGCGGACGTTGCCGCCGACGAAGAGGGGGAGATCCATGAGCTTGGAGCGGTTGATGGTGGTGGCGAGGTCGGAGGTGGCTGTCTGCAGGGCGGGAATTTCGCCTGTCACTTCGACGGTCTGATCGACGGCGCCAACCTCGAGGCGGACATCGAGGTTGAGGGTTTGGGCGACGTTGAGCTCGATGCCCTTGCGGAGGGCTTTGCGGAAGCCCGAGGCCTCGACGGTGAGTTCATAGGAGCCGATGGGCAGTTGCGGGAGAACGTAGGTACCGGCTGAGGTGGTGGCGGTGCGGAATTCGAGGCGAGTGCCGGTGTTGGTGGCCTTGACGCTGGCGGCGACGATGGCGGCATCCGAGGGGTCGGTAACGCGGCCGGTGATAGTGCCGAGGGTGGTCTGGGCCAAGGACAATACGCAAGTGAAGGCGAAGCAAAAGGGCAGTTTATACAACTTGTATACTCCTGTAGTGAATAGACCGAGTTTACGAGAGAGGGGAATTAACATCAGTTTACCTTAATGTTCTTGAAACAGGCGCGACCGCCGTGGTGGGTAAGCACGAGGGGGTAGGCGCGGCTGGGATTCTGGAGCAGTTCTTCGATGTGGTGGGGTTTGGAGATATCGGGCCGGGATTCGGCGGCGATGGCTTGGCGGAGTTTGTGGGAAGCGAGGTCGGTGGCGAGAACAAGTTTGCCGTCGATGTGGTGTTCGATTTTGGATCCAGCGACGCGAATGCGGACAGTATGCCACTGGCCGGGAGTGGGGCGGAGGGCGAGAGAAGGTGCGGCAAACAAATAGAGAGCGCCGGTGGCGCGGGTGGGAGAAACTTTTGCATCGCGGACGCGTTCATCGTCGAGCAGTTGGAGTTCGAGACCGAGGGCCTTGGGCACATCCGGGTCGTAGCGGCCGGTATCGGGGTTGGGGCGTGTACCGAAGACGAGATACTTGACTCCGGAGTTGGTACCGGGCGTGAGATACCAGTCAAAGGTGAGGTCGAAATTACGGAAGACGGCTTTGGTCGAGAGGTCAGCGCGGGGTCCATGGGGATGGTACAGCGGGTGGCGCCGCCCTCGATGGGCCAGGAAGCGGGAGAGATGCCGGGGCGGTTTTGGGTTTGCCAATCGTGGGGATTGAGCAATTGGGGGAGAAGAAGCAAGGGAGCAGCATGCGATACCAGATCAGCTTAACTTTTCGCTGTGTGACTTAGTAGCTTACCGTTCCGCCGGTGCTTTTCCAGAACACATAGCAAGGCGAGGATAGGGGAAAGAGCGCCTGATCGGTGTCGAAATCTACGCAAACATGCAAGGCCCCGGAGTGGTCCCGGTCGAAGACTTCGACATGGAAGCGAATCTCCCATCCCTCGACCTCGTGAGTGAAGCAAATCTCTTCGGCCGGCTTCAAAAATGTCTCGTAGGACCATGCGGCGATCTCCGGACCAACCGAATCGGCGACTTTGCGCAAAAAAGTCCGATACCGCCGCCGTTTCGGCATCAACCACATCGCAAGTAGTCCCCTCGGCGACGCGGAGCAGCAAAATCGAAAGGAATTTCGATTACAGTAAGCAGCTTAAACTGTCGATATTTAGGCAGCAAAGACGAGGTGGCGGTGATCGAACGGAATCGAGAGTTGGTTATTTTTTTGTGCCTCAGTAGCATTATGAGCTGCCGGGATTCAGGGATCGCCGCCAAGCGGCGGCTGGACGGGTACGCCATTTGTTCCAGCTTTCACGAAGGCCTCGCAATTGTCCAGGATCTGAAAACCAGCTTATACGGGTACGTGGATCCGCAGGGAGAAATCGTGATACGGCCACGCTTCATCGACGCGCAGCCCTTCTCCGAAGGCCTTGCCGCAGCCCGGGAACCGGAAGTGAGACGGGTCGGCTTCATCAACCGTGAAGGGGCCGAGGCGATCCCCGCGCGTTATCAGGCGGCCGGGTTTTTCTCCGAGGGGTTGGCGACGGTTTTGGTGGAAGGCAAGCAAGGCTTTATCGACAAATCGGGGACGCTGCGAATCCCGGCGCGCTTCGACAAAGTCGGGCCATTTTCCCAAGGGTTGGCGCAATATGTTGAGAGCGGACTGACGGGTTTCGTGGATCAAAATGGGGTTGCCGTTATCCCGCCGGCGTACTATCGGGCCGGATCTTTCCATAACGGCCTCGCCTGGGCCTGCTCACGAACAAAGTGCGGCTACCTCGACCGTCAAGGTCAAATCCGGATTCCCTTCACCTTTGACGGGGCGGGCGATTTCTCAGCCGGCTTCGCTCCGGTCAGTATCGACGGGCGTTGGGGGTATGTAGATCGACAGGGGAAATGGTTGCATGAGCCTGCTTTTGCACTGGCGCACCCATTTTCCGAAGGATTCGCCATGGTGGGAAAGCAAGTCTCGAGCCAACCGGATCAGGGCTATGGCGGATATTCTGGGCCGGCAACGGTTTATGGATTTCTAGACGAACGGGGGAAATTTGCGATTTCCCCGAACCTGCTGGGAAGCGGCAGTTTTTCCTCTGGTTTGGCCAAGGTGCGGATCCCAGGCGGCGGTTTTCTGTGCTCGGACTGCTATTCGACGTCCTATCTCCGACCGGACGGAACACTGCTGAGCAATTTTGAATCGGGCACGGAATTTCGTGAAGGGTTCGCCATCGTAAGCGACCAGCAGAGCCATTTCGTGATCGATGCGAGCGGCAAGGCGCTGGTGGCGTTTGCTGAAGAGAATCTCATCGAGCCGGATCGCGATTTGTTGCGCTTTGCCGCGACTCGCTACGGCTATGTCGGTGAGGCGGGGGAAGTAGTGATTCCGCACACACTTCTCCATGCCAAGCCTTTCAGCGAGGGGCTTGGGCTGGTGAGCGTGAAAGACACGAAGCGCTACGCGCGCCGCCTTTTCATCGACGGCCGCGGAAACGCGCAGATTGAAGTGCCGCCAGAGGCTGGGGACGCGGAGCCGTTCTCCGAAGGGTTTTCTCTTCTGTCCCTGAACACGCGAGTATCGGGAAATGGCCAGCCTCTGGGGAAATCAAGTTATGGCTACATGGACAAAACCGGAGCGATTCGCATCGCGGGAGAGTTCAGTGGGGCGCAATCGTTTTCCGAGGGATTGGCAGCCGTGCAATCTTCCGCGGAGCCGGGAGAAAAGAAGTGGGGCTATCTTAATCGCGAGGGCAAGTTTGCCATCTCGCCTCGCTTTCATGCCGCCGCGCCGTTCCTGAATGGCATCGCCATGGTCACGGTGGTCGAGCCAACCGGAGCCAGTAAAGGCATTCTCTCAGGCGGAGCCATAGACGCGTCCGGCAAGATCGTCGTCCCCGCGTTTCACCCCGAGACGGACCCAGCCAGTAATCACCCGTCTCCAAGCCCAGGGGCACGGAAGCAGATGTCGAGGGAATGGATTCCGGTGCGCACAAAAACCGGCTTCGCTTTTGTGCGCCGTGACGGGAAAGCCGAAATCCGCAACCCGATTTACTTGGAGGGTGGCACATTTTCGGAAGGCTTGGCGCCAGTGCGGGTTGCCGGGGATCCTCATACCGTCCGCTGGGGCTTTCTCGACACCACGGGAAAACTGGCCATACCGGCTGCTTTTGACCACGTCAGACCCTTTCAGGAAGGCTTGGCAGTGGCGCAAGACAGTTCGGGCCGCTTCGGTTATCTGAACCACAAAGGCGAGTGGGCCATCCAGGCTTCGTTCTTCGAGGAAGCCAATGATTTCAATGGTGGCCGCGCTCTTGTCAAGCTGAATGGCTTTTATGGGTACCTCAAGACGAACGGTGAGTTTGCCATCCGTCCCCAGTTTATCGATGCCAAGAACTTCAGCGAAGGCTTGGCCGCAACGGCAAGGATCGTGCCCTGATCAGGCGGCGGCCGACCTGGGTCACGGGGGCAGAACCCAAAGCCCGCAGCGCCGGAAGCTAAACCGAAAACGGCTCCTGACCCTGGGCTGATCCAATTCGAATACAGCCTCGGGCTTTATTGGCAATCCTTCAGACGAGGACCTACACAACAGGCTCAGTAGGGCTCGGAGTGTTCGAAACTCATCACCAGGCCCCGCTCAGCAAGGAAATTGTAGAGCCAAGCAGTGCCGCCAGTCGGCGTCACCACCGCAATCCGCAGCAAGAGCGGCTGCTTGTGCAGCATGGCGCCGCCGAAGACGGCGAAGTTCTCCTTCGCCTTCGGCGGGGAGGCAAGATCGACATTGCCTAAGAGATGGCGGTCGATGAGGTGTTGGATCTTAGACCCCACGACAAGAATGCGAGCGGTATGCTCCTGAATGGGGGTGAGGCGGAGGGAAATGACTGGGGCCGTGAAGAGAAAAAGAGTGCTGGTGGCGCGAGTGAATAACACTTCAAATTGGGAACTTGTTCCTCTTCGAACGGTTGGAGCTCGAGACCAAGGGCTTTGGGCGAATCCGGGTCGAAGCGGCCAGTACCGGGGTTTGGCCGTTTACCGAAGACGGGAAATTTCAATCCTGAATTGGTTTCAGGATTGAGATACCAGTAAAGCGTAAAGTCGAGGTTGCTTAAGTTGTCTTTGGGGAGAGGACCGACGCGGGTGTCATTCGGAATCAGTCAAAAGATAGCGCCATCGTCGATGGCCCAGGAGGCGAGGGGAACGACGGGGTTGATTTGAGTTTACCGCTCGCGAGAGGAGAGCAGTTGGGGCATAAGCAGGGTGGCAAGAGGCATGACTTGCTTTAACGACAGCTTAAATGATGGCCACATCGGCGGCACAGGGGGCATGCCGGGATAGGACGAGAGTGAGCGCTCCGGAGACGGGTTCGATGCGGAAGCACTCAACGCAATCGGCGTCCTGGCTGGCTACGAGGAGGAATCCGCCGCTCGGGTCGATGGTGAGATTGCGGGCGTTGGATTGAGCGGCTAGAGGCTGGCGGCTGGAAAGAGTGAGCCTGCCGTCGGAGGGGGCCACGGCGAAGACGGCGATGCTCTGATGGACGCGGCAGATGTAGTAGTAGTGAGAGCCGTCGGCGGACAGGCAGCCCTCGGCGCCCCAGAAATCGGCCTTGCCGAGATTGTCGGGGTGGCCACGCGCAACGAAGCCGTCGGGATAGCAGCGGACAGTTTCGATCGGAATCAGCCCTGATTCGTTGTCAACCGCGCAGACGACGACGGTGCCATTGAGCTCACAATTCACGTAAGCCACAGGCAGGCGGGGATGGAAATTGATGCCGCGGGGGCCGCAACCCGGGGCCAAGTGTACTTCACCTTTGGGAAGGAGGGTGCCGGTTGCGGTGTCGAGAAGATACTGGTGCACACGGTCTGTACCCAGATCCATGGCATACACCAAGTTGGTGTGGGGGTCGCCGTGGATGCCATGGGGGTGCGGCACGGACTGGCGGAGGGGGTGTGGGCCGGAGCCATGGTGTAAGGGTGAGGCGGTTAACTCTCCGATGAGGCCGGTATCGGGATCGAAGCGTAGAACGGAAATGCCGCCCTCCCAGTATCGAGTTACGAGCAGAAAGCGTCCGGTACGGTCGAAGGTGGCGCAGGTATTGCCGCGGCCACCCGTGGGCCGGGTACAGAGATGTTCGAGCAAACCATCGTTGCCGATGCGGTAGGAAGTGACGAAGCCGACACCGGCGGGCACACCGGTGTGGTGGGACAGCTCGTGCACGGCAACGAGAAAGTGGCGGTTGGGGTGTAGCTCAAGCCAAGTGGGAGAGTCCTGCCGGGTGAGCCTTGGCGTTGACGAAAGTGGACCGTCGGCGGGATCGAAGGCAAAGGTGAGAATGCCCTCTCCGGGTTGCCGCGAGCCTACCCATCCCAACTGCCCGGGTTCAAAACCGGAATAACAACCGACAAAGGCAAATCCCCGCGCCATGCTGACCATCTTATGCCGGCGGCGGGCATCCTGTAATCTAACCATCAGGTGATTGCATTTTTCACAACCCTGTTTCTGCTGCCCGGCTCTCATGAGCTGGCAACACCCGGTCCGGTGAACATCCCACTGAAGGGATCGAGTTATCTGCACTTGCGGTGGAAAAGTCTACGAGGATCGGGATATTGGGAGCCGCCGACGCTGCGGCTGCCGATTGCCGGCACGTATTGGGTGAGCGCGGCGACGAAGACGGTCGTGAGAACGATGCCGGCAGTGGAGTTTAACCGTCTCATTGCCAGCGAAGGATTGTCGGTGGTGGAGGAGTATCGAAAGAAATATCGCCAACAGGACAAGCCGGGGCGTTATGTGGCTAGCGAGTATGCGAAGACCATGATTACAGTAGGGCCACCGGAACCCATACAGCCGTTGGAATTGAATCTGCCGATTGAGTTTGTGCTGCGCTATCCGCAACTGCTGCAACTGAATTTTCGCGGGGCGCCGATCGAGGGAATTCAGGTCAGCCTGAACGGTAAGGCGATTGGGCGAACGAACGGCGCGGGCCAATTGCCACTGCCACTATTGAACAGCGGCTCGAAACTGACGGCGACGGTGGTGCGGGTGTATCCCGACCCTTCGACGGCGCCTTGGGAGTTTTTTCACGCCTCGATGACACTGCCTCCGTTAAGCCAGCGTCAGGCCGCCGTCCACGATGGTCAATTGGCCGGTGATGAAGCGCGAGGCGGAGAGATAGAAAACAACGGCGTCGGCGACCTCATCGCCGGTGCCGAAACGTCCGGCAGGAGTTTTGTCGCGCAAGGCAAGCAGTGGGGCGGTATTGGCCTCCTCAAAGGGGATGGCTCCGGGGGCCACGCTGTTGACACTGATCGAGGGGGCCCAGGCGCGGGCCAAGGCCTTGGTCATGTGGATGACACCGGCCTTCGAGGCGCAGTAGTGGGCATAGTCGGGCCACGCCTCGATACCGCCGATGGAGGAAATGTTGACGATGCGTCCCTCCCCGCGCGCCATCATGCCGCGAGCAGCCTGCTGGGCACAAAAAAAGTAGGCTTTGAGGTTGGTGGAATGGATAAAGTCCCAATCGGCCTCGGTAACTTCGAGAGGATTGATGCGAGTGAAGCGAGCCGCATTGTTAACGAGCCCATCGAGGGGGCCGGTCTCGGCGAAGAGGCGCTCGATTTCACTGACGCGGGAAAGATCGGCTGAGAAGCTTGGCGCGTTATCACAGGCGCGGCTGAGAGCCTCGGCCTCGGCACGGGAATTGCCGTAGTGAATCAGCACTTGCGCGCCTTGCTGATGAAGACGGGTGACAATGGCCTTACCGATGCGGCGGGCCGCTCCGGTGACGAGAATGCGCTTGCCAGCAAGACTTTCCATGGGCATATTTATTGGGTAGCACGCACACAAGCTAGTGGGTCAGTTTTTTCCAATCTTCCTCGTAGTACCGAACGAGGGCCTGGTCATTGAGACGGTTGGGCTCGGCGGTGACCGCGGTCATGTCGAGGGGGAAATCAAAGAGGGTGGGCAGATTGGAGACCGTAAGGTAGCGGAGGCCAGCCGGCAAGGTCACCGGGGGATGCCACGGTTGACGGCCGGCGATGACAAAGCCCCATTCCCCGAAGCTTGGAACATAGACGTGATAGGGGAAGGTTTGGAACTGAGCCGCCTTTAACGTCTCGACGATGCACCAGAAGGATTGGCGGGCGAACAGGGGGCTTGTGCTCTGGACGACAAAGAAGCCGGATTGGGAGAGATGGTGGCCAAGTAGGCGGTAAAAGGCTGTGGTGTAGAGCTTGCCGAGGGAGAAGTTGGTGGGGTCGGGAAAGTCGATGATCACGGCATCGAAGAGGTCCCGCGACTGTTCGAGCCAGACGAAGGCGTCGGCGTTGATGACGCGCATCCGGGGATTGGTGAGTGAGCCGGCATTGAGTTGTTTGAGGTAACCGTGGGTGGAAAACAAGCTGGTCATCTCGGGATCGAGATCGACCAGCGTGACTTGTTCAATGTGGGGATATTTGAGAATCTCGCGCGCGGCAAGCCCATCGCCGCCACCGAGAACGAGCACTCGCCGGGCCGTGGGCAGGGCCGCGAGCACGGGATGAACCAACCCCTCGTGGTAGCGGTATTCATCGCGGGAGGAGAACTGGAGGTGTGAACTGAGGAAGAGCCGGATGTCATCTTTCCAGCGAGTGAGAACGATGCGCTGATAGCGGGTCTGGCGGCTGAGGATGATTTCATCGGAGTAGAGATTCTCGTCAGCGGCGGCCATCACATAATCGGCGCTGAACATGCCACCGCCCAAGGCAAGCAAGACCAGGGCGCATAGGACACGGAGGCCCTGATGGCGGGGGAGTTGCTCGCGGAACAGCCAGGTGCTCCACAGGGCCACCGCGGCGTTAACGATACCGAACAAAAGCGCGCCACGGACGAGGCCAAGCTTTGGAACCAGAACCAGCGGGAAGAGAAGGCTGGCCCCAAGGGCGCCCAGATAGTCGAAGGTAAGCACATGGGCAACAAGGTCGCGGAACTGAAAACGATCCTTGAGGATGCGCATGAGCAAGGGGATTTCAAGGCCAACCAGAATGCCGACGATGATGACCAGCAGATAGAGAACAAAGCGAAACGCCTGTGTGTAGGCGAATGCCAGAAAAAGAATGGAACTGGAAAAACCACCCACGAGCCCGACCAGGAGTTCGATTGTGATGAAACGCTGGACCAGGCCTTTACCGATGAAGCGGCTGAGCCAACTGCCGACACCCATGGCGAAAAGGTAAGCGCCAATGACGGTCGAGAATTGAAGGATGCTGTCGCCCAGCAAATAACTGGCGAGGGTGCCGGCGATCAACTCATAAATCAGCCCGCAGGCCGCAATCAGGAGAACCGAGAGAAAAAGAGCAATCGCCATGGATTAGTGCACGGCCGAGGCGATGATGATGCTGAGGCCCAGGCTGAAGAAACCAACCAGGATCGCCAAGGCAATGTTTTTTTCCTCGATGATTTGTTTCCACAGGTCGTAGGGAGTCAACCGGTCCCAGACCGAGAAGCTGACGGCAAACACCACGATGCCGAGAACGGCATAAAGAAGAGCGTTAAAAAGCGCAGCGGGCTGAAAGCCAGCCATAAGCTATTTGCCTCCCATGTAGCGGGCGTAATTGGCATAGATTGAGCGATAAGAGCCGGGATTATCGCGTACGCTGCGCGGAACATTTTTCACTTCGTCACCGCGGTTGATCACATAGCCGGTGTAGCCCATGTATCCGGCGAGGGCAGTGAGAAAGAGGCCGTAGGCCCCGTAAAGCTTATTCATCATCGTCGTCGTTATCCTGAGAGGAAAGAGATCCCGATACGCCGAAGGGATCGGCCTCAGCCCAACGGGTAGTTTCAAAGTGGATGCGGCGGATGGTCACATAGAGAGGCGGGACCAGAAGCAAGGGAAAGACCAGGAAGTATGGCCAAAGAACCGCAACGCCACGACGGACATTGATGCTGTAGTCTACTTGCTTGCCACCGGACAGTGAGTTAGCGAGACTTTTTTCCATGTCCGGTTCAATACGAAGGTAGTATTTTCCACCAGGAACCGCCCCGATACGAACCGAATCGGAGTTAGTTCCTTCCGACCAGTTACCATCGGAATCTCTGCCGGAATAGTAACTGATCTCCTTGCCAAAGTCGTAAGCCGTGCCGGTTTCGTCATGAATCAGTGCAAAACCGAGAAACATCCAATCATTGGCGAGGTTGGTTTTGATTTCAATCTCAACATTTTTCTCGCCACTGCTCAACTCGAAAACAGGGGTGACGAAACTGGGCTCAACAGAGCCGGGCGTGAAGGAATAGTTTGCCTGGAAAGCAGATTCCCCGTCAGCGAGCACCGAGGTAAAGACCATTGTGGCCAGCAGGACAGCGCTGAGAAGCGCCATCATCCACCAAAGCGGCGCAGCGGAAGGATAGGGATTGGGTTGATTGGAATAGACACCGAAAGAGGGAGGAGGGGGATTTAGCCCGAAGGCGGCGGTTAGCTCTTGCCCGGTCAAATACTTACCTAAGCTCCAGGTGGTTTCGTTTTTGTCTGATTCACTGGCTAGCAGATAGGGAGGGCATATGTATTCCTGAGCGGTGACGCGATCATTCAGTTGGACCCGCCAGGGAAATTCCCCTAAAACGAATACCGTGGAGGGCTGGGAAGTTTGAAAGAGACGGAACTGCTTGTTGTCATATTCAACAGTGGTCTGTCCCACGGCTGTCCTGGGAGTGGGAAGCGCACTGACGGGGACGATATCATTCCAATTCCCTCTGTACTCACTCAAATAGCGGAAGCCGCGGTAAGGGTTATACAAAACGTATTCGTCCCAGCCGTAATCAATACCGTCGGCAACAATGACACGATGCTGGAAACCGGTCACCTCCCAGGGCTGCCCATCGAGCTTGCCGCGAGTGCCGAGAGGGATCTTGGGGGTGAATCGCTCAGTCTTCTTCTTAAATCGACGAAGGATAGTGATCCGCTCATCGGAAGTATCAAGAAGACTCAGGCAACTCGGGCAGGCCGCGCTAAGGGAAGTGCCCATCCCGCGCAGAGTCATCGAACTGCCGCAATTGGGGCAGTTGAATGCACGAAGTTTCGGTTGCGGACGAACGGCAGCCATGTTTTACCAGCCCTCGAATTGCCGGAGGTTTTTCAGGCGGAGTTCGTCGAAGCTGGCAATTCGACCGGAGTAAAGGGCCGGTTCTTCATCGCTGAAGTCGACCGTGAGGAATCGCGCATCCGCACTCCGCAAATCGACGAAGGTGCAGACTGTCTTGTCCCAAAACTGAAATGGAAGCTCACCCTCGACAGCGCGGTAGCTGGCTTGGGTGATCGTAGTGACCGTGTAATTTATGCCACCCACGACAAAGATCTTACCAGGGCTCAATGGTTCGGTGCCCAACGCAGAATCCATGGCTATCTTCCAGGTAACGGCGTATTGCAACTGGGCATCGGAAAGCCAGCCGGATTCACCCGTATTGGTAACGAAGTGCCACTCATTCCAGCCGCCGTTTTCGTACTCGTAACAAATGCGACCGATCACGACAAATGCCTTGTTCTCAAAGATGCCTTCGGTGCCGATCATGATCGGGCTTGGGTCGGCCGGATAGCTGGAAACCTCGCCGACTTTCTCAATGTTGACATCAGTTCGAACGAGAATGCTCGAGCAATAATCACATGTCGTTTGCACGGACTGAGCCCATTTGAAGACAACCGGGCCGCCGCAATTGGGGCAGTTCGATTGGGTCTGGCTCATGGGCAATAGGGTCTTTCGAGCTTGCGTACACGGACAGAGCCGGCACCGAGCCGTTGTTCGAGTGTTGTCTTGAAATCATACTCCGGACGGGGCTTGCAACAAAACAGATTCAGACAAATCGAGGCGTGCTCGGGAAAGGTATGGCAGGTGAGATGGCTTTCACTGAGCAGCAGCAAACCGGTAATGCCTCCGGGCAGGGGTGGAGCAGGCGAAGCAAATTGGTGCCAGCAAACGGGCTGGACGGGGTGGAGATCCATCCCGTCCACGAGAGCGGAAAAAAGAGCCTCCAACGATTCTCGATGTCCGAGGAGAACCGGGTCGCAGCCGTAGGCTTCCACCAGCCACTCATACCCAGTCATCTTATGCTTCGGGTTGTTTGAAACCGCACTCCGGGCAGAATTTCGCGCCCTTGAGGATCTTCGCGCCACAATTCATGCAGAACTTGGTTTCACCTGCTGACACCGTTACACCAGCGGCAGCTACGGGAGCGACGGGAGGAGGAGGCTGCACGAGCGGGGCCTGCGGCTGCGCCATCGCTTGCTGGAAGGCTCCCGCCATCTGACTGGCCATTCCCATACCCGCGGTGAGACTGGCGCCGATACCGGCCAAGCCACCCTCGTTCGCAGCGGCGATGGGGATCGACTGAGCGGTTTTGTACTGTGTGTATTGCGCCATGTTACCAATCATGTTCATGCCGATGCGTTCGTCGAGAAGCTTCTGCAACTCTTCGGGCAAGCTGAGGTTTTCGACGATCAGGGAGTCCAGCGTGAGACCCAGCGCGGCAAAGTCGGGCTGCAAGGTCGCCATCATGGCCTTACCGACTTCGATCTGATTGGCAGCCATATCAAGGAAGGGGATACCGGACTGCGCGAAGGCGTCCGAGATGTGGGCCACAATCATGTTGCGCAATTGGCCTTCGATTTCGGCGGCGCGATAGATATCCCGGGTTCCGGAAACCTTGGAATGAAAAGCTCGCGGTTCGGCGACGTGCCAAGAGTAGATTCCGAAACAACGCAACCGCACCATGCCGAAATCCTTGTCGCGGATTGTGACGGGCTGGGGGGTACCCCATTTCTGATTGGGCTGAGTGCGCGTGGAGAAGAAATAGACATCACTCTTGAACGGAGACTGGAACATTTTGTCCCAATTGCGCAAGTTCGTGAGGATGGGAAGGTTTTGGGTGTTGAGAGTGTGGAGACCAGGGCCGAAAACATCGGCAACCTGACCTTCGTTGACGAAGGCGGCCATCTGGCTCTCACGCACCGTGAGCTTAGCACCGTTCTGAATCTCCATGTCCTGCATGGGATAGCGGTAGCTCAAGATGCCATCCTCCGGCTCGACGTGCTGTATTACGTCAATAAACTGCTTGGCGGCAAAACTCTTGAGATTGTCAAGAATACTCAATGGGGAGCCTCCTGGGCTTCCCTGATCATAACGAAAATACGGAAGAAATGTTCCCTGGATCACTCTGTCCCGTCCATGGTATTACTGATGGAAAGCATGAACAACCTTCGTTTTCTCTCGATTTTTCTCGCAGCGTTGGTGGTAAGCGGGCAAATGACCACCGACCAAAAGATTGCGGATCTAAACGCAATTGGCCAGTTCTATACCCGGCACTACACCCCAGCGAAATGGAAGCTTTTCCAGTTCGGCTTCGACTTGAACAACCTCCGTCCCTGGCTGGACCGGGCGCGGGCGACCCGCAACGATCTCGAATACTTCGACTTGGTAATCGATTATCTCGCCTCGCTCAAGGATGGTCATGTTCGATACTCCATCCCATCCAACTTCAGCGCTTATCTCCAATTTGACGTGGATCTTTACGATGGCAAGGCGACAATCGACTTCATCTCGCAACAGTTTCCTCGCAGGGATTTTGCCATTGCAATCGGGGATGAACTGGTCAGCCTGGACGGCCTGACTCCAGAGCAATGGATTCCAAGGCTGACCAAGTATGGCGAGGGAGCGAATTCAAAAGCGACAAGGCGTCGCGCGGCGGACTTCATTACCTTCCGCCCTCAGGCATCGATTCCCTGGGCCCATGAAATCGGCGAAACCGCTCGCGTTGTGCTTCGCAAACAGGATGGGGAAACGGTCACTTATGACATACCCTGGCGCAAGCAAGGGCAAGCGGTCACGAAGTTGCCCGCCGTACTGGGTCCGCGCACTGCCGGTCGAATCGGCCTGGATCTTCTTCGGCCGGAGCGTCTTGAGAAAGCGGCGGCTCGCTCGGCTCAGTGGGGCCTCAGCAGCAATGCCTTGCTTCGCCCGGAACCGGAAGCACTCTCTGAGTATGAACAACTCATGAGGTCACACCAACAAGCCGAGGCCCACCCGGTCGACCGTGCTCTTTTGCCACTTGGCCAACCAACTCCCTTGTATGTTCCCCCGCCCGGCTTCCGTCTGCGGCTCGGTCAAGCGGCCTCGGATCAGTTCCTCTCCGGCACTTTCCCGCTCGATGGCCGCACCGTGGGCTGGATCCGGCTCCCGACTTTCAATCCTTCCAATCAAACCTTGGCCCTTACTCAATTCCGCAGCGAAATAGCTGCGTTGGAGGCTACAACTTCCGCTCTCGTCATTGATGTCATGCACAATCCGGGCGGCAATGTTTGCTACGCACAGGAATTACTTCGCTACCTGATGCCGCAAAACTTTTGGGGCGTCGGCTACTGGATCAAGCCGACGGCCGTTTGGCGGCAGTTCTTCGAGGCACGTCAGTTGAATGCGCAAAACTTGCCCGCCAACAGCTGGAACCGTGTCGCTGTGAATGAGTATTGGCGCCTGTTCGAAGCCGCTTACGAGAATTCCGAGGAAACCGGTGTCTATCCGATTTGCAGCGATTCCTTGATGGCCACACCGCAGGATGTGCTCTACACCAAACCGGTGATGCTGTTGACGAATGAATTCAGCGTCTCGGCAGCAGACACGTTTCCCGCTCTATTTCAGGATGCCCGCCGCGGACCTGTCGTGGGAATTCGCACGGGAGGACTGGGAGGAAATGTCAATGATTACTTCGTCACTGGCAGCGCCGAAGCCAGCCTGCGCATCACCCGTTCACTAATCGTGCGGGAAAATTCCCGTGATAGCGAAGCCGGTCCCACACGGTTTTTGGAAAATGTGGGTGTCAAGCCTGATGTGGAACTCGACATCATGACGACTGAAAATCTGCTGAACGGCGGCCGGACTTTCGTCGAAGGCTGGATGAATGAACTGCGAAAGCTGCTCGCGCCATAGAGCCTATTTCGGGCGAATCCCGGCGTCGACTACGCAACGAAATCCGATATCACTGTTCTTGTAACTCGCTGGCGCGCTGGCGAACTGTGTGCTGACGTTCGGTACCAGAGGGCGCGCGAAGCTTCCGCCGCGAATCTGCACCCAGAGATCATTCTCTCCCGGCGGCGGGTTCATCACGGAGGCAAAGTAGCGCAGGGCGGGAGGACTCGCCTTAACCCGTTCGTCGATCCATTCAAAGACATTCCCGGCCAAGTCCTGAGCTTTGTAAATACTGTCGGAGGAGGGCCAGGAACCAACCGGCTTGGGGCCCTTGTTGCCCTTGAGCTTGGGGTTGTCCTCCACCACGGCCAACTCGGGGAGATGTTCATACCCCCAGGGATAAGTTCGGCCCTGCATGCCACGGGCCGCCTTTTCCCATTCCACTGCATAGGGTATGCGTTTGCCAGCCCAACTGGCGAACTCCCTTGCGTCCATGAACGTGACATTGACGACAGGCAATGGCCGGGAGGCTTCATCATCGGGAAATCCTTGCGGCAAAGGCCAGCCGCGATCCAGGGCGAATTTCTTGTATACCGCGTTTGTCACCTCGTAAGCGTCAATGTAGAAAGCCTTTTGCGAACGCTTCTCGTTTGATTCGCCAAAGAGAAAGTCGCCTTCCCGCACCAGAACCATCTCACCGGTTTGAGTTTGAATCCGAGGTGGCAACTCCACTTCCGCCACGCCAACATTTGCCTTTTTCGCCGGCGAAGGGTTGCCCGGCCGCGGCAAAAGATTTACGACAAGCAAAACGATGATCAGCGCCAATGCTCCGATCCCGCCATAAACGACACCCTTGGGAATCTCAACCCTCGGACGCGACGATTCCGTGATCTTTTCCTCATTGCCGTTTTCTAAACCCTTAAGCAATGTTTCCAATTCCCGCAAGATCACCTCAAAGGACTCCGGACGCTTAGCCTGATCCTTGTCCGTGCAGCGCTTAATCAGATCGGTTACCGGAGCAGGCGTCTGCGCTTCCGTTAACGGCGCCAAATCAAGCGGCTCATTGAGGATCTTGAAAAATAACTCTTGAATGTTTGCAGCCCGGAATGGTTTGATGCCGGTGAATAACTCGAACATCACAATGCCGAAAGCATAGATGTCGGACCGGTTCGAAACGTCCTTGGCGTTCACCTGTTCAGGGGCCATGTAATAAGGCGTGCCCATGGTATGACCGGTGCGCGTGATCGACAGGTCCTGCGTTTTGGCGATACCGAAGTCCATCAGCTTCACCTGTCCGGCATGGCTGACGAAGACGTTATCGGGCTTCAAATCCCGATGAATGATACCTAATTCATGCACGTGCTTCAAAGCCCGGGCCAATTGCACCAGCACTCGCATCTTCTCCACCGCCCCTGGCACCTGCCCCTGCTGGATGGAAGCACGCAAGTCATTCCCCTTCAAGTACTCCATGACCATGAAGGGACGGCCTTCATGGTCACCAAAATCATAAACTCGCACGATGTTTTCATGCGAGATTGCGCCCACGGTCTGCGCCTCGCGGAGAAAGCGCTTCTTGGTATCGTCGTCGAGCATTCCTGCATCGGTCAGAATTTTGACGACCACAGTACGATTGATCAAAGTGTCGGTGGCCTTATAGACGTGCGACATCCCACCGCCGAGAAACTGGTCGAACCGGTACTTGCCAAGTTGCTGCTGCATCAATTCCCCGCGCGGGCCACGTTGCTCGTACATGGCAGCCCTGCCAGATATCCTTTCCGGAAAAGCGGGATGGGCATTTCAAGGTCAAGAGTCATCGACAGTGGCCGTCCCTGGTCATCGGTCATGATCTTCGTGCCAGAGCGCTGGTACCAAAGTACGGTGTGCGTTGTGGCCGAGTTCTGATTCCAGCGTTCCGCGTCGTTGAACCATTGAAATACACCCAGCGGACCATCAAAGCTGACCGTCCCGCCACCCACGATCGTGGAGCGCACGCCCGCTCCAGCGCCATTCCAGACAAAGGGCTTAGATGGAGTCGAGGCATTCTTGAATTCAGCGCTCTGGCCGTCGAGAACAAGCCGGACTTCCCGCTTCATCTCGGAATTCAGTTTAATGGCGTAACGAAAATTCGGCGTGGAATTGAGCCCATAGGCCGTCTCCGTCACCGCCGCCAACCGGTTGAAGGCGGCCACAAAAACCGGCGTCAAGGCCATCTGCGACGAGGGCACAGCCCGGTACTCGCCACCCTGATTTGCAAGAAGGGCCTTCAGCTTCGTGTCATGGAACACCCACAGGGCCCCGTTCTGCGGCGCGAAAATGCCATTGAAATCCGCCAGCGTGGCCTGCGATTTGCCCGCGGGGTTGAATGGTGCCTTCGAGATCAACTCGTTGAACTGCTTGCAAAAACCGGCGCCGGCGCCGTTCAACTCCGCCGGACCCAGCCCCCGTAGAAAGCTCTCGACGTTGCTAATCGGGTCTTCCAGCAGCTTCAAAACCATCGCATCGACCTTATCGATCGGATCGGGCCGAAACTTCTGCGCCACGTTGCGCGCCGTCATCTTGGCCGCCGTGGCCAAACTCAGGCCTTGGGCAGCCGCCGGGTCTTGCGCCGCTTGGCTGGCTGGCATATTTGCAATTGTTTCGATCGAACCCTGCAATTGAAGCAACCCTGCCATATAAGGCTGATTCTCGCCGCCGATCAACTGGCCCGCGCTCGACGGCACAACAAGAAACTGTGCAGGCTGGAACAAATCGGAGATCAATTTCTCGCTCACCGCCGTATGTTTTGAAACCAGATAGATGGCGGCCAGCAACGGGCTCTGATTGCCGGAATGTAGCTTCAACTTTTCTGAGGCGTCTTTGAGCGTGGCGTAGCGCAGTACGGTAACACCGCGCAAATACGCTTTCCACTCATCGGCGAAGTCCTTGGCGTAACGGGCACGCAACCGCTGTTCGAGTTCGGCGAGATTGACGCTCATCTTCACCTCCTCTCCCAGCACCCAGGTCTCGCCGCCGAAATACTTCGGCAGGTTCTTCAAGGCATCTTGCATCCAGGCGAAGCCTTCCCTTGAAAACCCTCCCGCCACTTCCTTTTCGACCCGCACAGCCCTGGCGCCATCAGGATAGAGCCTGTTGTAATTGACGGCCGCGTTGGTCCGCCCCGCTTCGGCCACGATCGTATTGTACAGACGTTCCTCTCCGGAGAATTGCTTGAGGAATCGGCGGGTGCGGTCGACCGTAAGCGCATCATTCTCCTTCGAGAACGGATTGGATAAGCGGAGTTCCTCGGCGTAGAAGTCAAACTGCCGGGAAATCAGAGCAGTTCGCCCGGGATCCACTTGCTTGAGGCCTTGCCAATACTTCTGCAGAATGGGACTTACAAATGCCCGCGTGCTCTTCTCGGAATTCGACGTCGTGATCAGATAGGCCTTCAAAGCGTTGTAGGAGGACACGTAGTCATCCTGCGGACCGGGTGCGGGGGGAAGTCGCTTCATGAAGTCGAGCAAAGCCGTCTGTGTCTCCCCAAACAGCACGTTGCGAAAACTTTCAAAGTAAAGTTTTCGCGACACAGGCAGAAGCGTATCGCCCGTGTACAGGCCCCAGCGCAACATCAGGGGAGCTCCGTCTCTTTCCCAGCCGCGCAACCGCTCCAGGGAGCCACGCAGACGGTCCAATTTTGTCAAAGTCTCCAACGAAGGGATCTCTCCCTGTGTCGCCTGCACAACCCGGAGCGCCCGGCCCGCCTCCGCCAGCTCCGAGGCCAGTGATCGGTTGTTCAGGTAGCTCACCGTAATGAGCACCGCCGCGCCCAGCCCCAAGGCCCCGGCGGCCGCCAGCAGCAGCCGGCGCAGCGAATTTGTCTTCGTGCTGACGCTCGAGGCGCCTGAGGCTGCCTGGTCCTTAATCAGGACCTCGGAGAAGAATCTCGTAAGGAAGACCCATTGCGGCAAGCGGCGCTGCGTGCCCGCCGCATCACTGACGAGTACCGGCCGGACACCAGCAAAGTAAAAACCGCGGACAAAGGGCGATACGGCGACTTGACTCGGACGGCAGAGATCCACCAGAAAGGTCGTCGCGGCCTGTTTGAGCTTGCGGAACTCGCGTGGAAACTCATAAACCGAAGGCCGGCCCAACGGATTCGCATCGCGCTCTTGCAGGCCGATGCGACGCTCGGCAAGACTGCGAAAAAGCTCTTCGATCAGATCGGAGAAATGACGGCTCGCCTGCTCGGCATAAACCCCGTTGGCGGTGAGATCGCGGATGGGAATCGTGGCGCCCAGCACTTGCGTGGCCTCGTCGTTACTCATGTTGGCGACATAGGCGGCAAAATGCGGCATCTGATCTGCCTTGGTAAACAAAACGTAGACTGGCAGCCGGGAGCCGAGTGCTCCCGACAGCCCGGTCAACCGTTGATTGAGAATGCGCGCCTTCGTGGACATCATTTCTCCCGCACCCTGCTGAAAGAATTCCTCGATGCCCACTAACAGCAGCACGCTTCGCGGAGCAGGGATGGATCTTGCCCGCAGCGCCATGAAGCCACTCGGGGCGAAACGCTGCGCGAATGCCGCCCACAGTTTATCGTTTTCGAGCAGCGTTGGCGCCACTTCCATGAAAACACCTCGCCGCGCCAGCCAGACATTCGCCGACCGGGTTTGCACCAGTTGATTGCCTTCCTGATAGACGAGTCCCGCCAGCAGCTCCGGATCAAGGCCGCTGTTCAGAATGAGTGTCGTCTTGGCGGCGCCTCTTCCGCCCAGCACGAAAAAGATGGGTAGCCGGTCCAGACTTTGTCCTGTTGCCTGCAATTTCTTGCCGGCTTCCGCCAGAACAAAGTCCAACTCGCTGCCCAACTCGCCCGACAAAGCCAATGCCTTGCGCCGCTGATCCGCCTGGAACCGCCAATAGGCGGCTATGCCGGCGATGGCGGTCACAATCAGCCAGAACAGACTGCGCACAGTCCAAACGGACTGCCCCTTGACGCTCAGCCAGTCCGGTAGCAACCAGCCCATGATGATTGCGAGCATCCAAAGCAAGGCGGTAGTGCCATAGAATTGCATGGGTCGTCTTCCTTCTTACCGGCGTGTCAGCTCGAGGGCAATGGTCTGCAGTTCACCGCCCGCCGAACCAAGCATGATTTTATAGATAACGAACAGAACGGCGGCAAGCACGCAAAGTCCGCCACCAGCCAGCGCCATGCGCTTCAGCCAAGGATCAGTCTGAGCCGGGATGAAGTCGTTTTGCGGCAGTTCAGCGGAGGGTCCGAGCGGCGGCATCGCGCCGCGAACTCGCCGCACCTTGTCCAGGCACGCCTCCACGATCCTTTTCAACTCCGCCTGCCCAACCGCGGAATAACGCCCGCGGAAGCCCAAGCTGATGCACAATGCGTAAAGCTCAAGTAGATCCGCGCCCGAAAGGCTATCCGTCTGGCGAAGGATGTTTTCCAGATTTTGAAAAAAAATCTCCCCGGCGATGTGGACCCCGAATAACTCCTCCTGCAATGGCTTCCTCCGCCAATCAGAAAAGGCTGTCTGGTTTTGCGTCAGGATCGTCTCATCGAGGTAGGCCACTATGGCAAACATCGCCAGCTTCGTTTCCTCCTCGGAAAAGCGGTTCCGCCGCGCAGCATCAACCGCTGCCCGGAGCGCATTCTTCATGTTTTCCCGCAAACCAAGAGGATCCTGCGTCATCCGAGGATTGGACCAGATGCGTGCCACGGCCGTCAGCGGTTCCTGAAAGATCACTGCCAGTGTTTCCCGCTCCATCAGACTCTGAGATGGCATGCATTCCCCCTATTCTGCTTCGACAATGACAATCAACTCGATCTCCGGCACCGGAAACTCCCCTGGCACATACACTCCCACCTGCTTGATCTTGGCAATTTGCTGCCAACAGGGACCGGCCCGGGAGATCGAAAAATACTGCATTTCCGTTCGAGTCTGAATCTCACTCGGCGGAATTGGCAGATGGCTCAACTCAAGTCCGGGATGAGCCCCCTGCACCAGACGCTCAATGAAATCGCGGGAACAGACCTTCACCAACCGCGGCGTTTGCAAAATCAAAACACTCTCCGCTGTCTGCGCCCGGATACCCAATATCCACTTTGCCTTCCCCAGACAGCGATCGTCCCCCACCTCGCTTTCGTAGAGATAAGGGGAATAAAGACGAAGTGGAATCTGCTGCGCCGACGAAGGGAGTATCGTCTCAAGAGCCTCCCGGATATGCTTATCAAGCAGCGGGAAACAACGCTCCGGCTCGAGATGATCGTACAACGGAAGATCGGCCGGGTCCTTGCGCAGGTTGAAGGTGCAAAGAGCACCACCCAGCTTGAGAAGCTGCCGGTACAGTTCCTCGGGATGGCCTTTCTTAACCAGTGCCGTGTGCCGCAGATCCGCCAGCGAAGAGTTGATGCAGTGCAGATACCAGAAGCTTGCTACATCCCGCTGGCTCATTCCGCCCAGCTTCGCGCTGGCCCTCTCTGGGCGCAATGCCATCGCTTTGGCGGTTAGTATTTCCACCAGCCGGTTGAGCAGGATCAGCAACCGCCGCGAGCCCTGTATGGTAACCAGGGGAGGTATAAAGTCCGGATCGAAAATCAAGTTACCCGCCCCGTCACGCATCACCCGGCCGATCGGCATCGAGCTCAGACCAGAACTCAGTTCGGAATCGAGAAGGAGCTGAAAATTCTTCCGCCCCACCGTCACCGGCCGCTCCTCCGCACCGCCATTCTCATCCACCATCATGCGCTCATCTGGCGCGAAGCGCGTCTGCGATCCGGAGCAGTTCGCCCCTCCGAATACATACGTCGGCAACGACAGATGCACCGTGGCGAAACGGGCTACCGGACTGATCAGTTCGGCGATGGGACGGCTTTGCGGCAAAACGTCTGATTCGGGCATTACAAACGCCAAACCATCCGGCATGAACCCTCGGGCATGCAGCAGCTCCAACCGCCCATTCTTCAGAGCTTCCGCACTCCACTCGATGCCGGCAAATCCATAGGCGGAATAATGCAGCGACTGCGAAGTGAAGTCAATCAGATCCTCGAAATATCGCTTCTGCGCCTGAAAGTGATGAGGCGCGAGGTGCATTCCTTCAGACCAAACAACACGAGAAAGTTGCTTCATCGCCGTTGAGTTCTCAGGCTATCATAAAGGCACGATTTCAAAGGTTTATTCTCATGTCCTTCGAGTCCACCTACCAATTGGTTGCCCCCGTTTCCGACACAGCCGACGCGCTTTGCTACAAAGCGATTCAGAAACTCACCGGCGAGGAGGTTTGGATCCATATCGTCAGGACCACGGGGACCGGCATCCTGGAAAGCGCCCAAAAAGCAAATGCGGTGCCAGGTTTTGCTGAAAAGCCCGTTCTCGAAGTCGTACGGGAGGGCGCGAAAGCCTACATCGTTACCCGGCCACTTCCTCCCGGGGCGAGCCTTCGCGATTGGCTGGCCAGCCTTTCGCAAGTCAAGACCCCCGACCCAATGCAAATGACGGGGGCCTTCCGCCTGGATCACCTCCCTAACATGTCGGCCGACCTGCCAACCATGCAGATGCCAGCTTTCGCTCCGCCGCCGCAGCCGCAGCAACCACCCCTGCCTCCGCCTCCCGAGCCACCCCCTCCTCCCGCTCCAATCCCGGCTCCGGCCTCGACGGGTGAGTTTACTCGTGTCTTCGAGACGCCAAACCCGCTCGCGCCACCACCATCCACGCTCCCCGCTCCACCAACCACAAGTCCGGAACCCGGCGAATTCACCCGAATGTTTCAGACACCCGGCCCCGTGGCTCCTCCACCCTTCATCCCCCCTCCCGCCGCAAGAAATGAACCGGGAGAATTCACCCGCATGTTTCAATCGCCGCTGGCCCAATCCACTCCCGCACCGGTCAATCCGATCTCCCATCCCGTAGCCCCACCCCAGTCGGAACAGGCTGGAGAGTTTACGCGCATGTTTCGCTCCGTCGAGCCATCTTCTGTTTTTTCCGGATCAGAAACCGCCCCCCCTCCTCCCTCTCCGTCCAGCTCAGCCGGCCCAGGAGACTTCACACGTCTTCTGCAAACGCCTCCCGCGCCAGTGTCCGACGCGCCTCTTCCTGCTTCCCCCGCCCCGCCGCTGGTTCCGCCGGCGCCAACTGCCATGCCGCCACTGCCTGGGCCATCCTTTACCTCACCCTCCGTCGCGGCCCCAAGCTTCACTCCTCCCTCTATCGGACCTTCTCTCACGCCCCCGTCTTTTTCCCCGCCGCTCATCCATCCCTCATCTGGCGGGAGCGAGCCTTTTCCCGAAAATTTCGCGGGCCCGCTCCCTGTCAATCCTGGTTCGGTGCAACCGGGTTTGCTGTCCGGCGCAGAGAGCGCCACTCAGTTCTTCCGTGCCCCCGGTTCCACTCCGTCCGCGATGCCCGGAGCCATGCCGCCTCCCGCCTCCGGTCCGGGCGAATTCACTCGCATGATGCAGGCGCCCTCCCCGGCCTCCGTCCCTGCCGTTGGTGTTCCCCAACCTCAACCCCAAGGCCCGGAGGCCCCTCCGCCGGCGGTCTTCTCGCAAACCCCTCCTCCCACGGCAGGCCGGAAAATCAATCTCTGGTTGATCCTGGGAAATGTGGTCATCGTCTTGATGATCATCCTTCTCATCGTCGTCATCATGAAGTCCAGCCGTTAGACGGCTCTCCGCGATCCGCCTTCATTTTGCTTGCAGGTCTCGCCCGGCCAGACTCGTGAAATCTTCACCCGGATTGATGAACTGATTTCGTTCAAAGGCGTGCTGCCGGTCGTGCAACTCCCGATAGCGGCCGCCAATCGCCATCAATTCCGCGTGTTTACCCCGCTCCACTATGGCGCCGCCTTCAATCACCAGAATCTGGTCGGCCGCGCGAATCGTCGACAAACGATGCGCGATCACAAAAGTCGTTCGCCCGTTGCGCAAATGCGACAACGCTTGCTGAATCAACGCCTCGCTCTCACTGTCCAGGCTCGAGGTCGCTTCATCCAGAATCAGGATACGCGGATCCGCCAGTATCGCCCGGGCAATCGCTACCCGTTGGCGCTGCCCTCCTGAAAGCTTCACCCCCCGCTCCCCGACAACCGTGTCGTAGCCCTTTTCAAAGCGCTGTATGAACTCATCACAATGCGCTACCCGGCAGGCCGCCTCGATTTCCGCCCGGCTCGCTCCCGGGTTCGCGAAACTGATGTTGTCCGCTATCGTGCCGTCAAACAGAAAATTGTCCTGAAACACCACACCCAGGTTCGAGCGGTATTCCCGCATCCGCAATTGCGACAACTCCCGGCCATCGACCAGTATGCGACCCGATTGCGGTTGGTTGAAGTTCATCACTAGACTGATGAGTGTGCTCTTGCCCGATCCCGAGGATCCTACCAGCGCTGTCGTCGATCCAGCCGGAGCCTCGAACGAAATATGCCGCAGCACCGGCGCCCCGGGCTGATACTCAAAACTCACATCCTCAAACTTGATGTGCCCTTCCAAGTCTCCCGCCGCCTGACGGTTAGCATCGTCGCTATCCTCAGTCTTTAAGTCCAATACTTCCCGGATCCGGTCCAATCCCGCTAGAGCCTCGGTGATCTGCGTTCCGATCGATGCAAGCTCGACCACCGGCATCGTCATCATCCCCGTGAAGGCGACATACATGAACAGATCCCCCAGCGTCATCTCCCCTCGAATCACGCTCGAGCCACCGACAAAAAAGATCACCATCCCGATCGCGCCCACGATCATCGACGAAAATGCCATCACAAAGGAGACGCCCGTCATCGACCGCGCAATGTTCCGGAATAACTGGTGCACGCCGCGGGCAAAGACAAGTTTCTCGCGGCGCTCCGCCGTATACGCTTTCACAACGCGAATGCCGCCCAGGCTCTCCGACAACCGCCCAGTCACCTGGCTCTGAATCTCGCCCCGCTCACGGAACAACGGACGCAGCCGCTTGAACGCCATCGAAAGCACAATGCCGAAAACCGCCAGCACGGCAATCGTGATCAGCGTCATGCTCCAGTTCAGGTAAAGCAGGACTGCCAAACACAAACTCGCCGTCACTAGGCCTCCCAATAACTGCACCACACCCGTGCCGACCAGATTGCGCACCCCTTCGGCGTCCTGCATGATCCGCGATATCAACTGCCCCGTCTTCATCGCGTCGAAGTAGCTCACCGGAAGCCGCTCGATATGCTCATGCACGCGTTTTCTCATTTCGGTAATCGCGCGCTGCGCTGCCACGCCCAGTATCTGCGACAGCGCAAATGCCGTCACGGCCTGCAGCATCGTCGCCACCAAAGCCGCCAGCGCAACCAGCCACAGTAACTCCTGCCGGCTCTTACCAATCACCTCATCAATCAGAAATTTCGTCGAAGCCGGCAGCACCAAACTGAGTGACCGGCTGATTAGCATCAGGCTCAAGCCGAAGGCCAGACGCCAACGATGCGTCCAAAGCAACTGGCGTGTCTCCGCCAGGGCCTTCGAATAGTTGATTTTCTTCTTATCTGCTTTGGGCTGCATCTGGCGCCCTTCTATTCTCCCAGAACCAGCCGGACCGCATCAGGCGCAGAGTTTCTTCACGACGTTGCCATGCACATCCGTCAGGCGGAAATCGCGGCCCATGTGCCGGTAAGTCAGTCGCAGGTGGTCCATGCCTAACAGATGCAGAATCGTGGCCTGCAAATCCCAGACATCGATCTTGTCCTCGACGATGTTCAAGCCCAACTCGTCAGTCTTGCCGATTACTTGACCAGGCTTGATACCCGCGCCCGCCATCCAGATCGAATACCCATTCGGATGGTGGTCCCGGCCGGCATTGTCGGCTTCCTCGGGCCGCCGAATCTCCGACATCGGCGTCCGGCCGAATTCCCCGCCCCAAACCACGAGCGTTTCCTCCAGTAATCCCCGCTGCTTCAAGTCATTCAGCAGCGCGCCCGTCGGCTGGTCGGTCTGCTCGCACATCTTCGGCAATCCATTGTTGATCGCCGAATGATGGTCCCACCCCGAATGCGCCACCAGCACAAACCGCACCCCACGCTCCACCAGGCGGCGCGCCAACAGTAGATTCGTCCCATATTGCTGCGAGGCCTTCTTGTTGATGCCGTACATCTCAATCGTCGCCGGGGATTCCTTGCTCAAGTCCACCAGCTCCGGTCCCGCCGATTGCATCCGGTAGGCCAACTCATAGGAGTGAATGCGCGATGCAATCTCGGCATCCCCCGTGCGCTCCAGATGTTCAGCGTTCAGGTCCTTGAGCGCATCGAGCCGCTCGCGCTGCGCCGCCTCCGGCATCCCCTTCGGACTGGACAAATATAAGATCGGATCGCCACTCGAGCGGAGGTTCGTGCCTTGATAGAGCGACGGCAAGAATCCGTTTGTCCATAAGTCGGACCCAGCGCTCGATCCCGGGCCGGACTGCAGAGCGACAAAAGCCGGCAGGTTCTTCGATTCCGAACCAAGGCCATAGGTCACCCACGAACCCATCGAAGGCCGTCCCCCCGTCATGTGTCCTGAAAACAACAACAACTGCCCCGGATGATGATTGAAGGCCTCCGAATGCATCGACCGGATCAGGCAAATATCGTCGGCATGACTTGCCGTGTGCGGAATCAAGTCCGACAACTCCGCTCCGCTCTGGCCGAAGCGGGCGAATTTACGCGGCGAGGCCAGGATCTTCGCGCTGGGTTTGATGAAGGCTAGCTTCAAGTCCTTCGTCATGGATGGGGGCAGTGATTGTCCATGCCATCGCTGCAACTCCGGCTTGGGATCAAACAGATCCATTTGCGACGGAGCGCCTTCCTGAAACAGGAAAATCACATTCTTCGCCTTCGGCTTGTAGTGCGGCGCCTTCGCAGCCAGCGGGTCGTTCACCGCGCCCGTCATCAACTCGGCCAACGCCAACGTTCCCATGCCGGCCAGCGACCGTCTCAGAAAATCCCGCCTCAGGTGTGTCTCAATGATTTGTTGCGAATTCATGCGCGGCTCCTTGTCTATTCCCGGGTGATGAACTCGTCGAGGTTCATCAGCACACTCGCTAGCGTGGTCCAAACAGCCATTTCAAGCGGCGTCGAACCATCGGGTTGATGGGGCGCCAGTTGCGCGATCGATTGCGCATCGTCGGCCAGCAGCTTCCGTTGCCGGTCATAATAAAGCCGCAGGCGCGATACTTCGGCGGCCGATGGCGCCCGGCCCAGCGCTTCACGGTAGGCGAAATTCAACCGTGGCTCGAAATCCCCGCGAGCCTCAACGAGCAGCCGCGCCGAGAAAGCTTGCGCTGCCTCGAGAAAGGCCGGGTCATTCAGCAGATTGAGCGCCTGCAAAGGTGTATTCGAGCGGTCGCGGCGACACGCTGTCACGCTCGCCTTCGGAGCATCGAAGTTGACCAGCAGGGGATAGGGAGTTGTGCGCAAGAACTGTATGTACAGGCCCCGCCGGTAGCGGTTTTCGCCTTTCTCCTCAGGCCATGCCGTACCCCAGCCACGCGATCCATAGCCCGCCTCGAGCACCCCCGCTGGCAGTGGGGGATGAATACCCGGTCCACCAATCTTTCCCGTTAGTAGTCCGCTTACCCGCAACGCCGAATCCCGGATCAGTTCTCCCGGCAGGCGCAGCCGGCTCTGCCGAGCCAGCAACGCATTGCTGGGATCCTTTTCGCTCAACTCCGGCCGGGCCTGCGAACTCTGCCGGTATGTCGCCGAAAGAACGATCGTGCGGATCAACTGTTTCCGGCTCCAACCACCCTCGCGAAACTCGACGGCCAGCCAATCAAGCAGTTCCGGATATACCGGCGCTTCACTCCGCAGACCAAAGTCCTCGCTCGACCGGGCCAAACCAGCACCGAACAATTCCTGCCAAATGCGATTCACGGCCACCCTCGCCGTCAATGGATTCTCCGGTGCCACCAGCCATTCCGCCAGATCGAGACGCGTTCCCGTCTTGGCCGGAATCGCCGGCAGCGCGGACAAGCTCGCCGCCTCCACCGCGATACCCGGGCTGCGGTAATCTCCTCGCAAACGGATGTAGGAAGGCGCTCTCACCGCCGCCTCCTCGATCGTCATCGCTTGCGACAGTTGCGGATACTCGCGCTTGAGTTCCTTCAACTTCCGCGCCAACTCGTCGAGCTTCAATTCTTTCCATCTCTTATTGCCCACGGCAAAGTGGTAGTTCGAAATGAAATGATCCGTGAGAATGGCTTGCTGCCGCGCCGTGCGCCGCCCCAGCGGGATCTGCACAATCTTGCCGCCATCCCCATCCTCGGTCAGCTTATTGACGCAATCCCAGGCAAGGTCCCAATCCGTCCGCTCGCCCGGATGAGCGATCGTGTACAGAATGTTCTTTTCCCAGTCGGCCTGTAATTCAGCTACCTTGTATTCCGCCAGCAATGCTTCCCGCTTGCGCTGGTGCTCGGCTTGCGTCTTCAGCCACGGTCCGATTTCCCCCGGCAGCGGAGCATCGATGTTGACCTCTTCCACATTGTCGAAGTATGCGAAGAGGGAATAGAAATCCTTTTGCGAGATCGGGTCGTACTTGTGGTCGTGACACTGCGCACACGCTACCGTCAATCCGAGCCAAACCGATGCCACGGTACTGCTGCGGTCCGAGGTCGCCTCAAAACGGAACTGCCGGTCGTCGACTCCCCCCTCGCGATTGGTCAACGTGTTGCGGTGGAATCCGGTGGCCACCCGCGTCTCCGTCGTGGCGTTGGGCAGCAGGTCACCGGCAATCTGCTGGCGCGTGAATTCATCAAACGGCAGATCCCGGTTGATCGCATCGATCACCCAGTTCCGCCATCTCCACGCCCACGGCCGGATCCAGTCCTTTTCATAGCCATCGGAATCCGCGTAGCGCGCTTGGTCCAACCAGTGCCGCGCCCACTTTTCCCCGAAGTGAGGTGAGGCCAGCAACCGGTCCACCTCCCGCTCATATGCATCCGGACGATGGTCCGCCAGAAAACGCTCCGTCTCCTCGCGTGTCGGCGGCAATCCCGTGAGGTCCAAACTCAGCCGGCGCAACAACAAACGGCGTTCCGCTTCCGGTGCCGCGACGATCTGCTCTTTGGCGAGACGAGCCAACACAAACTGGTCAACTGCATTGTGGCCACCAGCCACCGCCGGCACAGCGGGACGCACCAAGGGGCGAAACGCCCAATGCCGCGAAGCGGGCGCCTTGGCGGCGGATCTCGCCCGTAATGCCGCTGGCATCAGGGCTCCTTTATCAATCCACGTCTTCAGCGTGGCGATCTCCTCCGGCTTCAGACTTTTGCCGCCAGGCGGCATCGCCGGCGCCCCCTTGGCCCCGGAAATCCGCAAATACAAGGGACTTTCTTCGCTCTTTCCCGGCAGAATCGCCGCCCCGCTATAGCCTCCCTTCAATGCCTGCTCCGCATCATCGAGCCGGAATCCGCTCTGCTGCATCCCTGCCCCGTGGCAACTGTAACAGTTCCGCCGCAGGATCGGCTGTACATCCCGGGTGAAATCGACGGCTGCTGAAGCCAAAGCAGCACCGGCGCAGAACACCCATACCATTCCCCAAGAGGAAAAATTCTTGCCGCTCATGAAAACTCCACTAAGAAATCACTATATTGCAGACCAAGCACGGTGACTAGCTCAACACTATTATCTCCCTCGTTCCCCTTGCTTCCTGCCAGCCTCTATTATTTCTTCCCCCACATATTCACCACGCCTGCTTGCCAACTCGACGCCTTGCCTGCCTGGTCAATCTCAATACCGTCAACTCCTCGCGAGCAAAACTCTCCCCGGCGGAGGCCTTCCACACGTAAATCGAACCCGGCCGCGGGAGCAGCACGCCCAGCAAATTACCATACTAAGCCGATCCGATCCTCTTGTCCGTCTGAATCTCGACAAAAACTCTTCGAACCGAACCCAGATACGTCCGATTCTCTTTCGCAAACCTCCGCCATCGCAGACTACCGCCCGCCTGCTCGCTTGAAGAGTATCCGGAACTTCGAATTCACGGGGACCTGTCCCCGGCTTGACAAAGCTGTGACTCTGTCGACGCCGCAACGGGGAAAACCCGGCCCATAGCCATCAGGCTTACCCTGCCGCGCGAGCACTAAGCAGAACAAGCTTGTCTCCTCACCACGACAGCAGCATGGCCGGTGGCGATGCGTCGCGGACCGAAGCAATGACGATCACATCTGAATACTCCTTGATTCCGGTCCGTTTGCACCCGATGCTCCGAAACGAGTTACCCTATCTTCCTTCATCTTGCCTGCGCGCAGGGGCTTCCGCATTCCACCGCCCGGACTAGCGCTACCTTCCCTGGGCCACATCCGTTACGCCATGCTGACATGCTGCTACACAATCCAGCGTTCCGGCTTACCCGCCATCCGGAAGCATCCAGGCGAAAGGACCGAGGTCTGCTTCAACCGATGCCATTTCTCAATCGGCCCACCTGGACTTGAGCCGCTGCGGCCAGCGAACCTGCTGCTCGGCGAGGCTCGATTCCTTTTGCGGCTCCTAACTCACAAACACCGCCCCACCGATCCGCGCGAAATCATTCACACAGTTTCACCATTTTTTGATTATTTCTTAAACCATTGATTTTATGCAGCTTACGCTTACTTTTTCAGTCGCCTTACCGGCCCCTTCGCCCCGGCTCGCCCCCCCGGTCTGCTAGCGTTGGCCTCGTGATGAATCTCGACTCATTCAAACACTGTCTGGCGCTCGACGCCCTCTCACTCACTTCCGTGCTCACGCCGTTGCTGCATCAATACCGCGCGGGAATCGATGAATCTCTGCTGGCCAACCGCATCGATTTGGAGATGACCGTCAGCCGTCCGGGTCCGGTCGATGATGTCTGGATGGCCGTACCGGCAGACGGGCAATACGGCTTCATCAAGGTGGCCACTCGCGTTTCCGTCCAGTTGCAGAAAATGTTGCGTTGCTGGCTCCAAATGCACTGGTTTGCAAGGCCCGGGAATCTCGCCGACCGCACCCGCACTGCTCAGTTGTTGGCTTATCTCGCCGCGAAGCCTTTTTTCCCTAAGGTGAAAAACGCCTATGGCTATGATCTTCTCGACGACAAGTCGATGAGCGCGATGGAGCGCAGTGTCCGCTGCGACATCAGCGATGTGCTCGGCCGTGCCTCTAACCTCATGCGCATTCTCGGCGAGCACGAATTAGCCGACTATTACGACCCAGCCCATGCCGCCCGGTTCCTTGAGGAAGTCCAGTATAATTCCAAGTTGTTTTTTGAGATTCTGACCCGCGAATCACGCATCCTGCATGCCTGGATCCCACTGATCGGCCGCAAACCAACGGAACGGCAGCTAGAGTTAGCCCGCCGCGAGACCCGTACCGCCCTGAACGACTTGTTCCGCCGTGGAGATGACCTCGCCTATCTGCTGCCACTTTTCGAGCTGGAAATCCTCGCTGCCCTTGAGGCCTATATCGGACGGCCTGTCAGCCGCGTCTTGACCTTGCGCGGCAACCCCCGGCACGAACCGCAAAAAATTGCCGTTTCCCGCACCGGCAATGTAATCCCCTTTCCGAAACCCATCCCGCGCAGGAGGCGCTACCCAATCATTGCATTGCCGTTGACCGGCGGTGATCGCGCCGCCTGAACTCTGATCCACTCCGACTCGCGGAAGCTGCTTCAACCGGATTTGGCGGTCCGGTAATGCTCCTCCTGGCAGACTTCCGCTCGCCCCGGGGACCGGCACGGTCCAACCTTGTTGCACGGGGGTGCACAAGGATTGGCAGGACCTGCCGCGCCCTGGCACAAAAAAATCCGCCCGGGCTGTGAGGCACCCGGGCGGGCTTCAGGGAAGATGCAGCCAGCGGCTCGGCCAAGGCTCATCTCAAATGCAATTCGTTTTCTTCAGTTGCCCCCACGCGGGGAACGCGACCCGCCACCGGAGCCGGAATGGCCTCCACCAGAACTGTTTCCGCCACGATAGCCTCCTCCGCCATAGCCACCCGACGGCGCGCCCATCCGCGGCGAAGCTTCTCCACCTCCGCCACGATAGCCTCCCCCGCCATAACCACCCGACGGCGCACTCATCCGCGGCGAAGCTTCTCCACCCCCGCCACGGTAGCCGCCATCATAGGGCCCAGTTTGACGCCGGGAAGGCTCCACGCCCCGGTATCCTCCTCGCACACCTCCGCCGTAGCTGTCTATCGAGCCGCCCTCAGTAGAGGATTCTCGCCGCGGCGTGGCATCCGTATCCCGGCTGCTATTGCGAGTGCCGCCAAAGCCGCCCCATCCGGTGCGCCTTTCCCCCCTTTGTCCCCCTCCAAAGGGATCGGCTGCACCCGTGGAGGAATCTATCCGCGGCCGAATTGTACCGCCCAAGCCGTCTCCAGGTTCCACCATCCGTGGGGAAACATCTACTGCACCCACGCCGCGTGAACGGGAGGCGCCATCCACAACCGGCATTTCACCTCCGCGTGTAACTCCATTCCGCTGAACGAACCCATCGCGTTCTCTCGAGTTCGCACCGGTCTCGCCAAATCGCCGCCAGCCGCTTGTGTCCTCGCCTCGCGTACGTGAACTCCCCCGGCTATCCCTTTGCACGAAGCCACCCTCGGCGGCATCTTGACGGCGATAGCCATCACTGCCCACACCCTCGCTGCCAATCCTGCGGAATCCATCCATGCCCGGCGCCGTGCGCGTGCCGCCGCTACGGTTCACAAACCCTTCACCACCCGGGCGGCGATAACCGTTCTCGCCCGCGACGGTTCCGCTTCGGCCCGTATCCAGGCGGCGGAAGCCATCCGCTTCGCCGGGCCCCGAGCCACGCCGCCCCTCATCCGCCCTGACTCCAACTGTGCCACGAGCCAATTGTTCAAAATTGCGCTGTTGCTGCTCAAACGGGATGCGATCCACATTCGCCGCTTCTCGCCGCGCCGTGAACCGCGCCTCCTCGCGAGACCGTAATTCCCTTCCCGCCGTCACCCCAGTTTGCTCTACCGCCGCAAACCCAACACTTTCCCGGCTCGGTGCTATACCCACCGGACCGCGAAACTCACTCACTCCCGACAACTCAGCCGCCCGCGCCGCTCGAACGCCCGCACCGTTCCCATACCCTAGGCCACGATTGAAATTTTGCGCCTCGACATAGCTCACAGCCCCGTCCACACGCGCATTGCGGTAAACGTTCGTAATATTGACCTGATTGATCACCGTGATGTTGTTCACATTGCGGCCGCCGTAATACCCCCTCCCCCACCAAGCATGCAGGCTCTCAAACGGCGCCAGCGGCACCCAACCGACATTGCCCCAGCCGAAACCAACGCTCAGGTTCAGATTGCCGCCGCCAAAGCCGATAAAGCTCACCAGCCCAGGCGACCAGAAATGCCGCGGACCAAACGAACCCGGCCACCAGCACCAGTTGCCCGCATTCCAAAACCAGCGCCCATAATGATATGGTGCCCACCCCCACGGGTCATAGCTCACCCACGACCACCCATACCAGTCCAACCACGACCAGCGGCCCAGCCGATACGGCGCCCAGCCCGCCGCCACGCGCGGCCGCCAAACTCGCCCATACGGCGGGGCCAACACCCAATCCCCATAAGCATCCAATTGTTCTCCGCCATACACTCCCTGCGGCAGATACTGATTGCTGCGCGAGGCGGCCAGTTCCCGGTCGCGGTTCCGGTTCCACTGATCCCATTTGTCCACCGGAGCCAAACTCAGCGATTGAAAACTCGTTTCTCCATTTGCTTCCCGGCGTATCCGCACCGTCCGGTTTTCCCGCAAACGCCGCGAACCCTGCGGAGTGAACACATCCACTTCACCATCCCGCACCGTGATCTCCGTTGTCCCATCCTCAAACACCTGGATCCGGTACTCACCCCTCTCAAGCGGACGGATACTCGCCACAGGCGTATTCACATCCACCTCCGCACTCGAATTCTGCCAGACCCGAAAGCTCACCAAGCCAGCCGCCAAATTAACCTGATAACGGTCATACTGCAATTCCGCCAGCCGAATTTCTGTATCGGCCCCCAGCCGAATCATGTTGGCGAAATCAAACTGCAGCTCCGCCTTCGAACCCGGTCCGGTCAATAAACGGTCCTGCTGCACCAACGGCGCATTCAGCGTGGCAGCAACCTGATCCCCGCTGTCCCCCCGCCGCACCGATACCTCCCCGGCAATCACACTCACCCGCGCAACACCCCGGTTTCGATCCTCATTCTGCTGACCCATAACCGGTGACATCAATCCCAAAACCATCATCCAAGCACTCAGTAAGCCTTTCATGGCTGCATCCTTTCTCACCTTTCTCCTACAATTCCTTTGCCAAATCGCTAAGCTGTTGGTGATACTAGACTTTGTGATGAGATTGGCCCTCCCCTCATTTCGCCCCGGTGGTGCTTTTCAACCACTCTTGGCCATAGGGAGCCGCTTGGCCGCGCCTGCGTTGCTCTTTCTGCTGATGGTCGCCGCCTACTGGCGCATTCTCCTCACCGACCAATACAGTTGGATGAACGGCCACGACATCTCGAGCCAAGTCCTGCCCTGGCTTCAATTCCAGGCTGGAGAGTGGAAAGCCGGACGCGTCCCGCTCTGGAGCCCCTATGAATGGGCCGGCCAAAACTTAGTCGGCCAAGGGCAGCCCGGCGTGTTCAATCCCATGAACTGGCTCTTGTTTGCCGCCCCCTTGCGCCGCGGCTGGCTCCGCGAGGGCGTTCTGCACTGGTGGTTCTTCCTCCTTCATTACATTGCCGCGCTCAATCTCTTCGTGCTTGCCCGCGGCCTCGGCGCCAGCCGCCTGCCGGCCATTCTCGGCGGCTTGTGCTTCGGCCTGTTGGGCTTTCTCGGCTCCAATGATTGGCCCCAGATGATCAGCGGCGTCATCTGGGCGCCCTTGGCTTTCCACTTCCTGCTCCAGGCCCGCCTTCCCCGGTATGCACTTCCCTCTGCCACCCTCGCCGGCATCTGTCTCGGCTTATGCTGGCTCAGCGGCCACCACCAACTTCCCATCTTCGTCAGCCTCGGTCTGGCAGGCGGCGCGCTCTCCCTCCGCATCCGCTCTGCCGCCTGGAGCTTTCTCATCGGCGGACTCATCGCCGCACCCCAGCTTCTTACCGGCCTCGCCTACGGCCGTCTGGCCGTCCGCTGGGTCGGCATGGAAAACCCCATCGGGTGGCAGGACAAAGTTGCCTACTTCGTTCACGAGCAGTACGCCAATCCCCCCGCTGCTCTGCTCTCGGTGCTGCTTCCCGGCGCCGAGCATCATACCAGTCTTTTCCTCGGAACCACCGCTCTTGGTCTCTCCGTCTTGGCCCTGCGCACTCAGTGGCAACGCCCTGAAATTCGCTTCTTCTTTCTGCTTGGTCTCGCCGCTCTACTTTACGGCATGGGGCGTCAGGGCCTGATCGAGCCTGTCCTGTACAGCCTCGCTCCGATGGTCGAAAAAGCCCGTAGCCCCTCGATGGCTGCCTCCCTGTTCACACTCTCGTTCTCTCTGCTGGCCGCCGTCGGCGCCGAAGCCATTCGCCAGAACTGTGGCCCCTCCACTCTTTGGCGCTGGCACGCCGGCTTTGCCGCTGCCGTCACGGCGCTTTTCCTCTTCGCCAAACTGTTTCCCGCCGCGCAGTCCCAGTTGGACCAGCGCTGGTTCGGCGTGGCCGTCGCCAGCGCCCTGACAGGCCTCGGATACCGGGCCTTGGCCAGCGGCCACCTGTCGTTACGCCACTGGTCGCCGCTGATGCTCTTTGCCGTGTTGCTCGAGTCCGCCAACATGACCTATTACGACATGGGCAACCGTCATGACCGCCATGTCAAAGACCTCCTCAAACCCTTGTCCCAGTTCATGGATGTGCGCGATTACCTCGCCACCCGTCCCGCACCGGTCCGTATCACAATCGATGATCAGCAGATCCCATTCAACTTCGGCGACTGGCACGGTGTCGAAGTCATGGGAGGATACTTGGCCAGCCTCACCCGCATCCACTCGGAAGTAGACTGGTTCTCGCCCCGCACGCTGCCGCTGGCTGGTATCGGCTACCACGTCGGCCCCTCCCCCCGCATCGAGGGCTCGCGCCAGGTCTTTGAAGGGCAAGAAGGCATCAAGGTTTGGGAATACCCGCTTGCTCCCTTCCCCCGCGTCTTTCTCGTTAACAGCGCTCTCTCTTACCGCGATACCAACGAATTGGGCTTGCTTCTACAAAACGAAGCACTCGACCTGCGCACGACCGCGCTGACCGTCGCACCGCCGCCAGCCTTGGAGGAATGTGCGCCAGGCGAGGCCCTGCTGACTCGGCACGACCCCAATCGCGTCAGCCTGATCTCACGCACTCGCTGCCGCTCCCTGCTCGTGTTGGCCGATTCCTGGGACCCCGGCTGGGAAGTCCGTGTCGATGGAAAATCCGCCGAGCCGCTGCGCGTCTATCACGCACTGCGGGGTGTGATCGTTCCAGCAGGATCTCATACGGTCGAGTGGCGCTATTTCCCCCCCGGCTTGCGCTGGGGCCTGGCTTGTGCCGCAGCTGGATGGGTGCTGGTGGTTCTGGGTCTTTCTCTTAACTGGCCTCTGGATGCGCGGATGCAGCGCCGGTTTCGTGGCCCCGTCAGACCATGAAGGATTGGCACAATCGTCGAGGCACCCATCAATCAGAAACAACAAAGGCTCACTCAATTTGCCACCAGCCCGCGGCGCTAAACAGGCTGTGCTTCCTCCGTGGCGATGCGCTCAGTTTGAGCCGCACGCATGCCCTGAACCAGCTTGGTCAAGCTCGCCAGAACATTAGCGGTTGCTTCCCGTTCCGCCGCGGTGTCACTCAAGTCAATGGGGCGTTCCAGATTTGAGACAGCTCTCAGAACACGCTGAAATCCATGCTCCATTTCATAGATGCTGCTGCGAAGCTGCGCAAGCTCGTTGATCTCCTGCTCGGAGGACTGCAGTAATCCGATCGCTCCCATCAAATCCGTCTCCAACCGTTCCATCCGATCCCCCAATGCCGCGATCTCGCCGCTTAGCCCTTTCTCCGCTCGCGTTTGCTCCGCCTCCAGTTGCCCGAATCGTTCCTGCGTGCTCCGCACCTCACTCCCCAATGCCTCAAATGCGCCGCTGAGCTTTTGCGAATCCCTGCCAATCGAAGCAAAGATCTGATCAAAAATCCGAATCTGCTCATTCCATCTGTCCCCAGCTGCTTCTATAGCGCGCAAATCCCCGCGCAGCACTTCAAATCGGTTCTCAACAGGGGCCAAGCGAGCCAACAAATCCTCGATACCGGCTTGTACGGATCCTGTTTGCGACTCGAGCGCCGTTATACGCGCCGTGATATCCAACTTCCCAGCAACGCTATCCCGCAATTCGGCGAACGCAATTTCCAGTTGGCTCATCCGCTTCTCCATGGCGACATCCAGGCTCGATTGCACACTCGTCCTCGCTATCCCTGTTTCCGCTTCCCGCTCGCGCTGCCTCCATTCCGGCTCTTCCCGGTCCGCCACTGCCCGGGATTCGGTTGTGCCCTCCCGAGCATTCAGTTCCAGTCCCGATCCCTCTTCTCTTACCGTTTGGGTTCGTGAGTTCTCGATTTCCTGTTCAAACACAGTGGTTGCCATCCACTCCGGCTCGGCTTTCCGGCTTGTTTCAGTTTCTACTGTTTCCTTTCCCAGCCTTTCCGCTATAGGCAATCGGGCTAGATCCACTGTTGCCGCCTCTTCGGATGCGGAATCCCAGTACTGTGTGGGGGCCTCGTCCTTTTGCTCCAAAGCGACTTCATACCCTGCCATTTGCCCAGCCTGTTTGGCGCCATCTCCTGTGTCCGGCTCAGCCTGTCCTGATTTGATCTCACCCCCAGTCTGATTCGCCGTTGAGCACTCATCCCACTTGCTTGCTGCCTGCTCTTCCCGGTTTTGTTCAAGTTCAGATTCGCGATCGCGATCAGTAGCGCATTGAGCAAGCATCTGTTTGACTTGCTGTCTGCGTGCTTCCGCCTGTCTCGCGAGGTCCAGCAACAACTCGCGCCGCTGTTGCATCATTTTTTCAGGACTGGACTCAAATTGACTCATAAAAAAATTTCTTCTTTGGCTGCCTCATTTATTGGACGGCAAAGCCTCCTCGTCGGGAGTAATCCCCGATTGATGGCTGGCATCCCCAAAGGTTGATTCGAATCCATGCTCGGCGCGCCCACTTAATTCTCACCAGACCGCGCGTTTTTTCCGCAGCCAAGTGACCACCAGCCTTGCAGTTGGCTTTTTTAAGGCTCATTGTTTTCACCTCTCGTGCTCCCGTCAGGCAACAAGCTTTTCTGATTGCGCTTCATCCTCTCCTCGATCAGCAATTCAGTGCACGGTTCATCGCCCAGTACAAACCTTGCGACAAACCACTTCTTCGCCCAAAGGATCGCCTCTACTCCACTTCAGTCTTTACCTTTTCATCTTTCCAGCCTTTCTGCCTATCTGTGGTCGACGAAGAAGTACGGCGTCCGAACCCCTTGGCTCAAAAGGCAAGGTACCTCTGTACCCTCTCTAAACATTTCGGCCAGTTCTTCCCGGTTTTTAGCTGAATCTCCTCAGTGGATTTCCGCAGTCCAATCCCGAAACAAACCCTCTCTCCCGCTCCTCGATCATTCACTTCTTTACCCGCCGCCTCATCCCGCGATCCCCACAGCCTGGGCCAGTGTCAGCCCCAGCAAAGCAGAAATGTTGCAAAGCGCAGCCCCCCCTATTTCTTGGCCCTTGCCAGGGACCGGATCTTGCCGGTAGCATTGCAGTCTGTATAAATCTACAACAACTCCTTACCAAACACCTTCCCATCAGATCGGTTTGTCGCCAAAACCCACCCCATTCCCCTCAGGCCAGCCCGACCACTGCGGCTAGCTCTTCATTTCGGTCCGAAAGCTAACGCTGAGCCTGCAGTCATTTCGACTTCCAGCGAAAGCCATCCCGGTCGGATCGAGTTGCCCCCTTACGCTGAGTTCCCGACTCCCTTGCAGCAAAAACTTTTATCGAGCTTCCCTGCTTCTCGCCGATATCCCCCCGAATGGCCTAGCAATAACCGAGCCGCGCTCCGATCTCATTCAGTTGGGAATGCAGCAGGCGGAACTGGTCGCGAAATGAAGAAGTTTTCATGCCAAGCCGGACAACCGTGTCCACCTCGTTCAACACAGCCAATGTCACTTCGTCGAGTTTTTTCAACGCTGGTTCCGGTCCAAGATCGGCTCGCGCAGCGGATAGATCTTCAATCAGGCGGTTGATTTCCGTGAGAGCTTGGCGGTCACGCACACGCAACTCGAGAAGACGTATTATCTGATGGCTAGTTGCCAGATAATCTAACTCGAAATGCTTTCGTTGATTGCCCTCAGCTGGGCGGACATGGCGATCCATGGCATCCCCCTCTGGCTACATCTCTTGGCTAACTTAGTGTGACGCTCAGTTCCTGAATCTCGCTCTGCAGCCGGGAAAGCCGATCGGTCATCGGCGGCTCGGTGGCAAACACTGGAGCAGCAGACCAACTGAGCTGGACGGCCAGTTCTTCCATTTGCTGCTGTAGTTGCTGGAATTCCAACGCCATGGCGTAAACCTTGGATTTCTGACGCAATAGTTCCTGGACTTTGCTCGCCGCGCTAAGATACCTTTCTTCCAGTTCACGCGGATCGGACGATTCCAGGATCTCTTTCGCCAACTTCACCATTTTCCCGTGAGTTTGCGCAATTTCCCCTTCTACGCTGTAGACAGCTTTCTTTCTCTGCAACAAGTCCTCAATCTGGCAGGCAAGGCTCAGATAATCGTGTTCCAGATCGCGCAGACTTCTCTTGGTTGACATTGCGTGGCCCCTTCCTAGGCATTATCGGAGCTGAAAGAAGCCTCTTTAAGAAATTTTCTGCTATTTGCCGCCGGTGATTTCCAGTAGCTCAATTTCGAAAATCAATGCTGCTCCGCCCGGTATCGAAGGCCGCCCAGAATCCCCATAAGCCAGATCCGCCGGACACACCAGCCGGGACTTCCCCCCCACCTTCATCCGCTGCACACCCTCCGTCCAGCAAGGAATCACATTCCCCAATGGAAATTGCGCCGGCTCGTTGCGCTTGTAGGAACTGTCGAACTCCGTGCCGTCCACCAACGTTCCGCGATAGTGCACCTTCACCGTGTCGCTCGCCTTGGGATTAGCTCCGCTACCCGCTGCCAGTTCCCGATACAACAGCCCGGATTCGGTCTTGAGCACCCCTAGCTCTCCGCCAGCCTTGGCGATAAAATCTATCGAACGCTGCTTCTCTTTTTCCGCTTGACGGCTTTGACGAGCCTGCACCAGCCCCTGCAACTTAGGACCCCATTCGCTCAAGGGTACTGCCGGTTGATTGGCCGCTGCATCCTGAATCGCCTGCTGCACCACGGCCAGTTCCTCGGAGCTCAAGTCAAACTGGCCAAGCGAGCGGTGAATCGACAACCCAATGGCATAGATCGTCTTTAGCTCGTCCGTCTGCGGGACCGCCGTCGAAGCAGGCTTCGTCGCTGCAGCCGGCCGAACCGCCGTCACCGGGCGTGCCGTCACCGGGCGCACGGTGCCGCCCTGCTTGAGCGCCGGCGCTGTCTTCGAAGCTGGCTTTGCCGTCGCCGCGACCGCCGTCTTCGGGCTGCTCGCTACCTTCGGGGCCGGAGCCTGCGCGAACATCAGCGCCATGGACAGGAAAAGGAAACTCATTTCTGACAGCCTAACACCTCACCGGTGCGCCAAGCCCACTTCCCCTCTCCTCAATCGGCTTAACACTCCTGGGAATCCCAACTCCCCCGCACAATTCCCCTGCCGCACTCCTTGATCCGGCGGAGCCGGGCAGCTCATCACCAGGCTCGCTCGCACAGCCCGTCTGGATCCCGCGCAGCCATCCGCACTTCTTCACGGCTCGGTTCCACGTTCACGGCTCCTTCAGTTTTTTTATCACATTCATTACAGAACACTTAGCTCTCAGCTCCGCCATTTTTCCGAGTTCTCCCTGCTAGCTTGCTTGGCGAGTGCGCAAGCCGCACATTCCCCTCCAACTCAGAGCTGAAAAACATGAAAAACCAAGATGATCCGCGGCAAAACCTGCCGTCGCCCGAAGTGGAAACCCGCAAGCGCCACCGCTTTCGCTCCATTGCTCCGATCCACGTGAACGATCTCGAAGACCCGCGCGGCCATGCCGAAATGCTCGATCGCCTCTTTGCGGAAATCCCCCCGTCTAACATTCTCGAGGAGGGAGATCTCGTCTCGGCCGGACAGCTCCGCTGGAGCACCGAGCGTCTTCACAATCTCGCCGAGTGCGAACTCAATCAACAAATCCGCCTCCCGCTGCTGTCCCGCGCCAGCGATTCCAGGAACCGCCTCATGCTCGGCCACCGCCTGTGCGCCATCGAAAAGCACTACCTCGTATTGCACAAACACCGCTTCGACCACCTCAAGATGCTCAACACGCTCTCGGCACGCGTCGAAAAGTGGTCCGCCCCCAAGCCGGTTCGCGCCCGGCGGGAAAAGGAAATCTGATCACCATGGCCCGTCGCAAATCGCCCGCTCCGCGCCTGTACGCCTTGCTCCCCTCACCCGCGCTGCCAGCGCCCCCGGAACAGCTCGTTGAATCGGGCTCCGTCCGCCTCGGCCACTTGCTCGAAGTCATCGCCGGGGCCCTCGAACCCTACCCCGAGGCCCGTCAGGCCCTCACCACCGCCATCCGCGACAGGCTCGGCGCGCAGCCGGAAACCCGGGTTCTCGCCTGATGGATGCCGCCCACGCCCTCCGCATGGTCGCCAGCCGCCTTGACCCCGTCGCCTTCGCGCATTACTTCCTCGGCATCGAAGCCGACGCGCAACAGGCGCTGGTCCTGCGCTCGCGCGCCCCCCAACTCATCCTCAATTGCTCGCGCCAATGGGGCAAGTCCACCGTCTCAAGCATACTCGCCCTCCACAAGGCCTTCTTTGAGCCGCGCAGCCTCGTCCTCGTCGTCAGCCCAACTCTCCGGCAAAGCGGCGAGTTGATTCGGAAAATTATTGCCCACCTCCCCACCCTCGGCCTCCGCAAGCGCGGGGATGGCGTCAATTCTCTCTCGATTGAGTTGCCCAATGGCTCCCGCATCGTCGGCCTGCCCGGTCGCGACGGCACCATCCGCGGCTTCTCCGGCACCAGCCTGCTGCTCATCGATGAAGCCAGCCAGGTCGCCGACAGCCTTTACCGCAGCGTCCGCCCCTTTCTGGCCGCCTCCCGCGATGGCCGCCTCGTTCTCATGTCGACCCCCTTCGGCACCCGCGGCTTCTTCTGGGAGGAGTGGGAACGCGGCGAAGGCTGGCAACGCATCGAAACTCCCGCCACCGCCTGCCCCCGCTTCCGCCCCGAATTCCTCGAGCGCGAGCGCAAGTCGATGGGAGAATCCTGGTTCCGTCAGGAATACCTTTGCCAGTTCCTTGAAAACCAGAACACCTTTCTGCCCCGCGCCTGGGTCGAGGAGGCTTTCACGGCCGACATCGAGGCCTTCCCTTTCTAAGGAGCAATCATGAACCGGTCTCTTGAAAAAAATGAATACTTCCTCGGCCTCGACCTCGGCCGCAAACAGGACCACTCCGCCCTCATCGTCCTCGAGCGCAGCCTCAAGGCCATCAACACCCGCTATGTCGACGCCTACACTCAGTGGGAAACCCTGCTCAGCGTCCGCTACGCCCGCCGCTGGAAACTCGGCACCGCCTATGGCGCCGTCGCCGCCGCCGTCGGCGAGGTCTACCGTAAAGTCGAGGCCCTCGGCCGCCCGGTCCTCGTCTTTGACCAAACCGGCGTCGGCGATGCCGTCTATGAAATGATCCGCGAAAACCTCCGCGGCACCAATGTCGAAGGCGTCGTTCTCACCCATGAACTCAAGCGCGACATGTACTCCGCCCTTGAAACCAACCTCGAGCAAGGCAAACTCCGCATCGCCGAAAATTGCCACTCCAGCCGCGAACTCAAACAGGAACTCCTCAGCGTCGAGATCCGCCGCGTCGGCTTCGGCTACAAATATGGCGCCTTCGACAAAGGCGCCCATGACGACCTCGTCATGGCCCTCGCCCTCGCCTGCTGGCGCGAACGCCTCGGACAGCGTCCCACTGCTTCGCTCGAACGCATCCCCGGCTTCTGACTAGCGGATCCAGGCGTAATGCACGCCCCGGTCGCCCACGCGCGCCTCAAACCGCGCCGCCCCGGCCGGCACCTTGACTCCCTTCAACTCCAGGCGGTCCTGCCCGGCGGCAATCACATGCCGCCCCACCCAGCTCGCCTCAAGCATGGTCTCCGCCTTCGGCGGCTCGAAGTAAAACGTGACCGTGTAGGGCCCGCGAGCCTCCACCTGCACTTCCCAGTGCCCCAGCCCCTTGCTGTCCCAACTCGCCGCCGGCCCCCGCCAATCCTGCCGCGTCAACAACACCGGCGCCTTGCGTCCAATTACAATCCGCGGCGGCTCATACCCGCCCGCCCCCACGTCGCGAAACCACGCCTCATAGCTCATCCGCAACTGCCGCACCACATTCGCCTCACTCGCGGCCAAGTCCCTGCTCTCGGCCCGGTCCGCGCTCAGATCGTACAGTTCCTTGCCATTGATCAGCTTCCAGCGCTGCGTCACTACTGCCGAGTTCTCAAACGCCCGCGGCGCATCCCCGCGATGCCATTGCAAATAGAGCGTCCGGTCGCTCCAGCTCGCGCTCGCCTTCGGGTCAGTCAACAAGGGCGCCAGGCTCCGGCCGTCGAGTCCGGCCGGAGCCGCCGCCCCCGCGCATTCGAGCACCGTCGGCGTGATGTCGATATGCGCCGCCGCCCGGTCCACCACCGTCCCCGGTTGGATCCGCGCCGGCCACCGCACCAGCAACGGCACCCGGATCCCGCCCTCATAGGGCGAGCCCTTCAAACCCCGCAAGCCATCGTTGAACCGCCTCTGCTGCGGCCCGTTATCCGTCATGAACATCAGTATCGTGTCCCGCTCAAGGCCCGTTTTCCGCAACACCCCGTTCAGCCGCCCCATGTTCTCATCGAGATTCGCCACCATCGCGTAAATCCGCGCCGTCGTCTCGTCCAGACCCTGTTCCCGAAACGGCTTCACCAGCGCCTCGTCCACCTCGAGCGGCGTATGCGGCGCGTTCGTCGCCAAGTAACAGAAGAACGGCCGCTTCTGGTTGCGTTCAATAAACTGCCCCGCCTCCCGGAAGAAAATGTCCGTGCAATAACCCTTCTGCTGCTCCCATCGCCCGTTGCGCGACAACACCGGATCGAAATATGAAGGCTTCACCCCACTGATCGCCTCCGGCACATCCCCCGGCTGCACCAGCCCGCCCCCGTTCAACACCAGGCTTTCGTCAAAACCCTGATCGATCGAGCGCAGCGGATAGTTGTCCCCCAAATGCCACTTGCCGAATATCCCCGTCCGGTACCCCGCCTTGCGCAGCATCTCGGCCAGCGTCGTCTCCCCCGGCCGCATCATGCTCCGCCCCAGATACGTATCCACCACGCCCGTGCGGTAGTTGTAGCGCCCCGTCAGCAGACAAGCCCGCGTCGGCGAGCAAACCGGCGAGCTGTAGTAGCGCTCAAAGCGCGCCCCTTCCCCTGCCAGCCGGTCCAGGTTCGGCGTCCGCAATTGCTTGTTCCCATGCAGGCTCAGATCCCCAAAACCCTGATCGTCCGTGATCACCAAAATCACATTCGGCCGTTTTGCCGTTTGCACAAACGAACCGGCCAGGGCACTAAACAATTCGCGGCGAAGAAGCATCCGCCTGATTCTATCCGACAATGAAGATGTGAAGGACGAAGCACTGCTGGCCCACTTGAGCCGGCAACCCCATGGCCGGGCCACCGTAAAGACGCTGACCCGCGAGTTGGGCAACAAAGGTGCCCGCCGCGAAGAAGTCGAACGCTCACTCGAGCGGCTCGCCCGCAAGGGCCTGCTCATCGAGTTGCGTAACCACAACTACCAGCTCGCCAGCAAAGCCCGCGAATTCTCCGCCGGGCTTCTTCGCATGCATCGCGACGGCTTCGGCTTCGTCATCCTCGACCAGAAGCCCGAAGGCATCGAAGGCGACGTCTTTATCAATCCCGATTCCGCCCAAAAGGCCATGCACGGCGACCGCGTCCTCGTCCGCCTCGGCCGCATCGGCCACGATGGCCGCGTCAACGGCGAGATCGTTCGCGTCCTCCAGCGCGCCAACCGGCAGATCGTCGGCCAGTTCCGCCTCACCCGCCGCGGCGCCTTCGTCGTGCCCTACGACCAGAAAATCCGCCAATGGATTCAGATCCCCGAAGGCCTCGAAATCCCCGCCCCCGAGCCCAATCCAGACCGCGTCGGCGCCCAGCCCGTCCAGGTCACCCAAGTCGCCCAACTCAACGGCATGATGGTCAATGTCGAAGTTCTCGATTTTCCCGATGACGACGCCCCCGCCATCGGCCGCGTCGTCGAACTCCTCGGCTTCGAGGACGATTTCGGCGTCGATGTCGAGATCCTCATCCGCAAGCACCACCTCCCACACATGTTCCCCTTGGAGGTCATCGAACAGGCTCGCGCCGTCTCGCGCGAGATCGGCCCGCGCGAGTGGGAGGGCCGCCGCGACTTCCGCGACTACGACATCATCACCATCGACGGCGAAACCGCCCGCGATTTCGACGATGCCGTCTGGGCCGAACGCCTCGACAACGGCAACTACCAACTGCACGTCCACATTGCCGACGTCAGTTGGTATGTCCGCCCCGGCTCCCCCATCGACCACGAAGCCGCCCTCCGCGGCACCAGCGTCTATTTTCCCGATCGCGCCATCCCGATGCTCCCCGTCGAGCTATCCACCGACATCTGCAGCCTCCGCCCCAACGAAGAACGCCTCGTCATGAGCGTCCTGCTCGAGCTCGATCACCACGGCGCCATCCTCAGCCAGGAATTCTGCCGTGGCGTCATCCGCAGCCGCGAGCGCATGACTTACACCAACGTCTACAAACTCCTCGATGGCGCTCCCGCCGAACAAGCCCCCTTGCGCGAACGCTACGCCCAGATCCTCCCGCGCCTTGAATGCATGTGGGATCTCGCCCTCATCCTCAACCGCATGCGCTCCCGCCGCGGCTCCATCGATTTCGACCTCCCCGAGCCCATCATCGAATTCGACGAATTCGGCGAAATGGTCGGCGTCTCCCGCAGCCCCCGCAATATCGCCCACCGCCTCATCGAAGAATTGATGCTCATCGCCAACGAAGCCGTCGCCAGCCATCTCGAAGCCTCTCTCCGCCCCAGCCTCTACCGCGTTCACGAAACCCCAGACGCCAAACGCGTCGCTGAATTCGAGGAAGCCGCCAGCCGCTTCGGCGTCTCCCTCGGCCTTGGCGCCGTCCCCGTCAAGAAGTTCGCCAATATCAAGCGCACCCGCGACGGCCGCAAACTCCGCAAGGATGTCGTCGTCTCCAACCCCTCGGCCACCGTCACCAGCAAACACTACCAGCGCCTCGTCGCCAAAATCGAAGGCCGCCCCGAGGAACGCGTCCTCAGCTTCCTCATGCTCCGCTCCCTCAAGCAGGCCCGCTACGCCAGCGAAAACCTCGGCCACTTCGCCCTCGCCTCCCGCGCCTATACCCACTTCACTTCCCCCATCCGCCGCTACCCTGACCTCATCGTCCACCGCATCCTCGCCGGCATGACCTTCGAAGCTGATTCCCTCAAGGAACTCGGCGATGACACCAGCTTCACCGAACGCCGCGCCGCCGAGGCCGAACGCGAGCTCGTCGAGTGGAAAAAGATGCGCTTCATGAGCGAACGCGTCGGCGATGAGTTCCCCGCCCTCATCATCTCCACCACCAAGTACGGCTGCTTCGTCGAACTCGAAGACCTCTTCATTGAAGGACTCATCCCCATCGACGCCCTGCCCCGCGACCATTACACCTACCAGGAAAACGCCCGCCGCATCATCGGCCAGCGCACCCGCCGCTGCTTCGCCATCGGCGACCGCGTCCGCGTCGCCCTCGTAAAGGTCGATCTCACCGACAAGCGCCTTACCTTCATGCTCGTCGATCACTAACTCTCCCGGCAGGATTGTTAAACTGCGCTTATGTCCTCCCGCGTTACTACCTTGAAGGGAAATCCCCTCGCCCTTATCGGCCCGGAACTCAAAGCCGGCGATGCCGCTCCTGATTTTGAACTGATCGGCTCCGACCTCAAGCCCGTCCATCTCGGCCCCGGCGGCTCCGTGCGCATCTTCAGCGTCGTCCCCAGCCTCGATACCCCCGTCTGCGATGCCCAAACCAAGCGCTTCAACGACGAAATCGCCAAGCTCGACGGCGTTGAAGTCATCACTGTTTCCATGGACCTGCCCTTCGCCCAGAGCCGCTGGTGCGGCGCATTCGGCGTCGATAAGGTCAAGATGCTCAGCGACCACAAAACAGCCAGCTTCGGTACGGCCTACGGCACGCTCATCGAACCCCTCCGCATCGAGAGCCGCGCCATTTTCGTCATCGGCAAGGACAACGTCTTGAAGCACGTCGAGTACGTCAGCGAAGTGGCTGACCATCCCAACTACGACGCCGCCCTCGCTGCCGCGAAAGCCGCCGCCTAAGCCAAAGCCGCCAACCATTCACCGCCGCCACCGCCCCCCACTTCCATCCGGTCCCCGGTTTCGGAATCAAGCGGCTGTTGGCGGCTCTTTTTTTCCCTTCTTTGGGTCCTTACTCTCCAGCGGGGCCAAGAGCTGTGGCCCAACTTCGAGAATTCGAACGCTACCGGAAAAGCAGCCTCCAATCCACCCTGGCTCTGTATCCCCCGCGGCGCCACGACAATGCCAGCCTACGCGAAATCCGCCGGTTGCGCGAGTCTTGCCGGTGGCGGTGAATTCCCTTGCCTATCCCAGGAGGGAAACACGCCCGCCCCCATCTAAACGTCCTTCACCGCCACGTCCTACGCCCCTTGCCCAAAACGTCTCCCTTGAGCTCCAACTGCGGCAATTTCGGTTGTCGCGGCGCAAGTGAACTCCGGTTGCCACCTCGGTTCGCAATCATTTTTTGTCCGTCCCCCAACCAGATTTCCCCTGGCTTCAAGTACAGGCGTTGCCTTGTCCAGAAGATCCGGTTCCCCACCCGGTAGGACAAATAGCCGTCGGCCGGACGAGTCAAGCGAAACAGGTTGAACTCTTTTTGATTGATTCCGCTGTAGGGTTGCCGTACCAATGGCTCCGCCGCCGCGCGCTGCCCTACGCCAAGCTGAAAATCAGGCTGCGCCTCTTCGGCGTGAAAGCTAGCCGCAACGGTATTTTGCCGACGATTGCCATCACAGCCGGTGAGAAGGAGGATTGAATAAACCGCCCACAAGGAGCGTACTGCCGCTGTTCGACCCACAATTCAGGATAAGCCCGCGCTTACGGATGTTAAGCTAGATTGTTGGTGTTAACCGACCTTCTTGGCGACCGCAAATTGGACGGCCTACTTGTCTCTACGCTGACCAATGTTCGCTTTTATTCCGGCTTCACCGGATCGAACGGACTCCTTTTGGTCAGCGCCAGCGGCGGAATTCTTTTCACCGACCCCCGCTACACCACCCAGGCCCGCGCTGAGTCTCGCTTCCCTGTCGAAATCGTCAAAGGCCCCCTGCTGGCCGCCATCGCCAAGCGCTTGGCCCGCCTGCGCGTCCATCGCCTCGGCATCGAGGACCAGCGCATCAGCCACACTCTCTACTCCAGCCTTGCCAAACTCGCCCGCCTCGTTCCCCTCGGCATGGATATTGAGTCGCCCCGCTGGATCAAGTCAGACGCTGAGATCGCCGCCATCCGCGCCAGCGTTGCCCTCAACTCCGCCGCCCTCGACGCCGCCCTCGCTCATTTCCGCCCCGGCATCACGGAGACCGAGTTGGCCGCCGAAATCGACTACCAGATGCGGCTCCGCGGCGCCTCCGGCCCGGCCTTTGACACCATCGTCGCCAGCGGCCCCCATTCAGCGCGTCCCCACGCCCGCCCCCGCCCCGAACCCGTCCGCCCCGGCGGCTACCTCCTGATCGACATGGGCGCCTGCCTCAATGGCTACATGAGCGACATGACCCGCACCTTCGGCGTCGGCCGCATGCCCCGCCGCGCCCGTCAAATCTACGACGCCGTCCTCGAGTCGCAATTAGCCGCCCTCGCCGCCGTCCGCCCCGGCCGCCGTTGTGGCCAAGTCCACGCCGCCGCCGTCGCGGCCCTCCGCAAACACGAACTCCACAAGTACTTCATCCATTCCACCGGCCACGGCCTCGGCCTCGAAATCCACGAGCCGCCCCGCCTCGCCAAAGCGGATAAAGCCATCCTCGCCCCTGGCATGGTCATCACCATCGAACCCGGCGTCTACATCGAGGATTTCGGCGGCGTCCGCATCGAGGATACAGTACTGGTTACGGCCAACGGCATGGAGCGCCTTACACAAACGCCAAAGGCTTGGACGATACTAGATGAGAACCCCTCATGAAAATTGAAGAGATCAAAGAACTGATCCAGCTCGCTCACGATAGTGGCGTCGCCGAGTTGGAAGTGCAGCGCGGCGAGCACCGCGTCCGGATTAAACGCGCCGGCCTCGAACGGGAAGTAGTTCTTTCCGCCCCGGCGCCAGTTGCCTATCCGGGGCCCACCCCAGCGGCTGCCCCCGCGCCTGCCGCCGTCGAAAAAGACAACCTCTACATGGTCACCTCCCCGATCGTCGGCACCTTTTATTCCGCCCCCAGCCCCGACTCCCCCTCCTTCGTCAAGCCCGGTGACTCGGTCAGCCCCAAGTCCACCGTCTGCATTATCGAATCCATGAAACTCATGAATGAGATCGAGGCCGAAGTCTCCGGTATCGTCGTCGCCTGTCTGGTCGAGAATGGCAAACCCGTCGAGTACGGCGAAGCGCTTTTCAGCATCCGTCCCCACTAGGCCATCATGTTTCAGAAAATCCTGATTGCCAATCGTGGAGAAATCGCCCTGCGCGTCATCTGCGCCGCCAAGGACCTCGGCATCAAAACCGTCGCGGTCTACTCCGAGCCCGACCGTCACAGCCTCCATGTCCGCTTTGCCGATGAAGCCGTCTGCATCGGCCCGGCCCGCAGCGCCCGCAGTTACCTCGACATCCCCAGCGTCATCAGCGCCGCCGAGATCACCAATGCCGAAGCCATCCACCCAGGTTACGGGTTCCTGAGCGAAAACGACCGTTTCGCCGAAGTCTGCCGTGCCAGTGGCATCAAGTTCATCGGCCCTCCCCCCGACGTCACGCGCATGATGGGCCTCAAGCAAAAAGCCCGTCAGGTGATGAAGGATGCCGGCGTCCCGGTCCTGCCCGGCTCCCAGGAAGCCTTGACCAGCGCCGAGGAAGCTCTCGAATTCGCCGCCAGCATCGGCTACCCCGTCATCCTCAAGGCTGCTGCCGGCGGCGGCGGCCGCGGCATGCGCGTCGTCGAGCGCGCTGAAGATCTCCCCGCCCTGCTCGCGCAGGCTCAGTCGGAAGCCGGCGCCGCCTTCAGCGTTCCCGATATCTACCTCGAAAAATACATCGGCGCTCCCCGCCACATCGAATTCCAGGTCCTCGCCGATGAGCACGGCAATGTCGAAGTGCTTGGCGAACGCGAATGCTCCATCCAGCGCCGCCACCAGAAGCTGATCGAGGAGGCCCCCTCCCCGGCCGTCACCCCAGAATTGCGCGCCGATACCATCGCCGCCCTCAAAACCGCTCTCAAAGCCATCGGCTACCAGAACGCCGGTACCGTCGAGTTCCTTATGGACGAACACGGCAAGCTTTACTTCATCGAGGTCAATGCCCGCATCCAGGTCGAACACCCCGTCACCGAAATGATCACCGGCGTCGATCTCGTCAAAGCCCAGATCCGCATCGCCGCGGGGGAAAGCCTCCCGTCGATCCTCGGCGGCCCCATAGAAATCCGCGGCCATGCCATCGAATGCCGCATCAACGCCGAACACCCGCGGACCTTCGCTCCCTGCCCCGGCAAGATCACCGGCCTCAATCTCCCCGGCGGCATCGGCGTCCGCGTCGATACTGCTGTCTATACCGACGGAGTCATTCCTCCCTACTACGACTCCCTCGTCGCCAAGCTCATCGTCCATGGCGCCAATCGTGCCGAAGCCATCGCTCGCATGAAGCGCGCCCTCGACATGTTCGTCGTCGAGGGCATCTATACCTCCATCCCCCTGCAAAAGAAAATCATGCATGACGGCGATTTTGCCAGCGGCGCGCTCGACACCACTTACATCGCCCGCAAACTTCCTGAGTTTTTGAAATCCTAGGAGAACTTCCTCATGTCGATCAGCTTCGACCCCCGTAACCTCCTCGCCACCATGGTCGGCGAGGAGCATGGCCTCACCGCCGCTGAAATCGAGGACAATCAGCCCACCGCCCTGGCTGCCCTCGCCTCCTTCCGCCAGCTTTGGCAGCAAGGGCTCTATGGCTTCCCCGATCTCCCCGCCAACCAGAAACTGATTCGCGAAATCGACGCCATGGCCAGAAAATTCGCCGGCTCCTACGACACGGTTTGTGTCGTTGGCATCGGCGGCAGCGCGCTCGGATGCTGGGCCCTCGATTGCGCCCTACGCGGTCCGCACCCCGTCCAGGGCCAACACTCCGCCAAGCACCCCCGCGTTGTGATCCTCGACAACGTCGACCCGGACTTCATCGAGCATGCCCTCGACAGCATGTCCCCCAAGAAGACCCTCGTCGTCGTCATCGCCAAGTCCGGCTCGACGGCGGAGACCATGAGCAGCTTCCTCGTCGTCCGCCAGTGGCTGCTCGACGCCCTCGGCAAGAAAGCCGCCGCCCGCATCATCGCCATCACCAGCGAAGGCCGCGGCGACCTCAAGGTCCTCGCCTCGCGCGAAAGCTACACCACCTTCCACATCCCGGAAAACGTCGGCGGCCGCTTCAGCGTCCTTTCCGCCGTCGGCCTCGTCCCCGCCGCCCTCGCCGGCATCAACATCAAGAAGCTTTGCCGCGGCGCCGCCGCCATGACCGAAGCCTGCTGGAGCGATGACCTCGACACTAACATCGCCCTCTCGGCGGCCCTTCACCACTGGCTCATCTGGACACGCAAGCACAAATCCATCCAGGTCGCCTTCCCCTATTCCAATTTTCTCTGGGGCGCCGCATTCTGGTTCCGCCAGCTCTGGGCCGAATCCCTCGGCAAGGCCAGGGACCGCTCCGGCGCTACCGTTCATGTCGGACAAACCCCAGTTGCCGCCCTCGGCACCACCGACCAGCACTCCCAGGTCCAGCTCTACATGGAGGGCCCCAACGATAAGGTCTTCTCCTTCTGGACCGTCAACAAGCCCTCCCATACTGTAAAAATTCCCAAAGCCCGCCTCGGCCTCGATGGCTTTGACTATCTCGGCGGCCAGACCATGAGCAAACTTCTCGACGCCGAACGCCGCGCCACCGAGGCCGCTCTCGCCTCCAGTTCCCGCCCCAACTGCACCTTTACTCTCGACCGCGTCGATGAAGAACATCTCGGCGCCTTCCTCCAGATGATGGAGTTTGAGACCGCCTTCCTCGGCGAACTGCTCAACATCAATGCCTTCGATCAGGAAGGCGTCGAATTGGGCAAGAAGTTCACCTACGCCCTCATGGGCCGCGCCGGCTGGGACGAATTCAAGGAACGCTTTGACGATTACGAGAAGAAACGCGCTTAGCCTGCTCGCCGCGCCGGCCCCGGGGCTGATCGAATCCATCGACACCCGCCTCCTCTGGGAGGGCAAGCGGGCTCATACCTGTTGGTTCCATCCCAAGATCGCCGTCACCCCCCGCGGCCTCCTCATGACCGTTCAGCTCATCACCGCCTCCGACGTCATGCACCAGCCCCACTTCTCGGAAAGCTTCGACGGCGGCAAGACTTGGTCCGCCCGCCAGCCCATCCCCGCCCTCGAGCGCATCCGCCTCGGCAATGGCTTCGAGGATGTCGTCAGCGACGTCGTACCCGAATACCATAAGCCCACCGGCGCCGTGCTCTGCCTCGGCCAGGATGTCCACTACCAGGACGAAAAACTCATTCGTCCCGATGACGACCGCTGGATCCGCTACTTCGTTCGCCGCCCGGATGGCTCCTGGAGTCAACCCCGCAAGCTCGACTTCTCCCACCCCGCCGCCACCCGCACCATGAGCGCCGGTTGCGGCCAGCGCTGGACTTTTCCCAACGGCGACGTCCTCGTCCCCATTGCCATGCTCGCCTCCGGCGAAGCCCGCACCGTCTCCACCCTGCTGTGCTCCTTCGATGGCGAAACCCTCACTCCCAAACGCATCGGCCGCATCCTCGCCTTACCCGTGCGCCGAGGCCTGCTCGAACCTTCCCTCACCCGCTTTGGCGGTAAGTTCTGGATGACCCTCCGCTCCGAGGACGAACGCGCCCATTGGGTCAGTTCCGCCAACGGCCTCGACTGGAGCCCCCTGCGAACCTGGACCTATGACGACGGCGAACCCCTCGTTACCAGCAGCACCCAACAGCACTGGATTCGTCACCGCGAAGCCCTCTTTCTCGCCTACACCCGCCGCGATCCCGGCAATCTCAAGATTCTCCGCTGGCGCACCCCCACCTTCCTCGCTCAATTCGATACCCGCCGCGGCGTCCTGCTCCGCTCCACCGAGAGCATCCTCGTGCCCCGCGACGGTGACGCCATGCACGGCAATTTCCACGTCACCACCATCTCCCCCCGCGAAACCGTCATCAGCCTCGGCGACCTCATCGTCGATACCCCTTTCCGCGGCGATACCCTTCTCACCACGATTCGCTGGCGCCGCGATAACCAAGCCTGATTTCAAGCAGAAAGGCCACCCCTGGCAGGAGTGGCCTTTCATCTCAATGTTGGATGCGCGGACTTAGCTCAACCGGCTCCACCACGGCTTGGCGGCCGTGATCGCCGCGTTCACCGCGTTGATGTTCTTCACGCCTTCCGTATCGAGCCACTGTTGGAGCGCCTCGAGGCCCTGCTTGGCATACACCGGAATGCCTTCCTTCCAAGTTGCCCGTCCACACAACACACCGCTGAACGGCGTCCCGGCTTCCGTGGCCATCGCCAGACTTTCGGTGAATTGCGCGTTGCCCACCCCAGCGCTCAAATAAATGAACGGCAAGCCCGTCACATCCGCCGCCGCCCGGTAGTGGCCCAGCGCCTCGGCCCGCGTATAGGCGGCCGCACCCTTGTAAACGCTCGAGCCTTCCACATACTCGGCATTCACCGGCACTTCCACTTTCAGCACATCCACCTTGTACTTCGGCTTGGAGAACTCCTCCATGCTTTTCAGCACCACCTGGGGCTTGATCTTGGCAAACTCCAGGCCCTTCTCGTCCCCGCCATTCGGGTCGTAGCCGACAAACTCGAGAAAGAACGGAATCTGATTATCCTCGCACTCACTGCCAATGCGCTCGATGAAAGCGTGCTTGATATCGTTCACTTTCGCCGAGTCAAATGGCGTGTAATAGATCAGAATCTTAACCGCGTCGGCGCCCAGTTCCTTGATGCGCAGCACGCTCAGGTCCGGCAGCAGGTCGGGAAGGCGTCCAGGTTGGGTGTTGTCATAGCCGCTCTTCTCATAAGCCAGCAACAGGCCCGCATTGGCCGCGCGCGCCTTCGCCGCCGGCAATCCAAATTCAGTATCAAGCAGAATCGCGCTCGCATGCGGCGTCAGCGTCCGGACCACCGCTACCTTAAACTCCTCCATCATCTCCTGGGTGACTTCACTCTGAGGCACACCCTTGGCGGCAGCGAGGCTCTTGGCCAAACTCCCCCGTTGGTCCATCGCCGCTGCCGCGATGATCCCCTCCTTGTTGCTCAGCTTGTTCAGATGGTCTTTTTTGCCTTGACTTAAACTCATTTTCGTGGTCCTTCTTTCTTACAGTCTATAAATCTTCTGCCGCCTGGGTCCAGCGGCTGCGCCGCCGCCAGTAGGCTTGTGCTCGTCCGGTATCGCGCAGAATCTGAGCTTTCAGCTCCTCCGCGCTGTCAAATTTCTTCTCCTCCCGAACCCAGGCGTAAAAGCTCACCCGTATCTTCGCCGGAGTCTCCCCTTCCAATATCCCCAACAGGAATGTCTCGATCGTCAATTCCTGCCCACCAAAAGTCGGACGGTAGCCGATGTTCGTGATCGATTGCCAGTTTCGCCCGTCATATGAATCCTCCGTTGCCGTTACATAAACCCCCGCGCGCGGAATCACCCTCTCCGCCTGCTCGATGGCGCGCACATCGAGGTTCAACGTCGGCACCGTCTGCCGCCGGCCCACCCCATGCCCACTCACCACCTGGCCCTCCAGCGCGAACTCCCGCCCCAACCAACGGTTGGCCAACTCCACACGCCCCCGCGACAACGCTTCCCGGATCGCTGAGCTCGAAACGACTCTGCCCCGAGTCGCCACCGCCTCGGTTACCTCCACCGCAAAACCAAACTCCCGCGCCAGTTCCTGCAGTTGCTTCACATCCCCGCTCGCCCGGTGGCCAAAGCGAAAGTTATCCCCCACCAGCACCACCTTGGCATCCAAACCCTCAACCAAAACCCGGCGCACGAACTCCCGCGGACTCAAAGCCGCCAGCGCGGCATCGAACGGCGCCACCACCGCCTGCGTAATCCCCGCCTCGCGCATCCGCTCAAGCCGCGCCTCGATTGGCTCAAGACTCAACGGCGCCTGCTCCGGCTTCAGCAGCTTGCGCGGGTGCGGATGAAAGGTCAAAACCGTCGGCTTCAGCCACTGCTCTCCGGCCCGCGCCACACATCGCGCAAACACCTCCCCATGTCCCACATGCACTCCGTCAAAATTTCCCACCGCCACCGCCGACGGCCGCGCCTCCGCTCCTACATCCTTCACGTTCCAATACACCCGAAACTCAGCATCTGGTCTCGCCCCCGGCGCCGGCGCCGCCGGACCCACCGCGATCTCCAGCCCGTCGTAGGCCAGCCTCACCCGCGGCGGCAACAACGCCTCGGTCCGCGCGTGCGGCAAATCATGGCAAACATGCGTCAAATAGGCCCGCCGCGCCCCCGTCCGCTCGATGTTTTTCAGCGCCAGCGAGACATGGGAATGTGTCGGATGCGGCTTGTAGCGCAAACCATCGACAAACAACACGTCCAGCCCCGACAACAGACCAAAACTCTCCTCCGGGATCCGGTTGTGGTCCGTCAGGTACGCTGCGCTCCCAAACCGGTAGCCGGTCGACCGGCCCCGTCCGTGCTCGAGCGGAACAGGAACAAACTGAAGCCCATGCACCTCAAACGGCTCCCGGTCAATTTCCCGCATCTCCAGCTTGGGCTTCGTCGATTGTGTCGGCTTTTCCTCAAACGCGTAGGCATAGATCCTACGTACCGCCTCGATCACATCCCCGGTAGCATAAATCGGAATCGTTTCCTTCTGGCGATAATTGAATGGCCGCACATCGTCCAGCCCCAAGATGTGGTCCGCGTGCGCGTGTGTCAGCAGGATTGCGTCGACCCGCTCTAGGCCCGCCTCCAATGCCTGCGCGCGAAAGTCCGGTCCCGCGTCGATCACCACCACCCGGCCCTCGTATCGCACCGCCACGCTCGGCCGCAGCCTCCGGTCCCGCGGGTCCAGGCTTTGGCATACCCGGCAATAGCAGCCGATCATCGGCACGCCCACACTGGTACCCGATCCCAAAACCGTGATGCGGATTGGCGTCGTCAATGCCCCTGCTTACTTCTTCTCTTCCGCCGTCAGCGCCTGCACGTAACGGAACCGCAATTCCGTCAGGGAATTCTCGAGTATCCGCTTCTCTTCGAGCGCCAGGTTCCCCTTCGTCTTCTCTTCAATCACCGCCAGCAGATCGATAGTATGCTTGGCCCACGCCAAATTCGGCTTCGTTTCCTCTTGCTCACTGCCCGGCATCCGCAACATCCCCAATTGCACCTGCGCTTGCATGATAAAGGAGGCAATGAGCAACTCGAAACTGGCCGGCGGCGGTGTCGCCTCGTTTTCGCTCATACCCAATAGTGTAGCGAAGCACACCCCAAAACCGCTAAACTTGCCGCATTATGCGCTTCTGCTTCCTCGCGGTCTTCCTCTTCGCTTCCTCGTGCCTGCCCGCCCAGCCCCGCCGCCCCTTCCATTATGCCGATACCGATAACTGGCGCAGCCTCTCCGGTCAGAAACTCTCCGCCAACGGCCTCTGGCTCGGCTATGGCCTTTTCCCGCAGGATGCCAATGGAGAGGTAGTGCTCCGACATCTCCAAAACAATACCGAACTGCGCGAACCCGCCGGACTCCGCCCTCCGCCCCCTCCTCCCGACCCCGAGCGCGAAACCCCTCCCCCCCAACGCACCACAACCCTCGCCTTTACCGCCGATGCCTCCTTCGCAGTCTTCACCACCTTTCCTCCTAAAGGTCAGGACAAGGCCAAAGCCGGCCTTGTCATCACCAATCTTGTTTCCTCTCAATCCTCCCGCCTCGCCGACATCAAATCCTTTCAGCTCCCCGCCGACTCCTCCTCCTCGCTTGCCTATCTCCGCGACGACAATGAAAAAACCCTCGTTCTCCGCCGCCTCGCCGATTCCACCGAGCGTACCTTCCCCGGCGTCACCAGCTACAGCTTCAGCAAGGATGGGCTCTGCCTCGTCTTTGCCACCGCCGAGGGTGTCTTCCTTCTCAACCCCGAACAGGAAGCGACTGCCCCCACCCCCCTCGTCCAAGCCAAGGGCCGCTACGACCGCTTCACCTGGGATGACAAACAAACCCTGCTCGCCTTCCTCTCCGCCGACACGCTCTTCCTCTGGGATCGCAAACCGGGCCCAGCCCGCCCCGCCGTCACGAATGCCCAACTCGGCGCCCTCCAGCTGGCCGAACGCGGCACCCTCGATTTTTCCCGCGACGGCGCCCGGCTCTTCTTCCCCACTGCCCCGCCCCGTCCCGCCCCCACCCCCGATAACGGCCCCAAGATCAACTACGATCTCTGGCACTGGAAGGACGACGCCATCCAGCCGATCCAGAAAGTCCGCGCCGCCCTCGAACGCATCCGCTCCTATCGCGCCGTTCTCCACCTGGCCGATTCCAAAGTCGTTCAACTCGGCGGCCCCGATCTGCCCGAAATCAGCCCCAATCAACCCGGTCTCTTCGCCATTGCCGCCGATGATCGCCCCTATCGTCCCGCTATCGACTTTGGCGACGGACGGCTCACCGACCAATACCTTCTCAACACCCTCACCGGGGACAAACGCCTTCTTGGCCGCCAGCGCTTCTCTACTTACTCCTGGTCGCCTGATGGCCGATTCGCGATTCGCTTCGACTCGAAAGACTGGCTCTGCCTCAATGTCTCAACCGGCCAGGAAGCCAACCTCACCGCCGGCATCAACCTCGCCTTCCATAACGAAGACAACGATACTCCCTCCCGGCCCAACGCCTACGCGCCGCCCGTCTGGTCCCGCGACGGCCGCGCCGTTCTGCTCGCCGACCGCTATGACATCTGGCAAATCTCCCCTGACGGCCGCCTCGCCAAGAACCTCACCGACGGCCTCGGCCGCCGCCGCAAGATCCAGTTTCGCCTCGTCCGCACCGATTCCGACGAACGCCAGGATGGCCTCGATGCCACCCGCCCCCTCCTGCTCAGCGCCGAATCCCTCGAATCCCGCGAAACCGGCTTTTTCACCGATTTGATCGATGGCTCGGCCGAACCCCGCCAGCTGATCTGGTCCAACAAAAAATACAAATTTCTCGCCCGCGCCAAGTCCGCCGATACCTACCTCGTCTCCATTGAATCCTTCCGTGAATTCCCTGACTTCTACGTTACCTCCTCCGCCATGACCGGTTTCCAAAAGGTCACCGACGCTAACCCTCAACTCGCCTCCCACCTCTGGGGCACCGCCGAACTCATGCCCTTCCGCTCCTCCGACGGCATCTCTCTTCAAGCAGCCCTCTACAAACCCGAGGGCTTTGACCCCAACAAGAAGTACCCCGTCCTTGTCTACCTCTATGAGCGCCTCTCTCAAACCGTCAACGACTTCAAGGACCCCCAACCCCGAAACTCCATCAACATCCCCATCTACGTCTCCAACGGCTACATCGTCATCACTCCCGATATCGTCTACCGCACCGGATTCCCCGGCGATTCCGCCATGGCTTGCGTCATCCCCGCCGTCCAGAAACTCATCGAACAGGGCTTCGTCGACGAAAGCCGCATCGGCATCCAAGGCCATTCCTGGGGCGGCTACCAGATTGCTTACATGCTCACCCGCACCAACCTGTTTCGCGCCGCCTCCCCGGGCGCCGTCGTCACAAACATGCTTTCCGCCTACAATGGCATCCGTTGGGGCAGCGGCCGCCCCCGCCAGTTTCAATACGAACACGCACAGTCCCGCATCGGTGGCAACCCCTGGCAGTTGCCCCTGCGCTTCATCGAGAACTCACCCCTGTTCCGCGCCGACCAGATCCAAACCCCCGTCCTTACCATTCACAACGACTCCGATGATGCCGTCCCCTGGTATCAGGGTATCGAGTTCTATCTCGCCCTCCGCCGCCTCAATAAGGAAATCTACCTGTTTAACTACAACGGCGAACCCCACAATCTCCGCATTCGCGCCAACCAGCGCCACTACTCCGACCGCATGCTCGAGTTCTTCGATTTCTTCCTCAAAGGCGCTCCCAAACCTTCCTGGATGGAACGGGGCCGCCCCTTCCTCGAACGCGAACCGCTCGGCCGCCGCACCTCGGAATCTTCAGATGAAGATATGTTAAACTTTGATATGTGAAGATTCTTTCACGTGTTAATCTATTAACGCTTTCTGCCTTCTTTCCCGCTTGCCTATCGGCACAGTCTTTGATCGTCGGCATCCCCAGTGCCGACGTGGCGCACAAAGGCGAGTTTGCCCTCGCTCACGAAACCCAGCTCAATCGCTTCCAATCCGGTGGCTATTGGAATACCTTCTCCTTCGCAACCTACGGCGTGGGCAAGAACACGGAGCTGGCCGCCAGTAAGTATGGATTCTCTCTGCCCGGTTCCGGCAACCGAGCCATCGGACTCGGACTCAAATCAATGTACCCGATCCCATCGACCTTCGCCCAAAAATGGCAGTTGAAGCTTACTGGCGGCTTCATGATTCCCCTGAGCTTCAATGGGAAGGGCGCCGGATATTGGGTCTACGGCAACGGCAGCCTCCGTGTGCCGCGCACCCGCACGCGCCTCACCGTCGGCCCCAGCCACGGGACCCGGCAAATCTTCGGCCGGCAGGCATACTCAACAATGGTCGGCTTCGAGCAGCCACTCACCAAACGCTGGGGCATTGTCTCAGATTGGTTCTCCGGCACAAACGACCTCGGCGCCGCCATTTTTGCCTTATCCTTTCAGCGTGATCCCCGCACCCTCATCATCTTCGGCTACAAGATCGCCAACAACGCCCGTTCCGGCAAGCCCGCCTTCATGGTCGAAGTCGCCCGCTCTTTCGGCCACCATCGCCGTTGATTACGATGGAGGTCTCCCCCGGAAAGCTCCATGTCCAACACCCGCATCTTCAAAATGACCTTTGCCAGCGTCTACCCACACTACGTCGCCAAAGTCGAGAAAAAAGGCCGTTCCCGCGCCGAGTTACACGCGGTCATCACCTGGCTGACCGGCTACGACGAGGCCTCCCTCCAACAGCAAATCGACTCCCGTGCCGACTTCGAAGCTTTCTTCACCCGGGCGCCGCATCCCCATCCCAATGCCGCCCAAATCACCGGCCTCATCTGCGGCTACCGCGTCGAGGAAATCGCGGATCCCCTCCTGCGGCAAATCCGCCAGCTCGACAAACTCGTCGACGAACTCGCCAAAGGCAAATCTCTCGCGAAGATCCTTCGGGATTGACTATCGAAGGCTCCTCGCGCTGCCGGCTTGCAATCCCCGCTCCCGTGCCGCATCCTGAGCTCACATGCTGTCCCGTCGCTGCCTTCTTCTCGCCGCCGCCCCACCACCACCCTCCTCTCTCGCCCAATCAATTTCCCGCATCTACGGCCAGTCCCTGCCCGAGATCGTCTACATCCAAACCGTTCCCCTCCTCGCCCGCCTGCGCCTCGGCCATCTCGCCGCCGTCGAAGCCCTCGTCCAACCCTTCATCACCGGCCAGCGCGACTCGCTCGCCTCACTCACTCCCAGCCACCTTGCCGGCCATTTTCTCTTCCACGAACTCCACCAGCACACCGGAAAAGCCGCTTACCGCGAACGCCTCCTCGCCGCCGCGCAACGCGCTGATCCGGGCATCTACAACGAAATGTCCGATGGCGTCTTCATGGGTTGCCCCCTGCTGGCCGCCTCCGGAGACCGCGAAAAAGCCGCCTCCCATTTTCTCGCCCTGCAAGATCTCTGCCGCCGCTCCGACGGCCTTTGGCGCCACTCCCCCCTCAGCGATGCCGCCTGGGGCCGCGGCAACGCCTTCCCCCTCCTCGGTCTCGCCCTCACCATGGAATCAGCCCCCTCCCCGCAACCCTTCCTCAACCCTTTCCTCGAACTGGCAAAGGCACTGCTCCGCCACCAAACTCCCGGCGGCCTCTGGCGTCAGGTCATCGACCACCCAAACGCCTGGGAGGAGTTCTCCGCCTCCGCCATGATCGCCACCGCCTTCCAAAAGGGCCTCCGCCACCGCTGGCTTCCCCGCGATCCCTTCGCTGCTTCCCTCTCCCGCGCCGCCGCCGCTCTCGCTTCCCGCATCACCGCCAACGGCGAGGTTTCCGCCGTCTGCGAATCCACCGGCAAACAGATCTCCCTCGCCGCCTATCTTTCCCGCCGGGCCATTTCCGGCCGTGATCCCCGCGGCGGCGCTTTTGCTCTTTACTTTCTCACCGAGCCCTGATATATTGAACAGTGTTCAATGACTCTTGCCCGCCAGCGTAGCGCCTACCGCGAATCCCTCCGCGAGGAGATTCTCGACGCCGCCCGCCAACTCTTCATCCAAAACGGCTACGAGTCCACCAGCATCCGCGCCATCGCCGAAAAAGTCGGCGCCTCTACCGGCATTCTCTACCACTACTTCGAGGACAAGCAGGACATCATGGCCCTGCTTGTTCGTGAAACCTTCGCCAAGCTGTCCCTCCGCGTCGAAGCCATACGCACCGATAGCGACCATCCCGTCGCCCGTCTTCGCCGCAGCCTGCTTGCCTACATGGAATTCGGCCTCAACCACCCACATCATTACGCTCTTCTCTTTATGAAACCAGACTCCTGGGAAGGCAATGAGCGCATCCTCGCCGTCTTTGCAACCGCTGGCTCCGCCACCTTCGATTGCCTCCGCCTCATGTGCGCCGAATGCATCGCCGCCAACCTTTTCCGGCCCGAACTCCAGGACCCCGAAGAACTCGCCCAAACCCTCTGGGCCGCGATTCATGGCCTCGTCTCTCTCCACATCGGCTGCCAGTCTTTTCCTTTCCTTGAACGCTCCCGCCTTGCCGACCGCCTCATCGACATCCTCCTCACAGGAATCCTTCGCTCATGATCTCTTTTTTTTGCAATCTTTTTAAACACTGTTCAATTCTTATTTACATGTTCGACCAAGGAGCCTCCTCATGCACTTCGTAGCTTGGCAAATGCTCACAGGCGACCGCGCCAAGTACCTCGGCCTCATCTTCGCCATCGCCTTCTCCACCTTCCTTATGTCCCATCAGGTCTCCATCTTCTGCGGCCTCATGAGTCGTACCGCCAGCCAGATTGATGATGTCCGTGATGCCTCCATCTGGGTCATGGACGCGAAAACCCTCTACCTCGATGAAGTCAAGGCGCTCACCGACCAGGACCTTTATCGCATCCGCGGCATCTCCGGCGTCGAGTGGGCCGTGCCTCTCTTCAAAGGCGCCTCGCGCGCCAAGGGCCCCGACGGTCATTTCCGCGCCGTCATCCTGATGGGCCATGACGACTCCACACTCACCGGCATCCCCCGCCGCATTGTTCACGGCGATATCACGCGCCTCCGCGAACCCGAATCGATCGCCATCGATCAGGTCGGCTACGAGTTCTTTTTTCCCGGCCAGCCCTACCAACTCAATCGCAGCCTCGACCTCAACGACCGTACGGTACGCATTGTCGCAATCGTCGATTCCAACGCTCCCTTCGTCAACCTCCCCGTCGTCTATACCCGCTACACGCAGGCCCTTAACTTCGTGGGCCGCGAGCGCAACCAGATGTCTTTCGTCCTGGCCAAGGCCATCCCCGGTCTCCCCGAAGGCGAATTGACCGGCCGCATCGCTGACCGCACTGGCCTGAAGGCTCTCACTTCGTCCCAATTCGGTTGGGAAACCATCTGGTACTACATGGAACACACGGGCATCCCCATCAACTTCGGCATCACCGTCATCATCGCCCTCATCGTCGGCACAGTCGTCGCCGGCCAAACGTTCTACCTGTTCACCATCGAAAACCTCAAGCAGTTCGGCGCCCTCAAGGCCATCGGCGTCTCCGACCTCCGCATCGTGGGCATGATCCTCATGCAGGCCCTCATCGTCGGCGCCATCGGCTATGGGCTCGGCATCTCGATGACCGCCATCTTCTTTGAAACCACCCAGTCCAACCTCGATCTACGCGGCTTCCGCCTCCTGCCCATCGTGATGCAAGGCACGGCCGCCACCGTCTTCCTCATCGTCTTCCTGGCCAGCGCCTTCAGCGTGCGCCGCGTTATTGTCCTCGAGCCCGCCGTCGTCTTCCGCGGCTAGGAGATTCCAAAATGCTGAACAACGCAATCGCCGTTGAGTGCAGCCAGATCGAAAAGAACTTTGGCTCGGGAGGCGATGCCGCGCGCGTTCTGCGCGGTATCAACCTAACGGTGCCCACCGGGGAAATGACTTTTCTCGTCGGCCCCTCCGGCTGCGGCAAGACCACCCTGCTCAGTGTCATCGCCGGTCTGCTCAATCCCACCGCCGGCGAACTCGCCGTCCTCGGCGTTCCCCTCCACACCCTTAAGCCAAGTCGGGCCGTCGAATTCCGCCGCCAAAACCTCGGCTTTGTCTTCCAACAGTTCAACCTCCTCCCCTCCCTCACCGCCGCCGAGAACGCTGCTGTTCCTCTCCTCGCCGCTCACTGGCCGCGCAAAAAAGCCGTGGAAAAAGCAAGGGAGCTCCTCGACGGCCTCGGCCTGGCGGAGCGCGCCAACGCTTACCCCAACCAGCTCTCCGGTGGCCAGCAGCAACGTGTCGCCTTCGCCCGCGCCCTCATTCACGAGCCCCGGCTCATCGTCTGCGACGAACCCACTTCCGCCCTCGACCAAAACACCGGCCACCACGTCATGGAATTGCTTCGCGCTATCGCCGTTCGCCCCAATCGCGCCGTGCTCGTCGTCACCCACGACAACCGCATTTTCGACTTTGCCGACCGCATCGCGCACATGAACGACGGTCTAATCACCGACATCGAAACCAACTAATCAAGGACCACACCCCATGCTCAAATACCTCATGCCTGTACTCGCCGTCTTCGCCCTCGCCTTTTCCCTCTACAGCGTCCGGCGCATGACACCCTCCGTCGTCCTCGCGCAACCACCCTCCCCGCCGCCAGCCGCCGCTTACCCCAATCAACTCGGCGCCGTCGGCCTCATCGAGGCCTCCTCGGAGAACATCGCCCTCTCCCTACCCGTCTCCGGCCTCGTCACGCGCGTCCCCGTCACAGCCGGTGATGCAGTCCGCAAAGGCCAGCTTCTCTTCTCCCTCGACGATCGCGATCTCCGCGCCGAACTCGCCTTGCGCCAAAGCGCCGTCGCTCTCGCCCAAGCCAAACTCATACGCCTCGAATCCTCCCCCCGCCCCGAGGAAATCCCCCCCGCCCAGGCCCGCGTCGATGAGGCCAAAGCCCAACTCGAGGACGCAAGCCTCCAGCTCCGCCTCATCGAAAGCGTCAAGGATCCCCGCGCCATCCGCCAGGAAGACCTCCTGCGCCGCCGCCGCGGTGTCGAACAGGCCCAAGCCCGCCTCGCTCAGGCTCAGTCGAGCCTCGCCCTGCTCCAGGCCGGAGCCTGGCGCCCCGACCTCGACATCGCCCGCGCTGAACTCAAACAGGCCCAAGCCCAGGTCGACCGCATCCTCGCCGACCTCGCCCGTCTTCAAGTCACTTCCCCCATCGGCGGCGTCATTCTCCAGTGCAAGATCCGCCCCGGCGAATACGCCCAGGCCGGTGTCCTCGCCCAACCCCTAATGCTTCTCGGCCAGACCGCCACGCTCCACCTCCGCGCCGATATCGATGAAAAAGACGCCTCCCGCTTCACTGCCGGCGCCCCTGCCACGGGCAGTGTCCGCGGTGACGCCGCTAAAACTTTTCCGCTCACTTTTGTTCGCCTCGAGCCCTACGTCATCCCCAAACGCAACCTTTCCGGCGACGCCACCGAACGCGTCGATACCCGCGTTCTCCAGGTCATCTACCGGCTCCCCGCTAACACTGCCCTCTATGCCGGCCAGCAGATGGATCTCTCCATCCAGGCCGCTCAGGAGACCCGCTAACATGCTCCCTCTCTTCCTTCTCTTGCTCGCCGCCGACCCCGCCGCCTGGTGGACCCGCTATAACGACCCCGAACTCAACCGCATCATCGACAAAGCCCTTGCCCAAAACCTCGACCTCCAGATCGCCACCCAGCGCATCGCCGAGGCCCGTACCCTCACCACCACTTCCCGCGCCCGCCTCTCCCCGGAGATCAACGCCCTCAGCTCCGCCAACCGCCTCCGCGGCGGCTTCGCCCAAAACATCATCCGCGTCCCCAATCCCTCCGGTCAGCAGCAAGGCGGCAGCTTTGTTTCCCCCTTCGATACCGGCCTCCTCCAGTCGGGCCTCGACATGAAGTGGGAACTCGATCTCTTTGGGGGAAATCGCGCTGCCCGCCGCGCCGCCGGCGCCGACCTCCTCGCCGAGCAGGAACTCCGCGCCGATCTCGCCGTCACCATCTCCGCCGAGGCCGCCCGCTTCTACTTCGAGCTCCGCGGGATTGATGAGCGCCTCGCCATCACCCGCCGCAATCTCGATGCCCAGCGCGAACTCCTCCGCCTCACCGAGGTACGCTTCCACTCCGGCCTCGCTACCTCCCTCGATGTCGAACGCCAAAGCGCTCTTCTGTCCACCACCGAAGCCACCGTCCCCGCTCTCGAAGCCGAGCGCTCGGTCCACCTCAACCGTCTCGCCGTTCTCACCAATGACCAGTCCTTGCAGTCCTCCCCGGCTTCGAACTCCCTCGCCGCTCCCTCCCTCGCCGCCGATCTCCCCAGCGAACTGCTCAAACGCCGCCCGGACGTCCGCGCCGCTGAAGCGCGCTTGTCCGCCGCCACCGATCGCCTCAAACAAGCCCGAACCGACCTCTACCCAAAAATCTCGCTCAACGGCCTCATGGGCCGTCAGGGTACCTCCCTGACTGGTCTCTCCCTCGGCGCCGGCAACTTCTTCAACCTCGGCCCGCAAATCCAACTTCCCATCTTCAACTCTGGCCGCATTCAGGCTAACATCGCCCAAAACCACGCCCGCCTCCAGCAGGCGCGCCTCACCTACCTGAAGGAACTGCTCATCGCCTTTGAAGAGGCCGCCAACGCTCTTTCCTCCTACAAGCTGCAGCGCGAGCGCGAGACCCGGCTCGCCGCCGCCACGCGCTCCGCCGCCAACTCGCTCACCCTCACCAACGACCTCGAACGCGCCGGCCTCTCCGACGGTCTTGCCGTCCTCGACACACAGCGCACTCTCCTCGATTCCGAATACCAACAATCCGCGGCCCGCACCGCCGTTTTGCTCGAATCCGTCGCCCTCTTCAAGGCCCTCGCCGGCGGTTGGCCCGATTGACGTGATATTACTCCGCCATTGTGCCTAGCACTCTCATTCCTTCTCGTCCTGTCAACGGCCCTGGCCCAAGGTAATTCTTATAACACCAGCCATCTCTGGTGGGAGCCAAACCAGGACGAATTTTTTCCCCGGGATAGTGACTACGAAAACCCTACCGGTCTTCTCCGCGTGTCCCTCCCCAATGGTTCCTTTCGCACCGGCGGACATCCCTTCTTCAAACCCATCGGCGCCAATGGCCGCGCCTGCATCACCTGCCACCAACCCTCAATGCCATGAGCCTTTCGGTCGACAACATCCGCCGCCGCTGGACCGACACGGGCGGCCAAGTCCCGCTCTTTGCCGCCATCGACGGCTCCAACTGCCCGTCCCTGCCCCAGGCTCAGCGGGCTTCTCATTCGCTTCTCCTCGATCACGGCCTCTTCCGTGTCTCCCTCCCCTGGCCGCCCAAGAACATCACACCCGACTTCCGCCTCGAGGTTCTCTCCGGCCCCGCTGGCTGCAATGCCACCCCCGGCCAGATTTCCGTTTACCGCCGCCCCCGGCCCTCCGCCAACCTCACCCGCCTGACTCCCGGGCCCCACGGCGCGCTCCTCATGGCCGACGGCCGCGCGCCCTCCCTCCGCGACCAGGCCATCGACGCCATCCTCGTCCACCAGCAGGCCGTCTCGGCCCCCAGCGAATCCGACCTCAAGCGCATCCTCGATTTCGAGACCACCATCCTCGCCTCTCAATACTCCGATTACCGCGGCGGCATCACCACCCAATTCGACAGCCCAGGCCCGGGCTCCTCGGGCCCTCATCGTGACTCTGTCCTGCGCGGCAAGGCTCTTTTCGCTGCCCGCTGTTCTTCCTGCCACCTGTCCGGCGCTCCCCGCGCCCACGCCACCCCCAAACCACATCTCCCCGCCCTTCCCTCTTTCCGGGCTACCTGTGCTTCCGGCAAAGTCCTCACAACCCAGGACCCAGGCCTCGCCCTCATCACCGGCAAGTGCGCCGACCCGGGCGCCATCGTCATCCCCCCATTCTTTGGCCTCGCCGCTCGCCCCCCTTACTTCTCCAATGGCTCCGCCCCCACCCTCGAGGCCCTCATCGAGGCCTATCAGCAAATCGGCATTCATTTCTCTCCGGCCGAAAAACAGGATCTCCTTCACTTCCTGCTAACGCTCTAATCCGTCCTCCACCCTGTTAAAATCGCGCTCAGCTATGTCTTCTCGCGCTCTGTTTACCCTCTTTTGCCTCGCTGCGAATTTGAGTGCGCAATCCTCCGCGACACTCACCATCCGCACCACCGAACCCGGTCCCAAGGTCCAGCGCCAGATCTTCGGCCAATTCGCCGAACACCTCGGCTTCGGCATCTACGGCGGAATCTGGGTCGGCGAAGATTCGAAAATTCCGAATACCCGCGGCTATCGTAATGATGTCCTCAATGCCTTGAAGCGCATCCATGTTCCCGTCGTCCGCTGGCCCGGCGGTTGCTTCGCCGATGAGTACAATTGGCGCGAAGGCGTCGGCCCCCGCTCCAAGCGCCCCGTCAAGATCAACACCCACTGGGGAGGCGTCACCGAACCAAACTCCTTCGGTACCCACGAGTTCATGGATTTCGCCGAACTGCTCGGCGCCGAGGCCTATGTCAGCGGCAACGTCGGCAACGGCAGCCCCCGCGAAATGGCCGAGTGGGTCGAATACCTCACCTCCCCGGCCGGATCCCTCGCCGACGAACGCAAAGCCAACGGCCGCCCCAACCCTTGGCAACTCCCCTTTTTCGGCCTCGGCAATGAACTCTGGGGTTGCGGCGGCAACATGCGCGCCGAATATGCCGCCGACGTCACTCGCCGCTACTCTACCTTCATCAAGCCCCCCAAAGGCGTCAAAGTCATGAAAATGGCCTCCGGCCCCACCGACTCCGACTACCACTGGACTGAGGTGATGATGCGCGACGCCTCGCGCCACTTCGACGGTATCGGCCTCCACTATTACACCCTCCCCGGCAACTGGAAAGTCAAAGGCCCTGCCTATGGCTTCGACGAAACCGCCTGGGCGAAAACCCTCGCCGCTACGCTCCGGCTGGACGACTACCTCACCCGCCACTCCGCCATCATGGACAAATATGACCCCCCAAAGCGCCTCTGGCTCGGCGTCGATGAATGGGGCTCCTGGTACGATCCAGAGCCTGGCTCCAACCCCGGCTTCCTCCAACAGCAAAACACCCTCCGCGATGCCCTCATCGCCGCCCTCAATATCAATCTCTTCGTCAAACACGCCGCCCGCGTCAAAATGGCCAATATCGCCCAGATGATCAATGTGCTCCAGGCCATGATCTTCACCAGGGACGACCGCATGGTCCTCACACCCACTTACCATGTCTTCGACATGTTCCAGGGCTTCATGGATTCCACCAGCCTCCCCCATACCCTCCAATCCCCCTGGTACTCGAAAGATCAGTTTGTCCTGCCCGCCCTCAGTGCTTCCACGGTTCAGGACGCCAGCGGCAAGATCCTCACCGGTCTCGCCAATACCGACCCCAACCGCCCACTGCCCCTCACCATAAGCCTCAACGGCCGCACTCCCAAGTCCCTGTCTGGCTCCATCCTCAGCGCCTCCGCCATGGACGCCCGCAACACCTTCGAGCAGCCTTCCGCCCTCGCCCCCGCTCCCTTCACCGGTGGCAAAATCGAGGCCGGCTCCATCCGCCTCACCCTTCCACCGAAATCCGTGGTGGTCCTCACCATCGAGTAGTTCCTTACCCAAGGCCCCCTCGACCGCGCAATACCAGCGTTCCCTCGAGTCAATTCTTCGACTTGCACAGCAAGGCGATAACAACTCCCACTAACCCAAATTGCCTTCTGCTTTCAAAAAGTACTGTCGGTCCGATAATCTTCGATGCTTTCAACTATAAAACAGCTTCCCGGTCCACGTCCTCAACTATCGGCGCAACCCGCCGGATTTCAGGAGTTGCCGCCTTTCGAGCTCGCGCGAGAATCCGCAAGAGATTGCCTCCACGAATCAGCGCCTCCTCCTCTGGAGGAAGCTTCAGAAGACGAATTCTTGCCAATTCCGCACCGGGATGCAGCCAGGGACCATCCGAACCAAGAACAAGTTTGGAAGCACCGGCGCGCTTCACGGCTTGCTCGATGTACTCGAATCGCCGAACGCCGGAAGTATCGGCAAGCACATTTGGGAAACGAACAAGCTGATCAACTACCTGCTGCTGCGCGCGCCAAGCATCGGCAAAACTTCCCAAATAAGGTGATCGCTGGGGTGCTCGACATCAGTACTTGGACGGTTTGCACCTATATGCGGCGCATTTTCGCTAAGCTAAACGTAACTACACGCGCGGCTATGGTAACCAGGCTCCATCGTGACGGTTTACTATAAATAGAAATACATACAGGCCAGACCGGCCCCAATCTTAGCGCGCTCAAGTAAACCGCGAACCCGCCGCTCCGCATCCACCCCCGGCCCCAGCACCCCCTCCACTCCCCGTCGCCACGCAACAAGTCGACCATTGCTTCTTCGTCACCACATACCCGCACCGCGGACATTCAGCCGGCTCCTCCGCCTCCCTCATCGGACGCAGCTTCTCAAAGCCACTGCCACACTTCTCGCAACGATACTCGTAAATCGGCATTTGCTTCTATTTTAACGCCTTCATGCGCAACTTGCGAAACTCCACCCGCCCATCGTGAATTTGCAGCGCCACCGGCGAGCGACGCTTCTCCTGCCGCCGCAGCATGTGCCGGCTCTCCCGCTTGCTCTGCTGAAAACTCGCCTCGGCCTCAGCCGAATCCAAGTCCACATTCACCACCCGTTCTCCATCCAGCCAATGCTCCACATGCAAACCCCGCACCACGATCCGCCCCCGGTGCCAAACCTCCGCTGCCGCCAATCGGCCTTTGCGCGGCGCTACATAATCGTAGATCGCCCCCGCCGCATGCCGCGGCGTCGATAGCGCATCCGCGTTACGCTCATCATCCGTAATCTGATATTCGAGCCCAACCGGCTCCAGGCGCTGCCCCGATTCCCCGTACATCTGAATCCGATACTTGATCCCCGAATTCGCTCCCGCCTCCGCCCGCCACTCGAAGCGGAAGTCGAAATCCTCAAACTCCGCCTCGCTCAGTAGATACACCTCCTTGCCCACTCCCGGCGTCGTCCGCAACACCCCGCCCCGCGCCTCCCAGGATGGCGCCGGCGCCGCTCCTCCCCGTGTCCAGTACCAGCCCTTCAAACTCTTGCCGTCAAATAGCTCGAGTCCCAGCAGCAACAACCAAATCATCTCAATAGCCTACCAGCGGCGACCGCCTCAACCACTGCTTGCTCCCCAATTGCTCCAGTAGAAACGCCGCCGTGTCCGCCCGCGTGATGCTCGCGATCGTCACCCCCTCCAGTTCATCCGTCGCCCGTAACTTCCCGCCCTTCGGCCCATCCGTAAACGCGGCCGCCCTCATGATCGTCCAATCGAGCGAACTCCCCCGGATCAAGTCCTCCTGCCGGTCCTTGTCCTGGTAGATCCTCTTGGTGATCAGCGGATAAACGATCCAGTCATAAATCCACCCGCCATGCCCCTTTGAGTCCCCCGCTCCAATCCCCGTCAGCGCCACCAACCGCTTCACACCATGCTTCTCCATCGCCGCGATCAGGATTCGCGTCGAATCAGAAAACAGAGTCGTCTCCTTGCCATACGCTCTCTCTCCCAGACAGTACACCACCGCTTCCTGTCCCTGCACTGCCCGGTCAACATCCCCCGGGCTCAAGGCGTCCCCGGTCATCACTTCAAGATTCGGATGCCGCACCGCCAACTTCGCCGGATCCCGCACCAACGCACGCACTCCATGCCCCAGCTCGAGCGCCTGCGCCAGCACCTCCCGGCCAACCGCGCCCGTCGCCCCGAAAATCAAAACTCTCATTGCACCACCTCCTCCTCCAAAATACACCGGTGCCGCTACCGGATTGAGCTCTCTTTGTTGTAGCTCCACCAATCAAACCAGTAATCCTTCACTAGCCGCACCGGCGCCAGACATTTCCCCTGATACTCCCCGCCCAGGGCGCATCCGGCAAAGCTCCACTCCGCCCCACTCACACTGTCCATCATGATCCCCCCGCCCAACTCCTCCTTGCGGTAGAACTCCGCCGCGTCCCCCTTGCCCGGCAGCTTCGCTTCAAACGCCCGCACCGACCGTCCATCCAGCCCCACCACTAACACAATCGGCTGCCCACCCACACGGTCCATCACTAACTTGCCCCCTACTAATTTCTCATAACGGTAAGCACGGCTCGCGCCGTCAATCTTGACACCAACTACTAACTCCCGCGGCGCCACCTGCGTCGCCGCCGTATCCACCACCGAGGCCCGCTTCCCCATCTTCTTGTCCCAGTCCTTGGCCGCATACCGCCCCGCATACTCGCCCACCGGCTGCAACATCTTGCCCCGAGGGTTCTCATCCCGCCACACCCCAAAACTCAGTTCATCCCAATGCACCAGCGGCAATTGCTTACCTTTTAGCGGTCCTGCGATCGCCTGCCCCGTAATCTGCTGCCAGTAACTCCCCGTCTCCTCGTCCCGCATCAGAAAATTCTGATTATTGATCCCCGCCAGCCGGAACCGCAAAACCCGCCCTTCCACTTCCCGCCCCCACACCAGACCGGTGTGACAAAGCGTTCAATACGTCGCAACGATTGGCACCCCACCCACTACGTCATTCACGATATGGTGATAAGCCATCATCCGCACCGGATAGGCCCGCGACTCCCCACCTAACTTCACACACAACAACATGTCCTCCGGATCTGCCGTCGTCAGGTCCGCCGCTATCGCAAACTCCAGCCGGTCCACCGGAGCAAACATCCACTCAAACACATTGAACGACCCCAACACCGTCACCACCACGACCAGCCCCGCCAGCCCCCAGCCCCAGATCCGCCTCAGCCGCCGCGCCAGCAATCCCGCACTCAATACCGCCAAGGCCAGCACCGCCGGGCTCCACCGCTTTAGTCCCAGCGCCAACTGCAACGCCGCGGCACTCTGCGCCCGGTCCGGATTCAGGATCAGCAACGGCGCCAACACCACCAGCACCGCCACCACCACTACCACTCCCAACAACCAGCCGCTCCGCTTCGTTCTCACCATGCCTCCCGGTATATCGCCTGAATCTCATCCTCCCCCGCCCGCCGTGGATTGTTCGCCGGCGAACCCGAGGCGATCGCATCCCGCGCCATCTTTCCCAGTTGCCCCTCGAACCGCTCCCGGTCTCCCCCACAACACTCCCGCAAACGCGGCACTTCCAGACTCCGGTTCAATGCCTCCAGCCATGCCACGAAGGCCTCCCGCCCCGGCTCGATCCCCAGCACCCGCGCCGCCTCGCCGTACCGCTCCGCATCCCCTTCCCAGGAATACTTCGTCACCGCCGGCAACAACACCGCATTGCTCAATCCATGCGCGATATGAAACACCACCCCCAATGGCCGCGACATCCCGTGCACCAGCGCCACGCTCGCATTGCCAAATGCCAGCCCCCCTTCCAGCGCCGCCAGCGCCATCCCGGCCCGCGCCCGCATTTGCCTGCCGTCCCGCCACGCTTCCCGCAAATGCTCCCGGCACCGCTCCATGCACCGCACCGCCATCGCGTCACTCAGCGGATGCCGCTTGCGGGACACAAACGCCTCCAACCCATGCGTCAGCGTATCCACCCCCACATGCGCCGTCAGCGGCCGCGGCATCGTGGCGCTCAACTCATAATCGACGATGGCCGCATCCGGCATCAGCCCCGGCTCCCGCGTCATCCGCTTCACCCCGGCCTCCTCGTCGGTAATCACCATCACCGGCGTCGCCTCGCTGCCTGTTCCCGCCGTCGTCGGCACCGCCACCAGCTTCACTCCCCCAAGCTGTTTCCGGATCGCCTTCGCGCAATCAATCGGGCTACCTCCGCCAAAGGCCACAATCCCATCGGCATCCCCCCGCTGCGCCTGCTCCAGCCCCGCGGCAACATTCGCCTCCGTCGGATCCGGCTGTACGCCTTCATACACAAGTTGACCTGGTTTGTCCGGCAACGAACGCGCCATCCAGCGGTCCGTCACAATCAGCGGACGCCGGATCCCCCAGTCCGCCAACACTTCCTCCAGCCGGTGCCGCGCCCCGGCGCCATACTCGATCCTTCCCGGTGAATCAAAGCGCATCGCTAAAACTTCCTGCTCCACTCCCGCGGCCATCGCTCCACCACCACCTTCTCGTTCGTGAAGAACCGCACCGCATCCATTCCCTGCCCGTGCAGGTCCCCAAAGAAGCTCTCCCGCGCCCCGCTAAAGGGAAAGAACGACATCGGCGCCGCCACCCCCACATTGATCCCGACATTGCCCACTTCCGCCTCCGAGCGAAACCGCCGCGCCGCCTCCCCGCTGCGCGTAAACAAACAGGCCATATTGCCATACGCCCCCGAGTTCACAAACTCGAGCGCTGCCTCGATCGTCGGCTTCTCCACCAACGTCAACACGGGGCCGAAAATCTCTGTCCGCAACAGCGGGCTTTCCTCCGGCAGCTTCTCCACCACCGTCGGACGCACAAAGTATCCAGCCCCCAGCCCCGGCCTCCGCCCGTCCACGCTTACCCGCGCTCCGGCGCTCTCCATCTCCCCCACCAGCCGCTCGATCCGCTCCCGGCTCCCCTCGCTGATCACCGGGCCCATCTGTACATCCTCAAATCCATTGCCCGTCTTCCGCGTCGCCGCCGCCTCGCGCAGCGCCTCGCCAAACTCCCGCTTCGCCTCCCCCACCATCACCGCCACACTCGCCGCCAGACACCGCTGCCCCGCGCACCCGAACGCCGAATCCGCAATCACCGCCGTGCTCGTTTCCAACTCCGCATCGGGAAGGATCACGATCGGATTCTTCGCCCCACCCTGACACTGTACCCGCTTGCCCTGCGCCGCCGCCCGCGCATACACCGCCCGCGCCGCCGCGCTCGATCCCACAAAGCTCACCGACCGCACCAGCGGATGGTCGATCAGCATCTCGCTCACCTCCCGGCCCCCGTTCACGATGTTCACCACCCCCGCCGGCAGGCCCGCCTCCTGCATCCCCTGCATCAGCATCTGCATCGTCAGCGGCACCCGCTCGCTCGGCTTCAACACCACGCTCGAGCCCACCGCCACCGCATACGGTAGAAACCAGAACGGAATCATCCCCGGAAAATTGAACGGACACAGCATCGCCGCTACCCCCAACGGCTGCCGGATCGAAAACTCGTCCATGCCCGGCGCGATGTTCTCATTGAACCCGCTCTGGATCAGCATCGGGATCCCGCACGCCGTCTCCACGTTCTCGATTGCCCGCCGCATCTCCCCCCGGCTCTCCGCCAACGTCTTGCCGCACTCAAGCGTAATCGTCCGCGCCAGCGCCTCCAGATCCCGTTCGAGAATCGCCTTCAGCCGGAACAACGGCTGCACCCGCTCCGTCACCGCCGCCCGCCGCCATTCCCGGTACGCCGCCTGCGCCGCCTCAACCGCGGAGTTCACCTCCCCTGCCGTCGCCCCCGCCAACGAGCCCACTTTCTCTCCCCGCGCCGGGTCGATCACCGCCTCGGCGAACGCCGCCTCCGGCCGTCTCCACTCGCCACCCCAATAGTGAAAAACTTCCTGCATCTCCTTACCCTAATACACTAGAAGCTCGTATTGTCTTTCCGTGCCACAGCTTTAGGAATGTTTCTGTTCGGCCACCTTTGCGGCATGGCCGTCCTTAACGGCTACATCCAGTCGCGCAGCAACCTTTCCCTCACCGAATTCGGCTTTGTTCTTTCAAGCGGCGCCGTCACCGCCCTCGCCGTCAACCTCTACCTGCGCCGCAGCGGCCGCCGTTTTTCCGGCGCAACCGGGCTCATCCTCCTCGCCCTCGCCGTCTGCCTTCCCGTTCTCGCCCAAGGCTTCTCCGCTCTCCTGCTTGCCTATTCCCTCCAGGGTGCCGCCTCCCGCATTGCCCTCGCCGGCCTGTACCGCGCCATCACGGCCATCCAGAAAGAAAGCACCTCCCGTACCAATCCCACCCTCCTGCTCGAATCCATGGCCGGTTTCGGCCTCGGTGAATCCTTCGCGCTCAATGCCCTCATCACCTCGCTCACCGGCGACGCCCTCTGGGCTGCTGGCCTCGCCCTCGCCCTCGGCCTCCCTGCCGGCTTCTGGCTTCAGGGTAAGCTCCCCGATTGGTCCCACACCCCCAGCTCCCCCACCTCCTATCAAACCTTTGCCCCCGCCACGGCAGCCATCCCTGTTACCGCCGCCTTCGCCGCTTACTGTGCCGAAGTCTTCACCATTACTCAGGCCACCGCCTGGTCGAGCCTCCTCATCCAGTCCGTCCAATTCGGCTCTCTCCGCTTGTCCCCCTTGCTCGCCGCTGGCCTCCTGTCCGGCATCTTCTGGCTCGTCGTCGGCTCCATCCGCTTTCTCGCCGGCCTGCAGGAGACCCTCAACCTCCGCCATGTCGTCATCGCCGGTCACCTGCTCTGCCTCGCCGCCGTGACCGGCGCCATGCTCGCCCCACAAAACGGCCTCCCTCTCCTGCTTTGCTACTCCCTGCTCGGCGCCGGCATCGCCTGCTTTGTTCCCTTTGCCCTCCAAATCATTGCCCGCCACCCCCGCGCCGGAGAATTCGCCGACCGCCTCGCCCTGCTCGGCCCCGTCATGAGCGTCGGCGTTCACCTCCTCACCGGCTCCTTCGCCGGGCAACACCACTGGTTCGTCCTCGCCGCACTCGCCGCCAGCCTCACTTTCGCCCGTAAATAAAAATCCCGCCGGGCTGCTCGCGCGGCGGGTTTCTTACAGGAGGGGAGTAGGAGGAAAAAAACTACTTCTTCTTCGGCGGAACGATGGCGTCTTTCACTGCCTTCGCCACACGGAATTTCACGACCTTCTTGGCCGGAATCTTGATCGTCGCCCCCGTGGCAGGGTTGCGCCCCGTGCGCGCCTTGCGCTCCTGGCGAACCAGCTTGCCGATACCCGGCAAGGACGCCTCGCCCGCCTTCTTCGTTTCACGCACCATGATTTCCGCGTATGTCGTGATGAATTCTTTTGCCTGCTTGCTGGTCACGCCCAGCTTCTCGGCCAGTTCCTTGATCAACTGAGATTGCGTCATGCGATCAGCCATTGAGTTCTGCTCCTTAATTACTTGATTGAGGCCTGTGCTGATCAAAACATTTACATGCAGAAATGTTTCAGCTTCAAGCGCACCCTCATCATACGGGACATTCTCGCGGCCTGTAAAGAGAAAAATACAAAAAAGGCCCTAAAAAGGGCCTTTTTTTGTGTCCCGGAGCTTCCCGCCCCCATTTTACGGGGTTCCCGCGCTACTTCTTGCCCCGCGAAGGCGCTTCAACAGGGGTTTCCGGCCCGTCCAGTCGCGCCCCCAGCCCGAGCAGCCGCCGCAATTCGAGGTCAATTGCATTGTAGGCGTCCGGGTGGTCCTTCAGAAACTGCCGCGCGTTTTCCCGCCCCTGCCCGATCCGCTCTCCCTTGTAGCTGTACCAGCTTCCCGACTTCTCAATCACATTCTGCGCCACCCCAATGTCGATCATGTCCCCTTCCACGCTGATCCCTTGACCGTACAGAATGTCGAACTCCGCTTCCCGGAAAGGCGGCGCCACCTTGTTCTTTACCACCTTCACCTTCGTCCGGTTGCCCGTCACCACCTCCCCATCCTTGATCGCGCTGATACGGCGAATGTCCAGCCGCACGCTTGAATAGAACTTCAACGCCCGCCCGCCCGAGGTCGTCTCCGGATTGCCAAACATCACCCCGATCTTCTCGCGGATCTGATTGATGAAGATCAAACAAGTATTCGACTTCGAGCTGATCCCAGTCAGCTTGCGCATCGCCTGCGACATCAGCCGCGCCTGCACGCCTACAAAGGTATCCCCCATCTCCCCGTCCAGTTCCGCTTTCGGTACCAGCGCCGCCACCGAGTCCACTACCAAAATGTCGATCGAACCCGACTGCACCAGCGTGCTCGCAATCTCGAGCGCCTGCTCGGCATAATCCGGTTGCGACACCAACAGGTTCTCCGTATCTACTCCCAGCGCCTTGGCATAAATCGGGTCCAGCGCATGCTCCACGTCAATGAACGCCGCAATGCCACCCATCCGCTGCGCCATCGCCACGGCCTGCAGCGCCACCGTCGTCTTGCCTGAAGATTCCGGCCCAAAGATCTCAATGATGCGGCCCCGCGGCAACCCGCCAATCCCCAGCGCATAGTCCAGCGAGATCGATCCCGTCGGAATCGACTGCACCTGCACCATCGCCTCGCTCGCCCCCAATCGTGTGATCGAACCCTTGCCGAACTGCTTCTCTATCGCCCCCAGCGTGGCGGTCAGGGCTTTCAGTTTTTCGTTGTCTGCCATAGGAATCCCGATTATAGCCTAAGATCCGCACTTAGGCGATTAAAAAGCGAAGAAAGAGTTCACTCGACCGCCGAATTCCCACTCGCGGCCTCACCAAAACATTTTCCTCCTCAATGTTTCGGCCTCTTTCGATGCGCAACGGGCCCTGCGTCAAGTCCACACCATAGTGCCGCAGATCGATTCCCATCCCCCGGCTCAGCCGCCCCGGCCCTTTCCACGGGCCCGCCGCCCGGATCAGCACACAGCCCGGTATCCCCTCCACCTCGGCCACCACGTTGAACAAATGGTGCATCCCATAGTTCAGATAAACATAGGCATGCCCCGCCGGCCCGAACAGTATCCTGGTGCGCCGCGTTTGTCCCGCCACCGCATGAGCCGCTTCATCCCCCACCGGTAAGTAAGCCTCCGTCTCGCGTATCTCGGCGCACAAATCCCCATGCACCGACACTTGGCCCAGCAGCCCCCGCGCCACCATTTTCGTTGGACGGCAAAAGAAGCTACGATCTAAGATTGTGCCGCAGACACTCCGGCTCTTCACTGGCCTGGCCCTCGAATATCATCTTCGCCGCAACCTCGACCTCATGCTCGAGCATCTGCGGCCATTGGCTCCGCTGCACTGGAGCCCTATCCACAATTTTCACATCACCACCAAATTCATCGGCCCCTGGCCCGCCGAACGCCTCGACGAACTAAAGGCCGCCCTCGCCGCCCTCGAACCCCGCGGCCCCATTATCACTCCTATCAGCGGCTTCGGTTGGTTCCCCAATCCCCACCACCCCCGCGTGCTCTTCGCCGGCGTCCAGGCCCCGCCCTCTCTCTTTGATCTCGCCGCCCGCCTCGATGCCTCCTGCGCCCGCCTCGGCCTCGCTCCCGACCCACGTGCTTATAGACCCCATCTCACCCTCGCCCGTGTCCGTGGCTCCGTTGATCTCGCCCCCTTGCGCCAAGCTATCACCCAATTGCCCAGCGCCGATTTCGGCGTCAGTTCCGCCGCCCGCCTCCTGCTGTACAAAAGCGAACCCGGCGAACACACCAGCATCTACACCGTGATCGGAGACTACCCCCTGTGAGTTCCCTGTTCGGCTTGGCCCTCTGGCTGATTCCTCTCTCCTTCGCCCTCGGCAGCCTCCCCTTCGGCGCCTGGATCGTACGCTGGCGCACCGGCGCCGACGTCACTCAAATGGGCAGCGGCAACATCGGCGCCACCAACGTTCTGCGCACCACCGGCCGCCTCGCCGGCGTCCTCACTTTGCTGCTCGATATCGCCAAGGGCACGCTCGCCGTCTGGCTCACCGGCCACTTCAGCGAAGCCAACACCCTTCTGCTCTCCGCCTCGGCCCTCGCCGTCCTCTTCGGCCATGCCTTCTCTCCCTTCATGAACTTCAAAGGCGGCAAAGCCGTCGCCAGCTTCGCCGGCGCCTTCGCCTACCTCACCCCCCTACCCTTCCTCGCCATCGCCATCCTCTTCGTTCTCATCGTCGCCTACAGCCGCTACATCTCCCTCGGCTCCATCTGCGGAGCTCTGCTCTTCCCCTTCGCCGTTTGGCTCATCCTCCACCCCGCCTGGCCCGTCACCACCGCCGCGCTCATCGCCGGCCTCTTCATCACCTGGCGCCACTCGGGTAATATCGAGCGCCTGCGGCTTGGAAAGGAAAACCGCTTCGAGTGGAAGAAAAAGTAATCTCGGTTCTCGGCGGCGGCAGTTGGGGCACCGCCCTGGCCCTCGTCCTCGCCCGCCGCTTCGACCAGGTCCGCCTTTGGGTCCATAACTCCGATCTGGCCGCCAGCATCGCCCAAACCCGCGAAAACCATATCTACCTGCCCGGCTTTCCCCTTCCCCCCAAGATCGTCGTCAGCAACCAACTCCATCTCTCCGCCTGGGTCGTCGCCGTCGTCCCCTCGGCCCACCTCCGCTCCGTGCTCACCCAAGCCGCCTCCGCCACCACCCTCCCCATCCGCATCATCACCGCCACCAAAGGCATCGAAGCCGGCTCCTTCCTCCGCATGAGCCAAATCGCCACCCAGTGCCTGCCCCAATCCGCTCCCCCCGCCGCCCTCAGCGGCCCCACCTTTGCCCGCGAGATTGCCGCCGGCGAACCCGCCGCCATGGTCATCGCCAGTGAAGACGAAGCCTTCGCCATCGCCATCCAGAACGCCTTCGCCGGCGATTCCCTCCGCCTCTACACCAATACCGATCTCACCGGAGTCGAACTCGCTGGCGCCCTCAAAAACGGCATCGCCATCGCCGCCGGCGCCGTCGAAGGCCTCCAGCTCGGCTCCAACAGCCTCGCTGCCCTCATCACTCGCGGCCTTGCCGAAATGACCCGCCTCATCGTTGCCCTCGGCGGCAAGCCCTCCACCGTCGCCGGCCTCGCCGGCCTCGGCGACCTCGTCCTCACCTGCACCGGCCAGCTCAGCCGCAACCGCCGCGTCGGCATCGAACTCGCCAAAGGCCGCCCCCTCGCCTCCATCCTCGACGACTCCCGCATGGTCGCCGAAGGCGTCCACACCACCCGCGTCGCCCTCACCCTCGCCGCCGCCCACGACATCGATATGCCCATCCTCCGCGCCGTCTCCGACATGATGGATGGCGTACCCGCCCCGGAAGTCCTCCGCCAGTTGCTCTCCCGCGCCCCGCGCGCCGAAATCGGCTAGCCCCCCACCCCCCTCTGCTCCGGCATCCAAAGATCCTTCCACCCCAACTGCAACGCCCCGATCATCCCCAGCCCGTATTCACTCCGCCTCAAGTCCGTCGCGCTCTCATTGCCCGTGCCCAACGCAAACCGGCACCCCGCCTCTTTTGCCATCCGCAAGAAGCCCAGCCCCGGTAATCGGAATCGATCGTTGATCTCGATTGCCACCTTCCTGCGCGCCGCCGCCTCCACCACCCGCTTCATGCGCGCCTCCGTCCACAACGCCTCCCGCTGCCCCTCAAGCGACGGCGGCAAATACGTTGCAATCGCAAAAATATCCATCGGCGTGCTCTCGATCAGATTCACCTGTCGCTCCGTGTACTCATCGAGAAACGCCTGCGCATTCTTCACCTCCCCCAAATCCGCCGGCCGGTAGATCCGCCGCCACTCCCCCTTCGGCCCCGTCCAAATCAAACCGTCGTTGAACACATAGTCAAAGGCCCGCCTCGTCTCTTCCGGAAACACCCCCATCCAGTCCGCCCCCTCGGCCTGAAATCCCACATAAGCCGCATTCCCCCGCACCGACCGCGCAAAACCCAACGCTGCCTCCGGGCTCGCATACTGGCTCTGCTTCCCACAGTTAGCCGATATCCCGTAATAGATCCCATCCCGCCTGCTCCGCTCGAGCGCCTGCCCCAAATCAAGCCCCGGCTTCAAGTGTACATGCCAATCCACCAACGGATAATTCTTCCCGCTAAATTCCAGAATCCGCCTCCCCGTATCGTCCAGCACTGGCGCCGGCCCCGGGTCCGGCTCCTGGTCTGGCAGTACCCTCGCCCGGATCTGCCGATACGCCACCCGCGAGCCCGCATCATGACACTGCAACGCCATCCGCCCCCCCGGCAACGGCCCCGGATGCGTATAATCCACCGTCACTATCCCGTTCACCCGCACCTGCACGTTACTCCCCCGCACCGCAATCCCCACCCGAAACCATTCCCCATCCCGCACCAGTTGCTGCGGCACATTCCGCAAACCATAGAGCGATCCCGTCCGCTTCAACTCCCGGTAGCTTCCCTCCCCCGTCGCCGTGTTGTTGATCTGCACCTCCCAGCCCCGCCCCGGAAATCCCGCCTCCTGATACTCCGTATGAAAGTAAATCCCCGAATTGCTCCCCGGCCACGTCAACACATCACACTCAAACTCGAAGTTCAATAAGCGCCGTCCCAAATGAAACAAGTGCGAAACCGGCCCTTCGGCCAGCAGCATCCCGTCGCGCACCTTCCACGACCCCGCATTGCCCCCCGCCTTCCATCCCTCCAGGCTCTTTCCGTCAAATAGATCCGTCCATCCATTCGGCGCGGCAAGCAAGGGCGCTGCCGCCGCCGCGAGAAACTGTCGCCGGCATGTCATGCATACACGTTACAATAAAGGGTCTCCCCTTGATCAACGTAAGTTCTGTCACCATGCGCTTCGGCGCCAAAATTCTGTTTGAAGATGTCACCACTGCCTTCCTGCCAGGCCGAAGGTATGGTTTGACCGGCCCGAACGGCGCCGGTAAGTCGACTTTTCTCAAGATCCTCACCGGCGAGCTCGAACCCACCAAAGGCTCCGTGTCCCGCCCTGAACGCCTCGGCATCCTCCGCCAGGATCAGTTCGCCTTCGATGCCTTCCGCGTCATCGATACCGTCATCATGGGCAACGCTCCCCTCTGGAAAGCTCTCACCGAACGCGATGCCCTGTATGACAAAGACCCCGCCTCCCTCACCGACGAGGACGGCATGCGCCTCGGCGAACTCGAAGGCATCGTCGGCGAAGAAGGAGGCTATACCGCCGAGGCCGACGCCGCCATCCTCCTCGACGGCCTAGGCATCGATTCCTCCCTCCACGAACGCAAAATGGGCGAACTCCAGGGCGGTCAAAAAGTCCGCGTTCTCCTCGCCCAAGCCCTCTTCGGCAACCCCGTCGCACTCCTGCTCGACGAACCCACCAACCACCTCGACCTCGACAGCGTCCACTGGCTCGAAAACTACCTCAATAAGTTCGACGGCACCCTCATCACCATCTCCCACGACCGCCACTTCCTCAACAACATCTCCACCCACACCGCCGACATCGACTACAACACCATCATCATCTACACCGGCGGCTATGACGACATGCTCCTGGCCAAAACCCAGGTCCGCGCCCGTATCGAGGCCGAAAACGCCGAACGCCAGAAGAAAATCGCCCAGCTCACCGAATTCATCGCCCGCTTCTCCGCCGGCACCCGCTCAGCCCAAACCACCTCCCGCAAAAAAGAAGTCCAACGCCTCCAGACCGCCGAACTCGCCCGCTCCAACATCCAGCGACCCTACATCCGCTTCCAGCTCAAGCGCCCCAGCGGCCGCACCCCCCTCGAGTTCAAGGGCCTCACCAAGAGCTATGGCCCCCTCAAGGTCTTCGAAAACTTCGAATCCCTTATCAGCCGCGGCGACAAGATCGCCATCCTCGGCCGCAACGGCGCCGGCAAAACCACCCTCCTCCGCTCCCTGCTCCGCAATGCCCCCGTCCTCGCCGCCCACGACGAAGACCAATTCGAAATCGATAGCGGCAACGTCATCTGGGGCCACGAAACCAGCGTCGGATACTTCGCCCAGGATCACTCCGAAACCATTCAGCATGGCCTCAATTGCATCGACTGGCTCCACCAGTACGACGACCAGGCCACCCATGAAGAGCTCCGCGGCCTCCTCGGCCAGATGCTCTTCCCCGGCGAAGACGCCACCAAACCCACCAAGGCCCTGAGTGGCGGTGAGGCCGCCCGCCTTATATTCTGCCGCCTCATGCTCCTCAAGCCCAACGTCCTCATCTTCGACGAACCCACCAATCACCTCGACCTCGAGTCCATCAACGCCCTCAATACCGCCATCCAGAAATACGAAGGCACCGTCCTGTTCGTCTCCCACGACGAAGACCTCATCGACGAAGCCGCCACCCGCATCTGGCATGTCGCCGACGGCCGCATCGAAGACTTCAAAGGCTCCTACGCCGAATTCCTCGACAAAGGCAAGCGATAATCCATCGGCCCGCTTCTCATCCGGCGGCGGGCCCAAAAAAAGGAAGGCCCGGACAGTTTGGATGTGTGGAGGGAGATACATCCAAATTATCAACGGGCCCTAGTGGTCGTTACCAACCACCACCTGTATTTGTAGTTTCCATCGGATTACATCTGCTTTGCAAGTGAAAAGTGCAAGAAAATGATACGTTGAAGACTCCATGAACCGGCGTTCGTTCCTCGCCTCCGTCCCCGCCCTGCTCCATTCCCAGCCCGCCCAACCCAACATCCTCCTCATCCTCGCCGACGATCTCGGCCTCGGCGACGTCGGCTGCTATTCCCCCAGCGCCAAAGTCAAAACCCCTCACCTCGACCGCCTCGCCCGCCAGGGCATGCGCTTCACCCTAAAAAAAGCAGTTGGAACCTCATCCCGCCTCTGGCATCAGCTTGTCGCGCCCCCGCTGAGCCGTAAAATCCCGAAAGATCCAGCGCAGCATTTCAGGCCATCGCTGGTCTTTGGCTAACTGCTCCGCAAATAAC